>NZ_HE997540.1:989992-994312 GCF_000312545.1 Bartonella senegalensis OS02
TCAGCACCTCAGCACCTCAGCACCTCAGCACCTCAGCACCTCAGCACCTCAGCACCTCAGCACCTCAGCACCTCAGCACCTCAGCACCTCAGCACCGCAACTATGCCAAGTTGCTTAGCATCTCTCAATCTTATGAAATTTGCTGCCAAAAAGGGAACTCGCATTCGATTTAATAAAACTTGTCGAGTAGGAGAGAGGATGAATCTGTGAGAGACTATGCCACCTTTGTCATGCTTCATTCCCGTGCTGCAAACTGTAAATTCTGCTGTGGGTGAATAAGAAAGTTAGCATGAAAAGCAAGTGTGGTTCAAAAGAAAGCCCAAGATTTTATCAGGAAGAGTTATTATTTCGGTCAATAGCCAGAGTTATACTATGTTGGTGGAGTTAAGCTTTCTATTTTCTTCTCACTTTGAGAGACCGGAATGCTTTTATTCAAACAGTTTAGTGTGTTGAAGGGATAAAAATAAACATGTTATTGCTGAGAGAGCTTTGTTTCAGAAGGACAAAGAAAAGGAGTCATAAAGACAATGCGATATTCCTGTTCTTCTTTTCTTGTCAAAGAGCAAAACCGTATAGAATGATGATAAACATCTCTATAAAGAACATCAACAGAGGCTTTTTTAGTCAATATGAGTACTTTATACATCTTCTTTGTGATTGAATAAAAAGCTTCTTCTTTTAAGGGAATTGCTGCCTTAAGCTTCAATCATTCTCGCTTTAATTTTCCCTTAGGGCTGAGAGCATCAGGTTTACGGAATCGGAATCTATAATACCAAAATCTATAATACCAATGAGATGTTCTGCTTTGAGGCGGTTTTTGCCTTTGTGTTGTGGGGAAAACGATAGCCGATAACATCTCTGTAGACAGAGGAGTGGTGATCTCAAAGAGGGGCGACACAACAAAAATTACATGGAGAAGGTTAGAAAGGTTCCTATAGAGAAGTCACAAGAGAGCATCATCATTCTCTTTGCTAACTCCTCATGGTGTGGCATTCCCTTGCTTTGTGTAGGTTTAGGCATGGTGACCCTTTTCTTAAGTGATTTTTATCCATAGGTTGCCTTTTTTGTGAGGTACGGGGGCGTGGTTTTTCTGATTTCGAATGCGAACTTATAAAATGAGAAAATCTTGCTGTCTTCTAGGGAGATGCACTCTGTAAAATTTTTATTATCTTTATAAATCAATATGGTATTGCATTATACGTCTGCAGAGGATGATACTGAAATGATTGTATGGAGGAAAAATTGACAGAAAGCTTTTGGGGCTTTCAGGTTGAAGGTTTTTTAAAAAATATATGCCGCCCCGCTAGGGAGGCGAGGCTTCTTATGGGGTGAGAAAAAGGAGGGATACTTCGCTAATTGGTCAATAGTGCACTTGGTTCATTGGTCAATAGTGGTTAACAGGCTCTCAAGGTGATGAGAAGAGAACAGTTAAGAAGAAAACAGCACAGCAGAGAATCGATATGTTAAGGATTGCCACTCCAGTTAAGCAGACAGTTTTGCTAAAATCTCATCGCTGACATCAAAATTGGCATAAACATTTTGCACGTCATCATCTTCTTCTAATGTTGAAATAAGCTTTAGAATTGATAAAGCTTTTTCTTCATCGATGGGGGCAAGGGTGGTGGCTTTCCAAATAGTTTTAATCGATTCTGCTTCGCCAAGTTTTGCTTCAAGTATTTTAGAAACTTCACCAATATCTTCAAATGCGCAGAGAATATGATGCCCGGTCTCTTCCGATTGCACATCTTCAGCCCCTGCTTCTATCGCTGCGTCCATAATACTATCAGCTGTTCCTGCTTCCGACTTATAGATGATTTCACCAATCCGATTAAACATGAAGCTTACGGACCCTGTTTCTCCTAGTGCACCACCTGATTTGGTGAAGGCAGCGCGTACGTTTGAAGCAGTGCGGTTGCGGTTATCTGTTAAAGCTTCGACAATAACGGCAACACCCCCTGGACCATAGCCCTCATAACGTACTTCATCATAATTTTCAACATCACCCCCTGAAGCTTTCTTAATGGCGCGTTCAATATTGTCTTTGGGCATCGATTGTGCTTTCGCATTCTGTACTGCGAGCCTTAAACGCGGGTTCATAGCTGGATCAGGAGAGCCTTGTTTGGCTGCAACGGTAATTTCACGTGCAAGCTTTGAAAATATTTTCGAGCGCATCGCATCTTGACGCCCTTTACGGTGCATAATATTCTTAAATTGTGAATGGCCTGCCATGGCTTCCCTTTCAGTTTTTTTGGGGGTTTTCCTTTCAGTTCTCAAAGACCCCTCAATTTAGGCGGTCAAACACCCATTGCGACCGGATAAATATGCTAAAAATCTACCAACAAATTCATCGTATCATAAGGTGAAGTGATCGAGTAAACTCTTTCATAAAAAAAATCCCCGTAAAGGTAAAGAGGCTTTCTTGAGAAACACATCAGACTGGTGTCTTGTCGTCAATCAAAAATCAGGCTATAACAGGATGTAATTTCATGGGAAAAATGGTTTATTCCATGTCTCGCTTTATCGGAGCGGGTAAAAGAGCCTGACAATATAGGAAAGAAGACTCCAGAGCTCCAAAGTGGGCAAAACGTGCCTGTTTAAAAGGCGAATAAGAGGATATTATAGAGATGGCAACGCAACTTTTGATGCCCAAAGCTACAGCTGTTTGGCTGGTTGATAATACAGCGCTTACTTTTGATCAGATTGCAGAATTTTGTAAATTGCATGTGTTGGAAGTAAAAGCTATCGCTGATGGTGATGCTGCTTATGGTATTAAAGGACTCGATCCCATTAGTTCTGGTCAGTTGACACGCAGTGAAATTGCACGTGTGGAAGCAGACAAAAATGCGCGCTTGAAAATTTCTCAATCAAAAGTTCATATTCCAGAGAAAAAACGTAAAGGGGCGCGCTATATCCCTCTTTCAAGACGTCAAGATCGCCCAAATGGTATCTTATGGCTAGTGACCAATCATCCTGAGTTAAAAGATGCACAAATTGCACGCTTGATTGGAACTACAAAAGGAACTATTGAGCAAATTCGCAATCGAACCCATTGGAATAGTGCTAATTTAGTCCCTCTCGATCCAGTAGGGCTTGGCTTGTGTTTGCAAATCGATTTGGATATCGAGCTCCAGCGTGCTGCAAAAAATCGCCCTCTCTCTCCAGAGGAAGACAGGTCCTTACTTCCTGCATCGGTTACGGAAAATGTTGCTCTCCATGAAGCGGAACATGAACAGGATTTCAACAAGAATTTCGATGCTGATAAAGTTTTTGCTAAACTCAATGCATTGCAGAAAAATCGTGAGGATGATGCATCAACAGAATGATGCATGGTAAAGGACTCGGTTGCAGGTTGAGGCTCAAAGACTCTCAATAAAAAAGCTCTTAGGAAAAAGCTCCTGAGAAAGAGCCCTGGGGAAAGAACTCTTGGGGAGAAAGCTGTTGGAGACTAAAAAAGAATGGTTGGGAAAAAAATAAAAAATATTTTTTCTTCATTAGCAATTAACGGTTATCCTTGAAGCGCTGTTGAAAGAATATATCTCAGTTCAATAGTCATTTTTAATAACTAAGGAGAATCACTACATGCGCTCTCTCAAAAATATTATCCTTCAGCCTTTCGCTGGGGCCCTTTTTTTCTCACTGTCTCTAGTGGGATGCGGTAAGAAAAATGTCAGTGCACTTAGCGGTATGCACGGCTCCTTTTCAAATGATCAGGCCTCTTTAGGTTCAGGGCAGGATTTTACCGTTAATGTTGGAGATCGCGTTTTCTTTACTCTCGATTCTTCTTCCATTGAGCCTGACGCCGAAGCTATCTTAACACGCCAAGCAGAATGGTTGTTGCGTTATCCCTTCTATTCTATTGTCATTGAAGGTCATGCTGATGAACGTGGTACGCGTGAATATAATTTAGCTCTTGGTCAGCGCCGCGCTGTTGCTGTACGCAATTATTTGATTTCTCTTGGTGTTTCTCCGCAACGGATGCAAACAATTTCTTATGGAAAAGAAAGACCTGTAGCAGTCTGTGACGATATTTCCTGTTGGAACCAAAATCGACGTGCTGTTACTACCATTAATAATATGAACAGTTATTAAAAAAAACAACGGTTTGCTTAAATCGTTCGATTGGTTCTTAAGGGGAGAAAAGTATGTCGATGTATTGTAAAAAAAACAAGAAAATTGTCTTTTATATGGCGATCTTTATTGCCTGTTCTGCTTCTTTTGCTCAAAGTTCAGCACGGTGGGTTTCCCAATATTTTACACATGACTCGGATTCTCATAACACGGATAAGGCTGCTACTGAGGCGGATAAGGCTACTGATGCGG
>NZ_HE997540.1:995009-1016977 GCF_000312545.1 Bartonella senegalensis OS02
GGCGGTAGAGAAGGCTGTTGATGCTGCCACGGATAAGGCTGCTAATGCGGTAGACAAAGCTGCTACAGACCCCTCTTTGCAGGGAATGGTGCAAAGTCGAGAGTTTATTTTAGAAAATCAGAAGACTCTGTTTAAAGACTATGATTTGGATAAACTCTTGCATAATATACGGATGGTGCTTGAACATAGTAGTTTGCAAAATGTGCAAAAGCAGTTCCATCAGCTTTTTGATAAAAAAGACTCTGCTGTTTATCCCTGTGCTTTTGAGAGTGCTGATGTGGATAAAAATTTGCAGGCTGTAAAGGAAGAGTGGAAGGAGCAGAGCGCAAAAGGTGGTGAGAAAACTGTTGCTGATGGGGAAAGTCATACTGATAAAAGCCGTTTGCAAGAAATGCATGATCCTGTGAAAGAGACTGGTGAACATCTCAGAGAAATGTATAAAGATGTAGAGGAAATAGAGGGGCGTGTAAAAGAAGCATATAACTTTTTAGAAAAAACGCATGAAAAAACAGATCATATCGAACCAAATCATGGTGAAGATTCCTCTCTTTTCTCTTCTCAAGCACTGTATAAAAAAGGGTATGACTTCATTCTTTCTGCCAATTATGTTGATGCCGAAAAAGCCTTTTGTGCTTTTCAACAGCGTTATAAAAAAGATCCTTTGAGTGATGATGCTTTGTTTTGGTTGGCAGAAGCGCTGTTGGGACAAAAACGTTATCATGAAGCAGCACAAGTTTATCTTCATGTATGGTATGCAGATAAAAAGAAGCTTTATAGTTCCGATATTTTGCTCAAATTAGCAAGAAGTATGGTTGCCCTTGAACAGAATAAAGAGGCTTGTGCACTTTTTGCAAAAAGATCAAAACATCAGAACACGTTGGAGTCTGTCTTTTGTAAGCCTCTAAAAAGGAGTGGAATCGTTCACAGTGTGCGTTAGACTGGCAGGAAATCTCTTTAAAATATCAGATTTTATTCAGTGTCAAAAGTTGATACTTGCAGTCTCAGGCGGAAGTGATTCGCTCGCTTTGTTGTTTCTGGTCAAAGACCATTTGAAAACTCTCTCTGTTGCTCCGGAAATGGTTGTTGTGACCGTTGATCATCAGTTGCGTCAAGAATCAGCACGTGAAGCTTCAACCGTTGCGGAAATTTGTCGTGTCCATCATATTGAACATCGCATTGTGCGCTGGGAGGGTGAAAAGCCAAAGACCCATATCGCTTCAAGTGCTCGTGTCGCACGCTATGATCTCCTTTTTCAAGAAGCACAAAAACAAGGCGCAACACTTATTATGACAGGGCATACGCTTAATGATCAGGTTGAAACTTATCAAATGCGGTTTCAACGCCTTCAAAAGAGTGCAGCTCTTTTGCACAGGCAAGCCTTTGTAGAGCAGTGTGAGAGAGTGGGGGCAGGAGACCTTGCGGGTGTTTTGCACAGGCAAGATTTTGCAGAGCAGTGTGAGGGGACTGCAGCGGGAGATCGTGGAGAAGATATTGCCAAAAAAAACGATGGGTTGGTCTATGAGCGCGGTTTATCTTGTATTCCGCGTGAAGCGCTGTTGCGTGGAACTGTGCGCTTAATTCGTCCGCTCCTTGGTGTAAAGCGTGAAACATTGCGCGCTTATTTACGCTTAAAGGAAAAAACATGGATTGAGGATCCAACCAATGAAGATCGCAATTTTGAACGCGTGCGTGTGCGTCAATCCCTTCATCCCCAAAAGTTCGCCGTTATTGTGCAAAACGTTCATGAAGCGACGCTTCAACGTCGTCAAAAGGCAAAAAATATTGCTGATCTGATTTTAGCGCTGGATATCACTGTTGAATATGGACGTTGTTTTATTGCAAAGCCTGCGCCATTCTTACAAAAAAATCCAGATTTTCCTTTTGTCGTGGGGCTCTTCACTGTCTTGATGGGTGGAGGCTTCTATTTGCTCCCTCATAAAAAATTAAGCAGCCTTGTTCAAAAAATTTCTCTTCATTCTCCAGAAAAACAGCGCTTTACTTATGCAGGATCTGTTATTGAATATAACAGAAACGGAATCGCTTTTTGGCGTGAAGCGCGCAATATCAAAGAAGCTCTCGTTGAAAAAGGACAAACCTTTTTATGGGACGGGCGCTATCAGATTACAAATCATGGTCATAATGCCATAAAAGTTGGAGCAGCTGAGGTGCAACAGTTGAAATCTCTCTGCAAAAATAACAATTTCAATCTTGAAAACATCCATTTTCCCGCTCTAAAATCGCTGCTGATGATCTCAAATGACAAGGGATGGGATATTCCAGAGTTAACTGATCACATTGCTGTGCAAAACACTCTCACCATAAAGCGCGTTATGGCTCCTTTCGATTGGCTTGTGTCTTGCGAAGATGCAGCTTTTGTCAATGTCGTGCGGCCTTTTTTTGATATTGAGGTGAAAAGATAAAGAAAAATCACTCTAAAAGAGAATAAACACCCTCTCATATCTTGGCAAGGGGCTGACAAGGTTATATGTTAAGGGGTAGCTCGTTAAAATTTGTATTTTATTAAGTGGAGTTGATATGAATTCCAATTACCGCTCTCTCCTCATTTGGGGAGTTATTGCCTTGATTTTGATTGTATCGTTTTCTCTCTTTAATGGAGATAGCCAACGTTCCGGAGGTGGAGAGCTCTCCTATTCCGAATTCTTGCAGAAAGTTGAGAATAATGAGCTTCAGGCTGTCACTATTCAAGGACAAAAGTTAACAGGAAAAACCGTTGAGAACAGAATCGTTTCAACTTATGCTCCACGGGATCCAGGCTTGATACAAAAATTGGAAAGCAAAAATGTAAATGTTAAAGCTGTTCCTGAAAGTTCTGGCAATAGTATCTTCCTCAATCTTCTCTTTTCCTTGTTGCCTGTTTTGATTATCGTTGGGGCTTGGATCTTCTTTATGCGACAAATGCAAAGTGGATCGCGGGGGGCAATGGGATTTGGCAAATCAAAAGCAAAATTGCTCAATGAAGCCCAAGGGCGCGTTACCTTTCAGGATGTCGCTGGCGTTGAAGAAGCAAAGCAGGATTTACAGGAAATTGTCGATTTTTTACGCGAACCACAAAAATTTCAACGCCTAGGTGGCCGTATTCCACGTGGTGTTTTGCTTGTTGGTCCTCCAGGAACAGGTAAAACTTTGCTGGCGCGCTCTGTGGCTGGTGAAGCCAATGTACCGTTCTTTACCATTTCAGGGTCCGATTTTGTCGAAATGTTTGTCGGTGTTGGGGCAAGCCGTGTGCGTGATATGTTCGAACAGGCTAAAAAAAATGCCCCCTGTATTATCTTTATCGATGAAATCGATGCTGTCGGGCGTCATCGCGGTGCCGGATTAGGAGGCGGAAACGATGAACGAGAGCAAACCTTAAACCAGTTGCTTGTCGAAATGGATGGATTTGAACCCAATGAAAGTATTATTCTCATTGCTGCTACAAACCGTCCTGATGTCCTCGATCCTGCTTTGTTAAGACCAGGGCGCTTTGATCGACAAGTTGTCGTGCCAAACCCTGATGTCTCTGGTCGTGAACAAATCTTAAAAGTGCATGTGCGCAATGTGCCGCTCGCTCCTAACGTGGATATGAAAGTTTTGGCAAGAGGAACGCCAGGATTTTCTGGTGCTGATCTGATGAACCTTGTCAATGAAGCTGCTCTCATGGCTGCTAGCCGCAATAAAAGAGTTGTCACCATGCAAGAGTTCGAAGATGCAAAAGATAAAGTCATGATGGGGGCTGAACGCCGCTCAACCGCTATGACACAAGAAGAAAAAGAACTGACCGCTTATCACGAAGCAGGTCATGCTATCGTCGCTCTTAATGTGCCTGTGGCTGATCCCGTTCATAAAGCAACAATCGTGCCAAGGGGAAGGGCTTTGGGAATGGTGATGCAATTGCCTGAGGGTGATCGCTATTCCATGAGCTATCGGTGGATGATTTCTCGTCTGGCTATTATGATGGGTGGACGTGTAGCCGAGGAATTGAAATTCGGAAAAGAAAATATCACTTCTGGGGCGTCTTCTGATATCGAACAAGCAACAAAATTAGCACGTGCAATGATTACCCGATGGGGCTTTTCTGATTTGCTGGGAAATGTCGCTTATGGTGATAACCAAGATGAAGTCTTTTTAGGGCATTCCGTTGCACGAACACAAAATGTCTCTGAAGAAACAGCACGTATGATCGATGCTGAGGTGCGTAAGCTTATTGATGATGCTTATACAAATGCTACCAAAATTTTAAAAACAAAAAAGAAAGAATGGTTCGCTCTTGCCCAAGGTTTGTTGGAATATGAGACTTTAACCGGTGCTGAAATTCAAGAAGTTATCGCAGGAAAGCCTCCTTCACGAACCCAAAAAGATGAAAATGCTGCTCCGCGGACTTCTTCTGTTCCTAAAACGGGAGCAAGTAAAGCCGAATCCGATCAAGAAATACTCAATGAAAAAGATACGCAGAAAGCAGAGGAAGAGAAGCAAAAGCTAAAAGCTGGAACAGAAAAAATAAAATCCAATCATGCTAAACGCAATGATGCCAAGTCTAAAGAAGAAAAATCTCTTGGGGCTGAGAAAAAAGCACAAAGCACAAAGAACCCTCCCAAAGCAGATAACCTTTCTGCAAGTAAAGCAAATGCTGAAAAAGACTTGAATGCTGCTGGACGTAAAGGCAAACAGGAACCTTCTAACGAAGCTTGAGGGGCTTTGTTTTGCAAAAAATCCTACATCAAATTCTTTAAGGCAAAATGAGCATTTTGCCTTAAAGCTTTGAGGAGGTCTTTTAAAAGGGAATATAAAACAGGTAGTGCATTGCTTTCGGATTCGCCAAAGCGCATAAAACAGGTGGTGCGTTTTGGATTTAGCAGATTGCGATAAGGAGTTTTGTTCCTCGTTTAGAGGAATGCCAGAGCAAGCTGGTGGAGTTTTTAGCAAAAGCATGAAGGCATGGGTGTGAGAGGGTGCGTGGTTATCTTGTGGTATTTTAGAGCCGGTGGAGGAGACAAAGGTATTATAGAACAACACGATATAGTGCCGTATTCTCAGTTTGGAAGGCAATATAAAAACAGGTAGTGCATTGCTTTCATGTTTGCCAAGAGGGCCTAAAAATAGGTGTGCATTTTAGTGTTAGGAGATTGTGGCAAGGGATTGTATACATTTTTAGTTTACAGAAATGCCAGAGCAAGCTGATGTTGTTTTAGCAAGAGCGTGAATTATAGTGTGAGAGAATGCGTGGTTATCTTTGTGCTGTTTTAGAGCCGGCGGAGAGACAAACGAATTATAAAAAACATTGTTGAATGTGGAGGGCATAAAAGTATAGTAAATGGTTTCGAGGTTTTAAAAAATCAGAGATTTGTGCGAGGAGATAGATGTGGGGTGGGTGTCTTGATTGTCTGAAAAAATGGTGGAACTCAATGACCTCTTGAAAGGTTTTGTGCTATGAGAGTTCTGCTTGGTTAAGACTGCAAAAAAATGAAGTGTGTATAAAGGAAAGAGGGATGCCACAGAAATATTTTGGTACAGATGGAATTCGCGGCAAAGCCAATGTTTTTCCCATGACACCAGATTTTGCTATGAAAGTGGGAATGGCTGTAGGGGTTTTGTTTCGATCACAACGTCAGTCGCGTCGTGTGGTGATTGGGAAAGATACCCGTTTGTCTGGTTATATGCTCGAAAATGCCTTGGTTTCAGGATTTACTGCTGCTGGAATGGAGGCTTTCTTATTGGGACCTGTGCCAACACCTGCCGTTGCTATGCTCTGTCGTTCGTTGCGTGCTGATCTGGGGGTGATGATTTCTGCTTCCCATAATCCCTTTTATGATAATGGTATTAAACTTTTTGGTCCTGATGGTTTTAAGCTTTCAGATGAAATAGAAGAAAAAATTGAACAATTGATCGATACAGATCTTTCAAAATCTTTGGCAAGTTCTGCCGAAATTGGCTACGCAAAAAGAGTCGAAGGGGATATTTACCGCTATATCGAATATGCCAAACGAACTTTGCCACGGGATGTTCGTTTGGATCATGTGCGTATCGTTGTCGATTGCGCCAATGGGGCTGCTTATAAGGCGGCTCCGCGCGCTTTATGGGAATTGGGAGCAGAGGTTTTTGCGATTAATGATACGCCAAATGGTACCAATATTAATCACAAATGTGGTTCAACTGATTTGGCTTCTTTAAAACAAAAAGTTCATGAAGTGCGCGCTGATGTGGGCATTGCTCTCGATGGGGATGGAGACCGTGTTCTTCTTGTCGATGAAAAAGCACAAACCGTTGATGGGGATCAGTTGATCGCTGTTATCGCTGAACATTGGCATAAAACGGGACGCTTGCAATGTAATGGTGTTGTGACAACGATTATGTCAAATCTTGGACTCGAACGCTTCTTAAACAGTAAAGGCTTAGATCTTGTTCGGACAAAGGTGGGGGATCGCTATGTGGTCGATGCGATGCGTAAAAAGGGATATAATGTTGGAGGGGAAGCTTCGGGGCATATTGTGCTCAGTGATTTTGGTACAACCGGAGATGGATTAGTGGCTGCTTTGCAGATTTTGGCTTGTATGCAGACAAGTCAAAGTTCTATGAGCCATCTGTGTCAGCGCTTTGAATCTGTGCCACAAATTTGCAAAAATGTAACGATTAAAAACAAAAATGTGCTGAAAAAAGATCCAGTCAAAACGGCAATAGAGCAAGCAACACAGCGTTTGGGAAAAAAAGCAAGGCTGATAATTCGTGCTTCTGGAACTGAGCCTGTCATTCGTATTATGGGGGAAAGCGATGAGAAAGACGTTTTGGATACTGTTGTGACAGAAATGGTGGATGTTATCGCACATCATGATGCGCCTGTGGAGGCTTGCCTTGAGAAATCTTGAGTTTTATTGCGGTAATTTTCGCAATCATCAACCAAGATTTTTAGCAAAAAGTGTGATCTGTTTTGGATGCGATGATACGAGAGGGGAGGCTCTTGCATATCATAATACTCTTGCAAAACTGTGTCCTTGCTTTGAGAGAGCGTGAAGGTGATGAGAGAATTTGCCGAATAATCAAGGAATATTTTTTAAGAAAAAGTTTTGACAGATGATACGTGCTTCTGGGACAGAGCCTGTAATTCGTCTGATGATTGCATGTATCAATGCAAAATTTACGAGCTATATTGAGAAAGTTTTTTTAAGAGGGACTTGTTTTTGCGGAAGAGCAAGAGTGTGCAAATTGGCTGGTTGAGGTGAGAGATGAAGTTGCTGATCGGTTGTTTTATGTTTGGCAAAAAAGCTTTGGTTGGTGATTTACTTTTCTAAAAACAAGCCCATTATCCGTGTGATGGTCGAAGGCGATGAGAGAGAAGTTTTGGAGGCTATTGTAACAGAAATGGTCGGTGCTCTCGCACATCATGATGCGCTTGTGGGGGCTTGCGCTTTAAGGAAATGTGAAGGATTTAGGATCTAGTGCTCTGTATGATGATGTGTCGACAAATTTCAGATTAAAATAGTTTTACAGTGGCTTGAAAAAAATACGTCATTATAGAAGCAATAAAAAAAGCATAATGCCTCTCTAGACAGTATAGCCTTTATGTAGTGCTTCCAGTACTGTTATAGAAAATTAGAAATTATCGTATCTTGTAAATGCATTAGAGAGAGCTCTTAAGAGATTTTAGAAGCATTTTGACCGTTAGTTTAAAAACGTTTTAAATATCGCTGCCATTTTTCAAAAGTGCTCTATCTCACTGGTGGTCTTACGTTTCCTTCGGGCATCATTTCACGATATACGCTGTTAGCAGTAGCGCACATTAGAGTTGTGTTTCTAAAACGAGTAAGCTCATTTCCTATTATCAAATGCTCTGTACGAATAGTTTGTTCCTTTATGATAAGGCCATTTGGAGAATCCAAAAATTTTTCTGCGTACTCAAACATTGGATCATTAAAGTTCGTTCCAAATTTTGACTTGAAGAAAGTATGTTCTATACGATCCCACTATTCTTGTATTGCATTGCGTGAGTTTTAAACTTTTCAAGTTCAGTTTTTAAGTCATTAAAGACAAGTTTTGGCATAGTTTTGTCACCTTGCCATAAATCAGCAAAGCGTCCACAAAAAACAAGCACTCTGGGATAATGTTTTAAAATATCAAATTTTGGGGGGATTGCTTGGCAATGTTATTAAATACCTCCAAAATTGGTTATTGTCATGGGGTATGTCTACAGTACTTCCCATCAACGTTTTTAAATATTCCTACCGATTCTTTTGCTTTTTTTAATTTCTGGTGGTATTCTCAGCCTTTATAATTATTTTTACGTACATATTCTTTGTAAGTCTATCGTACTATTCTAAACTCCCTACGCTAAGCTCGTATATCTTGATAAAACTGCTATCGAAAAAAAAGCTATCAATATTACGATGAGTGTTATGGATGAGGATTTTATCGCTTAAACCTCGATTATGATAATAAAGTTTTTTAACTGATTCACACTGAATGTATCAATATGTGTTATTTGCGTTGCTAAAGTGTAGTCAATCGCATTGAATAACACTGTTGTGCTTATATGTCTTGTCTCTAAAGAGGATGAAATATAGTTTAAAGTCCCTGCAAATGCGGTTTTTTATTATTGGGAGGGAGGGTTTTATAACATCGGAGAATACAAAGCAGGTTCCATAATCAATAAAAAAGCGAATTCTATCAAGAGCGTGTAAAAGCTATTCCTAACAAGATGGTCCGTATTTTAAAGGAGGCAATCATTAAAGCACCGTATGAGCAGCAGGCAGTCCATATGGTCATGAGGGGGTGAGCTTTTATTGCGATAAAGAAGGCAAGGGTTTGCTTAGTGGTTTTATTTCGTTTTGCTTGGTACAAGTGTTGCTTTGCAAGTGACAGACGAGAATGGGGGAGTGATTAAGATAAGAGGTTGTGTGGAAATCGCCCTTTTGCTTCATGATAACGAGACAAATTAAGATTATTCCAAAACTTAAGGGAAAAAGACTGGGAAAACAAAAAGGGTGTTTTCTTTTCTAAGACAAGAAAACACTGCGGTGGTTAGAGATGTACAATGGTTAGAGATGTACAATGGTTAGAGATGTACAATGGTTAGAGATGTACAATGGTTAGAGATGTACAATGGTTAGAGATGTACAATGGTTAGAGATGTACAATGGCATATCCTAATCTGAAAAATGGTTTTTTTTTCTAAAAGAAATAAGTTGCAAGTCCAAAAATCAGAACGCTCAATTTCGCAAAAGGTCAATGTCTGCTAAGCAATGCAACACTAGAAAGTGTTGCCTCTGTCATAAGTAGATGGCGTCTTTCATCCGATTTCTTTTGTTGTTCTCTCTACACCTGTAAGGATGAAGGCTTCTAAAACATTGCTCGATGAGAGGCAAAAGAGATACCTTCTCGCGTATGGAGAAAGTACCTCGGGGGATGAGATGTACAATACAGACTTTGATCTTAAAAACGGTCTTTTTTCTCTTTTTTCCACAAGAAATAAGTTGCAAGTCCAAGAATCGGAACGCTCAATTTCGCAAAGGGTAAATGTTTGCTAAGCAATGCAACACTAGAAAGTGTTGCCTCTGTCATAAGTTGATGGCGCCTTTCCTCCGATTTCTTTTGTTGATCATAGTGCTGATAGGCTTTGAGAAAGCGGCCGATTAAAATGCCTAAGGCTGCAAGAAAAAGCCAAAGGAAAAACACCACACTGGCTGCTGTAACAGGTTTCATCATTGAACATAACGCAATAAAACCAATGACAGATAAAAAGATCAAAGACATAAATAAGGAAATGCCAATAATTACAAAGCAAATCGCTTGGAGACGGACTTGTTTGACGGTGCTTTTCAGCCCCCCACCGACAAGATGGTTTAAAAGAGGCGCGAGAAACATAAGCATGCCTTAACGACGCAATAAATGTGCTAGAATAAAACCAAACCCTGCCGCAAACAGAACGCTTTTGCCAGGATTTTTACGAACGCATTCGTTCATGGTTTGTTCAAGGTCGCCGATTTTGTCTTTTGCTTGAGAGAGAATGTCTTCACTATTTTCCTTGGCAGAATTATACAGTGCTTCCGCCTTATTTTGGGCTCTGTTCAATTTGCTCGCACCAAGATCTGTCAATGTTGAGGTGATAACGGAAATTTCAGTGCGTAGCTTTTCTAATTGTGTTTGTAGATCTCTTTCTGATGCTGTTTTATTATGCTCTGTGGTTTTATTATTGGCCATAATGCTTTTGCCCTCTCTTAAATCATTCTTACGCGTTATCATTCTTGTGTGTTCATCGTGATCATTTGCTTTGGAGTAAAAATTTTCACTGCTTGCATAACGTTAAACAATTTTTTTAGTTCCAGCGCTTTGGGCAATTTTAAATTGTTTTTGATAAAATCATTCTTGCTTTTTTGATCCGTGTTGCCTGTGAAAAGCATTTGGCTGCTTTAATCCTTTAGAAAAATGCGGTTGCTGTTTTAAGATAAACGGATTTTAATTGTGTATAGGAAAAAATTCTTCATTAGTCCCTCTTGAAAGAGGTTTTTCCTGAAATAAAACTATACTCGATTTATCAAGTTTTATTTTTTAGACTCAGCGTAGGGTGGCATGAAAAGGGAAGTGGTATTGTGGCAAAGAAATGCTACGCCGGTTGATGGCACAGATGTAAAATCAATAAAGTAAAAACCACAATAATGTGAGACAGAAATGGAATCTGAAACAGTACCTTTAGACACCCAAACTGCTGTATTTGCGGCGCATGATCTTTCTCCTTTTTCTATGTTTATGGCTGCTGATTTTGTGGTGAAAGCCGTTATTGTGCTATTGTTGCTGGCTTCTCTGGCATCTTGGACAATCGCTTTTGTGAAGATCATTGAAATTACCTTGGCAAAACGAAGAGCGCGTCATGAACTGCGCGTGGTTTTGAGTGCTCAAACCTTGACACGTTTGGCTGCTAGCTTGAAAGACAGCAAAGGACCTGGTGTGTTTTTTTTAAAAGAAATGCTGAAAGAGGTCTATCTTTCCACGCAAAAGGTCAATTTTATTGCAACGGAAGATTCCAGTGAAAGACAGGGTGGACAAACGGCTACTTGTGAAGATGCTTTCTCCTATGCAGAGATTGCGCGATATGAAGAGACTGCTCGTGATGTTAATGAAGGCTTGAAGGAGCGTGTGCATTCACTTTTATCGCGTTGCTTGTTGGCTGCTACACGCCGTGTTGCATGTGGCAGCGCTGTTCTTGCAACTATTGGCGCTATTGCTCCCTTTGTTGGTCTTTTTGCAACCGTTTGGGGAATCATGAATTCTTTTATCGGTATTGCTGAATCGCAAACAACACGGCTTGATGTTGTGGCTCCTGGAATTGCTGAAGCCTTGCTTGCAACGGCTATCGGCCTTTTTGTAGCTATTCCCGCTGTGGTGATGTATAATAGCTTGATGCGTGCTTTGAGCAGTTATCGCAATGATTTGGGCGATATTGCTGCTGCACTTGAGAGACTCTTGAGTCGTGAACTCGATAGACCCAAACAACAGAAAAGTCATAAACAATGAAAGCAAACTTTAGTGAGGATTGGGATCTCGATGAAGGTGGATTGCACAACGAGATCAATGTTACACCTTTCATTGATGTCGTTTTGGTGTTGCTTATTGTTTTTATGGTTGCTGCACCTTTGGCGACCTCTGTTATTCCCGTTCAATTACCTTCTATTACTCACGCACCTTCTATGATCCAGCCTGACGAGCCCCTTTATGTGACTTTGCAGAAAGATCATTCTCTTTATGTTGCTGATCATCTTGTTAGCAGAACAACCTTTGTAGAAGTCTTGTTGAAGGAAACAAACCAAAATCGAGAGACAAAGATTTTGATCAAAGCTGATAGTGAAATCGATTATGGAGCTGTGGTGGATTTGCTTAATCAAATACGTACTGCTGGATATACAAAAGTCGGTCTTATGGGGCTGCAAAAATCTTCCAATGTTGCTGCACAAGGTGCAACAAGTGATGGAACAGCAGGTAAGACAGAAACTGTAGGGATCAATGTTACAGGTGATGCTGGTATGGCGGTGACAAGCGATGCGGTAAACGCCCATACGGCTACGGTGGAAACTGTTTCTCCTGTAAAATAAATAGATTGCCAAGAGAGAGACCGCTTTGTCCTTTATTTCTGCTTTATCCTGTTAATCCTGTCCTGTTGCACTAAAATTATCCAACATTTGGTTTTTTTCTGCCTCGACCTTTTGTACCTCGGCTTCCTGCATTGTTTTTTGTGCACCCATTTTGCTTTGGTACAAGGGCGCAAACATTGACTTGAAGAACAGGTGCGATAACCGTTTGTACAATACGCATGCTTTGTTTCATGGTGAAGTCTTCTTGTCTACAATTGAATGCACAAAACTTTGACTTCACTACCGGCTAAACGCACTCAATTGTGCCTGGTGTATTAAGGCATGTGATGGTGTGCTTCAAGGTTTAGTGAGAGCGTGGACGTATTCGTGCTGCAAATCCAGGAGACAAATGAAAGATCAGTCCCGTTGGAGTGAGCATATGCTGTGCTGGGGCTGGGATAATCGTTTCCTGCTTACGCAATGGGCTGCTCTTAATCGTGCCCTGTGGAACCAAAGCCCCCTGTGCCTCGGCTTCCTAAACCCGCATTGTTTTTTGTGCACCCATTTTGCTTTGGTGCAAGGGTGCAAACATTGACTTGAAGAACAGGTGCGATAACCGTTTGTGCAATACGCATGCCACGTGTAATGGCAAAGTCTTCTTGTCCACAATTGATAAGCAAAACTTTGACTTCACCGCGGTAATCGCTATCAATTGTGCCTGGTGTATTAAGGCATGTGATGCCGTGCTTTAAGGCTAAGCCAGAACGGGGACGTATTTGTGCTTCAAATCCAGGAGACAAATGAAAGATCAGTCCCGTTGGAATGAGGGCCCGCTGTCCAGGAGCAAGCACAACTGTTTCCTCTTCAGCAAGTGCTGCTCGAAGATCAAGACCAGAAGATCCCGCTGTGGCGTAGTGAGGAAGTTCTAAACCTTGTCCGTGGTCAAGGCGTTCGATCAATAAAGTTGCTTGTGGTGAGGGGGGAGGAGATGATTGCGACAAAGAAGAGAACTGTTGGGAAGAGGACTGTTGGTTGTTCAGCTGCTCATAGGGCATGGTCAAAGCATCTCCAGAATATAAACAATAAACACAACTGTAACAAAACAGTCTTTTCAAAACAAGACAGCAAAAGTTTACAGATGGGAAAATGATTTCTCGTGTTTATTTTGTATAATGAATTTGTGCTTTTCATGAGCGTTTATTTTCAGATACTACCGATAAAAATACCCGTGGCAAAAACTAGAGCGCCACCAATGAGCACTTGTAAAGATGCTCGCCAAAATGGAGTCGCCATAAATTTATTTTGAATCCATACGATGGCCCAGAGTTCGAAGAAAACAATAATAAATGCAATAATTGTGGCGACGTAAAAAGAGTGGATCAAATAAGGAAGCGCGTGACCTAATCCTCCTATTGTTGTCATAATGCCGCTGGCAAGGCCTCTTTTCAACGGAGAACCTCGGCCTGATAATTTACCGTCATCATGAGCTGCTTCTGTGAAGCCCATTGAAAGACCTGCTCCAATCGAAGCTGACAGCCCTATCAAAAAGGTTTGGTGCGTATCACCTGTTGCAAAAGCTGCTGCAAAAATTGGAGCAAGCGTAGAAACAGAGCCATCCATTAAGCCTGCAAGACCAGGCTGAATCCATGTTAAAAGCGTTTGCTTTTGTGCTTTCGATGGCTTTTTGGTGGTGTGCGTTGTCGTTTTCGTTTGGGAGTGTGTATGAGATCGTTTGCTTGCTAAAAGAGCAGACCGACCACACGCTGAATCTATCGTTCCTGCGCGATTGCTACAAGAAAGGCACAGAAGCTGCTTATAATTTTCAAGCTCTTGCATGCTCATTGCGGTAAAAATTGCTGCTTGCTTAGGAGAATAAAACTCTAAAGCTTTTGCATATCTTAGATAAAGAGCCACACGCTGTTCTTTTGCTTTGAGCGCTCGAAATATTACTCTTTGTGCTGAACGAAAGAACAGAGCTTTACGTTGTACAAATGAAAAAAACGATCTCAACATTTTCTGTTCCTTTGCACTTTAGAATAATTCTAAAGATATAAGAGAAAAACAACGAAAGTCAATCTAAAATTAAAGAACTGAGAAAAGAAAGGGATGAGAAATAAAGTGCGTTTCTCTATGAGAAGAATAAAAATTCTATGAGAAGAATAAAAAACTGGCTAAAAACACCACCTGGGCAGAAAAACTGTCTGTGAAAAGGGGAAAACAAAATGCTGGATGGCTTCTCCAAAGGAAGCGTTTTGGTGGAGGAGAGGGGATGAATGAAGAGTCTCATGAGAGGTTTGTGCTGGTGCTCTTTCTCGTGAGAGAGGCGGGTAAGATGCAGCGCTTCATTGGGGTTGATTTTCATGTATAAAACATTGATTTATAATGATATAAGCGTTACTTTTCTTGAGTTGGCTCCTGAGTATCGTGAGATTTTCTTATTTCAAATCTGTTTATGTTGAATCACTCAAAACCCTTCGCTTGTACGTCTAAGCGGGAGTAGCCTGTGGACAAAAAACATTAAAGAAAGAACTAAAATGCTTTTTACGAATCGTCTTACGTGCCAAGAAGTTGTCGCAACATTTGGGATGGCAAAAAGAACGATATTGCTCGTTTGCTTGCTTAATAAGCATAAAGAGCGAGAGATGTCTGAATGAGTACTCGAATAAACAGTTCTTCAAGGTTGCTCTTTATGAAACAGCTTTCCCAACATTAATGGACAAAAACGACAATCTCTTTGTTGTTTGCAGCATCTGGTGAAATTTGGGGGCTTCACCCTGTTGTCCTCTCCGTTATGGGATAATGCTTATAATCTTTCCACATATTTTAAAATCACGAAAGGAGCGGTTATCCACTCCTTTGTTCCTATCTCCCCTTGTGGAGAAGCGGCCACCATTACTGATGCCGTATATGATGCGATATATAAACTTATTTTTTAAAAAGTTAATGGTGTAAACGTGGTAAATATTTGAGCATAAGCGCTACAATTTTATGAAATTCTTCCTCAGATACTCTTGGCATCGTATGCGAGCAACTTGAGCGATTGACACAAACTGTCGTAACATAATTACAGATAATCCATGCCTTTTTATGTTCTATGGGAGATTGTATTGGATAAGCAGCAGGATTATTCCGTTGTGATTTTGTGGTAAAAGGTAAAACCGGTAACATTTCCATGGAGTCTTGCATTCTTAGACAGCACTAAAACAGGCTGTTTTTTCCAAAATTCAGGCAATATCGCATCATGGGGAAAATCGCACCAAAAAACTTGTCTAATGCGTGGTGCTGATTCGTGGCTTTATATGGGGCGGCTTTGTATAGGGAGCATTTAAGTCTCCTACTCGTTTATGTTCCCGCCATGCATCACCATCATGTTCCATCATGATATGCGGTTCTTCAAGTTGGCATATATCTAAAAGATTGGGTGACGGGGGGGGGAGTAGGAGGCGTTGGTTTTTTATCCTCAGTCATGGCAGACCATCCGTATTTATTGGTCCCACTCACTTATTATTTTATCGCTTTTCTAGCGTCGAACTTCTATCAAAATATTGCTTGTAAGTACAGAGAGAGAAAACAATAAAATATTTGCATCTGTTATTTTGTTTTTAAGTTTGATGCTTGAAGAGAGGAAAGTTATGAGAAGCGCATGCTAGGAGTGCAGGGAGGATGTTTGGAAAAACGGGTGACCGGTGTTGAGGGCATGGCGGTGCTTTGAGAAGGTTGATAGATATGCTTTGTACGAGCTGCGTGCATCTATGGGGTGGAGAGTGTGCGGGAAGAGCTTGGCTGTTGTGCTCTGGTTTAAGGTTTTTTATAGCTTGCCAAGAGCCCTTTTGAAGCAACATATAAGCTGGTAAGCATAGAAAAGAGGCTGATCACGACATTCCAACCAGCAAATGAGAGAAACAGCAAGTGTAGGGATGCTTCAGAACAAGAAGGCGGATGGATGGCATTTAATTGAGTAAAGAGCTGGTTGACGTCTGTTGTTCTTCTTATCACGTTTACACCACAACTGGGGGGGGCTGGCCAAAAGCCATATTCAACACCCGTATGATACACTGCTAAAACAAAACTGATGGTCATTAAGACAAAAACACACCAAAATAACAGATGCACCCAAAAAGATGTGCGAAAAAACCATGTTCCAAAACCGGCTAAAAACAAAAATGGCAGAGAACCGTAATAGGGAAGACGTTCAATGAGGCATAAGTCGCAAGGAAGATATCCTCCAAGATGTTCAAAACCAAGTGCTAAGCTTATTATGCTTGACAGAAAAAAAACAAGAAAAAAAGCCCATAAACTCTGCTCTTTTCTGTTTGATTCACCATGAAGATGCTGGTGCAGAAGATGCCGAAAAGATAAATTATGTGCCATTGAGCATGTTCCTTAAAATGAAAGCTGCTTGTTCACAAAAACTATGAAAATTCCATAGATTAGCAACAGGGTAACACAACCAATCAGAACAATCCATTTGAAATGGCGGGTCAGAAAATGCATCGCTTGACGTCCAAAATGCTTAATTAACCATGCTAGAAGGTAAAAACGAGCTCCCCTTGCAAAAATACAGGTAAGAATAAAAAGTCCAAGATGCACACCCATAACGCCCGATAAAAGCGTGACAATCTTGATAGGTGGAAGATGTAAAAAACCTGAAGTAAGCAGTAAAATAACAAGAAATTTCAGTGTCGCATTGTTTTTCAATGCTTGAAAACTTTCAACTTTACCGTAAAATTCTAAAATCGGTTTGGCAAGTGTGTCATAAGCAAAGTGACCAATAAACCAACCAGCAACCCCTCCCAAAACAGAACAAACAGTCGCAATAAAGGCATAGCGATAAGACTTCTTGGGATGCACAAGGGATATCGGAATATACAAAACATCTACAGGAATCGGAAAAACAGAACTTTCAATAAAAGCAATGAACCCAAGCCAATATGACGCTGTGCGTCGATTCGCTAAAGAAATCGTCCAAAGCTTTAGTTTATTCAATATCATCAGATCTTTCATAAGCTTAACAGGTAAAAATTTTACGAATTGTACTCTATAAACCAGTTTGAGCAAGGAAACGATAAATCCTCTGAGGAGAGCCACTTCGTCAATCAGATAGGGCAAAACTCAACCAAATCCAATAAGAAAAACCTTCTATAATATCTTCTATAATAATGAATAGAAAAAAGATCCATCTCATCGCGATGGAGCAAAAATAATACGATTTTTTTAAAAATAAGAAGTCTACTGTTGACGAATCTGTTCTTCTTCCTATAGTGCAGGGGGGTAATGGATGAAGCTGTCCTTATATAATATAGTGTGCGGGTGTGGTGGAACTGGTAGACGCGCCAGACTCAAAATCTGGTTCCGAGAGGAGTGTCGGTTCGAGTCCGACCACCCGCACCACTTATAGATTCTCTACAATATCACTTGAGAACGCTGTTTATCTCATTTCATTTGTAAATGATTGTTTTTATTTCATTAATTGTTTTTTATATACGATTTTGATATCTGATGAATCCGCCGAAAGCGCAATTCAAAAGGTGGTTTGAAAAGTGCGTAGGAAAACAAGAACGTCTGATAAATTATCCGTTTTATCTGTAAAAAATTGCCTTAAGGCAAATAGGCTCATAGAGCTGGACTTATCACACTGTTTTTCTTTCTTGTTAATTTTCACTGTGCTTTCTGGTGAGAGCAGTCTATGTTTCTTCCTTGTCATGCGTGCATCTTATTGCGGGTCTCTCTCATGGTGAGATCACAGGAGAGCGCTCTAGGCAAAAGTAAAAAGGCTGCTTTAAAGCTTTTGTGAAGAGCAAAGCTGCTTTCGTCTTCAAATCATCGTTTTCATCTTGGAATGATTGGATAAAAAGCTTTTGATTTTATCGGGATTGCTGCTTGCTGTTGCAATCGTTTTTATCCTTTTGTAACATATTGATTTTAAAGATAAATAATCGTTTTCCAACTTGAAACAGAACCCCCAATATCGTAAAATTCTCTCATCATGAAACAATTTAAATTACTTGTTTGTATGTCATAAGCGGAGAGAGTGTGGGGGTACGAACTGGATAAAAATTGTACAAGAAAAGAATAAAAATGCCGAACGCTTTCATGGTGTTACACCCATCACGCAAAACAGAACGCTATTGGATTGCATATGAGGTGCATATTCACGGGCTTGTTTTAAAGACACATCTCTTAAACATCTCTTAAGGCACCAAAGCCCATTTTCACAACAGCGCCGAAGGGTATAATGAAAAATCCACCGTGCACCATTCTCTTTACGCTTATGAAGATGCACGCCAGCACCCTCAGACTCACACCATTATACTCTTTGACAGCTCCAATGTTGTGCCAGCCCTCATAATAATATAAAATATTGATTTATAATGATAATTTATCGTTTTATAACTTGAATGAGACACTCCAATATCCTGAAATTCTCTCATTTCAAATTTGTTTATGTTTAAATCACTCAAAATCATTCGCTTGCACGTTACAAGCGGGATGAGCGTGTAGATAAAAATTGTTAAGAAAAGAGTAAAAATGCCGAATCGTCTTAATGCCGTGGATGGCGTAGTATTTTGAGCTGACAAAGAAGTAATAATGCCGGTTTTTTCTGTGTAAGGTGGTAGTGCACGGTGGATTTTCATTATACCCTTCATGGGCGCTGTTGTGAAAATGGGCTTTGGTGCCTTAAGAGATGTGTCTTTAAAACAAGCCCGTGAATTGGTAATCGAATGGCATTTTGTTTTATATTAAGGGGCGTGGTCCTATTCAGAATGTGAGAAACAAAATCGTGAAGCAATACCCAATCCCCATTATTGAAAAAACAGTGTTGTGGATGCTTGGGAAAGTCCAATTCAAAGGAGGAAAGTAAGGCAGCTGGTTTTTGTCTTTTACGGCTTTATATTTTTCCAGGATTAGGCTGTATGCACATTTTAGAGATGACACTAACAGAGAAAAACAAATGCAATACTCTCTTCTCGTGCTCATCGGGGATGCAAAAGTTTATACAGCTCGTAAGGGACTGAACCGTCTTAACCTTCTGTGTCAAAGATGCGGTTGTATTAGGTTTTAGATGTTGATTGATAGATAACAGCAAAAGAACCGGCTTTTATGAGATAAAAAACGCTCTAAAACCACTGATAAAATGGCTCTGAATTGGAGAGATCTTCCGACTTTTAAAACATTTGCAAAACAACAACCATCATATAACTGGCTTTCTGTCTGCTTATCCTTACAGCTGTTCGTACAAGCCCTTTGTGTCATATTTTTGAAGAGCAGGTTGACGACGATCTATGGATAATTTCTGCTGAGAATAGAAAAGAAAACGTGATGTTCCAACAGAGTTTCGTATGCTCCTATCGTCAAAAGCAATCAAAGTGATTGAAAAAGCCCGTTGTCTTGCTCAAAGTGGTTTTCATTCTTTCTTTTTCTCGTCAGACTCCCATTGCAAATCGTATTTCCATTTCAGAGAATGGCATGAAAATAAGCGGCATAAAACCTCGATTGTGTTGTGAAGACTTGTAAAGTTTGCACAAACTGTCAACGCTTTTATTATCAAATAAATCGAAGGCATTTCTTGTGAATTCTTGCGATAATCCTCTGGTTCATTTTTGAAAAGAGAGGTTGTTTTCTCTTACATCTTATGTAAATTATGCAAAGCTCTGTTTTCCATTCCTCCTAGAACAGAGCTTTTTGATCTGCTCTCTTTTTAGGATTTTTTATTGGAATTGTACTCTTATGCTCTACAGTTTCATATTCTCCAAAACGGTTGGCAGATCCCTCGACTCGTGTAGCGGAAAATGCATGCTGTTGTCATTTATGCGGTCAACCCTTGAAAACCTCTTAAAAAGAGGGGATTGAAAACGTTCATTAAAGCTGTTAAAGAGTCTTCTAATGTGTAAAGTGTATTGAAGATTCGCACATAAGTGCCGGGTTGGGTGGTAAATAAAAGGTGGGGAAAGCAACGGTGCTTTTTTCTGAATATTCTTTGGTTTTTATAACTCACTGGCGATTTTGTAGCGCTGTGTTGGCTTTTCTTTCTTTATCTTGATATAGTCAAGTGGAAAGGGCGTGAATCTGTTTTACACAGTAGCCTTATTGAGGGGCGGTGCTGTGCAATAGAATAAAGCTTAAAATATTGAAGAAAGGGGAATAGAAGCATGACAAAAGATACACAGCCGCAACACCAGTTTGTTAAAGCACAAGGGGAGAAGGGGACTGTATCATATTCAGCATTTGAGAAAGAATCTAAAATTCTTTCGTTTAAAGACGCACTGATTTTGTCAGCGAAAGATTATAAAATAATTTTCTGCATATCTTTGCTCGCTTTTCTGCATGTGTTTGTTCGCATTGTTGTTTGGGGTGTTGTTTCCGGTGGCTTCTTTCTAATATATTCTCTAGAATTTTCTCATATGATATCTCGGGAACAATTTCAAGGAATGGTGCAACAAAAACTTAAGGAAATCTTCTTGGAGATGCTGCAAGGATTGTCTATGCAGCAGATGCAAGAGCAAATGATACAGTTTTTGCACAACACTAATTTGAATGCTTGGGAGGCTTTTCTTTTGCTATTGCCGCAGATACTGTTAGGATATGCTCTGTTCCTCTTTCCGACCATCTTTTTACTGCACATCATTGTGAACCGTGAATTAAAAGACATGATTCAGCAGCTGGAAAAAGCGCCTGAGCAATCTGACAGACTAATCACGCCACATAATCCAATATAGGGGGAGAGAAGTGACTTATTTCATATTCTTGAGCATAGTCTTTTCGTTAGTGGTTGCTGTTCTTATATTTACTATGGTTGCTATTTTTACTATTATGACAATCATCGCAATCTATTACTCTTTTGTTAAGCGTTTAGCACTGTTGTTCAAAATGGCACGGAAAGTGAAAAAAACTGCTCTGCAGCGATTGAACAATTGTGAAAGAGAGGGGGAAGTGCAAGATTTAGCCCTTGATACAGCAATGAACCCTCTTTCCTTTCAAAATTCTCTGCGTCTTTCTGGGAAAGAATATAAAAGAATATTTGCCATCTCTTGTATGCTATTGATCTTAGGCATTTTAGGGTATGTGGGTATGTTCTTCGTTCCCTTAGCGCAGCGTGAGGCTGGTTGGGATGGGCTGTTCTTTCTATCTCTAATACCGTTTTTTTTCTGGGCATCTGTTTTCGTAACTTTACCTGTCGTTTTGATGTTCTACAGTATTCTCAATTATAGAGTGAGAAAAATGCTTGAGAAACTGCAACAGATCGTCTGAGAAAAAATGAAAATTGATCACTCTATAAAATGCCAGAGGGGAAAAAATTGATTATTTTTAAAATATTATTAGGTTTAGGGATTCTGGGGTTTATCATAACCGCTATTATAGTCTTTATGGTTATCGTCGGATTGCATTATTTTTTTATCAAGCGTGCCAGATTGTATTTTAAGATAGGCAAGGAATTGCAAAAAAGTGTAACGCAGTTGAGCAGTTCTGAGAGCGGAAAAAAGGTAAAGAATTTAATCCTTGATAAGCAAGAAAGCCTCCTTTCCTTCAAACAATCTCTGATTTTGGGGGCAAAAGATTATAAAATAATCTTTTTCAGCTCTGTGGTCCTTGCGGTTTTCCAAACTGCCCTCTCTATTGTCAACATGATGAGGTGGAGTGACGAAGCTTTGTTTCTAGACGTGTTGACAGATAGCCTCTCGATATGCGTTGTTTTATTGATGCCTCTTATCGCGGTTCTTAGCATCATATTGACTGGTAAAGTGAAAAAAAATATTCAAAGTCTAGAAAAAGCAATTCGGCAACGAGATGAGGCGAGGACTCTGCAAAATGCCATGGAGCAAAAGTCCCTGGGACAAAATGCTAGAGGGGGAAAACATGACCAGTAGTTTTGTAACATTGTTTGCTGTGCATGGCTTGTTTTCGATAATAATGAGG
>NZ_HE997540.1:1018026-1033741 GCF_000312545.1 Bartonella senegalensis OS02
TAATCCGGTAATGAGATGAGGCGAGGACTCTGCAAAATGCCATGGAGCAAAAGTCCCTGGGACAAAATGCCAGAGGGACAAAATGCTAGAGGGACAAAATGCTAGAGGGGGAAACAGTGACCAGTCATTTTGTCACATTGCTTGCTGTGCATGGCTTTTTTTCAATGATAATGGGGCTTTTATCCATTATTCCGATGTTGGCACTTTATGACTTTTTTATCATGCGAGTGAAGTTATACTGCAGAGTGAGGCGAGAACTGAAAAAAGTGATTTAGTGAGCATGATGTAGTGATGGGGAGCAGAGATAAGAGCGTGATTAAGCTTTATGGATCTTTTTAACAAGGATTTTTTACTCTCTCTTGCAACACAGAGTGGGAGAGTCATTTTGTGCTTTACTTTTTGGAGATGAGTAACTGCTTTAAATGTGCAAAAATATTTTCTATTGCGTCCATGAGGCGTGCAAAATCAAGAATTAATAAAAAGAGAAAAAATGCTATCCACTTCATAAAGCGAGACATCATTTTCACACTCTGATAAGTAAGGATTATTTCGTGAAGCATTTCTTTTTCTGCTTCCGTGAGTTCTGTCGTTTTTTCAGTTTTTTTTCTAGCCATGTTTCCAACCACACAAGTTCTCACCCTGCTTGTTATGTTTTAAGATCTCTCTTGCTAGGTTTGCACTGATGACATTGAGATCTTTTCTCTCTAAGTAAATGGGCAACCATCCTTCACAGGGAGGGTGCTTATTTATCGCGCAGCCAGTTAGAGAGTTCAGCACGCACATCAGCATCACTTTTTTTGTTAACTTCATTTTCTATCTCAAGCCGTGTTGTTGCTGACTTTAGAGTTTGTTCTGTTTGCTTTTGCTGCTCAATCTTCTTGCCGAGCGTAAAAGCTTTTGCTAAAGCCATAAAAAAAGCGGTTAAAACCGCTCCTGTTACCATCAGATTTTTTTTCAGCCACCAGATCATAGACGATGCTCCTGAAAGCGTTTTGCAACAAAAAAGATTCCAGCACAGGCGGCTATAATCATCACTGTTGCCAATGCCCATTGGAGCGGACCATTGGCTGCTAACAAACCTCCAAGTCCTGAAAGGGAGCCTATAATTGGTGCAAATGCTTCTGCTTTGAAAAGACCTGTTGCCTCTTTTGTTTGCACTTTTTGAGTGTTGGAAGAAACATAAGAGTGTTTTGCCCATAATCCTGTTTCTGCTGCACGTCTATTGACGAGACCTTGAAGACGTTTGCCTCCTGCTTTGGTCCATTTCTGTAATTCGGTTGGGACTGCTGCATAATTACCGTTATTGAGTTTTTTTAAAAGTGTCGAGTTGCAAAAAGCTGTTGTTCCTACATTATAACAAAACGACACTAAGGCTGCGAATTGTTCATCTGTTAAAGAAACAGTGACAGCTTGCTCAACAGCATTTTCAAATTGTTGCAAATCTTGACAGAGAAGTTCTTCAGCTTGCTTTTCAGTGATTGCCATGCCTTTGCGAACAAAAGGTTTTCCAGCACTATTGGTATGGCCATAACCAATAGTCCATACACCAACAGAATCTTGATAGGCATTCAAACGCAGACCTTCCCATTGTTTAATCAGCGCAAGTCCTTCTTTTGATATTTTTCGCATAAACTTCTCCATTAAAAAAGCTCTGCGCAAGGCAGAGCAGCATGACATATTCTCAAATTGCATTTTTCTCGTCTTGGTAAAAACAGAAGAGACATGAGCTTTCGCAAAGATTAAACCACCAGATTGTTAGTTCATTGCTGATGGAACGCTTTGGGTAGAGAGGGGCGGATGAGGGATTAGCTTGAGGAATAATTTAGTGGAACAAAAAGTTTGCAAAAGAGGCAGGAGTGGTTTTCCAGGGAGGTTGGAGGCTGGTGAATGGGATGCTGGTGAGACTTGATATCGATGAGGTGCTTTGGGTTGTTGTTCTTGTAGTGCTGAGTATCGGTAGAGGGGTTTCTGGTGAGATGTTTTCTGATAGAGGTTTTGTTGGTTGTTTTTCATTACGCTGAAGAATGACAGAGAGCATGGCTTGGAAAGTGGGTCTAGGGGTATACAAAAGAGGAGAGATTTTTCCGGTGAGGTTGATGGTTGGCTTGTGTCTGGTGGTGTTGATTGTTTTTCATTACGGTGAAGAATGACAGAGAGCATGGCTTTGAGAAGTGGGCTAAGGGGCGTGCAAAAGGAGAGTGTTTGCTGGTGAGGTTGATGGTTGGCTTGTGTCTGGTGGTGTTGGTTGTTTTTCATTACGCTGAAGAATGACAGAGAGCATGGCTTGGAAAGTGGGTCTAGGGGTGTACAAAAGAGGAGAGATTTTTCCGGTGAGGTTGATGCATGGGGGCTATGAGGCTTGATACTGATGAGCCGTTTTTCGATTGTTTCTTGTAGTGCTAGGTATCGGTGGAGAGACTTCTGGTGAGATGTTTTCTGATAGAGGTTTTGTTGATTGTTTTTCATTACGCTGAAGAATGACAGAGAGCATGGCTTTGAGAAGTGGGCTGAGGGGTGTGCAAAAGGAGAGTGTTTGCTGGTGAGGTTGATGGTTGTGAGTGATTTTTTATTGTTGTTTTTGTGGTGCTAGGTGTCGGTGGAGAGATTTCTGAGGAAGTGGTTTCTAGTGCCTTTGGTGCAAAAAATGCGCTCTACAAAGTACAGCAAAAAAACATCCTCTCACACTGAACCGCTCTTGCCTTTCAAGAATAGAACAGAAAAGAGATCTTATAAAGATAATGAAACTGCAGAAAATACGGTAAAAAATAGATACAAAAAAACCAATCCCGCATACGTCATTAAATACGATTTTCTCTTTATTGTCAACAGAAAAATTGAGATTTGTGTTTTTTATTTTCATCACTCCGCTGTTAAAGTATGCCGTTTCAATCGGAAGTTTTTGGGGGATACGAACAAGAACTCTTTTTTCGTCTTTCTTCAGTTTATAACCTAGCTTTTTAGTGCGTTTGCTTAATGTGAATGGCTATTAGTGAAGTGATTGGTTTGTGCGTTTTTTTCTGCTGTGGAGATTATTTGTTTATTTTCTTAGCGCTAAAGAGTGAGAGAGATAGCGCTGAAGAGTGAGAGAGAGCATGGCTTGAAGAGTGGGATGAGGGGTAGGCAAAAGGGGAGAGAGTTTGCTGGTGAGGTTGGAGGCTAGTGAATGGGATGCTGGTGAGACTTGATATCGATGAGACGCTTTTTGGGTTGTTTTTCATTACGGTGAAGAGTGGGAGGAACAATGGTTTGGAAAGCAGAGTAAAGACTGTGCAAAAGAAGAGGGGGGAGATGTTTTGCCACTGAGGTTGATAGTTATTAGTGATTTTTTATTGTTGTTTTTTTAGCACTGTATCAGTGGAAAGATTTTGAGGGTTTTGAAGTGTTGGTGTGTAAAAAAATGCTCTGCATAATGCTCTGAGTAAAGCAAAGCTGAAGGGTATCTTTTCAATTGAATTTTCTCGCCTTTTAGCAATAAAAAGGAAATGAAATTTTGCAAAAATAAAAATTAAGTCACGAAATTTTGTGTGTCTTTGGGGGTTGTTTTCTTGTATAGTGTGGCGGCTTATAAGGAGAGCTGCTGATAAAGCAAAGTGCCAGGGAGAATGAGGTAAAGTGCATTCAAGTATGAGTGCTGGAAGGGCTTGTCGGTCAACAGCCTGTGGGTGTAGTGGTTGGCTTGGAGTATGGGGAAATCAAAATAGAAACCTCCTCATCGAATATAAGACAAATTTGCTTTTCCTTGACAGGAACCAGATAGTCTTTCTCCGTTCCCTTGATATGAGATAGTTAGCATTTTGACCTTATATTGGCGATAAAAGAAAAAAAGAGAGATTGCGTAAAGTCGTTAAAAATCCAGCCTTATCACGAGTTTTTTTCTTTTATCTTCTGAGATAAAAATCTATCCTTTTTAAATTTATCTCGTTTTCTAGGTCATCCTTACAAAGCGCTGAAAGGCAATTTTAAGGGCGATATTTTTTCTTATATTCATGATCACTTTGAGAATTTTAGAGGGGATGTGTTGTATTGAGGGGGAAGAATTGCTGAGAATGGTTTGATAGTATGGTTTCTTTTTGTGGTGGCGTTGGTGTTGCAGCTGTTTTTTGTGGTTCATTGCTGATGGAACAGCTTTTGCTAGAGATGAGTGGATGAGGTGAGAGGCAGGCTCTGGGGAATAGCTTGGAGAAGTGGGATGAAGGGGGGGGCAAAAGGGGAAAGTGGTGTGCTGGTGAGTTTGGAGGCTGGTGCAGGGTGTGCTGGTGAGACTTGATATCGATGAGGTGTTTTGGGTTGTTGTTCTTGTAGTGCTGAGTATCGGTAGAGGGGTTTCTGGTGAGATGTTTTCTGATAGAGGTTTTGTTGATTGTTTTTCATTACGGTGAAGAATGACAGAGAGCATGGCTTGGAAAGTGGGTCTAGGGGTGTACAAAAGAGGAGAGATTTTTCCGGTGAGTTTGATGCATGGGGGCTATGAGGCTTGATACTGATGAGCCGTTTTTCGATTGTTTCTGTAGTGCTAGGTATCGGTGGAGAGACTTCTGGTGAGATGTTTTCTGATAGAGGTTTTGTTGGTTGTTTTTTATTGGGGTGAAGAATGACAGAGAGCATGGCTTTGAGAAGTGGGTCTAGGGGTGTACAAAAGAGGAGGGAGAGTTTTCCGCTGAGACTGATGGTTGGCTTGTGTGGCTTGCCTCTGGTGGGGGCGTTGTTGAGCCGATTTTTAATTTTCGCTTTTGGAAGGGAGTGTTGATGGGATAACAATTTTTTTGTCACCATATTGATTTATAAAGATTATTCCTCTTTTTTCAATTTGAATAAAAAAACCTGTATACATTAAGATCCTTTTATCTCAGCTCTTGCATTCATAATCAAAAAAAACTCCTACGCATGTCACGGGGGCGGCGGTGGTGTAAAAAATGAAACTTTTCACGAAAGCAGTCAAAAGGATTCTCATCTTAAGTATCAAAGGTTGTGGGAAACATTTTGAGCTCGCAGAGAGCATGAGGCAGAGACAATGAGAGTGCCAGTTTGCATCTTTATGAGCAAGAAGAGGGTTGTGTATAATGGTTTTATTGTGACACTATCATAGCTGTCATCCTGAAATGGAGAGGGGGGCTGATGGATATTTCTTTAAAACAAGTGGGTGAATGTGCAACATAATGGCGTTCTTTTTGCCTGAAGGGCATAACCTTATTCAAGACTGTGAAAAACAAAAGTGGTGAGGTGCATGTGCACTCTCTATTATTTTAAAAATTGCTATGGATGCCTTTGAAATCGGTCATGCCGAATGAAAAGGTAGAGAGTAAAGATGGGTATTAGTTTTTATCTGTAAGGTTTTATATATTCGGTAATTGAGGCTGTCTTTGTTTTAGAGATAACGGAAATAGATAGAGGCAAATCGTCTTGCTTACTCACATCTTGGTATGTTTCAAGCTCTCACGTGGCAGTTTGGCAATAGATTTTGCGCTCTTCATGCTCCGAAAATGCACCTTTCTCAAACACATATGATGATGCTCCATCATAGAAAAACATGAAGGCTTCAATATGCACTAGATTGTTGTGGCAGCAAGCACTAGATTGTTGTGGCAGCAAATTGTTGTGGTATGGGTGGGCGCTTTTTAGCGAATGGTCATTCTTTGTTTAACCCTCAAAATGTTTGTGAAGGGCGTCAAGAATAAGACGCAGTGAACAGACGAGAGAGGGAAGCGGTTGATCTTCTACAACAAGATATTGTAATGCCGCATGAAAGTTATGTTGACGATGTCGTTGTTGGGCTTCTCTGATCACTTCTTGCATTTCTTCATAGTGATCGGTTGCTCTGCAAACCCATTGTTTTTTGGCCTTTTCGTCAAATAATGCATGTGTAAAGTTATCATAATAACCACTCGGTAAACCTTTTGCGCATAAATAGTCATTTCTGATTTGAAGATATTTTTGCGCCGTATCATATTGCTCTTCACTGATGCCTGAGCCAGCTTGTTTCTTACCAAGCATACAAAGTCTTCCAATATAGGAAATCGAAAGTGGGTTTTTTGCTTCTTCTATGCTTAAACCAAAGTGTTTTGCACGCATTTCAATCGTAGTTTGTGGAACAGCCTTATCTGGTCTTTTTGCACGTGAAATACGACCATTGGGTTCTCTTGGCTTGCCTGTTATTCTAGGTCTACCACGTTTTTTACCTGTTTTCATGAACCTACCTTTTGAATTAAAAAAATCCTCTTACTGATAAGGACAGTGTGGGAAAAACTCTTTAGAGTTATACTCATTTATGAGGAAGCTTAAATATTGAGGGAGCTATTGGTGGTGGGAGAGACAATGAAAGCAACGCTTTTAAAATTGTCGTTCACCTTTCAAAACAAGGACAATAAATAAAAGATAACATTTCTTGAAAGTGTCACAAAATAATTTCTGTTGCACATTTTTTCACGCCCTTCTTTGAATTTGCTCTTTCTCACTGATTATTTGCTTGTTTTCATTATTTTGGAACCTGTGCTTTGCTTCTGGAAAAAAATTTTTACCAAAGTGGGTGTGCCAGATGTGATGTGTGCAATGTGAGAGTAGATGAAAAACCGTAAAAAAATGCCCTTCTGTTTTTTACAAATTGTTTTTATGGACTTTTGTGTAAAAAAACTTCGCATAAGCCTTTAAACTCTGCTCTAGGAGTCATTGCTCTTATTTCAGGGCTTCTTTTTAGATTCTGCCGTTGGTGATAGTGAGAAAAGACCTCAGAGATAGTATTTTGCTTAGCCTCTCTCTTTCGTTTAGTCTCTTTCTTTATCCTCTTTTGAAGGCACTTTATCCTTTGTTTAACAGATAACATCTTTGGAGATCGGCAAAAATAAATTTCATCCCTCTCTTATCATACCACAAATCATACCACAAAATGGCTTATCTTTTCAAATAAAATCCCGATTTACAATATAATGACAAGATTCATGATGAAATTCTCTAAGGATGCTGTTTGCTTTTTTACGCGTCTTTATTTTTTTATATCTATCCTTTATAGAATATAAATTCATTTGACTTCTTCATCTTTATTGTTAAAAAAACGATCGTACTATGCGCTTATTCTAAAATTATAAGATGTCATGCTGTTTGCTTTTTTATTGAGATGAGCTGTTTTTCTTATGGGTGAATTTGCATTTGTAAATACGTGTATTGTTTATTCTTAAGCAGGGATTGTCCATAGATTATCGTCAATCTAATCTTCACAAATATAAGAAATATGTACGAACTGTTGTGAGGATAAAAAGACGCAAAGCCAGATGTGTTATGGTTTTTGTTTTGCAAGGTGTCTTATAAAAAGCTGAGATATTTTTTCAAAACATTGCCGGTCTATGAGGGGGGGGGTGTGACGTTTTTTACTTAAGAGTGCGCGTGTTTTTGTTGTTGCCTGTCAAGCAGGATTCAAAGCTAGTATAACCAAATGTTTGAGGGAAAGATTAAGGCTAATGTTTTTTCGGGTATTTCTGCTTTTGTCTGCCAAATAGGAGCAAGGGTACTTGCGTATTTCTGTTGAGGCAATTTCTAAAACAGGTAACTTCATTTAGAGATAATATCAAAAGGCGTAAAGGTAAAAAAACAGTCTCCCGGCCTTGCTCGTATTTTTAGTTCTACTTTACAGTTTTTAAAATATCTACGGCATACTCTTCGCAGGCAATGCAGATTACGCATTGCTTCATGCTTTTGTTGTTTCTCATCCTTTATGGGGGGCACGCTCTTCAGCACAGAACAGAACGCTATTGGGTTGCTACTTCATTTGCTTATTTTAGTCTGTCTGCATATTCATGCCCATTTCGTGGTGGTGTCTGTGAATGTTATAAGGGGCATGCTCTTGCGCGCGACCCTCTTTAGGCTCAGTAAGGAAGCACGCTCGTCTCCCTCATAGAGTGGGGGGGGTAATGCTTGACGTCTCACGGGAGAGAAAGAGGGCGAAAAAAAAGAGCTGTAGGTAGGAAAGGCAGAGGATTTTGGTGGTAGAGGCGCTTCTTTCTTGTTGGTGTTTTTTTAAGTCGCTTTTGCACCGTTTCTTTCATCTGCGTGATATGAGAGGGTGGTTTCAGTTGTCTAAGAAAAGGAATGAAAAAGCAAACAGACCGCTTGGAGTGTGCGGGGCTTTTGAAATATCTTAAGTTTTCATGAGAAAAAGGGGAAAAAATGAAGGAGAAAAATTGGGCATTGGATAAAAAAACGCGCTTTTTTTCATTTGAACAGGTGTGTCTTTCAAGCAGAGATTATAAAGTCATCTTCGGTCTTTCTGTGATCATTGTGCTGTGCAGAGTGGCTCTCTTTATACCAATTTTCTTAGAGTGGAAGCTGACAGAGTGGCAAAAAGACACTCTTGATACTGTCTTCGCATTACAGGGCGTCGTAATGGTATATGTCTTTCTCTCTATACCGATCATCTTCGGGCTTCGCATCATAGTGGGGTATCTGTTGAAAAAAATATCTCAAAACTGGAAGAAGCAATCTGTAAACAAGACGAAACAAACCGTCTAAAAGAGCAGCTCTCTAAAGGGTGGTAGGGGAAAATGAGCAGTAATCTTTTAGTCTTACTTATCATAGGAATTCTGTTTGCGGCAATCTGTGCTGTTTTCATTACTCTGTTTATTTTGCTTCTTTATTATTCTGTATTCAAGCGGGTGAGAATGTATTTTCAAGTAAAAAAGCGCTCAAAAGAGTGCTGAAAGAACACAAAAGTGCGCTTCGAGAAAATATCAAAGAAAGAAAAGCAAGATGAAGTCCGACTCAATGTTTGATTAAGCGATGGGTTTGATTAAGCGATGGTGTCATCGTTGCAAGAAGCTTTGGTTCTTGCAAAAAAGACTATAAAAAATATTCTTCCTCTCCATGGTTATGATAACTTTTCCGATCAGTGTTTTCTTAGGGTAGCAGATAATGGGGGGAGAAGATTTCTTTTCCTTTCTCATATGAGAGCTGCTCGTATGGATTGTTGACTGTGTTCTGTTCTTTCTACCAATCATTTTGGTATCCTGCATCATTGTGAGGGGTAAGTTGAAAAAAATCATTCAACATTTAAAAGAAGAAACTCAGCAGTAAGAGAAACGGATGTTATCGCATAGAAACGGATGTTATCGTATATTGTGATTGAGGAGGAGCAAAGCATTTTAAAGCTTTGCCCATGTGTCTTTTTCTTTTATGCGCTTTCGCTTTTTCGTTAAGGCTGCTTATCTTTTTCAAAGCATGCATTTCAGTGTTTTGCGATGTGAGAAAAGAATGCTGAAAGAAAATAATATAGCATGTGAGGATTTCATGAGGGAGAAAAAATCATGATAAAGCTGAAGCCGATGAAGGAAATAGCAAAGAGAAAAAGAGCAAGAAAAAGTCTATGACGATGATACAGTTCTGACTATGGAAAGTGCAACAGAACTTTTAAAAATCTGGGGGTGTTGGTGGAAATCGATGGAAAAGGGGATCATTTGAAACCTCTTCTTTACCAGAGCGCACAGTGCACTTTCTCTATGATAAAATCAGCCACTAAAGATTGTCTGTCATTTGATTGCGGTTTTTTCATTCCAGATGGCGTGTGTGCTGCGGCTGGTGAAATTTTCCTATTCTTTCAATACTAAAAAAAATTGCTGGTTTTTTTGTTGGATTTTGAGGCAAAAGGATTGGAAATTTTCGAAAAAAGAGTGTGTGTTGGGCGTTTAAGCAGGGAGTTGAGAGAGCTCTCGAATGGACGATGAGAGATTTTTACAAATTGCTTTGCTGTGCTGTCAATATTACACTCGACCTTGCGAAAAGCAAAATTTGGTCAAAGATAAAAATCAAAGATAAAAAAAATTATTTTATTCTCTGTGTCATCTTGTTGTTCTTGCATCGCTTTGTGGTGTTGAGACTTTGCTCTCTTACAGCAAAAGCTTGATAGAAGCTGGTCAACTTGATTTAGAGAAGAACATTTTTGATACAGGAATAGAAAAATCCACCTTGAATAAAATAAAAAACTCTTTTTTATGCGCTTTTGAACGTGCTTTGGTGTTGGCTCAAAAAGTGGCAAAGGGAAAACAATTTATTGACCGTTTGCTTGAAAAGATGGCAGTCGATTTGTTTCTCGAAAATATAGTAGAGAGTTTATCGGTCTTTAAAGCCAGAGACCCAAATTTGTATCATAAAAATAGAGCTTTCTATAAAAAAGTCGTTGAGGAGAAAAGGTAGGAATTAAGAGACAAAGACTTCATTATGTACAGAGTGAGTCATGAGTAAGGTCAATGGAAAGATTATCTCTACGATATTCTCACTATAAAGGACGGTTAAAATTTATTGGATATAAAAGTGATGGCTCAAAACAGTTCCTTATTGAAGAAAATAAAAAAACTCTTTTTATACTTATGCGCTCAAGATTTTCTCAAATATTTTAAGAAAAATGAAGAATAACAATAAAACTTTTAAAAAAGATTTAAAATTCGACTCAAAATGGCTTGCGTTTACACAGTGAGAGAGAACTGTTGAAACAGGAGAAGACAACTGTTGTGATCCAATTTCCTATTCTCCACTCTTTCAAGAAAAGTCTCTTGCTTTATTGGGCAGAAAAGAGAATACAATAGCAAAGAGATGTCAAAGCTTAAGCACAAGAGAGTTTTTGTTAAAAAGAAAATCCTTTTAAAAAGGCTCAGTCTTTTCTTGAGCCTTTTCAGTATTTTTTGTAATAAATCGCGGATAATTGGTAAGACATTATACTATATATAGAATTCTTTGTTTTTTATTTATTGTTCATTAATACATCTCAAAAATTGTATCTATTAAAAATAAAAGAACAGAATGCAAAAATCCAGCTGGCGTATAAAAGAGGTTTTTTCTGTTTGGATAAAGAAGATTTATATTCATTTTTTCTTTTCTATTAATGTTTTTTTAAAATATTTTATTTACTTAAATCAATATTTATGAGATCAATGAGCTGTAAATCGCTGCCAGGAACAGTATAAGGACTAGTAATATGGGCTTGTCGTTCATTAATCATATAATCCTTTTCTTGCATAGCAAGAGCTAAACTACTAGTAATTGCTCCTACCATAAAAAAGTATTTAATATTCATCATTTTCTCCTATATTTATTCATTATAAATAAATATCAAAATGTAAAATATGCAAATTGTGTTTAAATTACCATAGTAAAAATACAACACTTGTAAAAAATAATAAAATTAAAATCTATTTAACCAAAATCTGTTCTTTTATATTTCATAATTTATTTCAAATATTGTTTTATTAAATGTGTAAAGTGAAAAAAATATTACTAAAAACTTATAGGAAAAGGGATGATACAAAAAACTATTGATCAGTGCTTTTTTCATCCCATGTTGAAGGGGTTATTGAAAAGCGCAATATCCATAAAACTCCGAAAATCCTAGAGATTTCAGCTGTAATCTGTGCCGATTAAGAATCTGCTGTGGAGGCATGGTCTTGCTCGGAATGTGTCTGGTTTTTGTGGGCTGTATCTCTCTTTCTGGTGGTCTCTTTTTTACAGGAGGAGAGATTTTATGGAGGTTGGAGGCGGACAATTTGTGTGGGGTTTCAGGTTATTCCACCCAGTTGTGGATATCCTGTGGAAATATGATCAATTTTCTTATAAAAAGTTGAAAAAGTAAGAAACTTTGATTCTTTTTGTCTCTCATATTAACGGCGTATGTCTCTGTTTTGGCTGTTTTGTGTCTTGCTTCTGTGCGGTGATTCTATGATGAGGCTTGAGGAGAGAAAGAGAAGGTCAGTGGAGGCAGCATGCTGAAAAATCTACAGCAATTGGTGAATTTTAGTGCTGCTGTCTGATCACTTTTTGATCGGGTGATAAGGCGCTTTATAAGGTGCGTATTTTTCAAATACCGGTGTTGCAGAATATAAATAGAATAAAAAACACTCAAGAAAAATTTATTATAATAATTGTTGTTTTATTTCTTTATTCTTTATTAATTTGTTTTTTCAATATATTCAATTTATCTTAATAAAAGAAGCACTTAGAGTGTAAGAGACACGAGGAGAGAGTGATCCTTATCATAAAGATAATAAAGATTTTTTATTTGTCGGAATAGAATTTTGATAAGAACAATAAAGCTGCGAAAATTTACTTACTTCTGCACAACAGTGAAAGTGATTGCGTATATTGAAGGGTAGATGGATAGAGAGCTGAAAAAAATGGCGAATCTCACTGCTGCTGTCTGATCACTTTTGACCGGGTGATAAGGCGCTTTATAAGGTGCGTATTTTTCAAATACCGGTGTTACAGAATATAAATAGAATAAAAAACACTCAAGAAAAATTTATTATAATATTTGTTGTCTTCTTTCTTTTTGTGAATTTGTAAAAGCGTAAAAACGATAAAACGTAAATACGTAAAACAATAAAAAGTGTGCGTGATACGTGTTCTCATCAATGAAATATAAAGAATAGACTGCAGGTTGTTGAAAGGGTGAAGGGAAAAGCGGCTGTGATGATTGGGTTGAGGGGTCGTGGAAAGATGCGCTGGATGCTGCTGAGGTTGTTTGGGATGGTTGACTGCTGGTCGCATTGATCGCTGGGGGAGAGAAGAGATTAGAAAAAAGGAAGAAGAGAGGGCGATAATAATCCGGTGCGGCAGGAGAAGAGATTAGAGAGTGGGGTGAAAGGATAAGGTGTAGAATGCGCTAAAGCTATGTCTCTCTTGGTTTTTAAATCATTGGTGGTTGTTTGGGAGGTGTTGGTTGTTGGTAAGGCAGTTTTGGGATGACTGAAGGCTTATGCTTTGGCTGCTGGTGGAGGAGAAGAGGCTGGAGAATGGGATAAGGCTTAGAATAAAGAGGTGGGGCAGCATGGGATGGTTCTTCATCAGGTTGTGACATATGGTAAGATGGGTTGTTTGTGAGAGGCGTTTTTTCATACCGGACAATGTTGGTTTTGCTCTTCTTTGCTGTTTTTAAAATCCATTTTGTCCATGTTGTTTTGGCAATTGTCTATGAATAATACTTGGTACCGTTTAACTTTTGACGAATTATAAGGCTGTTTGGTTTTGCAATTCCTTAATCAAAAATCAGAAGCTAAGATGCTGGATTTCTGTTTTTTGATTATGTGTCATTTGTTACAGAAAATACTTTAATTAAGTTTTTTCCTTTAGTAATCGAGGAGGTCTTTGTTCATAATAGAGAGAGTCAATATTTTTATGGAGCAATATTTCTAGTAAATTTTGCAATTAAAATGGACATCTTTTTTTTACTATGAACCTTAATGATCTTGCGTACAATTTTCTTTAGTCAATGATTGCACTGGTCCAGTGTAAGTGCTTTTTGTTTTTTTGCCATCTGATTGTTTTATTCCTGTGGGGGGCGCCTTGTTGAAACCCTATGGGACGTTGTGTTGGGTGCTGGGGGATGATGGTGGTGTAGGGGGGAGAGCGTAGAGAGTGGAGTGGAAGGATAAGGTGTAGAATGTGCTAAACTATGTCTCTTCTGGCTATTGGATAACCAGTGGTTACCTAAGAGGGAGCGGCTGTTGTGGGAGGGGGTGATATTTGGAGGGCTTCTCCGCATGCTGGTTGCGGGTGGAAGAGAAGAGATTGAAGAAAAGGGAAAAAGTGGGGGATGATGGTGGTGTAGGGGGGAGAGCGTAGAGAATGGGGTGGATCGGTAGAGTGAATTGTAAAAGTATTTTATTCTATTCAAGGGGGTCTCGAATTGTTGTTATGGTCTTTTTATCAGAAGTTTTTTCCTGCTTTCTGTGAATTTATAAAATCGTAAAAATGGTAAAGAGTAAATGTGTAAAAACGTAAAGTAGAAGGGTCATGCATAAATCGTATTCTTATCAGTATACTATAAAGAATAGGCTGAGAATTTTTGAAAAGGTGAGGCGAAAAGTGGCTTGTGATAATTGGGGTGAAGGGTGATGGAAGGATGGGATTATTGCTGATGCGTTGGTGTTTTGGATGGTTGGCTGCCGGTCGCATTGATTGCTGATGGATGGGAAGGGGGAGTGGACGGAATAGGGTGAAAGGATGAGCTGTCATGTGTGTTAAGGGTTTGCTCTCTTTTAGTTTTTAGATAACTGGCTGTTGTTTTGGAGGGTATTGGTTGTTGGTTCGGTGTTTTTGGTGCTTGGCTTTTTGTGGATTGGTTTCCTGTGGAGGGGAAGAGATTGGAGAGAAGGGAAAAAGTGGGGAATGATAAGGGGAGATAGAGAAAAAGTACAGAGAATGGGGTGAAGAGAACCGAGAGGTGCAGAGAAAAAGGTGGAGGGAGGGAGAGGCGCAGAGCTTTATTTTGAGTCTTTACCGTTTGTATAGCCCCAATGGCATGCGAGGAGCTCTAAACAATCTCGTAAATGATCCGCAAGGGAGTTTTGTTTGCGTTTTGAGGGGTTTAACTCTTTGATCGCTTGACCGTAACCTATAACCTTTTCTAAAAGAGAATAGCCAAGAACACCAAGAAGAACTTTGATCTTTTGTAAATGATTGGATGCTTCTATTTGGCGCTCAATGGGGTGTGTGTAACTCTGGCTATAGGAAACCTTTTCACGCGTGTAGTCAGGACTCATATGCAGGTCCGCTTGACTTTGACGCCAATAAACATAAAAACGTTCTGCTGCTTGATATTGTGCTTTGCTCAGATGCCCTTTAGCGTATAAAAGCGCAATGGGACGGCTCTTTGCATTGGCAATGGCTTTGATGGTGCGTGGGTTACTAGCGCTTTCTGGATGATTGGGCTGAAAATAAGGATTGTTCGTTTCAATCACGATTTCTTTTGTCTTTAAGTGACCAATGTGGGGTTGCTCTTCACCACAGAGAGCGGGAGCAAAAGTTGGTGTGGCGTTTTTTCTATGATCTTGATAGTTCATGTCATCTCCTTAAAAATTGTCAATGCGCTTCTTTCAGGCAAAGAAATGGGCAGGCAAAAAATACGATTGTGCAGCTGGATGCTGTACGCTTGTCGAGGATTAGTTGCTGCTCTTTTGCGTGAGGAAAAGTTTTCCAAAAGGGGAGTGGTTTTCTGTTGGTGCTGTCATGGATTTATGCGAGTTGTTGATGTGGGGGATGCGAGAATTTGTGCGGGGGCTATGCGAGGAGGGTGTGTGGGAGGAGAACGTGTATTGCTAGCACGTGGATTTGCTTCTTGAAAGGATAGGCGTTTTGCTGTATGACGGCTATTCTCTTTGATTTTACTGCTGTGGGGGGCTTGATGCCCCAGAGTTCGTGGTTTTTGCCATTTTGGTGCTGTTCTGCCTTTTTGCTGTCGTTTTGGTTTTTCTTTATAGGGGTGCTGCACGCCGCCGGGAGACAGGGTGGGTGTTTTGCCGGGGGCTGGTATCGTATGGCATTCTTGCCACCTACTTCTGTTTTGTTTCTGCTGGCGTGGCGAGTGGAGTTGTTCGCTTGGAGTGGTTGTTGAAGGGGGCGGCATCTTCCTGCTTGTTTGGCATTGTTCTTGGTTTGCTGCATGATGGGCGTTATCCTTCGGCTTGCTTTTGCGGGAGCAAAGCGTTTTGATCTTTCATGAGGGTTGTTTTTGTTGGGGGTATGTTCTTGCGGGGGCATTGCTGGTGTTATCCTTTGGCTGTGATTATGGAGAGCGCTTTGGCTTTCGAGGGGACAGCGTGCGTTGAGAGCGCGGGGACTTTCTTCTTGAAAAGGTTGGCGTTTTGCTGCATGACGGCTATTCTCTTTGATTTTACTGCTGTGGGGGGCTTGATGCCCCAGAGTTCGTGGTTTTTGCCATTTTGGGTGCTGTTCTGTCTTTCTGCTG
>NZ_HE997540.1:1034749-1037736 GCF_000312545.1 Bartonella senegalensis OS02
TCGTTTTGGTTTTTCTTTATAGGGGTGCTGCACGCCGCCGGGAGACAGGGTGGGTGTTTTGCCGGGGGCTGGTATCGTATGGCATTCTTGCTGCATCTGGGTATGAGGAGTCTGCCTGCTGAGTGGAGGGTGTTCTTGAAGGCGCTGGCATTTTGTTGCATGATGGGCGTTATCCTTCGGCTTGCTTTTGAAGGAGTCAGGGATATTGGTAGATTAGGGGGGATGTTCTTGGAGGTGTTGGGCTTGGCTCTCCTGTTGAAATTACTCTTGGCTTTGCTGATGTGGGAGGGTGATGATTCAGTCTTGCAGAGGTCGTTGCGTGTTTTGAATTTTGTGCTGTTTTGCTGCATTTGGAGATGTGTCTTGGTGTTTTTTGCTGCGGGGACAGAGCACTTTGGTTGGAGCTGGATTTGGTTCTCGAATGAGAGCGTGGTGATCGGCATCAGTGCATTTCTCTCTCCTTTTCTTTATCAGGCGGCTCACTGTGCCCGTGTGATGGGTAAGGCGTTTTTAGAGAGTGTCCGATTGATGGGGCGTTCCAGGTAACGGCGTGGGGTTGCGGGGACTTCAGAAGAACAGCGATAGCGATAGGTTTTTTTGTCAAACCAAAGCCCTATTTTGCCTTCAAAATCACCAGAGCGTTGTTTGGCGATATTCATAATAACACCGGGGCGTTGTGCTAAATCTGTTTTTTCTTGTGTGTGAGAGGCGGCAAAGATTTTGTCTTCTAACGATCTGTTGCGCCAAATGGTGATAATGTTAAAGGCATTGGCGCCAATCTCTGAGGCGCCTTTAATGTCTTCTGTGCCCGGGATCTCTTTATCGAGACCCCCTTTACGGGCATGGGCAACAAGATGAAGGTGGACATTGTTTAAAACAGCCCAATCAACCATTTTATAAACCGCTTGTTCTTGACTGGCATAGTCATCAGAGGCAATGCCAAGCCGCATCAGACTGTCGATGATAAATTGATCACAGCCATAGCGCGCGCGGCAATAGTCAAACACCTCTAGCAAGGTGTCGACACTCGATTTGCCAACATGCTCATAAAGAATAAGTCCACCGTCTAAAAACTGCAGAATCCGTTCAATCATTTCTCTTGTGGGGTGTTCTAAGCCGCCGGTTTGTTTGGTTAAACGGCGCAGCGATTGGGCGCCTTTCATCTCGAGAGAGGCTAAGCAAAGGCAACTGTTTTGCGCAATCCAATGGGGAATACAGTCTGATAACAATTGGCTTTTTCCTGCACCACTGGCACCACTCCACAGTGTTAATTCTGCTGGGCGAAAATGCAATTTGCCATGTAGTTTCGGATAGGGAACTGTATAACCAATATGGTGTTCTGGCTCTGGCCAAAAAAGCCTTATGACTTGATCTTTATAGTCTGAGGCGCGCCGTAAGCCTGCTGGCGCAAAGCTTTTTGCTGAGGAAAAGGCTGCTCTTATGCTGGCTGCATCAATCCCGGCGGTGAGACAGTCATTGGCATCTTTGCCCGGTAAACATACACGGTAACAGCGATGACGACCAAGCCTGCTGGCAATCTCATGGGCGGCTTCTTCACCAGGTTTGTCCATATCGGTGGCTAAAAAAATAGTTTCAAAAGCTTCTAAATGATCAAATTCATTTTCAATCCAATTCTGTTTACCCCCATGACCTCCTCCAAAGGGTACTGAGACCGCCGGATAACCATAGGCGGCGAGAGAAAGGGCATCAATTTCTCCTTCGGTGATGACAAGTGTACGGTTTGTGAAGCAAAAAGGCTGATCTTTTGAGGGAGGCGTGTTGTCTGTTGGGAAGGGGGCATGTTCTGTAGAGGTCGATGCATTGTCTGTTGATGGTTGATGTGTGGAGCAAGATGCCGGATCTGTGAGGGAGGAGGGGTTTTTTGTCTTTGTCTGAAAGCTGTGCTTCATGTTTTCTGCCCCCTGGTGAAAGCTTTCGTCGTTTGCCGCTGTAAAGGTAAGATTTTGCCTATTGTGGTTCGTTTTGAGTCCATGGGGGTAGAGCGCTTGCCAGCCAAACAAGATTGCTTCACAGTGTGCTGCTGTTGGTTTTGCTTTTGCTCCAGTTTGTGCCAGTCGTTCTTTTACTAAAGCCAAGGTGCCATCGGGTTTATAAAAGGGAAAAATGATTTTTTCGCCTTCTTCTCCTATGCGGTAACGCTTTAAAATTTCAAGGGGAATGCCACGTTCTTTATGGAGATAAGTTTTTACTAAATTCTGTGGTGTACCGCATGGGGGAAGTGGTGGACGCCGATAAGAACGATGCGGTGCCATAAAGGGTTTGGGACGCGTCAGATTAAGCAGGGCGCGTGCTTCTTCTAAAGCTTGAGAGAGGCTTATCCCTTTGACTGCACACCAAAGGTCTAAAAGGTCACCGCCGCTGCCTTCTGCAAAGTCATACCAAAGACCAGCTTTACTGCCGCTTACGCAGACCAATAAACTTTGCCCCGCTTCTCCTCTTGTGTTGCCGACAACCCAATCGTTGCCTCGTCTGCGCCCTTGTGGAAGCAGCATTTCTGCTATCGCGCTTGCTTGTGCAATAAGCTTTTGTTTGATTTCAACAATGGTACTCATATTCATTCCTATGGTTGTTGATGAAACTCTTGTGGGTATCCTTGTCGTTCCAAGACTGTGTTGGCGATGTGTAAGAAGAAAAAATGGCAAGCCTTTTTTGGTGCTCTTTGATCTTTTCAATCTCACTTTGAGACCCATTGTGCCATGTCGCTTGCCAATCCACTTTCAGCGCTTCCTTGTTGCTTTTGGTATACCAAGTATTACGAAATTTCTTTTCTTGCCAACGCGCTTGCTCTTCATTCAAATTTGTTGAAAACGTCGAGGAAAGACACCGGTCTGTTGAAGTAGCTGTGTGATGTGTGGAAGAGGGGGGTGATGTGCATTGTGCTTGTTTGCCGGTGGGATGTGGTTGTGGTGATGCGCATTGGGGGCGTTGTTCATCGAAGAGGGCAGATGGTTTGTGAGAGAGGACGC
>NZ_HE997540.1:1038117-1047716 GCF_000312545.1 Bartonella senegalensis OS02
CCGGTGGGATGTGGTTGTGGTGATGCGTATTGGGGGCATGGTTCGTGGAAAAGGGGGGTGCTTTGTCGGGGCAGGCACTTGATGCCTGGAAAAAGCGGCATGATCTGTGAGAGAAGGCTTGCGGTTCGTAGAGCAGAGAATTTGTCCGCCAAACAAGATTACCTCATCATGTGCTGCTGTCGATCTTGCTCTTTCGCCTGCTTGTGCCGTAAACTTTTGTTTGATTTCAATGATCGTGTTCATTTCATTCGTGTGGTCGTTGATGAGAGTGCGGAGAGGCTGTCGTTGTCGCTAGAATGCGGGTGTGAGAGAGGCGTGAGAGGAAAAAATGGCAAACCTTTCTTTATGGTCTTTTATTCGTTCAATCTCACTTTGAAATCCATTGCGCCATATCGCTTGCCAATCCACTTTTAGCGCTTCTTTGCTGTTTTTGGCATGCCAAGTATTACGAAATTTCTTTTCTTGCCAACGCGCTTGCCCTTCACTCAAATTTGCTAAAATCGTTAAGGCAAGACTTCGCTCTGTTAAGGGTGGTGCTTGGTCTATGGAGGGCGGTCTGTGGTGCGTGGAGGTGTGTTCATGGTTTGTTGGGGAGGGGGGGTGTTCTGTAGAGGCTGGCGCTTTGTTTGTTGGTGGTTGATGTGTGGAGCAAGATGTGCGCTCTGTGAGAGAGGATCGGTTTTTTGTTTTTGTCTGCAAGTTGTGCTTGATGTTTTCTGCTGCATCTTGGGCGCTTTGGGCGTTTGCCGCTGGACAGGTAAGATTTTGCCTATTGTGGTTCGTTTCGGGGGTGCGGTTTATAGAGGGGGTGTTGTCTGTTGATGGTTGATGTGTGGAGCAAGATGTGCGCTCTGTGAGAGAGGATCGGTTTTTTGTTTTTGTCTGCAAGTTGTGCTTGATGTTTTCTGCTGTATCTTGGGCGCTTTGGCCGTTTGCCGCTGGACAGGTAAGATTTTGCCTATTGTGGTTCGTTTTGAGTCCATGGGGGTAGAGCGCTTGCCAGACAATCAAGACTGCTTCACTCTGCGATGCTGTCGATTTTTCTCTTTCGCCTGCTTGTGCGATAAGCCTTTGTGTGATTTCAACAATCCTATTCATGTTCATTGGTGCGGTAGTTGATCAGTGTTCGGTAGAGGGCATCCTTGTCGCTAGAAAGCGATGTTGGCGATGTGTGAGTAGAAAAAATGGCAAGTCTTTCTTGATGGTCTTTTATCCGTTCAATCTCACGGCGAAACCAATTGCGCCATGTCGCTTGCCAATCCACTTTTAGTGCTTCCTTGCCGCTTTTCGCATGCCAATAATCACGAAATTTCTTTTCTTGCCAACGTGCTTGCTCTTCACTCAAACCTTCTGAAATTGCCGCTCCAATGTCTGCTTGCCAGTCGCTTGGAAGACGTTGCCCTTTGGGGAAAAGGCTACCGCTCTTGCTTTTGCTCATAGACCCCGTGAGACTTGTTGACTCAATGCTAGAATCAGAAAAACATTTTGTGCACTCTTGCTCTGGGCGCGTAAGGGCACACGTCTGTGTCGATGCCTGTGTCGACGTGCAGCCACAATACTGGTCTGTGCAGGATCCTTCATGACCTTTCTCTTCCCCAGATTGCGGCAAAAAAAACCGCTTTTCTGAAACACCGTGAGGTGTTTCCTTTTCTTCCATCTTCTGAGATTCTGAGTTACGTTCATCATCTCTTCCTCGCTCGTTGAGCAGCTGTTGAACCTCTGCATTGATTTTCTTGCGCTTTTTTGCCGAAGAACGACCCGCAAAGGATTTTTGTTCAAGCAATTTCGTACGCTCTCGGAAAACATTTTCGCACCGATTATTCCATAAACCATGCGCTAAATTTAAAATCTTGCCCTCTCGTATCAGCATTTCTAAAACATTTGTAAAAGTTCGCTTGTCACAGCCGCAAAGACGCGATAATCGTTCTATCGATAACTCTAGAGGACGACCACGTGCGTACATTTCGTTGAGAAGAATCGTGTAAATTCCAATTTCGTGTGCCCGCATCCCACGAACACCTCCTAGAAAATCATTCTGATACCAACAAACATAAGGAAGCGTAGACGATTCATAATATGGAGTTTCTTGTTGATTGGCGTGTTGCATACTTCAATCCACTTTCTGCTTTTTTTATATATTTTCATTCACAACAAAACCAAAACACTGTTCTTGTACAATTGGGTATCTGCGGTTAAGGTTTTTACGCTTTAGTGCAATGTTGCGGGTTTGTTGCGGTTGGTTTGTTAGAAAACATCCTCTTGAAAAAGGAGTGTATGTGCTCTGACAGCTTGTTGTGCATATTCGGGTGCATGCTTACAGTTTGAGATTGTGTGAATGACAAAAAATAAACAGTACAAAACTTGAGAGACCCATGGACTTTCGCGGTGAGGCGCTTTTTCACATCCTTTGTGGTGGGAAGTTGTTCTTTGGACCCGAAAATGAGCTCTTACCTTCCCCCCTAAAAAAGTAAAATTTGTTTCCTTAATTTTATCCTTTTTAGAGGATAATGCAAGTCTGTTTTAGAAAAAAGGACGTGTTTTTTTTTAAAGACGCGCTATATGGTGAAACTATGTATATTAATGGTTGGCGTCAAAGACTCGCTGCTGCACTGGAAAAAAGTGGCCGCTCTAAAAGATCGGTCTCCCTTGCAGCCGGAAAAGGTGCAGGATATCTCCATTCTATCCTAGCAGAAGGAAAAGAACCAACTGTTGAATCTTTAGCACGCGTTTGTCATGAAATTGATATCAGTATGAATTATATTCTCTATGGACAGGGCGCTAGTCCTGAAGATAAAGAATTCCTCGATCTTATTTCAAAGCTCTCTCCTCAGGAAAGGCAGGCGATTTTGACTCTCTTGCGGCGACCATCTGGCGAAGTATCAGAATAAGTTTTTTCTGTGTTTTTAAATCAAGAGTGCGCCAGTATTTTATCAGTTCTAAATCACTCATTTTAGCTCTCCTGTCTGTTTGTGGTTGCGTTGAGTAAGAACAAATAGAGAACAATAAAGGTCCGTGAGGTGAACAAAATAGGGCGACTTTTATTCACATATGCCGTTTGGAACCTCGTATAGAATAAAAATATATCTTTTATTAAGGATAAAATAATTTGACATCTCCCCCATAGAGGAGATAAGAGTAACGCTATATTTGACTATGTCAAGACAAAGCTTTGCTTTATCAACTTACAAAGGGGGGAAAATTATGAAAAATATTCCATTCGTTAAAGAGGACGAAATCATCGTACTTCTCTGCGAAGATGAAAGTTGTGATGCCATTGAAGGACCAATCGAACAGGTCGAAGAAGTGCTCGAATTTGTGGAAGAAAGAGAAACTGTTCTCAGAATCTTACGTCTCGATCTCACAACACTGCATGCCGATGATGTCACTGAACAAGTCGCTGATGCATATGTTCTCAATTATGAAATTGACGAACAAAATACCCAACTTCAACCTTTCATTCTCAATAGTGATGCCTACCATGCTTGTCTTAATGAAAAAGTCACGCGCACCTATGAAGATAATCTCTATGGTTCTTACGAAAAACAGCATCGTTTGCGCCCGTGTGATGTTTTGAACGATTACTGGTGGTAAAAAATCATGGCACGTTATTTGAAGACTTTTTATCAGGGATTTCCACTTTACTATGCCGGAAATAGCCAAAATACAATCAGGCTCGAACCCCAAAAACACAACGCCGTTCTTTTTATATCGCAAAAGGCTGCAGAATATGTGGCAAAAAATTTGGCAGAGAAACATCGGCGTAATGATTTTTTCGTTGTGCAACAGCAGGAGTGAAAATCTTTTGTCACGGCTGCTGAGAAAAAAGCCTTTAAAATTCTGTCGATAGAAAATCCTGCTGGCTGAGAGCGTTTTGGATTGAAAATTCTATAGATCGGAGATTCTACCCGGCGGAGATTCTCTGGGGCGAAGATTCTTAGGGCTCTCAGAGCAGAAGAGTTGTTTGGTTTTTCTGGGAAGCTCGGTAGATAAGGGGCAGCGTGTTTTGTGGCGGATGTCCAGTGTTTCATAGGGGATGGGGGGGCGAGGGATGGGGTGTGCCCATGGGTAATGGGTGCGTGTTTGTGGGGGAAGGAGATGTCGAAAATGCCGGCATTTTCAAATGCCGGCATTTTATTGACGAGGGATTATGTCGAGTTAATAAAGTGGGGATGTAGATTGAGATTTTCTTTGTGGCTTCAGGGATGGTTGTGATTTGCGTGATGGCTTCTTAATAGGCGTGCACAGTGCTCAAAGTGTTTTATGCCTGAGGTGTTTTAAGAAAAAGTGCAGTGTGTTTGATGAAGGGGAAAGAGAGTGTAAGGTTAGGACCAAGGGAAAAAGTCTTTCGGATCGAAGATTCTTCGGGTTGAAGATTCTTCGGGTCGAAGATTCTTCGGATTGAAAATCCCTCCGATTAAGGTTGGGCTGGAGTTTGTTTGGACTCTTAAGTTTGAGAGCTTTTTGGAACTGTAAGTTCTTGGGGCGAAGATGATACGGATCTAAAATTCTGCGGATGAGAGGTCGTGGATCAGAGATTTTGCGCGGCGGAGATTCTCTGGGGCGAAGATTCTTAGGGCTCTCAGAGCAGAAGAGTTGTTTGGTTTTTCTGGGAAGCTCGGTAGATAAGGGGCAGCGTGTTTTGTGGCGGATGTCCAGTGTTTCATAGGGGATGGAGGGGCGAGGGATGGGGTGTGCCCATGGGTAATGGGTGCGTGTTTGTGGGGGAAGGAGATGTCGAAAATGCCGGCATTTTATTGACGAGAATCAGCTTGCACAAGGTTTTAAAGCAGATCAGATTTAAAAAGGTGGTGCTTTATAGAAAGGTTTCTTCAAGCTTGTGCACAGAGTGAAAGTGCTTCGAAGATTAGGGGGGAATAATATGCCTATAATGGTCGATTGTATTCAAGGAACAGAGCAATGGTATCAAGCGCGCAAGGGGGTGATTACGGCGTCTTTGTTTGAAATGGTGATGGCACAAAAAAAACAGGGACAAAAAACCTCAAAATATCATGCCGTTATGAGGAAACTTGCCGGAGAAAGAATTACTGGAAAAATCGTCGAAGAAGCAACAACGCTTTCTATGCGTCGCGGGACAGAATTAGAACCAAGTGCGCGCCAGCTTTATGCTACACTCACACAGAGCAAGCCTCAGTCTGTTGGTTTCGTTCTGGCAGATGATCGCATGAAAGGGTTTTCTCCCGATGCTTTTATTGGAACAAAGGGACTGTTGGAAATTAAAACTAAAAAACCTGAAATCCTCATTCCGCATTATACTCAAAAAAAATTTCCCGCAGAGCATAAAGCTCAATGTCAGGGAGCATTATGGATTGCCCAACGGGAATGGATCGATTTGATGCTCTATTGGCCTGATATGCCGCCTTTGATTAAGCGCGCTTATCGTGATGAAGCCTATATTCGCAAACTGGAAAGTGAGATTAATCGTTTTAATGAAGATTTGGAAATTATGGTGCAGAAAATTAAGGATTTCAAAACAGGAGAAGGCGTGAGAATTCAAGAGGCTGAGCGTGACAGTGGGGTGCAGGGGTGGAGAGGGATGTTCTTCGAGAAGAGGAAAAACAGCCAGGGTATGAGGAGGAGAACGCCCTTAAGAAGGAGCGAAAAAAGAACACATAGAAAAACACATTGCTGACAATCCACAGAAAATACTGAAACAAAAATTTCAACAGTGTTCTAAGATTATGCGCAAGAAACCCCTTCAAAAATGGTGTTGAAAGCACACCATTTTTCTCTTCCCTTAGGATATTTACCATATCATCTGAGAGCGTTTTCTAACACTGTGCCCTTTTGTTTATCTAACACTGTGCCCTTTTGTTTAATTGTGTTTCTTATATTTTATCTCTGGTATCTGCCGTTTTGATCTTAGAGCAGAATGCTCTAAACACAACGCTAAAGGTAGTTCTACAATTTTCTATTATTTCCAATAACCTATTGAAAAATAAAAAATCTGTACCTCATGGTGCTGCGAGAGAGGATTGAACTCTCGACCTCTCCCTTACCAAGGGAGTGCTCTACCACTGAGCTACCGCAGCACTTTCTCAAGTCATTACGTCGCCTTGTGCCATATTGTCATGAAATAGGCAAGAGAACATTTCTGCATTCTTGAAACAAAACATGTCTTGTGTCATGACATAGTTTATATAACGAAGTTTATATAACGAAATGGGTTGTTTAAAAATCCTCTAGACTGCTCAGAAGGTTGCGCAATGACAAAGATGCATCAAAACCAAAAGCAAGAAAAAATGAATCACCAACAACAAAAAGAAAAAAAGCGTCAGGAAAGATTGGCGCAACAATTGCGTCAAAACTTAAAACGTCGAAAAGAGCAAAGTCGAAAAAGGGCGCAAACAGAATTCTAAAAAGAAGACTCTTTACTGATTCTTTGCAACCAAACTTCTTCATGATTCGTTCTACAGTTTGGAATTCATTCTAAAATCATAACAGACAATAAATTCCCCGAGGGGGCAAAAGCTTTCGAAGGGGAAATGCAAAGCAAAAGAGGGAAAATTCTATGGATTCTATCGAAATTGTTGGGGGAAAAAAACTGAAAGGGATTCTTCCTATCTCAGGGGCCAAAAATGCTGCATTGCCTCTGATGATTGCTGCTTTGCTGACTGAAGAAACCCTTTCTTTAGATAATATCCCTCATCTTGCTGATATCGAACTGCTCATTCGTATTCTCAACAATCACGGTGTTGGGTATGCCGTCGACGGGCAAAGAGAACATACCGATTGTGTTCATTCAAGAACAATCCATTTTACTGCACAAAAAATAACCACAACACATGCACCATACGATCTCGTTCGTAAAATGCGCGCAAGCTTTTGGGTCATTGGTCCATTGCTTGCACGGTGCCAAGAGGCTTATGTTTCGCTGCCTGGAGGGTGTGCTATCGGAACAAGACCCGTTGATTTTATCCTAGAGGGGCTCAGAACTTTAGGGGCTCGGATTGCTATCGAAAATGGATATGTTCATGCTAAGGTCTCAAAAGGATTAAAAGGCGCGCACTATCGTTTTCCTAAAGTCACTGTCGGTGGAACACATGTTATGATCATGGCTGCTGTAACCGCAGAGGGAAAAACCGTCCTTGAAAATGCTGCTTGTGAACCTGAGGTGACAAATCTTGTGCAAGCCCTGAATGCAATGGGGGCAAAAATAACCGGTGAGGCAACAACAACCCTCACCATCGAAGGCGTTCAAAAACTTAACGGAACAAGAATATCTGTCATCCCTGATCGAATTGAAGCCGGAACTTATGCAATGGCTGTTGCTATGACTGGGGGGGATGTGATGCTTAAAAATGCTAATCCTCACCACCTTACACAAGTGCTTGAGGTCTTGCAAAAAACTGGACTCGATATCGAGATCAAACCTCAAGGAATTCATGTTAAAAGAAATCCACGTCACACAAAAATAATGCCTGTCGATATTAAAACTGGTCCTTATCCTGCTTTTCCAACCGATCTCCAAGCACAATTCATGGCTCTAATGACACGCGCTCAGGGAACTTCTCATATTACCGAAACAATTTTCGAAAATCGCTTCATGCATGTGCAGGAACTTAACCGTTTGGGCGCACAAATAAAGCTCGATGGACAGACGGCAACCGTCTCTGGAACAGAGCATCTACAAGGTGCGCCAGTCATGGCAACCGATTTGCGTGCTTCGGTCTCTCTTGTGATTGCTGCACTTGCTGCCAAGGGAAAAACAACCGTTAATCGTGTGTACCATCTTGATCGCGGGTTTGAGAGGTTGGAAAAAAAATTAGCATGCTGTGGGGCTACCATTCAACGCATCACAGGATAATTTTGCCTGCAATCCCCTTCGAGGCTTCAGAGGGGGGCGGGGGGTATCTCTGGTTGGGTGTAGTTTTTTTTAAACTCTCTCCTTCTTTTGATTAAGCTCTTTCCTGCGAAGAAACCTCTTCGAGGGCTATTCCTCGAAGGGCAATAACAACATAATAGGCAATCGAGTGTAATTAGATATACCGGTATGCAAACAAACTTACTTCACAATTCCTTATGTTTAGCATCAATCATATAATCATATAACTCTTTGGTAATTTCTCTTTTGAAAGTAATTGAATTTTACATTACTTTTATATATATTCAATAATTATATTTATAACTAAGAGGATTGTTTATGCCTTCATTAACCGTTACAGCAAAAGGACAAATTACGCTCAAGCGCGATTTATTACAACATCTTGGTGTTAAACCAGGTGAGAGGATCGACTTTGATAAATTACCAGGTGGGGAAATCCGTATAAAGGCGTCACAATCTACAATCACAATTGAGAGCTTTATTGGACGATTTGTTGGAAAATTGAAAAAACCACTGACCATTGAAGAAATGAACGAAATGGTTGCTTCTAGCTGGGCGAATGAGAAATGAAGATTTCTGTAGATACAAATGTTCTAGCGCGTGCTGTTTTACAAGACGATAAAAAGCAGGGGGAAGTGGCAAGCAAGATCTTAAGAGAAGCTTCTCTCATTGCTATTTCTTTGCCTTGTCTTTGCGAACTTGTTTGGATACTTCGTCGAGGTGCAAAATTATCAAAAGAAGATGTAGCGGGAATGTTACGCGATCTTCTCGCAACCAGTAATATAGTCATGAATCGACCAGCTGTTGAAGCAGGGCTTGCTATTCTTGAAAATGGTGGGGATTTTGCTGATGGAATCATATCCTATGAGGGGAGCTGGCTAGGTGGTGAAATCTTTGTTTCGTTTGATAAATTAGCGATTGACCTATTAAAGAAAAATGGGAAGTCTGCAAAACTCCTTTCCTAACGAGGAAGTTAAGACTATAATGTTTTCATTAGCAGAGTAATGACGGGCTTAATTTTTGTAGGCTTGATATTTTTGCCTACAATAAATAAGCGCAAGGTGTTTACACTCACTCCTTAGCAATACGTCTTTGTGATAAACCAACAGTAAAAGATGTAAAAAAATCTTATTGTAATCGGGTATAATCCGGTATGCATTCCGGTATGAAAACAGATACACTCAAAATCAAACAAGAATTGTTGGCTCTCATTACTGAGATTACTGAGATTGATGAGTTCAAAGGTGCGTGGCGTGCTTTTGGAACTCTTGCTCCAGAACGTTTGAATGCTCTGCGTCAATTGCTACTGTTGAAAGTATTGGATCTTCTACGCGTATTGAAGGAAGCAAATTAACAGACCGCGAAATTGAAAAGCTTTTGGTAAATTTAGAAATTAAAAATTTTAAGAGCCGTGATGAACAGGAAGTTATTGGTTATGCAAAAGTTATGGAAATAATCTTTCAATCTTGGAAAGATATTCCTATTACAGAAAATCATATTAAACAGCTGCACCGTGATCTTTTATATGAGAGCGATAAAGATGAACGTCATAGAGGGGCTTTAACATTTTACTTGTAATCTATTTATCTATTTATATCTGTGTAATAATCTTCATTATGGATAGATTTGTTGGGATAGGTAAGGCCGTTCAAGCTTTGCGTGTTTCGATCAGCAACTCTAAGCCGTTGGGAATGTGAAGGCAAAATTATTTCTGAGCATACTGCAGGAGGTCACCGCCGTTATGATCTTTCCAAGG
>NZ_HE997540.1:1048304-1050016 GCF_000312545.1 Bartonella senegalensis OS02
TGAGACCTGATTTTTTTCGTTCAAGAGAATTTTCTCAAAGAAAAACCATTGCGTATGCTCGTGTATCGAGCCATGATCAAAAAGACGATTTAGAGCGACAAAAACAGGTTCTCGAGCTCTATTGCGCAAGCCAAGGCTGAATTTATGAACTCATCTCTGATTTAGGATTAGGGGTGAATTATCGTAAAAAAGGTCTTAAACGTTTATTGGATGCTCTTATTGAAAATGAAATAGGTCGTTTGGTGATTACGCATAAAGATCGCTTAGTACGCTTTGGGGCGAAATTGGTCTTCGCCATTTGTGAAGCCAAACAAGTTGAGGTTGTCATTCTCAAGCAAGGAGAAGAAAGCAGTTTTGAAGAAGATTTAGCTAAAGATGTTTTAGAAATCATGACTGTTTTCAGTGCTCGTCTTTATGGAAGTCGTTCTAGAAAAAATCAAAGGTTAGTAGAGAATGTTTGTCAGGCTGTAGAGGCATCGCAATGATTGTTGCTCACAAAATAGCTCTAGACTTAAACAATAAACAGCGAAGTTATATGGCTCGAGCCAGTGGGTGGGTACGCTTTGCTTTGCTTATAATTGGGCACTGAGGGAATGGCAGCAGCAATATGAAGCGTGGAAGAAAGATAGTAATTTACCAAAGCCTAATAACTATACGCTACGTAGACAATTCAATTCTCTAAAACGAGAACAATTTCCATGGATTATGGAAGTTACTAAAAATGCTCCACAAATGGCAATTATTCAATTGGCTGTAGCTTTTAAGAATTTCTTTTCAGAGAGAAGCCGATATGCCACTTTTAGAAAGAAAGGGGTGCACGATCGTTTTACTTTGACCAATGATCAAATACAGCTGCAAGGTTCCAAGATAAGAATTGCCAAACTTGGTTGGGTTCGTCTGCGAGAACAATTGCGCTTTCAAGGAAAGCTGTTGTCAGCAATCATTAGCCGTAAAGCGGATAGGTGGTTTGTCAGTCTTAGCGTTGAAACAGATAATCAAGTCTCACTGAGCGAGAACCAAGCTATTGTTGGACTTGATTTGGGCATTAATGCCCTTGCAACGCTTTCGACAGGAGAGACCATAGGAAGCGTTAAACCTTATAAAACTTTGCTCAATCGTTTACGTTGTTTATCACGGCGTTTAAGTCTTAAGAAAAAAAGCTCGAGCAACCGCCATAAGGAGAAGCAAAAACTCGGCTAAGCTTCATGGGCGTATAAGCAATATAAGAACGGATAATTTGTATAAGATTACAACCGATTTAATTCAGCGTTTTGGGACCTTTTGTCTGGAAGATCTTCATGTAAAAAGCTTGCTGAAAAATCAGCATTTATCGTGTGCCCTTGCAGATCAAAGTTTTTCGAGTTTCGCCGTCAATTGGCATATAAGGCGGCCCGCTATGGTCGACAGATTGTTATTGCAGATCGTTGGTATGCGAGCAGTAAGATCTGCCATCATTGCGGATGGAAGATTGAACAATTGCCTCTTAACATACGTGAGTGGAGATGTTCTCATTGTGGTAAACACCATGATCGAGACATTAATGCCGCGATTAATCTAGAAAACTTGGCGGTGAGTTCCACCGTGTTAGCCTGTGGAAAGGAAGGCTCTGGCCAATGTCCTGTGACTTTGATGAAACCAGCCTCGAAGAAGCAGGAAATCAACAGTAGATTTAATCAGAAATGATTATATGTACATAAATTTGATAGAACGGA
>NZ_HE997540.1:1050239-1060176 GCF_000312545.1 Bartonella senegalensis OS02
CTTAAGAAACATGGTTCCAAAGAAACATTGCTCCAGCGAGGCTTTTCTTCGAAGGTAGGCTATTTCTTAAGCAAAAATATCCGCTGAGGATAAGTATCGATCATAATTTGTTCGATTTCCACTTTGAAAAACGGTGTTCAAAAGAGAAAAGCTTGAAAAAAAGCTCCTCAAAGGAAGTGGATTGAAGGAGTCTGCTGTAAAAGAAGCTTTCTTACTCCCCCAATATGACGCTTCATAGGCTTCGAAAAAGTAGCTCCTCGTAAAGAAAATTACCTGAAAAGGGATCCTAAAGAACCGCCTTCATTCTCATCGCTCCCTTCGAGGGGTATTCTTTGAAAAAGGCTCGTCTTTGAAGATGAAGCACTCAAAAAGTATGCCTCTTTGGGAAGTTTTTTGTAAAATGGTTTTTTTATTGCTGCTGTTGCAGGACCGGCACGAAAATTCCTCCCAGTATAGAGAATTCAAAGAAGATTTTTTTAAAGAATTCTCTTCAGGACTCTCTTGCTTTTGGGTATTTCTTTCTATGTCTCCTGTTGCAGAAATTGTCTTTCGGAATTTGTGCTCTTTGCTTAACCTATTCAAGGGGGGCTTAGAAAAAGAGTTCTTTTAAGCAGAAAACTGGGAGCAATGAATCTTCTCAGCAGTGCTTCTTTTGAAGGCTGCTCTTTTGGATGAAAAAACTTTTGATGAGAATTTTCCATGGTACATTGTGGTTTTAAAGGCGTTTTGTCCTAACTAAGAACAATGAAATAAAAGAAAAGTATGTGATCATTCATTGTGCTTGCAAATTCGATTTGGAAAGTAAAAAATCAAAAAAAGCCCAAAATTATAAAAGTGAGAATTTGATGGCAAAAAAGGGCAACATGTTGCGAAAAGTCTTTGAAAATTTAGAAAACTTCGTTCGAAAGATCTTTTAAAAATACATTCCTATAAAACTTGCTGACAAGTTACGATTCCCTGCAAGAAAAATCTTCAAAGAGGCTTCCTTGTATGAGAAAGATGACATTCTACAAAGCGGATTCTTGGGCTCTGTGCCTCCCTTTAGAGCCTCTCTTTACCTTGTGAAGAGGCTTTGGAGAGTGCGCTCTTTGGAGCAATCCTCTTCGAGAGGTAAATGTTTTGGAGAAAATACTCATTCAAAGTGGAAAGCTTGAAAAAGACTGCATCCATACAGGGATCACACCCGAATGAACCCTCTGAGGGGCAGCGAAGGTGGCTCTTCAAGCGAGTCCCTCTTTGGAGAAAATGCTCATGCAAAGAAGAGTCTGAGAAAACTGCACCCAAACAGAGATCCTCCCCGAAGGGGATTACCAAAAATCTGGACTCGCAGGCTTTAAATGGGGACCAATGCGTACCGATGAGACCTTTTCTGCTAAACCTGTCCTCTCTGAAATCTCAACCGCTAAACCACAAAGCGTTGCTGGACCTCGCGCTGGTTCATAATGATCTCGCTTCTTCTTATAAAGAAAACGGTGTAGAGGTTCTTCTTTCTCCATCCCAAGAGACGAATTATAATCTCCACACATCCCCGCATCTGATAAATAAGCTGTGCCGCCTTCTAAAATTTGCGCATCAGCTGTGGGAGTGTGCGTGTGGGTGCCTACAATAACACTCACACGACCATCAAGAAAATGACCAAAACATTGCTTCTCACTCGTCGCTTCTGCATGAAAGTCAAAAATAATCGCATCTGCGTGCTCTCTTAAAGAACAGGCAAGCAGAATCCTTTCAGCTGTTTCAAACGGATCAGCAACTTGGTAGGGCATAAAAACACTTCCCAAAAGATTCGCCACAAGAACACGTGCTCCGTTCTTTGCCGTAAAAACACCTGAACCCCTTCCTGGAGTCTCCTTAGGAAAATTGGCTGGACGCAAAAAACGATCATTCTCATGCATATGGCGTATTATTTCTTTGTGTGCAAAAACATGGTTCCCTGTGGTGACAACGTCAACACCTGCCATTAAAAGATCTTGATAAGTTTCTTGTGTGATCCCAAAACCACCAGAAGCATTTTCACCATTCACCACAACAAAATCAAGCTGCCATTTTTTAATTAGCCCCGGAAGCCTCGAAAAAACAGCACTACAGCCCGTTTCTCCAACAATGTCACCTAAAAATAAAAAACGCATGAGCGTTTTAATCATACTTTAGCGTTTTAAGAAACCCTTTTCTGTAAAAATTCCCTCCACAATGAGATCATGTTCTGCATGGGGAATGGAGGAAACTTCCTGACACGAAAATCCCAAACCAAACAAAGTTATTTGATGCCCTTGTTTTTGAAGAATTTCAACAGCACGGTCATAATACCCCCCTCCATAGCCAAGACGGTGACATTGGCTATCAAACGCTGAAAGGGGTACAAGAATAAGGTTTGGAACAACAACGGCATTTTCGTCACCAGGACCTAATGTGCCAAAGCGCATAGACTCTAAAACCGTGCTTTGTGAAAATGTACGAAAAACCATGGTCGTCGAATCAAGCACGGCCGGTAATACTAAACTTCCACCACGTGCCCTTATGCAATGAAACAAAGGACGGGGATCGATTTCTGATTTGATTGGCCAATACCCCGCTAGAACCATACATGAAAAATCTAACCCCCTTTGTTCGAGAACCTGTATGAGGTGGAAACAGGCTTGTTGCGAAAAAACATTCCGCTCCTTTGCTGAAAGTGAATCACGTTTCGATAAGCCGCTCTTGCGTAACTGTGAGCGAACCAATGAGATAGACTGTGCGGCTTTTGTATCTTCGGTCATGACTTTCGTTAATTATTCCATAAAAAGTGGGCATTCCATAAAGGGTGAAAAAGTATCCCATAAAGAGCGAAAAGGTGCAATAAAAGAAGCTTCTCTAAAAGCGCGCGCTCACAAATCCCTGAAAAGGATTAGAGGACTTTTTCTCTACCAAATTCCCCGCTAAAAAGGATAATACAATATTCGCGTGCTGCATTTGTACAAAAAAGTGGTGATCCACAACAGCCGATGGAAAAAGTTGATCCCCGGGAACCTAAACAAATAGGTGGGCGCCATATGAAAAAGCCCACGAGCTTAATCAGCGACAGCTCCCTTGGAAATCAATAAGGTCTCAGGAATATGTTATTTCCTGTCGAGAAGCGCAGAACACCGCCCCCATTGTAAAACAGTTTAAAATCTTCTACTAGGGAGAAAATGGTTTTGCATGCAATTTTTTTCTTTTACTTTGTTTGCCATGATCTTCTTAAAATGGAAATCAAATGCTGAATATTCAGAATGGTTTGAGAAAAATCTCATCTATCAGGATCGTTGGTTAAAAAACATAACATTGGCTAAAAAACACAGCATATGTAACCTCTTATTGGAAATGAAAACATGTTAAAAATCCTATTCCAAAACCTTTATTTTTACATTCCATACCCTTAAAAAATATTAAAAATCAATCTATTACATATAGAAAGAGGGAGTATGGTACGCTTAAGAAGTCTTACAATGTTTCTTAAATATGCAGTTGAATTTATTCCATTTTAAGAGTCGATTGTATCAGGCCGCTCTTTTGCGGGTGTCTGACCTTAAGAGTGGATTTTCTTTTATAGCTGAAGCTTTAAGGGGTAATATCATTATGCAACTGTATCGTAAAGGTAAGGGTGTTAAACGTAAGGGTAACGGGTGTTAAAGATTTATGAAACAAACTTTTTGATGGTACATAGTCTGTACTTCTCTCGCGTCCCGTAAAATAGTATCCATCATAACCAATGATATGAGGCACATTAAAGCTGAAATCCCAAGTATTTTCTGTTGTTTGGGTGTCTTGACGAATGCAGAAAATACTCTGAAGACCGGCGATACACATACCGCAGAGATATCGTACCGCAGAGACATCGTACCAAAGATACTTCGTACCAAAGATACGTCGTACCAAAGATACAAGGGGAGAAAATGCTCATTCAAATTTTGGCTGTGGTAACAGAGGTTGAACCTGCACGTATTTGCAAGCGGACCAGAGAATTTGAAAGCTGGAGAGTTTCTCATTACAAATTATAAAATGCGGATTTTAAGAGTTTTAATCGGAAAGCAAGCACAAAATTGCCTTCTGTTTTTTCGGTTTGAGTTCTCTAAAACTTTTTAAAAGGAAATCTTCTTCTTTGTTCGATATTCCTGTAGCATCAGGAGATGAAACATGTGCTTCTGGTGAAAGATCCGCATAAAAAAAGCAAACAGAAACATCCAGTAGAGTAGCAATTTCCTGTAAACGTCCGGCGCTTACACGATTTATTCCTTTTTCATATTTCTGGATTTGTTGGAACGTGACCCCTAAAGAGTGTCCTAACTGTTTTTGGGAAAGCCCTAGCATCTTTCGTCTATAACGAATTCTCTTGCCTACAGAAATATCATTAAAATGCGGATTTTTGTCTTGCACTTTAAAGCCCCCCACCGGGTGCGAGCGCCCTCGCATTGGTATTCCGGGAGGTTGAAAATACTGAATCCGAATCAGCTTTTTGCTTTTAGTGCTAAAAAGCACCTGGACATGGCAAAAACTCCCGGAACTCCGGGGATACCCACAGAGTGGGATCGATTTTATGTTTTCGGATTTTCAGGTTTTCAACTCCCTATTGATCGTTGCGTAGACGATCAAAATCACAGATCCATCCATAGAGCAATTTCAGGATTTTAGCAATGAAAATTTCAACAGTCTTTGTTTGAGAAAATGCTCTATAAAGACCGGCGATACACATACCGCAGAGACATCGTACCAAAGATACTTCGTACCAAAGATACTTCGTACCAAAGATACAAGGGGAGAAAATGCTCATTCAAATTTTGGCTGTGGTAACAGAGGTTGAACCTGCACGTATTTGCGAGCGGACCAGAGAATTTGAAAGCTGGAGAGTTTCTCATTACAAATTATAAAATGCGGATTTTAAGAGTTTTAATCGGAAAGCAAGCACAAAATTGCCTTCTGTTTTTTCGGTTTGAGTTCTCTAAAACTTTTTAAAAGGAAATCTTCTTCTTTATTCGATATTTCTGTAGCATCAGGAGATGAAACATGTGCTTCTGGTGAAAGATCCGCATAAAAAAAGCAAACAGAAACATCCAGTAGAGTAGCAATTTCCTGTAAACGTCCAGCGCTTACACGATTTATTCCTTTTTCATATTTCTGGATTTGTTGGAACGTGACCCCTAAAGAGTGTCCTAACTGTTTTTGGGAAAGCCCTAGCATCTTTCGTCTATAACGAATTCTCTTGCCTACAGAAATATCATTAAAATGCGGATTTTTGTCTTGCACTTTAAAGCCCCCCACCGGGTGCGAGCGCCCTCGCATTGGTATTCCGGGAGTCTAAAAATACTGAATCCGAGTCAGCTTTTTGCTTTTAGTGCCAAGAAGCACCTGGACATGGCAAAAACTCCCGGAATTCCGGGAACCCACAGAGTGGGATCGATTTTTATGTTCTCGGATTTTCGGGTTTTTAGATCCCTATTGATCGTTGCGTAGACGATCAAAATCACAGATCCATACATAGAGCAATTTCAGGATTTTAGCAATGAAAATTTCAACAGTCTTTGTTTGAGAAAATGCTCTATAAAGACCGGCGATACACATACCGCAGAGATATCGTACCACGGATACTTCGTACCAAAGATACTTCGTACCAAAGATACGTCGTACCAAAGATACAAGGGGAGAAAATGCTCATTCAAATTTTGGCTGTGGTAACAGAGGTTGAACCTGCACGTATTTGCAAGCGGATCAATGATGGGTACATCGTTGCTATGGCATCAGGTATAAAATTTGGTAGAAAACTCTCTTCCAAAACAGAGATGACTCTCTCACTGATAAAATAAAGAATTTCATTAATAAGCAAAAAAAATGGCTATCTCTCTTGTTCCTTATGACAGGTTTAAACGACAGATCTCTTTCTAAAGAATTCAGAGAGCTTGTGGGGATTGCTCGTCTAAAAGCTCTTCAATGCGCTTTTGTCGCTTTTGCATGTGCGGATAATATTCCAGTGCTTGTTTCTTCAGTTTTGAGGGCAAGCTTTGGACGGTCCGTTGCTTCCATAGTAATTCCAAGCTCAAAAAATGCTATATAATTGCGTGGTTCAAGCTTTAGAGCATGGTTGAGGTCAAGCATGGCAAGTTTGAAAGCGCTTGAGTTGCATATGTGCAAAAAAGCTTCTCACTCAGCCTTCAGCCTAAGTTGGTAAAGGCGCAAGGATATAACGGTCTTGCAGAGAAAGTCTAAAGAGCTTGTGGGGATTGCTCGTCTAAAAGCTCTTCAATGCGTTTTTGTAGCTTTTGCATTTGCGGATAATATTCCAGTGCTGTTTCATAGGCTTTTAGGGCAAGCTTTGGACGGTCCGTTGCTTCCATAGTAATTCCAAGCTCAAAAAATGCTATATAATTGCGTGGTTCAAGCTTTAGAGCATGGTTGAGGTCAAGCATGGCAAGTTTGAAATCACTCAGTTGAATATGTACCCAAGCCCGTCTGACCCAGGCTTCAGCATAAGTCGGTAAAAGTGCAAGAGCATTGTCAATGTAATCAAGAGCAAGACCGTAATTGTCAGCGCTGATAGCATTTTCTGCCCATAACATCAAAAGATCAATCGTCTCACTGCCCGATTGCGACCATAAACGCTGAAGTCGCCGACTGATCTTGCTTGCTTTCTCAACATCAGCACAAAATTTCAATTCTTTGAGTAAGCCTAAAACTTCTGCTTCTTTTCGTTGTTTAGTTCTCTGAGCATAAGACTGGTGGGCGACGTCAAAATCTTCAAGAATGGTCGTTGCTGAATCAGACTCAGCTGGTGTTGAGGCAGAATCGTTGGGAATCAGATCGTCCAGCGGCAAAAGCAATTGTGGAGAAGGAGGTTGTACAGGAAGTGAAGGAGGATTTTGTCCGTATCCACGAGAAACTAAACAAAAATTGCTTATAAAAAGAATAAAAAAAAGTAAAAAATTTTGTTGGAAAATACAAAAGTTGCGGAATTGCAAAGTTTTTAAAAAAATAAAAAACTTCATAAAAACAAATCCTCAAAAAATGAGGGATTAACCAACAAACTGGCAATGCACAAACAAATTTCCAAAAAATCAAAAAGGTTTAATGCCCACAAAAAAAGCAGGCACAAAAACCATCACCCCTGCCGTAACCATTACCCCTGCCGTGCTCTAAAACGTGGATTCGTTTTGTTAAGAATATAAACACGACCTTTGCGACGCACCAAACGATTGTTACGGTGGCGTTCCCTCAGTGCTTTAAGCGAATTTTTAATTTTCATCATACTCACCGTTGATAGATATTTCTCTAATGCGATGTCTTCATTTTAACACTATAATCTCATTCTCATAGTCACTTGCTGTAAGAGACAACATTACACTTTAAAACTGTGACCGTGTTACAACGCCGCGTTATACACTTTTTCACTGTGATCACAAAAGAAAAACGCACACCTAGAAAAGGTACGCATTAACACATTTCATCAGCACAACGAATAAGTGAAAATTGCAAAAAAAACTGCGTCGCTTCTAACAAAAAGTCTTATTGTTGTCAAGGGATCATCCCTTACAAATTTCCTCTAACCTTTTAGTCGCGCAAAGTGTTGAGAAGAGCGACTGATAAGGAGCAGTCCATGTATGTGCACTAATGTGCACTAATGAGGAGTGCTGATAGTGATAGGGTGTGAGAAAGATTTTTTGGTGAAGACAATTGGGGAAGATCTGCTCTGGAGAGGATTCGGGCAGGTGTGAGAGTTGTTTTAAGCAAGGGTGGTGTGGGCGCTGGGGACACAGGGGGAATCAATATTCTTTCTTATCCTGATCTGTTTACAAAAAATTGGGTTTGATTTGAGAATGGGCAATGCTTTTATCAGGTTTTTTCGGAGGAGTATGTCGTGTTCTGTTTCAGAAAAGCTTGAGGGATTGTTCCTTTGCAACTAAGCTGTACTGGTCTTGTGCTGTCTTAACAGTCGTGATGAGAGGCTTGCAGAGATGTGTTGGAGATTGGTGAAAGCTGTTGGCGAATATTGTGAATGTTCTTGAGGGGTATTCCTAGGAATATGTTGTGAAAGGGTGGGCGGTATTTTGCCAATTCCCTTTCTATTGCGCAAAATACCGAGAATTCGTTGATAAAGAGTGATGGTACGTGTACACCAAACAGCTGAGAATAAGGAGGAACTTGTGCGCATCAAGAGGAGTGTTGACAAGGTGTGTGAGAGATTTTTGGAGGAGACCCTTGAGAAGTCCTTTGGGAAAGATCTGCTCTGGGGAGGCATTCGGGCAGGTATGAGAGTTGTTTTAAGCAAGGGTGGTGTGGGCGCCGGGGGCACACGGGGAAACGATGTTCTTTCCTCTCATGATCTCCTTGCAAAAGGTTGGCTTTTTTGGAGAATGGGCATGCTTTTATCAAGCTTTTTCGCACGATTATGCCGTGTTCTGTTTGCAAAAAGCTCTGGCTGGTGTTTTGTTGCGTTTTTACCTTGTTTGTTTGTAACCAAACTTCGGAGCTCCGTTTATCAGTTTATCTATGGCTAAAGGTCAAAGACTCTGGAAGATGTTTTGAGGAAAAACATGAGGGCTTTGGGGGATGCTCTTGAGGGGTATTCTTAGCAATATGCTCTGAAAAAAAGGTTTTGGGGTCTTATCCTTGAGAAGATGCTGCAGTGATCTTGACAGAGCTGTGTTTGATGCGGTTTTTGACAGGAAATTTTTGAGCGCAATGCTTGAAGATGCCGTTGGGAAGTCCCCTTGGGAGACTGTACTGCTGTTTTGCGCTTCCCTTGCCACCAAAAGCCTGTGGGTGTAAAAACTAGGGGTATATTTGAGAACTGTTTTCTTGTGGTAAAACAGTGTGAATGTAAGACATTCTTTCTCGTGTAGGTTACTGTTGCGATTTGGTCACTGGACCCGTTAATTGGATGGCATGCCCCATTTTGCGTGTCGGTTGCAGAAGGCTTTTGCCATATAAATGCACCGATGTGCGCTCTTGCGTGAGATAATATTTGAAATCTTTCAGATTGTTGCCAAGAAGATTGGTCATTTCGCAATTGCTATGCCGATATGTGCTCCCCAAAGGAAGACCGCAAATGGCACGGATATGCTGTTCAAACTGCGACGTGACACACGCCTTTTGCGTCCAGTGGCCAGAGTTATGAACACGAGGGGCCAGTTCATTCACTAAAAGGCTCCCATCCATTAAAACAAAAAATTCAATGCAAAGAACACCTACATAATCCAAGGCATCCATAACTGTTGCACTTATTTCTTGCGCAGCCTTCTGCACCAAAAGTGGAAGACGTGAGGGAACAAATGATTTGTGAAGAATGCCGTTGTGATGCTGATTTTCAGGGCAATCATAAAAAATATGTTCCCCTTGTTTCGTGCGCGCCGAGAGAACCGAAATTTCCGATAAAAAAGGAACAATTTCTTCCAAAATCGATGCCTGTTCCTTGAAAGCTATAAACGCTTTCTCTATGGCTTCTTCACCCGGATGATCTAGCTTGATCTGATTTTTTCCATCATAGCCAAAACGTCTTGTCTTTAAAAGACCACGACTACCTAGCTTGGAAAGTCCAGAAAGGAGAGAAGATGTATCGTCAACAGCATGCCACGATGCTGTTCTGATGCCTTGCTCTTGTAAAAATTGCTTCTCAAAAAGCCGATCTTGTGTAATCTCTAATGCCTTCGAAGAGGGATAAACAGGTTTGCTTTTTTCTACATACTGAACCATTTGAAGAGAAAGATTTTCAAACTCATAGGTTACAACATCACACAGAGAAATAAAATGATCTAAGGCTGAATAATCATCATAGGGTGAAACAATATGGTCGTTTGTTGTTTGTGCAGCTGGGCAATCCATTTCAGGGCAAAAAACCACTGTCCGAAATCCTAGTTCTGCTGCCGCTATGGCTAACATGCGTGCTAACTGTCCTCCACCTATTAAACCGATTACGCTTCCCGAAGGAAGAATA
>NZ_HE997540.1:1060712-1068527 GCF_000312545.1 Bartonella senegalensis OS02
TGTGAGGAGGACGCGTTGGATGAGGTGGGGGTGCTGGATGAAGCGGGGGTGCTGGATGAGTGTGTCATTTTAAACCTCAGTTTTAGGCGTTTGTGCGACATTGGCTGTTTGTTGTTGACGCCAATCGTCTAACCGTTGTGCCAAATGATCATCATAAACTGCCATCACGGCTGCTGCTAACAGTGCTGCATTAATAGCGCCTGCTTTGCCAATGGCTAATGTGCCAACCGGTATTCCTGCCGGCATTTGCACAATTGAAAGCAAAGAATCTTGACCAGAGAGAGTGTGCGACTGCACTGGAACTCCAAAAACAGGAAGGGGGGTGAGGGCTGCAAGCATACCAGGAAGATGCGCTGCACCACCAGCTCCGGCAATTAAAACTTTAAAACCTGCCGCTTTTGCTCCTTTCGCAAATTGGTAAAGTCGTTCAGGAGTCCGGTGTGCAGAGATAATTTGCGCAGTATGAGAAATCTCAAGACAGGTTAAAATATCCGAGCTATGGTGCATCGTTTGCCAATCCGATTGGCTGCCCATTAAAATCGCTACGTCACATGATTGTTTCGTCATTCTAAATCCTTTTCAAGTGTTCAAGGCGATTCTTTCTCCTTTATTCTTTAAGAGTCTTAAACGCTTTTTGCAAAGTCAATTGATCACAGAACAACAGTTTTTTTCAATTTGGTTTTCATTGAAGAGGGGCTATCAATTGTAAGACAAAGTAAACGATAAAGAAGTTCCGTACTCAATGGGAGGACCTATAAAATATTCACAACAGCGCGGTTTTTATTTAATAGTGATTTTTATTTTGCTTTAAAAAACCTTACACGTTTCTTCAAATGTGTCTTATAAAATTGGTATCTAACGATTTGATTGATGATTTTTGCTTGTTCCTTTTACCCCTCATGTTCCTAGAGTTGTGCTTTTTTGATTTTGAGGTTTGGATAATTACTTTATTCCATGAAGTGAAAGAGCTTAATATCTTTGATTGCAGCAAGTCTTGTGCGATAAAAGCTGAAATGAAGAGATGTGTAAGAGCCCTCAACGAGGGCTCTAAAGTGCGTGCCAATAAAGAGCGCTAAGAGCAAGAATAAAGACAAGAGTAAGGGGTGTGTTCTGCTAGAAAATACACAAACCCGATAGTTTAGAAAAGTCAATATTCTTGGAGAGCGCCAATTAGAAAAGAGAGATTTTTAAAGGGCTGATTTATTTCAATGATGATGTTGCGATACCGTTGAAATCAAGCTGCTTTTCCTCTTATCCACAAAGTCCGTTGAAGTGACAGATTGTTTTTTTATAGACAACAAAAGTTATGAAAATACTGAAAATAGCGCTTAACAAAAAATAGCCTATATACCATTCATTTTTACTAAGCAGAAGTGACACGGGGAGGGAAGCAGAAAACGCTAGGGGCACAAAAAAAGAAGCCATTTTACAAGATTTAGGGGATAAATTGCTATGGGCATAAAGGAAAGGTGGTAAAGCATTGCATGAAAATAGGCGACAGGCATCTTACGGCTGGTTAGGAATGTTATAAAGTTGAAAAGCATGAAAAAACATAAATTTACGATAAAAACACAAGAAATTGCAACGATAAAGAAAAAACATCTCAGCTTTAATCTCTGACATATCCGGTAATGTTACAAAGAAAAAGGCACTTACACAAACAATAAAAAGCTTGAGAAGATAAAGAGGTTTGCACCAGCCAAGCAAGATTAAAAGCCAAATTGAAACAAGCTTGGTCAGATCTCCCTCAATCTTACCTTCTGCGACGTTTCCAAAAAAACTTTCAATAGAATTGGTAAAAATATCCCAAGCAAAATGAAAACTACAAAGATAAGATGAATTTCATCTCTGCTATAGTTCCCAATGCTTCCTGAAAAAGAAGAGATTTTATCAATAAAGAGAAATTGAATAAAATAATAGCATAGCAAAGAGAAAAAATAAATTCTCCCGTGAAATTCTTTCCATAGATAATTTGGTGGCGCATATTCATGCTGATAAAGTAAAGGATTGTTTGCACCTCATCCCCCCGCTCCATGATAGGATTTCATTCCTTTCTTCCAAGCAAGATGAATGAAGAATAAAAGACGCGAAATATAAAAAATACTCCCTAACAGCAATTGTTGAAATACCGCTAGGGTCTGTGTGGAGAGAAATTCGGCAGGAGCCGATATCGTGAAACGATAAGGATTAAACTGCATCAATGGAATGAGCCATGTTGGCCAAAAAGAGGGAGGAACAAGAGTGCCACCAAAAAGCGCTGAACTGAGAATACTAAAAAACAGCAAGATATTGTATTCAATTACCCAGAAACTCAATAAGGCAATGGCAAAGGAAAGGACAAAACACAGCAATTGCGAGAAAACAACAGAAAAGCTATGAACAATCTTAAAATATTTTCATAGGATAAAATAAGCTTTACAGCAAAAATAACTAGTAAGGGCATGGTATAGAGAACACTTTCACCCAAAAAGGGTAACAGCATTTGCATCATGTAACTGAAGGGTTTGGTGAGATAGAATTCTAATTTCCCTCCTTTCACATGCTGAGAGAAAGATTAAATTAAATCATAACCATTATTTAAGCGTGAAAAAATTAAGGTAAAGGCATAATAATAGATCATATCACCAAAGACAAAACCGTTTATGCTGTCGCCCCTCTCAGAAAAAAGGATATTCCACAACAGAAGTTGAAGCACGAAGGGTGAGAGTGTTCCCATAACAATATCGGTAAAAAATATTGCTTTGTCATTGAGAAGTGTGCGCAATCCATTCTTGGCAAAGAGAAAGAGAGCAAAGCAATGGTTAGAGAAATTCTTTAAATTTAACACGCAGCATCTCTTCAAGTGAGGGAGTGGACACAGAGAACGGACAGTTAAGTTCTGTTGCGATCTCTCTTATGAAATAGGCAACATCTTCACGGGTGAGTGAAATCTCCTGTGTACATTTTTCATCATTAAAGTGTTGCTCTTTTAAAGGGTTGGATAATTTTAACACAAGTGCATCAATGCTTTTTATAATACTTGAAGCTTTTGGCAAGTGTTCACAAAAAAGCGTTATTCTCAAACATGAGGGGATCATCTCTTTGAGCGTCTCAATAGCGCCATGAAATTGTTTTTTTCCTTTATGCAAAAGAATAATATCATCAACATAACCATCGATATCTCCCATATCATGACTTGTAGTGATATATCCTAGACCTTGCTCTTTTTTTAGTTTTTTCAGCAGTTCTTTGATTTCATGTTTCGAGGTAATATCAAGACCAATTGTTGGTTCATCGAGAAATAACAGTTGAGGCTTAAAGGACAAATTGAATGCTAATTCGCTTTTTACTCTCTCACCAAGACTGAGCATGCGTACTGGCTTATTCATGATATGTTCAATATCCAATAATTCAGTGATCTCTTTAAGGGGGCGGCGACAAAGAGCTTCCTTCAAGGTCATATAAGGGTTGAACCATCTCTAGACTGTAGCGTAAAGGTAAATCCCACCATAAGCAATTTTTGTGACCAAAGATTACGTCTAGAGACTTGAACAGAGTTTTTTGGCTTTGTACGGTTCACCCTTAAGACTTTAACGCTTCCTTCATTGGCATATTGTATACCAGAAAGTATTTTAATTCAGTGTTGATTTTCCTGCTCCATCCGGACCAACTAGGGCTAGCGATTGTCATGAATAAAGGGTGAAGCTGATATCTTTTAGCACGTGATGATTTGAATAGGTTGGTTTGAAAAGAGAGACCACCTTATTTTTGAAACCAGTTGCACTGTTTATGCTGCGGTATATTTTTGAGACGTTGTTAACATCAATTAATAATGAACCCATTCGTCTCATCCCCCATTTCAATTTCTCTCTTGTTTTCAGGTTTTCGTGATGTTTGCATATTTGCTTGCATTTATCAAAAAAATAAACACTCCCAAGCTCTCCTTATGGCAATAAAATGCATCTGACTTTTATCTTCTCATTTTTTGTATGGCATGTTTCTTCAGTATGATGCGTTTTTTTTAAGTTGCTCTTGATATCCTGAGCACTTGTTTTTTCTTTTAAGATGATCTTTCGGATCGTTTAAGTGAGCATAGAAATATTGCAGAGCTGAAAGAGTCCCTGCACTGATAAAATCTAACTGTGTAGTCAAAATCTGGGAGTGTAGTCGAAATCTCCGACCGTAGATTTATATCTTCCGCATGCCAAACCGCGTTGATGGAGCAATCTTTTTGAGAGGATAAGCACTTTCGAGAAGTTTGGCTTTTTTAGTCCCACTTTTATTCCCGATGCTCAATATTTTAATATACTCCCCTCCAGAATATTGGATACTGCTTTTACTCTTAATGCTCTTTTGAAAATTATTCGAATTCTTTTTTCTGGGAGATTTTAGCGATATAAACAGATCTGTTGTAAAATCTTGGGAAATTCTCATCGTTTTTTGTTTGCTAAAAAAGCAGAAAAATGGGCATAGTGATGTTATCATTTGAACTGTCATTTGTATGGTGCAAAAAGAGCTCTTTATGGCAAAAAGAAGAACTGTAGATTGTAAAAATACAGATATAAAAATCTCAATATTGAGCGAATAAGCATTATTTTGTCGTTTAGATGATTCTTGTAGGGGGAGGGGGGAAATACGTTCTTTTGCTTCATGAAAAAGTTAGTGCATGCTAAAACTTTTTGCTTGAAATTTGCTTTTAGCAGCCTTTCTGTTTCATTATCTTGCCTCCCCTTCATAAAGAAAACAAAATATAATTGTGGATTGTAATAATTTGTAATGAATTGTGAATAATTAAATATATTGTCTCTTTTTAGCCTCATTTTGCGATATCTATGCAATCATATAAGAAAGGAGACTAGAATGTTTGTTCCGTTTTTAATCGCTTTAGGTACAGCAGTAACGACTGTGTATGGCAAGAAAAACATAAGTTATGCCTTATGGGCAGTTCTCTTGGTTGTTATTCTTCTTACTTTTAATCATCATGCAACTTCTACTTTAAACTTGTCTTTTTGAGATAATAATCATGGAACATGTTCAACAAAAAAATCATCATTTCGTTATATTTATGAATACATTAGGACTGATAGGACTTTCTTTTGTCCTGTTGGTGGCTTTCTATTATCAACTGGTAAAGTTTGAACTGCCTTGCCCTCTTTGTCTTCTTCAGCGCGTCGGTTTGATCCTGGCAGGATGTGGCTTCCTTCTCAATATTCACCATAAAGTCAAAAATACCCATTATGGTATGGTTATTCTTGGTTGTATGGTAACCAGTGTGGTTGCTGCACGTCAGGTGTTTTTACATATCACTCCAGATGATCTTGGATATGGTTCAACCTTCTTTGGACTGCATTTTTATACTTGGGCATTCATTATTGCAGTGATGTGTATTTTTGCAGTTGCCTTCCTCATGATTCTCGGTGAATTATCTTACACATTCAAAATGTCTGCACCTTTTCCTTCACTCAGTAGAATGGCAAGTTTTCTCTTTATATTTTTAATCGCAGCAAATTTAGTTTCTACTATACTTGAATGTGGAACTGGGCAATGTGCTGATGATCCCGTAAGATATGAGTTGTTGTCTTATTGGTTTTCTTCCTCTTCTTAAAGAGGTCTTTTAAGAGATTTTCCTTTTGAATGTTATAACTAAAAGTGCGGCACTCTGTTAACTGTGCCGCTTCTTTTTTGCAAATTTTTTGCGAAAGCTTTTGAGAAAAAAAGCTCTCCAGCTTTTGATCCGCTGAGGAGATATCTTCTTTGTTGTCAATGCCTTGTGATTGGAACGCTTTTTCTTGAAATGGGTATGGTCAATTTCTCAGCCTGTTTGATTCATTTTTCCAGTTCTTTGCGTTAAACAAGAAGAGGCGTTAAATAGGAAGAGTTTTTGACTAAAAATGTTTGCTGGTCAAAAATGAGGGGGAGGGGAAGAGCTTATCTGTCGGTGAATTACTGTTTTTTCTGTTATCATGAGGGGCGGTCTTCTCGTGATGGCTTTGTCATGAGAGCAGATTTTTTACTGCAGCGATCAGAGACGCGTATGGATTTTTCCTGTTAAACGAGGATATGCCTTTTGGGAAGATGAATTGCCCAATATGCTTAAGCAGCTTTGATGATGGGGAAGCATTTTAATGATTATGTTCCTAGCGGGTATGGGACAACCGGTTTTGTTGTTCACACAACGAGGTATAATCCCTATGCGTGCACAATTTTTGCGCTTTTAAAGGCGGAGAAATTTTCGTGAAGCCATAAAGCTGGAGCTATGGATTGAGATTATCGGGGTACAATAGCGCAACTTTCATTACATTTTTGATGAAGCTAGCTTCGATTTTTTTGGATAAAAATGCGATAACGGTAAAGGAATAAGCAATGAGGAGCGTGGGGAGAGCAGTGCGCTTGTGGGAAATGTTTTAAGTTTTCTTATGGTTTTTCTTCCTTCAGTTTCCCTGTAACTTTACAGGAGTATGCTCACAAAACACGTTGTGCATTGAAGAAGTTTGAGACAAGTTGTGCACCGAGAAGTTTGAGAGAAAGAGGCATGCCCATAGAAGTGCAAGCAGGCATTAAGGGATGAGATAAAGACCAGAACAGGACAAAACAACAAGGCTGCTGGTTTTGTATTTTTTGCAGATTCTTTTAAAAAATGCTCTTATTAGAAAACATCATAAGTGGACTTCTCAGTGTTATAGAGGATAGGAAAAAAGGATCTCTCTAAAAACAGCAAAAGTTTTATGCATTGCACAGTTTATGATGCGGATAGTATGTATTTTCTTCTGTAAAAGTCGTAAGATATTGGTTTGTAAAGAGGGAAGATCAAAAAGAGCTTCTATAAACGTATTTTTGATCGATAAACAAGCTTACCATCGTGTTTCATTTTATACTCTTTTCTGTGTTTCTGTAAAACTATTTTTTAGAATACAAGGAAACGAATTTTTAAGCTGCTTTTTTGTTTTAGGTGTAGAACAAGTGCAATCAATTGATTTATAAGGATAGTTTATCATTTTGCGTGTCGAATGAGAGCTTTGAATATTGTAAAATTCTCTCATTTTAAATCCTCTGAGAGTGAAGCAATCAAAATCATTTGTTTGCACATTATTTGCACATTATTATTTGCACATTATAAGTTGAGGCTGTCATGTTAGTAGGACTTCTTTAAAACCTTAAGAAAAGAGTAAAAACGGCTTTTCTAAACGCTTTCCATGCAAAGGGCATGGCAATATTTTCACTGGTAAGGAAAATGGTGGTACCGTCGCGTGCTTGATAAACGTAAAGATGGTGGTGGACAATGGCTTTACCAGTATACCTGCAGGTTGTTGTGACAGGGGATTTTTTGTGCTGACGGGTATTTCTTTAAAATAAACACGTGAATGTGCAAAATAATGGCGTTTTGTTGCGTGTGAGGGGCGTGCAAAGTCCTTTGTTTTTGGGATCTTAAATCTGAGAGAGACAGAGATTTGATATTTGAGGGCAGATATTTCAGGAGATGTCTTGAAGCATGCCTTACTTTTCTGGTGTTTGTGATTGCGGAATCGTTTCCATAGAGAGAGTCGGTGTTTCTATGTTTCTTTGTTGATTTGTGCAAGCAACGCGAAGGCTTTAAAACTTGATGGACAACGGTTGATAGATGCGTTTTTTTCAAGAGACGGCTATAGGTTTATTAAAGACAGCTTTTTAAAGTGGTATCATGTGACGGATTTTATACTGCTTTGCTGTTTTCTGTAATTTTTTAAAAGCGTAAAAATGATAAAGCGTAAATCTTTAAAGAACATAGAAGGATTGTGGGTGATCTGTGTCCTTACAAATCTGCTGTAAAGATGGAAAAAAAGAGCGCGTTGGAGGATG
>NZ_HE997540.1:1069113-1071864 GCF_000312545.1 Bartonella senegalensis OS02
GGTGTGTTTTTTTCGATGGAGGTATTTCCGGTAGAGTTGGATGCCGGTAGAGAAGTTTCTTAATTTATAAACAGTTTTGCAAAAATGCAGAGTTGAACAACATATGAAAATTTACTTTTCTTGTTTTGCAACGAAGAAAAATAGGGCTTGGCAAAATTAAATCGTGAGATTGGTTTTTTGGGTGAGGGAATTGTGAGCGACAATTTGCCTATAAACTGAGAGCAGTCTAGAAAAAAAGAAGTAGATGAGTGGAATGAGAGGAGAACATTTTCTGTGTTTTTCTTTTCTGTGATGTGTGCTTCAAATGGATTTTAACGCTGTTTTTATCACAAGTTTATTTTACTGTTTTTTGTATAATCGTAAAAACGATAAAGCGTAAATCTTTAAAAAATAGAAGGATTGGCTGTGATCTGTGTCCTTACAAATCTGCTGTAAAGATGGAAAAAAGAGTGCCTTGGAGGGTGTGCTGTTTGAAAAGTGCGTGAAGAGTGGGGTGAAGGGGGAGGCGGTGTGGTTGTTTCTGCTGTGATTGGATGCCGGTGGTGAGGAGAGAGTATATTGGGTGATGCGTGAAAAGTGGGGTGAAGAAGTACGCTGAAGGGCGGAAGAGCCGTTGTTGCTTGGAGTTTTGTGGATTGGGTATTGGTGAGACGGTTTTTGGGGTTTTGTGTCCAATGGGAAGAGAGGTGGTTGGAGGCTGTAGTGGAGAGCAAAGCGCAGAGCTGCATGAGAAAAAAAGCCGGAAAGGATGGGGGTGTGGAGGATGAAGTGATTTTATGATGAAATTATTGGTTTGAGAGATTGGAGAAAGAGTGGTTGCCAATGGGGCGTGATGGCGATGGGGAGAGCAGAATGGAGAGAAGCAGCAAAAAGAGGCGGCTGAAGAGTGTGCTAAACGAGGAGGTCGCTAAGGTACGATGTCGATGGGAGAGAGACAAGAAGAAAAGGAATGGAATGCAGCGTAGTCCGCTTTAAAAAAGGCTCGAGAGTTCTCTCTCAACCTATCCAAAAAGACATGGACAGAGATTTCTTAAAGCTTTTTGAAAGCGTCAGAGAACAAATACAAAAAGAAAAACCTGCTCTTTTTGTTGAATTTTTGTTCACAAAACCAAGAAAATAAGATATGAACGCTGAAAAATAATGTGCTACTCAAAAACGCACCGACTTTCTATAAAGGAAATGATTGTTTATGTCAAAAGAAGAAGTTTTGGAATTTTCTGGTATCGTAACTGAACTCTTACCTAATGCTATGTTTCGTGTAAAACTGGAAAATGATCATGAAATTATTGCTCATACCGCTGGAAGAATGCGAAAAAATCGTATTCGTGTGTTAACTGGTGATAAAATCATGGTCGAAATGACCCCATATGATCTGACAAAAGGCCGTATTATATATCGCTATAAATAGTTCATCTGTAAAAAGGGAAAACAGTGTGTATGATCTGCATCCTCACAGATCTGCGTAAAGATGAACAAAGGATGCTTGGGAGGATGAGCTGTGCGCTTTGGTTGTCATCTTTCTCTAAAGAAAGAATGTTCCTAAAAGCCTTTATCTTGCTTCTAAGAGCGAAAAATGAAAAAGGCGAAAATTAAAACCATCTTGGAATGCGTTATATAAGTGAGTAAAGAATATCAGTAGTACACGCATAAGCTGATCGTTTAAAATTATTCTGAGGGGGTAGCAATGGGCGTCATAAGAAAAACTTTCTTGGAAAAATCTTGTTTGGGAGAAAACTCTTTGGAGAAAATCCAGTTGGTGCTCGCTTCTGCTTCACCACGTCGCTTGGCTCTTTTAGCACAAATTGGTCTTGATCCCGATCAGGTTTACGCAACCAATATCGATGAAACAGCAAAATTAAGAGAACATCCCGCAAATCTTGCAAAACGTTTGGCAAAGGAAAAAGCTCTTAAGGCGCAAGAAACTTTCCTATGGCGTAGGCAACAGAACCAAGAAGAGGCATCAGTACAGAAAATGGTCATCTTGGCTGCTGATACTGTGGTTGCTGTTGGGCGGACTATTCTTCCCTCACCAGAAAGCGAGGACGAGGCTTATGAATGTTTGCGCTTCCTTTCTGGACGTGCCCATAAGGTCTATGGTGCTGTTTGTGCGCTCAATGAACGCGGAAAAATAACCGTAAAGTTGGTCGAAAGTCGTGTGCGTTTTAGACGGTTGACCTCTGCTTTGATGGAAGCTTATCTCCATTCTGGAGAATGGCAGGGAAAAGCCGGTGGATACGCTATTCAGGGTAAAGCTGGTGCTTTTGTTGTTTATATCGCTGGCTCTTACTCTAATGTGGTGGGCTTGCCTTTGGCTGAAACAATGGATCTTCTCACAGCTTATCACTATCCAATTCTTCCTTATTGGAATGGAAAAATGCATTGAGAAAAACGGATTGATTGGCAAAACCAATGAAACAGAATAAAAAACCAATAAAAGGGGGGGAGAAAAATCAACAAGAAAAAGCAGAACAAACATTAAGTAAGGTGTGCGAGCAGGTAAAAAAAACGCACCAAATGCAATCAGAGCCAAATTCAACACAAACAGATGTTTCCTTAATCCGTCCTGCGCATCCTTGCCCAATTTGTGGTCAGATGGCGCAACAAAACGCTTATCCTTTCTGTTCAACACGATGCCGAGCGATTGATCTTAACCGATGGCTTTCGGGCTCTTATATCTTGCCACCCCCGCCGCAAAAAACTGACGAAGAAGAGTAAAAAGATTTCTATAGTTTTTAAAAACGTTGAACATCC
>NZ_HE997540.1:1072498-1115077 GCF_000312545.1 Bartonella senegalensis OS02
TGAGAGCTTGGCACTTGGTGCTGCAAGAAATGGGCATTGGGGCTGGAGAAGAGTCAAGTGGTTGAAGTGTGAAAAAAATTTAGCATTGAGAGCTGTTTGTTGAAAACAGAACAGTGTCGCTTCTTTTATAAACAATATCCTCTTTTTTGCACGCGTTGTTCTTACTGTTGTTTGCTTTTGCTCTCATTTCTTCTTTACTAGCGTGATTTCCCTCTTGCTATGGGACTTGTGAGAACCCATATTCTTTTTAGCACTACGGCTATTTTTATGTTGCCTCGTTCGCGGTGTTTTGTGGGGGTGGGTCTGATCCTTGCGGGTGCCTTGGGGAGTGAAAATGTAGCGGTGGTGCAAGAAAGGAAAAAAAATGAATCTGGAAAAATATAGCGAACGCCTGCAAGGTTTTTTACAAACAGCACAAAATAAAGCTCTCTCTTCTGATCATCAACAATTTATGCCGGAGCATCTCCTTAAAGTCTTGTTAGAAGATTCTCAAGGATTAGCCGCATCTTTGATTCAAAAAGCTGGCGGGGATCTTTCTCTTATTCAAAAAGCGCTTGGAGAAGCGCTCGAGGCGTTACCAAAAGTGCAAGGCGGAAATGGACAGCTCTATCTTTCCCAGCCATTGGCAAAAGTCTTTACGCTGGCAGAAGATCTCGCACACAAAGCTGGGGATCAGTTTGTAACTGTCGAGCGTCTATTGCAAGCGCTTATCATGGAAAAAACTGCTAAAACAGCTGATATTCTCACAAAAGCAGGTTTGACCCCGCAAGCGCTTAATCAAGCCATTCATGCGTTGCGAAAAGGAAAAACAGCGACAAGCCCGCATGCTGAAAGCCAATATGATGCTTTGCAAAAATATGCTCGCGATCTTACCAAAGATGCACGAGAAGGAAAACTCGACCCTGTTATTGGGCGTGAGGAGGAAATTCGCCGCACTATTCAGGTGCTCTCGCGGCGTACCAAAAACAATCCTGTGCTGATCGGTGAACCCGGGGTGGGAAAAACCGCAATCGTTGAAGGCTTGGCTCTGCGTATTGTTAATGGTGATGTACCGGAAACTTTGCGTGATAAACGGCTCTATGCACTCGATATGGGAGCGCTTATTGCTGGGGCAAAATATCGCGGTGAATTCGAAGAACGTCTCAAAGCTGTGTTGGCTGAGGTACAAGCCGAAAATGGGCAGATCATCCTCTTTATTGATGAATTGCATAATCTCGTTGGTGCTGGAAAATCCGATGGGCCTATGGATGCTTCAAACTTGCTCAAACCCGCTCTTGCACGCGGAGAACTCCATTGTGTGGGGGCGACAACACTTGATGAATACCGAAAATATGTCGAAAAAGATGCCGCACTTGCACGCCGCTTTCAGCCCGTCTTTGTCCCTGAACCAACCCTTGAGGATACAATCTCTATTTTGCGTGGCATTAAAGAAAAATATGAACAACATCATAAAGTGCGTTTGGCTGACAGTGCCTTAATCGCTGCGGCTCGTTTGTCTAATCGTTATATTACTGATCGCTTTTTACCCGATAAAGCCATTGATCTTATTGATGAGGCTGCCGCACGGTTGCGTATGCAAGTCGATTCAAAGCCTGAAGAACTCGATGCTGTGGATCGGCGTATTTTACAGTTGAAAATTGAACGCGAAGCTTTGAAAACCGATGTAGAGCCAACTGCAAAAGAGCGGCTGAAAACTGTGCAAGATGAACTCCAAACATTGGAACAACAATCTACCGAGATGACAACGGCTTGGCAGGCTGAGAAACAAAAATTAGGACATGCTGCCGATTTGAAAAAACAACTTGAAGAAGCACGCAATGCTTTGGCTATTGCACAGCGTGATGGACAATTCCAAAAAGCTGGTGAACTGGCTTATAGCGTTATTCCGCAGCTCGAAAAACAGCTGTGTATCGCTGAAAATGATGATCAGCAAAATCATCTCGTGGAAGAAACTGTCACTGCTGAACATGTGGCACGCATTGTTTCACGCTGGACCGGAATTCCTGTTGATCGTATGCTGGAGGCAGAACGAGAGGCGCTTTTGCGTATGGAAGACGAAATTAGTACTCGTGTGGTGGGGCAGGGGCAAGCTGTGCAAGCTGTTTCGCGTGCTGTACGCCGTGCGCGTGCCGGATTGCAAGATCCCAATCGCCCCATCGGCTCCTTTATGTTTCTTGGTCCTACCGGTGTGGGAAAAACTGAATTAACCAAAGCGCTTGCCGCGTTTCTCTTCCAAGACACCAATGCCATGTTGCGCATCGATATGTCGGAATATATGGAAAAGCACGCTGGGGCACGTCTGATTGGGGCACCGCCCGGATATGTTGGATATGAAGAAGGGGGAGTGCTTACCGAAGCTGTGCGGCGAAGACCTTATCAAGTCATTTTGTTCGATGAAATTGAAAAAGCACATCCCGATATTTTTAATCTTTTGTTGCAGGTGCTTGATGAAGGCCGCTTGACCGATAGCCAAGGACGGACTGTCGATTTTCGCAACACCTTGCTGATTATGACCTCAAATTTGGGGGCAGAATTTTTAACCGCCTTGCCTGAAGGACAAACAACCAATCAGGCAAAAGACGAGGTCATGAATGTTGTTAAAGCGGCTTTCCGTCCTGAATTTCTCAATCGTATTGATGAGATTATTCTCTTTCAGAGATTACAACGTGAGGATATGGAAGCTATCGTTGATATTCAGATACAGCATTTGCAAGATTTGCTCAATGAACGTAAAATAACTTTGCATATCAAACCAGAAGTTCGGCAATTCCTCGCCGATAAGGGCTATGATCCCCTCTATGGGGCACGACCTCTCAAGCGTATTATCCAAAGAGAAATTCAAGATCCGCTGGCAGAAAATATCTTGTTTGGAAAAATTCATGATGAGATGACGGTGACAATTGCAAAAGAAGGAGAGCAGTTGATTTTTGTGCCTGAAAATTAACACCTGCTCTTCTAGAAATGAGGAATATGGCAATCAAAGAAGAGGGCAATGAAATAACGGATAGAGATAATGCTTTAAGAAAAGGCCCATGAGGCAGAAAAAAAATGACAATACAACAAAAAAGAACTTGACAAGGTTCATCTGAAACCGTATCATAATGATACAATAGTCTTTCTATGCTTTTGTTAAAGTCGATGAAGGACGGTGGGGGTAAGTCTTATGACTGGATGGCTGGGTGAGCGTTTTGTAAATTAAACGTTCTGTCTTTCGGTTCTGTCTTTCGGTTCTGTCTTTCGGTTCTGTCTTTCGGTTCTGTCTTTCGGTTCTGTCTTTCGGTTCTGTCTTTCGGTTCTGTCTTTCGGTTCTGTCTTTCGGTTCTGTCTTTCGGTTCTGTCTTTCGGTTCTGTCTTTCGGTTCTGTCTTTCGGTTCTGTCTTCAAGGCTCTAGCTCTTTAGAGAATTCTAGTCTCCCTATGATTTGAGATCATCTTGTTTTTAGTCGTCGTTTTTTGATTTCTCATGAGAGATTTGTCTTTATTAGAGATTTGTCTTTATTTATGAGCGGTGAGGCGTTTGTGATTGCTTCAATTCTATTCATTCATCAGTAAGACTCCTGTACACTTAGTGGGGCTGGCTGTATCGTATAATTCATCATTTTCTCAGTTATTGAGAGATTTCTTAAAAGAAGGAGAAGTTTCTAGGAGAAGTCTTTCTCTGGAAAAGCGGATGGTTTTGCTTGCCTTTATAGGGTGATGTATTTTTGATAATCCTTTGCTGGGTGATTAAGGGGGGAGTTGAGTGTAAGTTTTTCTCGTTTTTTATCAGAAAATTCTCTTTTTATGCCATTTCAGATGGTTTCTCTTGTAAAGATCGTTCTTCTTTTTACCTTCTATTGTTTATTGCTATTTTACCTTTGAGGCATTCTTTCTTGGAAGATCTAAGGCGAAATTTGTCTGTTTCTTTAGAAGACTTAGAAGATAAAGAGAGCCAACGTTATGAGAGAGAAGCTTGTGATAAAAAGGCAAAAAAACTTCCACTCACTTATCCGGTAAAGGATTACCAAAAATAGATAATTAAACAAAGCTTATCGAAGCTATCCGATTGGTTTTTGTTTCTGATCACAAAGTTTTTGTATGTGATTGGTCGTGCTTAAAATTTCGTTGCTGGTTTTTTTGACATGTTTATGTCGTAAGATAAATTTCTCTTTATTTGAAGGAATTGATGATGGCAGATGAACGTTGTCTTCCTTTACGCCGACGAGGACGCAAAAAAGGCGCTTTGAATAAAGCAACAAGGCGTTTTAATGAAGCCCTTCTGACAGCTGCTGAGCAAGCTGGATATCATTATGGTGAAGATGGATTGGTGTCTTATCTTCAATATCATGCATTGAATAATCCTGTGCCTTTTTTTTCGTTGCTTGCTAAAGTCTTGCCTCTGCAAGTCACCGGAGAAGCGGAGTGTGATATTAAAACAATTTCACGGGTTGAGATTGTACCGGTGTGTGCAAAAGATGCATCGTCTTGTGAGCCAAGAGGCTAAAGAGGATGATGCTTAAAGGCGTTTTGGAGTTTTGCGAGCGTAGTCTTGGAGAACTATGGTATGTGCCGATACTGACTCTGGTGATTTTGCTCTTTGTGGGTGTATGCTTGGTGATCACGAAAATTAGGGGGGATGAAGTTTGCAAATGAGAGTGCTGGAGCGATTATGACAAAGGATTTATGGCAATTGCGTCAATGAAATTGTTGAGGTGTTTGCTGTTGTGTAAGCGAATTTACACGCTGTGTGAGGTTTTTGTTTGCTTCTGGCTACGGTGTTGCCTCTGCAAGTCACCGGAAAAGCGGGGTGTGATATTAAAACAATTTCATGGGTCGAGATTGTACCACTGATTACAAAATGCGATTACAAAAAATGCGTTTTCTGGTTAGCGGGAGACGAAAGAAGTTGATGTTCGAGGAGCACAGTCTTTAGCGTGATGTTTGAAGATGGTGGAGGCTTGACATCATGGTCTAGGGGCATCCTATTCTTGAAAGCCCTGTTTTTTGAGGGGTGTTATGTTTGCCAATGAGCGACAATAATGCAAATTTTTTTATCCTAGAGCTTATTCTGGTTGTGACTGGAAAAGTTGATGTGTGGGCTGTTTTTTGCTTCTTGTAAAGATTTTGCTTGTGCAAGTTACGGGATGTGGGCTGAAGGTGATGTTAGAACAGTTTCACATGCTGAAATTGTGCCAGTGATTGCAAAATGTGATTACAAAATTTGCCGGTGGTTGCAAAGGATGTGGTGTTGATCACTGTGTTTGGAGGAGAGCTGAAGATTGTAAAATCTCGAAACTCTAGGGAGGATTTGGGAGAGTTGTCGGGATATCTGGGGATCATGGTTTTTGAGGATTGTCGTGCTTGGAGGATTAATGACAACTGCGCAAATTGCTCTTATTCCAAAGCTTATTCCCGTTTTTACGGGAAAAGCTGATGTGCGTGCTGCCTGGGGGGGACGGGGATCTGGAAAAACACGTTCCTTTGCCTTGATGTCTGCTGTGATCGGATATCGGCATGGAAAGGCTGGAGAACGAGGCATTATACTCTGTGCACGACAATTCCAAAATTCACTCAATGAAAGTTCGCTCGAAGAAATTAAAAGGGCTATAGAAGCCTATCCTTTTCTACAAGACTATTATGAAATCGGCGATAAATATATTAAATCAAAAGATGGGCGTATCGTCTATGTTTTCGCTGGGCTTGATCGCAATATCGCAAGTATTAAATCCATGGGGCGTGTTTTTCTCTGCTGGGTGGATGAGGCGGAGCCTGTGACGGAAACCGCTTGGCAAACACTTATTCCAACTTTGCGCGAAGAAGGAGACGATTGGAATGCTGAATTGTGGGTGACATGGAACCCTTGCCGAGAAAATGCACCCGTAGAAAAGCGTTTCCGGAATGTCAATGATCCCAATATCAAAGGTGCTCAAATCAATTGGCGTGATAATCCTCAATTTCCTGAAAAACTTAATCGAGATCGCAAGGCAGATTTGCAACAACGACCTGAACACTATAACCATATTTGGGAGGGAGAGTATCTCCAAACTGTTGAGGGGGCTTATTACCAAAAAGCACTTCTAGAAGCCGAACAGGAGGGGCGTATTACCACTGTGCCGCGTGACCCTTTGATGCAGATTAGAATTTTTTGGGATATTGGCGGAACAGGGGCAAGGGCTGATGCTACTGCTTTGTGGGTGGCGCAATTTGTCGGACGGGAAATCCGCGTGCTCGATTATTATGAAGCGCAAGGACAGCCGCTCTCTGAGCATGTGGGATGGGTGTTTAAACGCGGATATGATAAGGCGTTGATGGTCTTGCCTCATGATGGGGCAACGAAGGACCGAGTCTATAATGTCAGTTTTGAAAGTGCTCTCCAACAAGCCGGATTTCAAACTAAGGTTATTCCTAATCAAGGAGCGGGGGCGGTGAAAATGCGTATCGAAGCAGTGCGGCGATTGTTTCCTGCTATATGGTTTAACCGTGAAACAACAGGCGCTGGGCGAAAAGCACTCGCTTGGTATCACGAAAAACGAGATGAACAGCGTAATATCGGATTGGGGGCTGAACATGATTGGGCAAGCCATGGCGCGGATGCCTTTGGACTGATGTGTGTGGCTTATGAACAGCCAAATACGCGGCCGAAAAAAAATGCTTATCGTTCTTCTCACCAATCTCAAACTTCATGGATGGCTTTTTAATGAATATTTCTACAGATTCTTTCGATCCACTCGAGCCGCTTGAACACCAAGCACTCTTTAAAAAACTTGTCAATTGGTATCACGATGATATTGCACATGTCGAGAAATGGCGAAAAAATGCCCAAGAAGACTACGATTTTTATAATGGGCGCCAATGGAATGAGCAAGATCTTGCCCTGTTGCGTGAACAAAATAGACCGGTCATGACCTTTAACCGTATTGCCCCGCTGATCAATGCCGTGATTGGTGCTGAGCGCAATAATAAACGACAAGTGCAATTTATTCCACGACAAGAAGGGGCAGCTTTTGCAAACCAGATCCTCACCGGAGCAGCCGAATGGTTTCGTGATGAAGCCGATGGAGAGTACGAGGATTCTGATGCTTTTCAAGATGCTATCATTTGCGGAATGGGCTGGACTGATACGAGGCTTGATTATGAAGAAGATCCGCAAGGAAAACCCGTCATTGCACGATTGGATCCCATGAAAATGGTTTGGGATGCAAGTGCTGTAAAACCCAATCTCATTGATGCACAGCACCTATGGTATATTGATGAAAAACCCCTCGATGTGGCTCAGGAAATGTTTCCTCATGTCCATTGGAGTGATCTTAATGCTGATTGGGTCAAACATCAGATATTTGTGCATCAGACCAGTGGGGGGAATCTGCAAAGCTATCGCACCGATGGGGAGAAGGAGAGCAGTTCTCTACGTCCTAAAATGGTTACATTGGCTGAATGCCGCTGGTTCGAACGCGAGGTTGTGTATAAAGTCCTCGATCCCTTAAGTGGAAAATTTATCGATTATTCAGAGCAGGATTTCCAAAATTTGCTCAAAGAGTTGCCTCACATCCAAGCAACAAAATTAACCAGAAAAATTGTCAAACGTGCTTTCTTGGGGCGAAAATTGCTCGAAGCACCCGATAAGCCTCTGGTCCCGCCTAATCAATTCGGGTGGGAATGTATTACCGGTACTTTCGATAAGTTGAGCCGGCAGTTTTATGGGATTGTCAAACCAACAAAAGATCCGCAACGCTGGGCAAATAAATATTTTAGTCAAGTGATGCATTTGCTTAATAGCCAGTCAAAAGGCGGCATTATGGCGGAACGCGACGCTTTTGATGATGATCGCCAAGCTACAGAAAGTTGGGCGAGAGCCGATAGCATTACTTGGTTGAAAAGTGGAGCTGTCGCTGGGGGAAGAATCCAGCCTAAACCCGTTGCACAATTTCCTCAAGGCTTCTTTCAGCTGTTTAATGAAGCAAAGAGCGCACTAGAACAAGTGACCGGATTGTCTTCTGAATTCGTTGGAACACGGGCGGTCAATCAACCAGGAATCCTTGAACAACAACGCCGCCAATCCTCACTTAATTTGTTGGCTTCTTTCTTTGATGGTTTGCGTCGATATCGCCAACGACAGGGAAAAATTATTCTCTATCTTATTCAAAATTATCTCTCCGATGGGCGATTGGTACGTATCGCTGGTGAGGAAAATGCTCAGTATGTACCGTTGACACGCGAAATGATCACCAGTTTGGAATATGATATCGTCGTTGATGATGCTCCAACCAGTCTCAATGAAAAAGAGCGGACATTTGCTATTATTATGCAACTGATGCCTTTGATGCAAAGTTTCACAACACCAGATATTATGCTCGATCTTTTGCGTTATTCACCTTTGCCTGCATCTCTCATCCATAAAATTGCACTCAAAGCACAAAAGCAGAGTTTGGAGAGGTAAAGCGCCCCCATTCTATGACAGGGCTGAGGCTTTAGCAGGGTTTAGTAGTCATCCCGGTGCGGAGCAGCTGATGCAGTCCATTTTGCAAAGGGCACATGAAAAATAAATGGCTTTGTGTTTAGGACGGCGGTTTTTTTATAAATAGCATCTTTGTCCGCATAGGTTTTTCCACAAAACTGTCCTCAAAGCGCAAAAGCAGAATTTCAGTAGGGTAACATGTCCTTTTGCATGACAGTGGTGGAGAGCAGCTTAGCGGCGTGGTTCATGGAGAACATAACATTGCGGTGTCAATAGAGACATGCTTTGCGAGTCATACTGGGGGGGATCTCAGTAGTAATGTCGAGGCAAAATGATTCAAACAATCCATTTTGCAGGGGACGCCAGAGGGCGCGTGCATAAAGATAAACGATTTCATTTGAAAAGACATCATTTTAATTGTCTGAAAAAGAGAAGGACAACAATATGGATCAAGAACATTTAACACCAGCAGAACAAAACCAATTGCAGCAGGGTTTTCTTTCAGAAGTTCAACAGGGAGAAGATTGTGAAATTGCTGTTGGAGAAAAAGCAAAAGTTTTAGAAGAAAATTTTCAAGCGCATCAAGACTTGCACCAACAACAGCGACTATTGCAAGAAAGCGCACAGTCACAAGATGTTCAAAAAGTGCTAGAAGTGGATGCACCACCAGACCCGCAAAAAGATTTTATGGGTTATGTAAAATGGTTGGGAAAAACACTCTACAAACAAGGGGCGTTGCTTTCTGAACATCTACCTGCTGTGAGCCCTGAAACACCATCAGAACAGTTGCAGGCTTTCTATCAGCAATCTGTTGCCGCTGTTAAACAAAAGCATCAGGATTTTGATCAAGCTGCCGATTTTATTTATGATATGCGGGCTAAGCAGTTGGCAGCTTTCTCTTCGCTTTATCCTGAAATGGCTGATCCAAACATTGTCGATGCAGTGATTGGTAATGAATTGAAACAGATCTTGCATGATTGTGCGAAAAAAAATCAAAATCCTGCCGAAGTGATCTATGCTATCGCGCAAAAAATTGGTTACACAACTCCAAAAAGCATTGGTGAAAATTTTCAGGAAAGGCAAAATTCTGCACGCACACTGGCTGCCTATAACGGCTTGACGCCAAATGGGCCCATTTCTTTGGATATGCTCGATAAAATGTCGGAAGCAGAATTTAGTCATTGGGTTGCTGATCCAAAAAACAAAGCTGCTTTTAATCGCTTAATGGGTGGAGGAGAAGCCTAAAAGCTATGAATACATGAGGGAACTCTCGAAGCAGATCCGTGGAGGCGTGGAGATTTAGAGTGGTTTTGTTGGGGAGAGGGCAAATTCTGCATGCACACTTTCCTGCCTATAACGGCTTGATGCCAAATGGGCCCATTTCTTTGGATATGCTCGATAAAATGTCGGAAGCAGAATTGAGTTTGGGTTGCATCCCAAAAACAAAGCCGCTTTTAATCGCTTAATGGGTGGGGGAGAATCCTAAAAGCTATGAATACATGGTGGATGGATTCTCCAAGCAGATCCGTGGAGACGTGAAGCGGTTGTGCGAAGTTGAGGCGGTTGTATGGGGGCTTGGAGAAGCTGCGTGGGGAGCCAATATGTGCCCGGGCTTTTAAGACGTCTGCCTAGGAACTCTTGAGGCAGATCTCTAGGCAGTGAGGGGGCGCATGTAATGAGAAAATTGCTCAAAGGGGGAGGTAAAGATAATCAATAAAAATTATACAAAATACCTAATAACCGATCCACTTCCTAAAAAGGAGAAATGTGGAGTGTTCGCAACCGGCGCTTTGCCGGGTTTTTTATGTCAATAAACTTTTAGAGGATAAAATGACTGTAACTTATATCGGACTTAATGACCCAATGGCTGTGCGCACATGGTCTAAACTCTTGAATCAAGAAGTCTCAAAGGCAATCCCTATTGCACCGTTGATCGGTAATGATTCAAATAGTATCGTACAATTAAAAGATGAAACTACCAAAGCAAGTGGTGATGCCATTAGCTTTAATTTACGCGTACAGCTGCTTGGCGATGGGGTGAGTGAAGGGCAGCCGGTTGAAGGGAATGAAGAAGCACTCCAATTCCTCAATGATCGCTTGGCAATTAATGAACTTGTTCATGCGGTGCGTGTCAAAAATGAAGGAACAATTGATCAACAACGTATCCTTCACGATTTGCGTACCGAAGCTAAAAATGGCTTGGTTGATTGGTATGCTGATCGCTTGAGTTTGATGTTCTTTATTCAAGTGTGCGGCTATACCGCAAAAGCCATTAACTTTGAAGGTCGTACGATTACTCTTAAACCTGTCCATTACGGGTTTAATGCACCAACTGCACCAACCGATAAACGCGTTGTGCGCCCCAATGGAAAAACAAAAGATGAAGATTTGAAAGAAAATGATGTCTTTGATCTCAAACTGATCGATAAAGCTGTCGAACGCGCTAAGCTGGCTAATCCCAAAATTAGACCCGTACGCATTGATGGCGAAAGTGTCTATGTCTTGTATCTACATCCAACACAGGTCACACAATTGCGAACCAATACAGAGGCTGGACAGTGGCTCGATATTACCAAGGCAATCTATAGTGGTAGCCGTCTTAAAAACCCGCTCTATGATGGATCGCTTGGGATGTATAATGGTGTCGTCTTGCGCGAGGCTGAACATGTCACTGAAGGGGTCGAATCCGGTGCAACAAACAAGGCTGTGCCCAATGTGCGCCGTGCTGTGCTTTTGGGCGCACAAAGTGCTGTCATCGCTTTTGGAAAAGATCGCGGCGCTACGCGCTATAAATTGGTCGAAGAGATGTTCGATTATGAACGCGAGTTCGGTGTCGCAGCAAAAACCATTATCGGTATGAAAAAAACTTGCTTCACCTTGCCAGGAAGTAAACAAGGGGCGCAAGATTTTGCTACCATCGTCATCCCAACTTATGGTGCACCCGCTTAAAGAGTATGCAAATGCTTCTTCCCAACAGAATATTTTGTTGGGGGAAGTGGCTGCAAGAGTTCGCGTTAACAGCTTGTCAAAAAGTAATCAAGGAGTCTTAAGATTTGGTCTCATATTTTGATGCCAAGTTATGGAGAACATGCTTTAAGAGCTGTTTGAAGGTTTGAGATCCTCTCTCTCAACAGAATATCTTGTTGGGGGAGAAATTTCTACAGTAGACTAAGCGGTTCAGAATTTTTGTACACGCGTGATCTTGGCTTCTGGAATACCCGCTTTAAGAGCTGTTAGCTTTCGAATTCTTTCTCTCAACAGAATATGGAGAATATGCTGCTTGCGCGAGAGATGCCTCGCCACACGCAAAAGGATTATCATTGCTCATGACTGTTTTACCCATTGATCCCGATTATCTCGATTTTACATATGCAGACCATTTTCAAATTTTTGCTTCTATGGTCGCGCTTATTCAAGATGAAATTGACGATACAACAGCTGAATATTCCGTTCAAATTCAAGATTCCATTTTTACCGCTTTGCGCTTATGTGAACGGGAACCTTTCTTCTTTAATGAAAAAAGACAGATAACCTTTAAAACACAAAGTGGAAAAACATGGTATGGGCAAGAAGAGGGAATTTTTATTGAAGCAGAAAAGTTTCTTGAAGCCGTCTTTTTAGGAAAACATGCTGCAACACGAATACAATTGCTGTTTAAACCTGCTGAGATATTGCAAAAACAATATGGATTACAGCCTCCGCAAGGAACGCCTCTCTTTTACACTTACCTTGATCGAAAAATAGGACTCTTTCCAACACCTAAACAGGTCGAGAGTGCGTGTCTTGTCTATGCTCCTGTTCGTTTGGGGGGGGAACAGGTGATCAAGGATGATAATCCTTGGTTGATTCATGCCTTTGATCTTATCAAAGCACGTGCAAAATACGAGCTTTATAAAAATATCCTAAAAGACCCTGAGTATGCCGCTGCTTCTTTTAGAGACTTTCAAGAACAGTTGCAAGCTTTGCGGTTTGAAACCTCGCGCCGAAAAAACTCTTCAAATATTCTGCCCATGAGCTTTTAAAAGTGCGCCTTTAAAAGACTTTTTTCTTCATTATGGATGATGAGAGTCGTTATAGCATTGATGCTTGGTGTTGTGATTAGTGTTGGGAGTGTGTGCTGGTGACTGCCGTTGCAGGCTGGTGTTGGTGGCTGATGCTAGTGTCTGGTGTTTGTGTCTGGTGTTTGTGTCTGGTGTTTGTGTCTGGTGTTTGTGGCTGGTGCTTGTAGCTGGTGCTGGCGGTTGATGTTGCTGCCCTGACATTGATGTTCTCTCACTCCTGAAGGGATCAATGTGTTTCTTCTCTATAATCTGAGTTTTACGCTTTTGTTACAGAGCCTTATCCTATGGGGCTTTGTGGTGAAAATCAAAAAAGCCTTGGCGGTTCGAAATCTCACATTCATAAAGCTTTTTAAATAGTTCTTCCAATGCGGTTTTAAAAGGGCAATTTTAAAAGGCTCTTTTCTCCATTATGGATGATGAGAGTCGTTATAGCATTGATGCTTGGTGTTGTGATTAGTGTTGGGAGTGCGTGCTGGTGACTGCCGTTGCAGGCTGGTGTTGGTGGCTGATGTTGCTGCCCTGACATTGATGTTCTCTCACTCCTGAAGGGATCAATGTGTTTCTTCTCTATAATCTGAGTTTTACGCTTTTGTTACAGAGCCTTATCTTAACAAGGCTTTTGTGGTTAAAACAAAAAAGCCTTGGCGGTTTGAAATCTCGCATTCATAAGGCTTTTCAATATTCTGCTAATGGGGTTCTCAATGGCTTTTTTTCCAGTTGCTGATTATCGACCCGATGTCGCTGATATTAATGGCATCTTTACCGATGAGCTTATCAATGTGTTGCCTGCTGATGGGTCCTATATTCCTATGCCAAGCTTTCAACCTCTTTCAGAGCCTTGTCCTGATCCAATTTTAGGAGCTCTTGCCGTTAAAACAAAAAATGGTGTGTCTATCATTGTTGGAACCGGACAAAAAATCTACCTTCTCGATAATACGACAAAGCGATGGAAAAATATCAGTCAAAAGGGAAAATCTTATCTTGCCAATGTCGATGCTCCATGGTCATTCGCTTTGTTTGGGGATTATGTCATTGCTGTGAATGCCAATGATAAGCCACAAGTGATCGACATTAATCATGACAAAAATTTTAGGGATTTAGGTGGAAATCCACCACAAGCGGGCATTGTACGTGTGTGGGGAGATTTCGTTTGTCTGATGAAATTGACAGAGTATCCAAGACGTGTCCATTGGTCTGGATTGAACGATGCAGAATTTTGGACTGTTGGAAAAAAAAGCTGCGATTATCAAGATTTTCCCGATGGCGGTTTTGTACAGGGTGCAACTGAAACAACAAATCCAATCATCTTTATGCGTTCGGCAATTTATGCTGGTTCTTTTATCCCTGGATCTAAGATTATTTTCAGTTTCCAAAAAATCCACGATAAACGTGGCGCAAAAAACGCTGAATCTATCGTTTGTCGAGGAGATCTCGCCTTCTTTGCTGATGAGGGAGGATTTTATCAGATCACCAATGAGGGACAAATTATACCCATTGGCTTCGAAAAAGTTGATCGAACCATGACGGCAAAATCAAGACAGAATAATCTCTATACTCTGTCTGCTGCTATCGATGGGGTGTATAATCGCGTTTATTGGATGGTCGATACCGATGAAAGCGTCCACAAACGCATCTTACTCGTTTATGATTGGGGATTGCAAAAATGGACAAAAGCGGTCGTTGATATCAAAATGATTTTACCCATTTTTTTGGCAGGAACTACCTTAGAAGGACTGGATCGCGTCGCTCAGAACATTGATGATTTACCCTTCTCTCTCGACAGTAAAGCTTGGAAAAATGAATCTCCTATTCTTGGTGCTTTTGATCAGCAAGGGAGAATGGGCGCATTTTCTGGTGAGCCTATGGCTTGTGTGGTGACTTCACAGGAAATGGGGCAGACAAATGGTATGATAACACGGGTGAAAAATATTATGCCTCAGGTGAATAGTGGAGAGTTTTATTTGTCTGTGGGAATGCGCTTCCGGCAATCTCTTGACGAGGAAACTGTTTGGTTGCCAGAAAAACTGCCTTCTCGTAACACAGGACAAATTCATCTTCGCGCAAGAGCACGGTTTTATCGTTTTAAATTGCGTATTCCAGAAGGGGTGAATTGGTCGCATGTGACCGGCTTCGATGTGGAATTGAAGGCTGCCGGCATGCGGTAACACATGCCTTTATCGTTAAAGAGGCTGTGCGGTAATGCGTAAAAGCTTTGCGTGCTTCGACCTCTTGTTTAAAAGAAGTAAACCATTCATACCATTGCGGATGTGCGTAAACAAGAAGTTCAATTCTTGATCACAAGAGGTTATGTAGTGATGTTTGCCTCCCGTAATAGAGCGGTTATGTCGGTGCACTCTTCTTCATTATAACGGGCGTTAAGTGCGGTGTGGTGCTTTTTTAGCAATCTCTTGAAGAGGAAACTGTTTGGTTGCCGGAAAGACAACCCTTTCCTCGTAACACAGGACACATTTCTCTTCGCGCTGGAGCCGTGGTTTTATCGTTTTAAATTGCCTATTCCAGAAGGGGTGAATTGGTCGCATGTGACGGTGTTCGATGTGGAATTGCAGTCTGCCGGCATGCCGATAGTGCATGACTTTCAAATAAAGGTGTTATGCGGTAGTGCATGCCCTCAATAAAAGCGCTATGCGCGGTTAAGTGTACTTCCTGTCGTGAAGAAATGATGCGGTCCGCTATGCCGCCTTATGACAGGAAAAGCAACACGGTCACCGTGCTTTATTACCTTACAACCTCTAAAGTGATGCGCGAGAAGGGCTTGTTGTAAAAAAATAAATGCTGCCCCTGTATGCCTATGGAAAAGATGAATATTTGTTGAGGATTTGCTGTGAAAAGATCGAAAACTCGCAGCAAAAAAGTGGAAAAAGCCAAAATTATGACACGGCGATGCGAAAGACAAAATTCTTATTCGGCTCATCTTACAGGGCAATGGAAATGGGAAAAAATTGCGCCCTATCAAGAGGCGCTCAATGCTGCACTTAAAAAATATGCTTTGCGCTTTCCTGATGATGTTTGTCTAGAAACAATTGCCGAAGAACTCATCAGAGGACAAGCACAATTGTGGCTGGTCTTAAAAAATCACAGTGAATTTAGTGCTTTTGCGATTACCAAAGTTGAAAGAACACATACAGGAAAAAAACGCGTCGTCCTCTCAGATTTGGCGGGAGAAGGAGGGCTGGAATTGGTCAAATTGATCGATAAGGTCGAAGAATGGGCGCAAAAAATCCATGCTGAGGAAATACATATGTTTGGAAGATCTGGATGGTCTAAAATGCTTAGCCATCACGGATATTCTCGTAATCTCATTCATTATAGAAAGGTTCTAAACCCATGAGTAGAAAAACAAAACCTCAAGTGCAAACAACAACACAAACAAATGCACCACCCGCATGGGCGGCTGATATCCTTAAAAAAGCAAGTAGCCAAGCACTTGACCTTTATAATAAAGGAATTGGCGGAAATGTTTATCAGGGGCAGCGCAGCGCTGGTCTTGGTACTATGACAAAAAATGCTCTTACCGGTCTAGAACAGGCGGCTAGTCAGTATAATAATCCCGCATTGACACGGTGGTTTAATGCACCAACCCAAAGTGCTCAAAATCTTCTCGGTATGGCTAAGGGGGATTGGATTGGAAACAATAGTAAATTTAATGCTGCTTTGCAAAATGCCTTAAGTAAAACTTCCGATGCTATTAATCAATCTATGGCGGGAGCGGGGCGCTATGGTTCTGGTGCCCATACCGGCGTGCTTGCCGATGAGCTCGGTGCATTGGCAACAAATGCTGCAGCACAGCAGTATAATCAAGATATTCGTAATATGATGAATGCTAATCAGATGATTGATCGCTCCTTATATGATCAAGTGAATGCGGCTAATAATTACTATCAAGGGCAAAGTAATGCACAGAGCAATGCTTTGAAAGGTGGTCTCATTCAAGATGTTAATCGGCAAAACGCTTTAGATGCGGAGCGCCAAAAATGGACAGAACAAGATAATCAAGCTTGGAACCAATTAGAACGCTTATTGCGCGTGGGAACGCAAGCCGCCGGAAATTATGGAACAACATCAGGAAAATCTACAACAATGCCTTCCGTTACAAAAGATCCGTTGCGTGATGCACAGCAGGTGCTTGGATTGGTGGGAGGAATTTTGGGACTTTGTGATGTGAGAGCTAAAGAAAATATCGTCCCTGTCGGTGAAAAAAATGGCTATCCCCTTTATCTCTTTAATTATAAAGGAAATCCGCAACGCTATCGGGGGGTGCTTGCGCAAGACGTGTTGCGTTTGAAGCCTGAGGCTGTGTTTGTGAATGCAAAAACAAATTTGTTGCATGTCGATTATGACAAAATCGGCTTGAAAATGGAAAAAATACCAGCACCTAAAAAGAGAATTGCTACTTTCTTTTCTGCTCTTTTTGCGCATTTTCCCTTTTGGCAAAAAGGATATCTTCTATGAGCTCGATTTATGATTGGTCGCTTACTGCATCCGAAAATGCCTATGTTGATGAGAGTATAAACTGGGCAGAAGGACAACCTCCAAGTTCAGTCAATGATAGTGCTCGGGTGATGATGCAACGTATCAAAGAATATTTATTGGATAATGGGGGGGTGATTGACACGCAGTTTATGCTCGATGAGGAGAACAATAGAACCTCTATCCGTTTGATGACAAAATCTCATCTTGAGGCTTATAGAGGAGGGATTATTGTACGCTTTAGGGCACAAGGGGTAAATAGGGGAATCACAAATGTTGCTTTAAACCAATTGCTCTTGCGTCCCGTTTATATGGCAACTCCAGAGGAGGGGATAGCACCTTTAAAGGGCGGAGAAATGCAAAGAGGTGGGCTTTATGAACTCGTTTACACTTGTGATATTGCTGGAAAAAATGCCGATGGTTGGTTTTTAACCAATCCTACTCTCAGACTTCCTGAAATCCCTCCCTTCCCTCCTTTACCAGAAACTTTCCCACCGGGCTTTATTGGGACTTTTGCTATGGAAAAAGTTCCAACAGGGTGGTTGTTGTGTGATGGGAGAGAATATTCACGCAACACCTATGCAAGCCTCTTTGCTGTTCTTGGTGAAACATGGGGAAAAGGTGATGGGAAAACAACATTTCATGTGCCAGATTTGCGTGGAATGTTTTTGCGCGGGCTCGATAGTGGAAAAAATGTCGATAAAGGACGCCTCTTGGGAAGCAGACAAGAAGAGTCTTTTAAAGCCCATACCCATGAAGGAAAAACAAATTCCGCTGGCAAACACCAGCATGGTTTAAAAGGGTTTAAATCAATAACTGTGCAAGCAAATATGGATGAGTGGAAATCTCACCCTTATGGATATGATTCGGCAAATTCTTTCACAGAATTTGCGGGAGTGCATGAACATCAGGTCTTTTTGGAAAAAACAGGTGGAGGTGAAACGCGCCCCGTCAATGTGGCAGTTGTTTATGCTATCAAAGCGTAAAAATTGAAATTTTTGCAGAGTTCAATTGTTGCAAGAGATTTGCTATCAAAAGATGGTTTAAGAATATGCAGTGCACTCAACTTAAGAGTGAGAGATTGATTTTAAGAAAAATACATTTTTGCTTTGCATTCTCTTGAATGTGTTCAAGATTTTTGGGTGAGAAGGGAGAGGTCTGATGGGATTTTTCCAGCATTTGGATGTGCTTCTTGATCTCTTGGTCATTTTTGCTATGGGCATGGAGAATGCAAAGGGGCTGTTGGTTGATGCTTCTCTTTTTTATTGAGACAGAGTATTCTTCTGTCTCTGTATACGAAAAATTGGCTAACAAAAATAGTATACGTAAAGGTGCGTTTAAAATTTATATACATCTTTGCGTCTGTTGTTGGGGATGACATTTATTAAAAAAATACTCCGTGTTTTTTCGTGTTTGCTGTGGCTTAAGAGAAGAATGATGTATTGTCTCTCTTTGATAAGAAGAAGAGTGTGAAAAGATAAGAAGGAGAATGTGCAAACAATCTGCAGAGCTTTTTGTTGATGAGAGGTTTATTATGATACCAACTGTGGCCAGGCGTGTATGCTCTAAATTAGCTCTTCCTTAATTTTTGCTTTTGTTTCCTGAAAATTGTTTGAAAAGGAATGATAGGAAGGCTGGAAAAGCCTTTTGTGAAAGATGGTGGGTGATGAAATGGAGCCGCAAGGTCTTGGAGCATTGTTTTTGGGGTTTTCGTAGACTGCTTTCCAGTTGATTGGTTTTCTAAAGAGCTCGATTTCACTTTTCTTGTGCTTTGCTGAAAAGATACAGAGACAATGAGGTTAGCGTCAGATGGCAAAGTCTTTGGCAGAGGAAAATGTTTAAACGAGAGAGTGGTGGTGAAGCATTTGTGGAGATGTTGCCGTTGAAGTTGGAATTCTAGCCGTGTTTGTTTTTTGTCGTTTAGGTCTCTAGTGGGTGCGTTACAGGGGCTGGATTCTAGAGGTTAAGTTCCAAGGAGTTGGTTTGCGCAAACCAGTTTTGCGCAAAAAATGTCTTTCTGCTTAAGTGATGGTGGATATAAAATGGCTTTGCAGGGACGGTGCTTGTTCTAGAGAATGGGGGTCACAGATTGGAAGTTTACCGTTTCAGTTGAAAGAAAAAATGTCATCTTAAGATGATTTTTTGCTTGAGTTTTCTGGATTTTTTTCAACCCTTTTTCAAAGGGTTCTGCCTTGAGGGTTCTGCCTTGAGGGTTCTGCCTTGAGGGTTCTGCCTTGAGGGTTCTGCCTTGAGGGTTCTGCCTTGAGGGTTCTGCCTTGAGACCTGAACGGTGCAAAAGTTTGTTGGTAAAAAAACTCTGAAATCAAATCTAACAATAGGGCTGTTCTAGAGTTTAGTAAAAGGAGAAAACGCAATGGCACTTTTTCCATTTTCTATCGCTGATATTGATGATCCTGAACATATTCGGGTGGTTCTTTATGCCAGTGGAAGAATGGGGCATGCCCCTTTAAATGCACTGTTAAAGCAAATGCATAAAGATATGACACAAATCTCGCAACGCTTAGATGCTTTAGAACGACAATTGAAAAAAACAGATCGTGTCAATGTTAAACATCAATAAGATGTTCAGGAAAACAGTGAAGACAGTGTAAGGGGTTATTATAAAAAAGTTATTCAATCAGCAACTAAAGACTTTGAACTGCCAGTCTTCGATGGAGGAGTGAGACTATCCACAGTTAAAGACATAAGCAGCCTATCAGCATTCTCTGAAGGAGTAAATGTATCAACCTTCGTTGAAAGAGCCGGTCTCTTGGCAGATAAAGAAAATCTATCTTTCGACAAAGAAAGTCGATTAATCGCTGGTGGAAGCGTATCATTTACTCCAGCATCGTCCATAAAGAAGGGCAGAGAGAGCAAAAAATAACTCACAACCAAGGTATAAGGCTGTTGCTTGAGGTCATCGCGGTGTTCCTAAGGAGGCACATTTTGTCAGTAATTATCCACGGTTTATTCCATCATTTTATTTTTATATACCCTAAGTGATTTGAGGAGTTTTTTTAAATGCGAAAAATTTCAAAAGAAGGCCTTAAAATTATTAAACGATGGGAAGGACTCCATTTGCATGCTTATCAAGACCCCGTTGGTCTGTGGACAATCGGTTATGGACATACCGATCAACTTGGTGAGCCTCCTGTGCAGGAAGGGATGCAGATTACTGTTGCTGATGCGGAAACTCTGTTGCAAAAAGATCTCGCACAATTTGAAAAAACTGTCGAGGAAATGGTGGTGCAGTCCTTAAATGATGAGCAGTTTGCTGCTCTTGTGTCTTTTTGCTATAATGTTGGAATAGAAGCTTTTTGCAATTCTACATTGCTAAGAAAGCTGAATAAAGGGGATTTTGAAGCTGTGCCGGCTGAATTACAAAAATGGACCAAAGTAGAAGGTAAACGCTTACAGGGACTCGTTCATCGCCGGGCTGCTGAGGCCGGTTTGTGGGCAAAGGGGGCTTATGTTTCTTCCAATTATCAACAAGTCCAAACACCCAGAAAGCCTGTGTGGGGCAATGTGGAACTTTTAGCACCAATCATTAGTTCATTTTCAGGATTAACAGGGATTTTAACTGGACAGGGACCTGTACAATGGGCGTTCGCTCTGGTTATGGTTTTGGCGACAATCGCCGCTATTGGGATGTCTGTCTATCGGATGAGAGAAGAGTACCCGTAATTTTTTCTCTCGTAAGAACTTTCTTGTTGTCTTTATGCTTCCTGCTGCGTTGAGCAGCTTTTTTATGAACCCTTCCTTGAACCTAACGACTGGAAGCCAAGCTGTTTCAGTTTTGTAAAAATGTTAGAAAATGATGGAGATTTTTTTCTTTCCCCTTTTGTTTTGCTCTCTTGCCGTAATGGAAAAGTTCTCAACTTTTTATAGATTTGTTTCTGTGAAAAAAACAAAATTATTCTTATTGCTTTGGATTTGACAATAGATCACTTTGCTTAAAAACAATAATGTAACAATAACGATATTATGAATCATAAAGATTGTGAATCATGAAAGAGGGCGGAGTATTCAATACTATCATTGATGTGGGGAACTCTTTTTGCTTTTTTGTATAAGACGATCTTATCGTAAGAGCTATTGTGCTTAACTCTCTTTAGATTATGAAGCAGAAAGCTTGTATCATCATTCTTTAGTAATAGCGCAAAATGTTGCACTCGCCCTTGGTACTTGAGACGGTTCATGAGAGGTATTTTTACTCCTTTTTCTAAGTGTTTTTATCCAACGCTTATTCTGTTTTATAACCTGCAAGAGAATGATTGGGCTTGTTTTACTTTGAGGAGCTGCGATAAGAGAATTTTGCGATATTCAGGGAGCTCATTTGAGTTGTAAAACAATAAATTATCTTTATAAATCAATTTATGGCTTACCTATGCTAACAAACACTGCCATGCGTGCCTTTGTAGAGAAATTATTCTATTGCTAGTTTTGTTTTGAATGAGCATAAAAAGTGAGACAACTGTAGGGGACTGAAGAGAAAAATTTTCTTATGCCTTGCATGGATATTTTTGCTTTGTGGAGATCTCATCCAGGGTAACTTTTATGTCGTGATAGCAAACAACATAGAAAATTTTTTATGAAGGAAAAATTTCTTTCAAGAGAGCATTGCTGTGTGGATAATTGGTTATCGATGTACCACCTAAATGAGAGATTCTCTGTTGGTAAAGCCTTGTGAGAGAAGAAAAAGGGGTAGCGAGTTCCAACTAGCTTTTCTCGAAAACTTAGATCATTGCAGTAGAAGTTAATCTTTATTGCTCTTCTTGATTGTGACAGTTTATTCTTTTGAGTTTAATGGCATTGAACAGCTCATCAACTTTTGTATCAATCCGGACTTTTGCACAATAGCGCTTCAGTTTAAAACAAGAGAAGGTGCTCTCTCTTGTTGTGTTGGGTTTATACCAAAACGGCAAATGAAATATCAGCTGTGTATTGTAAAGAAAGAGAACTTTCTTGTGTTTTGGTATCCAAATCTCTGAAAGTCTTTGCCCTAAAAAATTGTTAGAAGGACAAAGATTTTGCAGCGGCTATGTCACGTTTGTTTTGATCTTGCTGCTGCATGTGAGGCCAATTATGGAAAAGAGCTTTCTATTGATGATGCGTAAATGGTGGAATTCAGGAAGAAGTTGTATCGTTTTTTTACATTGATCAATTCATCCACTTTTTTAAACACAAAAAAATGAAAAGGAGTCATTTTATGATGAAAAAATTAATTTTAGTCGTTTTAGCCTTGTGTCTTACTGGACCTGCTTGTGCACGTATTTGGACTGTTGAAAAGGATTGTCAAAATGTAGGAGGACAATTGCTGTCAACAGTCATGGTCAATAACATTTCTGTTATTCCTTATAAAAAAGCAAGCGGGCTTAATGTTCTCTCTCTTCTTGAAGTGCGCCCTGTAGGAGAAGGAGAGCGTAAATTTCTGGCAAGGGATTTTTTATATTCAGAGGCCTGAAATTCTCGAGGTCGCTTACAGAGCTTACAGTACATCAAGACTTCTTGATGTTTGTTATAAAGATCTTGGATCTTTTGAGAGTATTGTTTTGGGGCTGAGAATGCGTAAAGATTAAATCTATTCTCGAGAAAGTGTTATGGATATGTTTTATTCTTTTGGAAAATGAAAATATTCTATACTGAAGTTTTTTGAGAAAAGTACGCACAAGCAATTATGTTAAGGTTGAGGTGCGAGGAAGAGTTTCAAGAAGAGCTGATTTTGTTTTTAATCGCGTGTTTTTAAAATAATTGTGCTGGTACGTGATTTAAAAAAAATTATGTGACACAAGACTGAGTTATAAGAGGCTGCTTGGGTAGTGGTGAAGCAATCAGACATTCAAGTGATGCTTTAATTTCACACTCTTTTTTTTGAAAATAAGCTATAAAATTTGGCAAATTTTGCTTGTACCGTATACAAGTTGGCACCATTTTTTCTTTTTCTACTCAAAAGTTGTGACAGCCTTTGCCACTTGAGACGGTTCATAAGGAGTATTTTTACTCCTCTCTTGAGGAGTTTTCACCCCCACGCTAACTCTGCCTGTGATATGTAAGCAAGTGATTTTGCGGGATTTGTTCTAAGCAGGGTTGCGATGAGAAAATCTTGGGATAGTTAGAGCTTTCATTCAAATTGCAAAATGATTAATTATCCTTATAAATCAATATGATATCTTATGACGGTATCATGATTATCCAGAGGTGATACTCTTTATTTAATGCTATAGCATTAAATAAAAACATTGCGGAAAATTTCTCAAAGGTCGCTTTGAATGGGTTATCTCAAGGAGAAATAATCGGGGCTGCTCTTTTCCATAAGAGTCTTTGAAAAATATGAAAGAGGCGATTGAGCTGTTAAAACGCAAAAAGAGCAACACTTCATTCTACAACAATAAAATAATGAGATCTTCGCCCTTAAGGGCGAAGAACAGGTGAGAAAATATTTATTGCAAGCGATTTTTAAGAGGTTAATTATGAAAAATTTTTTAAAAAAAACATTCTTTATTTTGCCAGTCATGGTTGTGACAGCCACTATTTCTCATGCTGCACAGCATGTAGAACGAGGGTATATCAATTCTGTTACAGCTAAAGATGTAGGAACGAAGTGTTCTCTCGAGTTAAGATATTCAGCAATTCCTGATAAAGGAGATGTCACACAACTCTTCTGGAGTTGTGATACTCTCGCTGGAAAGAATATTCTTGATTTAGCTAAAACTGCAGTCATTTTGAACAGAAAAGTACAGTTGACCTATGATGATGCAATTAAAAATGCCGTTATAGAGATTAAGTTAAAATAGCACTTCTTGATTTTTTATAAATTTATCATTTTTCATCTCTGTAATTTGCATAAAGTAACTGTACTCTTTAGAGGATTATAGGGATGAGAGATACAATTTTATCATTGCAAGGAATCAAAAATGATTAAAAGAGCATTTTCAATTATCTTCTTGATAGTTTTATTGCCTATCTTTTCATTTGTTCATCCGATATATGCTGAAGATACACCTTCTGTCGTTTATCGTTTAGATGGTCGTTCTCCATCAGAGATATTTTTCGGAGACGGTTTTGCCTCGTGGGGTGGAGAGCATGCATCGTACGATCTCTTGTTTCATGTCAGCGGTGCTTCAATTGAGACACGGCATTCAGGCTATATCTCTACAACGGCTAGTATGGAAGCTCTTTACAGAATGGCCCGTCAGCAACTCATTGCTAATCCTCAAGAGACCTATTGGGTCTACGATATTACTCCAGGATTGAATTTTTTTTATATTCCTAGTTCGTTACTGATGACAGCTTTGTATGCTGATAATGAGGTTCAGGCAAATAACGTTATGAGTCTTTATAATACATTTGGGTGGCAGGAAGAATGGGCCGCTACTAATTTAATCCCTACAGAATCAATCTATTCAGCAAGAAGTGTTATGCTGCAAGGGGATCAAGTTGTTTTCGGTCCTAGAACTTTAAATCCTAATTTTATTCCTTCTCAGCCTCGAACAAATCCCGATCTTATCACTTCAAGTCACTATGCTTTCTTAGACGCATATTATGCTGGTGAGGATGCACTTACGGCAATGGCATTGTCATTTTTTGCAGAACACTCAAGAGAGGCGTCCTCTAACAATCATCTTGTCGCATCATGTTCAGGGGTACCACCTTCTAGTAGCCATATGATGAAACGTTCTTTAACGCGTGATCTGATGAATTCTCATAATCTCACTTGCGCAAAGTACAAATATAGCTTTGAAGATATTTGGTATAAAACAAAACTGTTGCATGAAGCTCTTTAAAGAGAATAAGATGATTTCGGGGATGACTTATCTTAGAGCAAGATGTGAACGCCGAAGTTTTGCTCCTCTCATAAAGTAAGTTTAAAAAAACGCGCGAGATGAGTGAGAAATCCAAATAAAAACATCAAATCTAACAAGGAGTATAGGTTGGAATGACAACCGTGGCGAGATCTTGACTGTCTTTTGGTGGGTCTTGGGGATCATAAGGGATTGGGAAGCGTGCCTTTTTCATACCTATGATGGTTTCAAGAGCTACAGTGGAAGGATTTTCGTAGTTTTTTATCGAAAAGTTTTCAAAACTATAGTCTCTTCCAAAAGCCATGATTACACTTTGGCTTCCAAGCAAAACAGCACGTCGTACATCGTTAACAGCCGTGTTGTTTATTGAATGAACACCGTTGGTTACATCAACAGATTGACGCAAAACAACATCATTATATATACCAAGGGACTCTTCAAGAAGAGGGTGATTTTCGTCAAGACACATCCATTCATTTGCATTTTGAATATGTTTCCACATATCGGGGTCCGTGTTATCTCTTAACTGTGTAACTTGGGTGGGATGCAGGTAGAGGACATAGAATTTTCTGTTGTTGATATATGTTGGGCGAATTTTATGGTATGCGCATTTAGCATGTATGACAGCTTTATCGATCAGGTCAAGACTGAAGCTGTGGTGTTGAGGATCTGTTAAATCTTCATCCTTCATCACTCCCTGGGGGCGTATGATGCGTTTACTGCTTGGGGCAGTTGGTTTGTTAAAGCCGTAATCGATGGGTTGGAGCGTTAAATTTTGTTTACCAGAGTTTATGCTGTCTGCCGTATAACCACAAACTTGGATGAAAAACATCCGGCTTAACAATTCGCTGTATGCATCAATCAGTTGATATTGCGCATCTTGTGCACTAACGCAGTGCCTATTGGGCAAGGGGAGTATCAGCTCTTCAATGTGCACTTTGTCATACAAGAGCCATTGTTCATTTCCTTTTAACGTTTCTCCTGTGGTAACACCACCATCTAACATTGAGACACGCAGATGAAAAGAGACAGAGGTCTCCGGTTCTCTCCCTGTTTTCTCTTTCATTTGGATGATGCTGTCTTCAGGTTTACAGCTTAGAAGAGCAGCAATAGTGCTCTGGCATTGTATATTTCTTACAGTCATCTCAAAAACTTCTCTTTAAGGGTATAGAATGATAAAAACCAGTTTCCACAACTCTTTTTGCTTTGTTCTGATGACTTTAAAAGAATAGGGAAATTTTTACCTCTCTTGACTCTGCCATAATGATGGCGAAATAATGTCAAAATATTCCAGAATAAAAGATGTCGTCTTTTTTTCATTGCAGTAGAGAGTTTTTTGTAGGGAGATGGGCATTTTATTTAAGAGCATATCCTCTGTTTATTAGGATTTTTCTTAAAAGCGGCAACGTATTTTATTTCACGTTTTTGTGCGTTGGTTATGGGGAGAACAGTGTGGAAGGTAGAGTGAAATTTTTCTCTCCTTACCAAAAGTATAGGGAGAGGACAAATGTTGTTATTAGCATCACAGAAAATGGCAGCATTCCCTTTCAACAGTGTTTTTTCTCTGTTGGTCAGAAAATCTCATAGAGCTTGGATGGGATTTTACATCTCCAAAGTTTTATGGAGAATGCCTTGAGACCCTTTTGATGAAAGACAATGTAAAAAGTTTCTCACAAGAATTTTAACGACAAAGAAATGAAAAACATTCATGACATAGAGAAAAAGGTGTATTTTTACAGAAAAGATTGATCATTTATGGCGACAACATGTATGGTGGGGCATTGATATTTCTGTCATTTTTTGTTGTAAAAAGCTTCTCTTGAGATATTTAAAGGATACAGTCTTGATGGAAAAAAGAATCCGCGCGAGGCAAAAAGCGTATTTTAAAAAATTATATCGCAAGATCGCTTTTGTCTGCATGCTGCTCTTTTGCGTGGTGTTGTTTTGTTTTGGTTTTGTAAAAATTATCAGTTCTTTTTTTCCCAACAAACACGTAACACAGCCTGTGCCTGTTGAATTAAATATTCCAGTTTTTGATCACCGCGTATATTGCAAGGAAGTTGCTGCTTCAGTCACGCTTGATAGGAAAAGGGAGGTTTATCAGCACTGTCTTTATTTAGAAAGTGAAGCCTATTTTGCAATTCGTGAAATGTGGGATACCCTTTCCGATACCGCAAAGAAAAAATGTATGAAAATGGTGCGGCCAGGCGATGGAAACTATTTTCTCTTACGGGATTGTTTGCTCAATGAAAAAGACAGTGATAAAAATAAAGTACGCAACCATTTTTAAATTTTTATGTGCGAATTTAAAGGGCAAAAAGTTGTATGAAAAAATGATAAAAGCCTTGTTCTTCTTGCAAAAAAAATGATGAAAATGGTGTATCCTCGCGATGGAAATTCTGTGCTTTTAATATTGTATCAATAAAAGAAGTATCGCATTTTATAAAGTATATCTTTTTAAAATAACAACTTTAAAGAGATGATGAATGCGTCGATGAATATTTGCTGTTTTCTAATGGTTTAAAAGATAACATAAAGCCCTCTGGAGAGGAGGACAGAAGCCTTGATAGTGTTTTTGTTCTTCATGGCGCTAGAGCTTTCTTTTGAGAAAAAGGTGAAAAGTTGCTGCAAAACCCCATACAGAAATATGATAAGTTTTCTGATCGGGATAAACAAACATGCCTCCCAAACCCTTATCATCCCCAAGATCTACAAAAAGACAGTCAAGACCTCGCAACAGTTGTCATTCCAACCTATGCTCCTTGTTAGATCTGATGTTTTTTACTTGGATCTCTCACGCATTTCATGCGTTTCGTTGTTCTGTTGTGAAGTGCTTTATAAGTTGCAAGGTGTTTTATAAAAAGCTCGAGCATTTCTCCAATCCAATATGGATAAATTGGAGGCGGATAAATTTGGGTTTTATGGCGTTGTTCTTCTCATCAACCGCGTCTTTTTTCTGTTGCTTGTAAATCAATGTCCAAAGTTGATGTGCTCGTTTGTTTGAGGCAAAGAGTGAGATGGTTCATTAGCTTTTTTTGCATTTATCGCTTTTGTATGGGAAATAAGAGTAAAGGGGTTTACCTCTCTCTGTTTTGGGTATCTCTCAAACGGAGAGAGCCTTATTGAGGGAGAATATGCAGTTTTAAGGATACCAGCTTCCAGCCTTATAATCTCCTTTTAATCCGGCTTTTTGGCTTTCAAAAATATCTAAAACACTGTCTTGTCAATAATGGCGATAGCACATTGCCTCACGCTTTTGTGTTTCGGCTTCTTTAATGGGGGCATGCTCTTGAGCGCAAGACAGAACGCTATCATAGTGCTAATCACATATTTGTTTTAAGCTGGTTTTAAAGAGACATCCTTTAAGTCACAAACGCTTCTCTCTCGATGGCACCCGTGATGGGTATAACGGTAAAGCCATTGTGGGTACCACCATCTTTATGCTTAGTGGGTGTACAGGCTTGCACTATCATTCTCTTTGCTAATTCAAAATTTTGTATCAATCCTTGTGTAGAAACGTTTCATGAAAGGCATTTTTACTCTCTTTGTCTTTCACAGTTTTTATTCGCGCACCAGCACCGTTTGTGGTGGGGAGGTAAGCAATTTTAATTGACGCCCTATAAGAGCGAGTGATGAAAGACTGTGATAATATCAGGGATTGTTAATTCAAGTTTAAAAACAATAAATTGTTCTTATCACTCAAGGCATGAACTCATTTTATAAGGTGCTATTGTTCTTTTTGTATTTTAACGGATCGATTGCCTCTCTTATATTTTTCAAAGGAGTTTATGAAAGAGGGGGCTCTTAGTTCTCTCTCGTTGAGATATCCATCCCGCTTAAGACAGCCATTGAGGGATCTTATGAATTGCTTTATAACGTCATAACGTTAATAGCATGGAAAGCAATTTTTTAACATCCCCTTTGTGTGAGCATTATTCTCTTTAAATAGGGTATGTTTCTTACACAAAACAGAATGCTATAGTGTTGCATATTATATTCACGCGCTGGTTTTAAAGAGACATTTCTTAAGGCACAAAAGCCCCTTTCGCGACAGCATTCGTGAAGGGTATAACGGTAAAGTCATTGGGCACCACCCTCTTTATGCTTATTGAGTGTGCAGGCTTGCACCATTATTTTCTTTGTTATCCTCCAATGTTGAACATCCCTTGGCATTTGAAATGGTTTATGGAAGGCAATTCTTCCTCTTTTTTCATAGTTTTTATTGGTACAACAGTTCCGCCTGTGATGGAGAAGCAAGCAATTTTCATTGATGCATTATAAGAGGGGAATGATGAGAGAATGGTACGTGGGGTTTTCCTTCAAGGTGCAAAATAGTAAATTATCTTTATAAAGCAATAGAATGATCTTCTAAGATAGTCTGTGCCTTTTAAAGCTGAAAAACTTCAAGCAAACTATAAAATGGCTCTTTTGTGCTCAATGGTAAAGGTGGATTTGATATTCCTTTTCGGTGTAAGTGAGGGGAGCCTTTGTATTTGTTCCATTTGTTTATTAAGATCTGCGTTTTTTTTCATTAACTGTATAGAGATTTCTGCTAGTTTTTTGTTGTGTTAGCCGTGAATGTGAGCTGTCGTCCATTAAGCTCTTTGTTTGAGAGCAAAATCCAGTTAATTTTTCTCTTCTGCTCATGCTAAAAAGGGATTGAAATTCCCATGCTTGAAATGAAAAGAGCCTTGCTGCAAAAAATGCGGTGTTGGCGTGTTGATGTCATCGGCAAAAACATCCAAGGTAGGATTTTGGTGGGAATTGAGTTGTTTGCAATAACGTCCACATGTTTTACAGGTTTCCAGGACAAGACCTTCGGGAGTGTTTTCAAGAGTAGAAGTAATCGTCTTCGGTGCTGCACAAAAAGTGCATTGGTGCTGCGGGGCTTGCCAAAGGGTGCCGCAATAAAGGCAAGAACACATCCGCATGGTTTTCTGTGCTTCTCTTTCGATAATGATGCTTGCTGAATGTGTCCCTCTACAAGCAGGACAGCAATTGTTTGGTTGTGGGGGTAAGCTTTGCGCATCAAGCTGTGACGCGGCAAGGGAATAGAGAATTTGCAATGTGCCGATGATGAGAAGATGTTCTGTTAATTGCTGTTGGGAAAGTCTATGATTGAGCAGATTTTCTGCCCACAAGTGCCATTGGTCTTCTTGCTGTTGTGTGCGCTTTACAGCTTCGTGCTTTGTTGGCGAAAAGGTGCACCCAGAGAGCATGCGGGATAATAGGCGTTGCAAAAAATCCTTCACAATGCTGCTATATAAACCCAAAGATAACAATTTTGACCGGTCAAAAGAAGGAGTAGAATCAAAAGAACAGGTGGAAATTGTCCCAAAACGACTAAGAGGTCCGGCAAAATCTTTAAATTTTTCGATTGATTGTTGTTGGGCATTACAAAAATCTGCAAAAAAAAGCAGCGATTCTTTGTGGGGCGTCTCATTGGCTAAATGTGCAAAACGTTGTGCACGTTTTGCAAACACAGTTTTCTCATCAGGGAGTCTAACGAAAACAGAACAGTGTGTTCTGCCATTCTTTCTGCCATCCTTATTGATGAAATTTGTTATTAAGGATGACTCCGTTTTTAAGTTCTGCGTCATGCCGCTCCTTTCTTTCCTAAAAAGCCTTATCGTTTTTTTACTTTTTTGCTAAGATTACCGTCCAAGATAAATGCCCTGCACGGTGGATGCACTGCACTTTAATCCATCGAACTTAAAAAATTTACAGTATTTTTGTCCAGTTTTGGCAAGAAAACAGATGCCTTAATATTTATAGTACTTGAATAATGCTCCCTATTTATCTATATTTATGAATTATAGATATGGGAAGATATTGTAAAGCGTAAGTATCGCTTAAAGATTGTCTTTCATAAGGGGGTTGCTTTAGCGTAAAAGACAGGCTATGATTTATAAAATCAGTATGTTCGCGCGGTGACTTCTGGGGGGTAAGTGCTTGTAAGATAAGTGCGCGTAAGGTAGGGAATATCGGTTTTTTTGAGATCGGTGGTTTTAGAGAAAAAGAGAAACTACTAACGTTTTTTCTGGTAAGAATGCAATATTTGCCAGAAAGTGCGTATTTGTGTTCTCATTTTTCATTATTTTTCCACAAGATGGTTATTTTTTTAGTGAAATATGGTCTATTTTAAAAAAAACACTTGGCATTTTATGTGAACATCACTACGTTCCTGCTGGTTAGCAGAGAAATAGGGAATTTTAGGCTTACGGTTTCCCTGCTGTTTTTGTGATTTTCAAAAAATATATGCTTTATCAAATATCAGTAGGTATTATCATTTGAGTGAAATAAACGCGGATAGCCTGATAACCGTATTTTTAACATGATCAGCATTATTGAAAAGTAATGCGGTGAGGAAGAGTCATTAAGACATATCAACACTCCAAAAGGGATAAAGATGAGGCCACAACAAAATAGACGGGCACGCGGTCGCAATAATAACAATAATAATAACAACAATAATAATAATAACAATAATCGTCGTGGCCCTAATCCGTTGTCTCGGAATTATGAAAGTAGCGGTCCGGATGTTAAGATTCGCGGAAATGCTCAGCAAATTGCTGATAAGTACATAAGTCTTGCGCGTGATGCACAGGGTGCTGGCGATCGCGTTATGTCGGAGAATTATCTACAACATGCTGAACACTACTTGCGTATTATTCTCGCAGCGGTGGGGCAAACGTCACAATCTGTTCGCCGTGATGACAATCGCGATGAAAATAGTGCGCAAGAATACGGTGAAATAAGTGCAGAAGATGCAAAAAAAGACACCGTCGTTTCCTGTGATGTCGATATATCACAAATACAGCCGCAAAAAAATGGTAAGGATCGACGGGCAGAAACTCAAAATGAATATGCCTGTGATGAGGCGTTAGAGGCAGGTGCTTTGCCAGAGGAAAAAACAGAGCAAGGGCAAGGCATTTTGCAAGAAAAGCCTGAACCTGTTAAAAAAATACGTCGCCCTTCACGCCGGCGTACTGTCCGTGGTATTCAAGAAGAATCGCCCCCTGAATTATCACTTGCTCCATCAGAAAATGGTGTTGTACGGACAGAAAAAGATGCATCTTTGCCTTGTTTGGCTACAGAAGTGCAGAGAAAACCACGTCGTCGTCGGGTGGTAACCTTGCGGTCAGAAGAAAATGTTTAAACAAAAAAGCCCTGTTGAAGGTCCGGTCGCGGTATTCCTGTCTTAATGGGTGTTGAGAGAGGGGACATTTGTTTGCATTGTTGTTTTCATGAGAGAAGAGCTGTGACCAGTTATTACAATCTGTTTGCCGTGATGACAATCGCGATGAAAATAGTGCGCAAGAATACGGTGAAATAAGTGCAGAAGATGCAAAAAAAGACACCGTCGTTTCCTGTGATGTCGATATATCACAAATACAGCCGCAAAAAAATGGTAAGGATCGACGGGCAGAAACTCAAAATGAATATGCCTGTGATGAGGCGTTAGAGGCAGGTGCTTTGCCAGAGGAAAAAACGTCGCCAAGGGCAAGGCATTTTGCAAGAAAAGCCTGAACCTGTCAAAAAAACACGTCGCCCTTCACGCCGGCGTACTGTCCGTGGTGTTTAAGAAGAATCACACTTTGAATTGTACGATTATCAATTTTTATGGGTACCATCAGAAAATGGTGTTGTACGGACAGAAAAAGATGCATCTTTGCCTTGTTTAGCTACAGAAGTGCAGAGAAAACCGCGTTGTCGTCGGGTTGTAACCTTTTGGTCTTGAGCGAAAATGTTGCAATGAAAGAGCACTGTTAAAGCGCTTATGGGAGATGTTGCTGGTTTAATGTCAGTGCAGTGTACATTTTTTGTTAAGAAACATCTTGTGCATTTGCATATTTTGGACTTTTAAGCAAAGTGCCAGAAGTTTTTTACAATAGCACTACATTGATGAAAAAAAGCGCCCTTGTCTTGTCTGTATTTGGTGCAGAAATATAGAGAAAACCCCGTTTTTGCCTTGTATTTACCTTTGAGATTGAGAAAATGTTTCAAAAAACACTATTTCAAGGGTTCATGGCGATGTTGCTGTGTTAATGGGGGTGGGGGACGATATTGTGTCCTGTTGTTTCAACAGAAAGAACAGCAATAAGCGCACCGCTATGATAATTGTAAATCATAAATTTTGTTTGACCGTCTGGCATTAAAACCCTCAATATAATATTGTGTTCCGAAAGACTGTGCGACAAAATCTGTGTTCCTTTCGGTAAAGAGAGAGTGTGGTCGGCAACTTTTGGACTTTTGTTATAAGAGGAGAGTTGGGGCGAGTTTTGAGGAGCTGATTTCGTTGCAAGCATTTTATAGACAACTAAAAATAAGACAGCAAAAGTCATTATGAGTGTGATTGAAATGGCAATCATCATAAAGCGCATAAGCTTTTTTCTGACGCGTTCTACTGCAGGGTCTAAAGGGAGATCTTGAGGCAGGGCACACTGCTCTGCGCGATGGTCTTTTGAAGTATGACTTTGTTGATTATCCACCATGCTGCCTGTTTCCTTGATTGTTCTCTCAAAGCTTGATGGGTTTATGCTTTTAAGGGCTTTTATGCAAGAAATTTATGGGAAAGGAGTGCTAGAGAGGAGATGATGTGGTTAAGACATCTGCTTCGTTTTCTGTTGATCTGTTCTCACGAATGTTTTGACTTTTCAGCAACAAATTCCCGTGGTTTGTCACAGACCAGATTAGATTGACTTCTTGTTGATGTGGGTTTGTAGGTAGTTTTATGCATTGTGCGAGGATTTATTGCCCCAATATTATTCATTCTATTGCACTGTTTCCTTGATTGTTCTCTCAAAGCTTGATGAGTTTATGCTTTTAAGGGCTTTTATGCAAGAAATTTATGGGAAAGGAGTTCTAGAGAGGAGATGATGTGGTTAAGACATCTGCTTCGTTTTCTGTTGATCTGTTCTCATAAACGTTTTGACTTTTCAGCAACAAATTCCCGTGGTTCGTCACAGACCAGATCAGATTGACTTCTTGTTGATGTGGGTTTGTAGGTAGTTTTATGCATTGTGCGAAGATTTGTTGCCCATAAAAGGCAAATTTTTTGGTAGAGGGTATCATGGCTTGTTCACAGGCTTGCGCTGTCGGGTAGCTGGTGGCCATTGTATTGTTAGAATAACAGCTGTTAAAATCATCTGTACATGAAACCACGAGGAGAATAAAAACAAGGCTATTCATGAAAGACTTTCTCAATAAGAGGTTGATCGCAGAGAACATCATCTGTCCACTTTTACGGATTTTCTTACGGCAAAACGCTCTTAAAGTTTGTTTGTTCCAATCTCGTTTCTGGTAGGAAGATGAGACTGCGCCTTGGCTAGGATGGAGATGAAATCACAGAATTGCTGTGGGGACCCTTTATTGATAGGGGAAAAGGCTTAAATGAAAAAACGCTGTTTAAGCATTCGTGGCGAGGTTGTCGTCTTTGAATGGTGGTGGGGGTGTTTTTCGCCTTTGTGTTATCATGTGATAAGATACTGAGGAAAGGTTTCCACTTGTTCACTGTGATGAGAATTGTGATGCAAACAAGATGCAAGAATGCGGTGAAATGAGAAATGAGTACTGAAGATAACAAAAAGACACCGTTTATCTTGGCGCATGCTGTTCATAAGAGCCTCTTGATAGTATCTTGGGGCAAATATGCAGGAGATCTATCACAAAAAGAGCGCTAGGACATGGAAGTGTTCCGCTTATGAAAGCAGATATAGGGTTATGCGCTAGAGGATGCAGTGGGATGGGCATTTTAAATCGTTTATGGAGATGTTTTTTTGAACTCGATCAAGCGCTTGTGTGCCCGTGTGCTGGTTTTGCTATGTATTTTTCACTGGGATAGAGATGAGAAGCTCGATCTCCAAGAGGCTGATTGTGAGGAAATAGGTCTTTTTTGTGGGAAAAAATTCTAAAGAAATGCTGGGGGACAGGTATTTTGTTTTTTCATTGCGTGGTGTTTTAAATGCTCTTTTAAAAAAAGATATCAAAATAATCGTCAGGAACCCACAGGCAATAATTAATCCCTTTTTCGGTTATTTTTAAGGAGGCTGAACCATTGACAGAAATAGGGACAATCTTTTCTAAGACAGCACTGCCAAAACACGCTTTTTTTTGGTGAGAAAGAGGAGCCTCTTCTGCAAAATTTTCATTCCAAGTGATGAGAAGTTGTGTTGCTCCATTGATTTTTGTGTGCACTTCACACCGCACACAGACGCTTCCCTTTTCTTGTGATAAGGCGCCAAAAGAAAGAGAATTAACAATCAGTTCATGAAAAGCCAAACCAATATGCAAAGCAGCATTAGGAAATAGATAGGGATCTGTGCCTTCCAGTGAAAAGCGTTCGGTTTCTTTTATTAAATACCCTAAAGTTTGCGAGTGAACCAATTCGCGAAATTGGGCGCCACGCCAATCGGAATCGGTGATCAAATCTTGAGAATGCGAAAGAGAATGGAGGCGTCCTTGAAATTTGCGTAAGAAAATCTGCAGCGATTCAGTATAGCGTGCGGTTTGACTGGCAATACTTTGAATGATAGCCAGAAGATTTTTAGAACGGTGGCTGACTTCGCGAAGCAAGATTTTTAGCACTTGCTCACGGCGGCGTAATCCTGAAATATCAACACCAGTGGTGATAATGCCGATAATGTCTCCGTTATCGTTGCGGTGGCAATCAATAGAGAATTTATACCAAATCGTTTGTTTGGTCGTATCTTCAAAACGTGCCTCAATGGTGTGCATCTTGCCTGTGGCTAAAACCTGCAATTTGATGGTTTCCATATTGTCTGCAAGGTCAAGCGAAAAAAAATCGCTGTCACGACAGCCCATCCGCCATTTGCTGTGCAAATGCTGTGGTAAGTTTTCAGCCCATAAATAGACAAGATTCGTTGTTTGGTATAAAACACAAATATCAGCGCCATGGATCGCTTGCATCAGAGCGCTTAGATGCGATCTCTCCACGGGAGGCTTTGGAATAGGCGTAACAATCATGGTGAGAATGCTGATCTGTTCTAGGCTGCTTTGGACGCATTCTCTTTAAAAAATAAAGCCTGTGAAATAAGCGCCTTTACCATATCAGGATTAAAGGGTTTGGTGATTAAAAAAGTTGGTTCTGGACGCTCTCCGGTTAATAACCTTTCAGGAAATGCCGTAATAAAAATCACTGGTATATGATCATTTTGCAAAATGTCATTGACGGCATCAATGCCAGAACTGTTATCGGCGAGTTGAATATCAGCTAAAATCAAGCGTGGCTTTTCTTTATGATACAGGACAACAGCTTCTTGGCGGGTTCGAGCTATGCCGACCACCTGATGGCCAAGACTTTCAACCATTTGTTCAATATCCATTGCAATAAGAGGTTCATCCTCAATAATCATAACCTGTGTGGCAATTTGTTGAGAAATATCCGTTGATGCTTGGTTGAGAAGCTTGCGGAACTCCTTCGCATCAAGATTCATGATTTCACTGGCTTCTTGTTCATTAAATCCTTCAACAGCAATCAACAAAAAGGCTTGGCGTGCCCGAGGTGTGAGATACGATAATTTTGCACTGGTTTTTTGTTCGAGACCAAATTGTGGCAATGGTTCGGGGATATTCGGCGTGGTTTGGTCAAAAAGGTGGCAAAAAAGCCAATAGGTACCAATCCGGTCATTGGATGCTCTTGGAAAAATGGAAATATCAGCAATCAGCGCTTCCAACATCGCTGAAACATAAGCATCACCAGAGGATTGGCTGCCTGTCACAGAGCGGGCAAAACGTCTAAGATAAGGAAGATGCGGTGCAATGCGCGTTGATAATGACATGATTTCTAACTCCTTTGACATTTGAAGCACTTTGTTGATCGAAATCCTTCACAGAGGAAAAAGTTCCTCTGTTCGTATGGAACTTTTTACAGATAAACATATTTACAACCATAAGGCGAAAATTATTATAGCTGCTACTTATTATATGGATTAGGGGGGTAAAAAATGAACGACCGTGATGAAAAAAATCTCACCAATCATTTTACGTTTGGAGAGGATCTTCTCGGCGTCAATAGCGAAATAGCACGCAAGTTACGCCGGTTTTACTTGGAAATTCAGGAAGAAGCACTGCCTGCGCATCTGCTCGAACTTTTGGATAGGTTGGAGCAAGTAGAGCAATTTGGCTTAAAAAATATAGAAAAGGTTTGAATCCTTTATGGCGAAGCGCATGAAAGACTTTAAACAGGAACTGCTTTTAATTCTACCGTCTCTGCGGGCTTTTGCAATTTCTTTAAGTAACAAGCACGATAAAGCTGAAGATTTGGTTCAAGATACTCTTATGAAAGCATGGGCTAAGCAGGACAGTTTTCAAATGGGAACAAATCTCAAAGCTTGGCTTTTTACCATTTTGCGTAATGAATTTTATAGTCAAATGCGCAAAAGGGGCAGAGAAGTTCAAGACAGCGAAGGGGTCTTTACCGAAAATGTGGCTGTTCATCCTCCTCAATATGGGTCGCTTGATTTGCAAGACTTTAAAAAAGCCTTAAATCTTCTTTCTGCGGATCAAAGAGAAGCCATTATTCTGATTGGTGCTTCTGGGTTTTCTTATGAAGATGCTGCAGCGATTTGTGGCTGTGCTGTTGGAACAATTAAAAGCCGTGTGAGCCGCGCGCGTAATCGTTTACAGGAACTTCTCAAAGTCAATGGTGAATCCGATTATGGTCCCGATTCTTATTCGGCAGGGAGCACATTATGTTCATTTAACGGCTAAAAAAGTATAATAATTATGTTTAAGAGCCTTGTTTTTTTAATTCCCTTTATAGCTATTACAGTAAAGTCAGCATTTAAAGAAATTCATGGTGTTTATCGTAACTCCTTTGGAAAAAATAAAGGAAGCTTATAGAAACTCTCCAGTGGGTTTGTTGCACTATGATGCCATAAGGGCGCCCTCTTTTGCGCTGAAAAATGACGATTTTCAGGTTCGCTGATGGGAATTCTATGACAACAAAGACGAATTTGCTTCCTCACATATCCTCTTCTGATGCAATAATATCGCGTTGGCGTTGGTTGGCGATTATTGTTTCTCTTGTTATGGCTCTCTTGGCTTCGGCCTTTATTTTGTTGCTCTCAAATGCTGTTGATCGTGAAGTTGCACAGTTGAATACAAGTTCAGAACTGCGTGAACAGGCTGATTTGGTGCTGATTAGTTTGATCGATATGGCTGTCGCTGATCGAAGCTATGCAAAAAACCACAAGCCAGAAGATAAAGCACGCTTTGAACGTGCCGCGCGCACTCTTGACGATATCCTCGAGTATATTGAACTTCTTGTTTACGCACATCCGCAGTGGTATGAATGGTTTACTTCCTTTAAAAAAGAAGTCGAAGCGCGTAAAGTTTTTATGAATCACCATATGCATGCTCTTGAGGCGCTGCCTGATCAATCTTCTCAACCTTCTTCTTCTGAAGTCCCAAAGATTCAAGTGAAGCGTTTAGCACAATTGATGACAAGCTTTATTAATGGCGATGATGTGGTGCGGCAAAAACAGCGCGAGGGAATCGCACTGATGCGGGCTGCTTTAACATTGGCAGCGATTGTTTCTGTCGTGAGTACCTTTATGTCGGCCTATTTTGTCATTAATCGTTTTCACCGTGATGTACGCTCCTTAAAAATGTATCAATTGCTGCTGCATAGTGAAAATATAGCCCTTGAAGCTCGTGTAAAAGAACGCACGCAAGAATTAGAAAAAGCTCGAAATCACGCTGAGAAAGAAAGACAACGGGTTGAAATGTTGTTGCAAGATGTGAGTCATCGCATTGGCAATTCTCTTGGGACGGTTTCTTCTTTGCTAGGGCTCCAATTAAATCGCAGTGACAATGAAGAGGTGCGTTCTGTTCTTGGCGCAGCACGAGACCGTATCCAGACAATCTCCACAGCACATCGCCGTTTGCGTTTGAGTGATGATATGGAAACAACTTTATTGGCAGAATTTCTCAGTTCTGTGGTGCATGATGTTGAATTGGCAATGCCTCTTGAATTGCGCGAAAATATTACCATTCACACGAACTTTAAAGAGTGTCGATTGTCTTCAAGAGATGCAACAACACTGGGCATTATTCTTGGTGAATTGCTGACAAACTCTTTAAAACATGCCTTTCCTGATAAGCGCTCTGGTGATATTTACATCTCATTTGGTCCTCAAAAAGATGGGCAACTGATGCTCATTGTGGAAGATAATGGCGTGGGTATGAAGAACCAAATGCGAGAACAAAAAACAGGTCTTGGTCGGGTGGTTGTTGAACAGCTTTGTATGCAGTTTGGTGAAAAACCACTTTTTGAAACTTCTGCTTTGGGAGGAACAAAAATTGTCATTCCTTTGCCAAAATTAACTCCTAGTCTCTCAGAGGAATCCTCTGCTTGATTTTCTATAAAGAGGCAGTCCATAGAGAGCAAAGCCTTGACTGATAAAGTAATTTATTGTTTCGCATGTTGCATCAGTCTTGCAAATATATTCAGTTTTCTTCTCTCAGACCTGTCGATGCTCCCTCAATAAAAATCATTCCGTTCTCTATTATAAATCGGATTGGCGTGTGAGAAAAAATTCTTGCACAAAAAATTCTTACACAAGGGAAGCAAGAAAAGGAAGTCAAGAATATGCGTCTTATCAACTCTCTCAAGTTCCAAGGTGCCAAGGATTTTTGCAATATGGGGCTGTTGCGATATGGGTGCGTGTTGGCATTCTCGTAAATTGAACTTTGAAGTTTTTCTTCTACCCAGTTGATGTTCTCATCTGCAGGGGGGGGCGCTTTCATAGGTTAACAATCCTCAATCAAAGATATAACAAATTGTCCTTGTGGCAAAAGATGAAAAGGAACAAAGAGCAAAAAGAAGCAACGGATTTTATTTTGAGATGCTGTTTTGTTCTGCTTTTGCAAAGCACTTTTATTCTCTTCGAAATGAAAGGGATGCTAGATTATGATTCTCATCAAGCGTCAAGAATTGATCAATAACTTTTCTGCTTCGTTTATCAATATTCTTTCTTGTTCGCCTTTTCTGTTTTATTTTTTCTCTTTTTCGGCGGGAGAGGATGAAAGACAGCTGTTTTCATCGGTGTAAGTGTTTTTTTTAAAAGTGTGATGCGCATGATAAGCGAACAGCAGGGCAGTATTCATTTTAAAAATCTGTTGCTGTTTTTGACTTTTTCAGTTTTCTGCAATTAGCCTTAAAAGATAGTAAATGAATGACAAACTTTCTTTTTATTCACGCAAATGAGGAATCACGAGGCTTTTTTAAAATGAACAGAAAGCAAAAAGCCAAGGTTTCCTTTTTTGTTGTTTCACAACTTTTATGGTGTTGCTTTTTAACAAAAGATTCAAAGACAGTGATTTTCAATGAGCGAGAAGATTTTATTGTATGGTTTAAGAAGTATCTTCTGCTGGTTTGATCGGGCTGCTTAGCAAAGAATCGATATTATTTTTTTCACGTAAGAATGCTTGGAGATCTTGATTGGTTAAGGCTTTACTGTCCGGTATACGGATGCGCATAGGGTCAACTTTTACACCATTGACGATGATTTCAAAATGACAATGGGGACCGGTTGCCATTCCGGTTGTTCCAACATATCCAATGATTTGTCCTTGTCGTATTTTAGCGCCTGGTTTGATGTCTGGTGCATAACGACTTTGGTGTGAGTAACTGCTGATATATCCATTGGGATGTTGAATTTCTGTATGGTTGCCATAGCCGCCGCTGACACCCACTTTTATAACAATACCATCTCCTACAGCAATAATGGGTGATCCTTTTGGTGCAACCCAATCAACACCTGTGTGCATACGGACATAGCCTAAAATAGGATGTTTGCGTGGTCCAAAGGGGGAACCAAAGACGCCATTGGGAGTCGGTTTGCGCAGTAAAAAAGGTTTGGAGCTTTTTCCTTCTGAATCATAGTAATCGACGCTTCCGTCTTTCGATTGGTAACGGTAATATTTATATGTTGCATTGCCAAAGGTGGCACTAATATAACGAATTTCAGGATCTTTATTGGCTAAGTCTTTTGCTCTCAGGCTCTTTTGGCCATTTGGTGTTTCTTTGTTATTTTTTCCTGTCTCTCCTTGTTGCGGAACGGCATAAAATATTTCGAGTTGATCGGTTGGTGTTATACGACTTTTCATGTCAACGTTGGTGGCAAGCAAACGAATGATACGCTGCGAGAGAGATTGTGACATATTATGGCTTAGCACAGCATTATAGAGTGCATCATAAACTGTTGGTAATTGTGCTGTATTGACATAAGAATGCGGAATGCCATTCTGAAAAGCGGTTTTCAGGGCTTGAGACATTTGGGGTTCTGCACTTTCAACGAATTGCCCTTTATCATTGAGGGCTATGGTGAGAACATGATACATCCCCTGATAGATGCTTGCCCGTACAAGATGATCTTCTTCTCCAGCTTGTGTGACGATGCCAATGCGCAGAAGACTGCCCGCTTTCAGTGTTTCGGAACGGTTGAACAGAGCTAAAGTTTTTGCAACCTGTTCAATTTGCTCTTTTGTATAATTGGTTTCTTTAAAAGCTTCGATGATCTTTTGTTTTTTATGAATAGGGATAATATCTTCCGCATAATTCTTAGTAAGATCAATGCGATGATTTTGAGGAGAAACGGTCACATTTTCCTGAACAATGCGCACCTCTGGTGTATCGGTAAATTCGGAATTCGAGGACAAATCCTCTAATTTTAAGGGATCAACCAGTGTAAGAATCGACAGGAGCTTTTGGTTTTTTTCCAAAGTAAACCCAGCTTTTTGTAATTCTTGTTGTGCTTCATCTTCTGTGAGGATATCCGCACCATCAAAACTTAACTGATCAAGAATAAAATTATGATTGCGTAGGGTTATTTTGGTTTCCACCTTTGCACCATAAATTTCTCCAGAATCTTGTGGTATAGGAGAGGGAGGGAGCGAATCACTGGTAAACATGTTAAGGGCATCAAATTTAGGATAGTGGTATTTTTGTGGGCGCTCTTCAGCTAAGGACATGCGAATCCATTCAAAATTTTGTGTTTGAATGACTTTTTGATCACCTTTTTTTTGCAGAATTGATAATTCGAATTGACGCTTACTATCGAAACTTTGCCTGGCATGGGTTTGAGCAATACGATTGCCTTTATATCTATTGTTATCAGGATCTTGTGTTTTTGAAAGGCTTGTTGGCGTAAACCATTGTGGGGGTGTTACCAAGCGCTGTTGTTCATCAAGAGCGGCAAAAAGTGCAATTCCCATAAGAATGCAAGAAGTGATTCCAGTGAGAACTGTTCCTGTAAGCCAACGAACAGAAACTTGTCGATGAGCCGGCAGAAAACGTTTGACCACAAGAGCTGGGTCCAGTCCGGGATCATTTTTTTGTTGTTCGTTATCCCACATGGAATTTTATCGTACTCTTTTTAAATATCAAATGTGAAAAGTTCGCATAATCTAAAATGTTTTTACAAGAATTTGATTATTTTATAGAAAAAATGAATCTTTATGTCTCAAGCAATAGCTTTTCGCAAATATAATAGCAAAGAAAAACAGAAGAGCAACAACAGCATTCAATAAGATAACAATATCACACAACAAACCATTCACCATGGGTTTATGCCTCAAGGCGGTTTTGAAAACAGTATTTTTAAAAGGACAAAAAGCCATTTATGGTAGTATTTTCTGCAAAGATAACACTTTTTGATTGCAATTTATGGAAGAATTATTTATTTTAAGGAAAGTTTAGAAAAGATATTGACTCTTGTTGTGAAAGAGTACTATATAGCGATTGTGACGAGGGCGGTTGTCTTCTTAGG
>NZ_HE997541.1:0-4913 GCF_000312545.1 Bartonella senegalensis OS02
AAAAGGATATTATTATTTATTAACATATAACATTATGTTTTAAAGCGCTTTGTGATCAATAATCAGTTGACAAAGTGCATTGTGTATCGTATCAGTATACAAAAGGGGTCATATATGGCAATCGTTAGTTTTAAGCATAAAGGGTTGAAAGTGTTTTTCGAAAGAGGAATTGTTAAAGGAATACAGCCTGCACATGCTAAAAAATTAGCAAATATTTTAGTGATTTTAGATACGATATCTTCTCCTGAACAAATGACGATTAGATCCTATCGTCTCCACGAACTTACAGGCGATTTAAAAGGCTATTGGTCAATGTGTGTTAATGCAAATTGGCGTGTTACTTTTCGTTTTATTGGAACTGATGTTGAACTGGTTGATTACCAAGATTACCATTGATTTTTGAGGTGTTATTATGATGTACAATCCTCCACACCCTGGTGGTATTTTGAAAGAAGAATTGCTTGATGAATTAGGATTAACAATAACAGAGGCTGCCGATCGCCTTGGTATTGCGCGTTTAACTCTATCGCGGGTTTTAAACTGTCATGCGGCAATCAGTATTAACCTTGCTTTACGCTTAGAAAAGGCTGGTTTAAATGATGCGGAATTTTGGCTTAAATTGCAACAAAAGCATGATCTATGGCAAGCTCGGCATAACAACCCCATACCGGATATTTCGTCTTTAGAGCAAGTAAGCCATCCTTAGCAGTTAAGATTTGGCTTGTCCGATTTTTCGCTTAAAATACATAAAATGGCTTTTGATAATTTTTTGATTTCTTTAGTTGATTTCATCTATGAGAGGTTCGTAATTCAAAACGCTTCTTGGTACTCTACCGCCATAACACCACGCCTCTACCTCTGCTTTGGTGCTGTAACAAACATTCTTAGGTATCTCAAAATATTGCCCACCATCAAATTTTTCATATTCTCTCATCCCATCTTCATATTCGTAAAGATTGTAAAAATATTCAGATACCCCCGTTCCCCATGGTACATATCCAACAGCGGTTGCCACAAACTTTTTTGCATGGGCTGTTCATGGTTTTTTAAAAACAAACGCTTAAAAATTTGCATGTTTTAATCCCCATTTTGGCTATAGCGTTATTTTCCTTAAATTTGACCATACAGAGCCGTTTATATCTCTCATGTGGATTTCAAAAAACTTCTAAATCGCTTTTTACGGTGCCTTTTTGTCGATTTAAACGCATATCTAATCCGATATCAGACAGTAAATTCCACTATTTTGCTGTTTATCATTCAATCTCCTTTAAAACCTCTTCAAGTCCTTTATGAAGCTTTTCCACGCGCTCTGATGTTATCACGGCCTCTTGATCTTGGCTCTTGATTTCAGGCTTTTGAAGATTTTTAAGAATGCGATTGGCTCTCCAACGAATATCGTTTTCAAGAGTTTCGCAGTAACGATAAAAATCTGCTGTTGAGGGCATAAAAGTTGCGTTTAAGCCCTCTGCTTTGCCTTTTAAAGCGTTCTTTGTTGCTGTCTGCAATGCCCAGCTGCTTATTCCTTCAAGAGCATAAAAATACGCAAGTGCTGTTGATTTCTCATCTGATCCTAATGGGTTTTTGAGACCATTGGAAAGGACAAGAAACGTTGTTTGGATTTCCTCTTCGCTCGCTTTTCTTTCAAGCTTTTTCAACGCATCATTAACAAATGCTGTAACTCTCTCCATTTCTGCACTCAATGGCTTTTGTCCTGTTTTCCAATGGAATGGTGGTTGTGTTGTCATCCTCGAATAAAAATTTGTACACACTGTCTGAATTTTTGATATTGGACATGTGCTGTACAACTCGATAACTCCAGCCGCGCTGTTGTTCTGTGTGTTGATTGCTTGGTTTTCCATATTGTTTTTCCCTTTCTAATTTTTCCTTTTTCTTGGCTAGAAATCCATATTCTGGGTGTGTAATCCACTTGTACCATGCCTTTTGCCAATCACTTTTTTTAGCATTTCGATTTGGATTATCTTGCCAATGAAGTTTAAATCTTTCGAATTCTAATAACGCCTCATCATGCGTTAACCCTTTATCGATTGCGTATTGCAAATTAGGTTCGAAATCATCAGGTAAGTGACAATCTCGATTAGCTTTCGCTCGTTTTGCTTTTTTCGAAACGTTTTCTTGCTCGTGAATAGGAGGTTGGTTTTCTGATGATGTTGCGATTTGTTCTGATTGGCTCTCAACATCACCACACTCGATTGGCTCGTCAACCAAATCGGTTGTTTCTAAATCTTCAGAACCAATTTCTTTTTTTGCTAATACGATAGTATTAGTTTTTTTATTATATATGTTATTGTTATTGTTTATGTGTTGTCGTGATGAAGTCATCATGTTCTCTTGATGAGTTATCTTTCTGCTTATTTTTCCTAGTATTTGCAGCTTTTATAGCTTTTTCTGAAAGTCTATTTAAATTCTCATTGCAATTTTTTAATTCTTCTTCGACTTGTGCACTCCATAAATTTCCGTTTTCTAATTGAAGAATTAATTTTTTTCGAATGAGTTTTTCTAATGACTTTTTAAAAGCTTGTACTGAGCAGCCAACAGCGCGTGCTAAAACAGAAGTGTCGTCATAAATTGGTTCCTCTGCTCGATACATAAAAGCAGTGAGAGTGCTATAAGTAGCTTTCTCTGCTGCATCAGTACCAGCAAAGTCCATAATCCATTCTTGATAAAAATTACGTACCCAAGGCAATTTATTCGTCATAGTTGCCCTCCTGCTCTTGAGTAAAAGCAGCTTCTTTTAATTCTTTTTCAACACGCGTATTCCATAACCCATTATCTTTTTGGATAAGTTTATCATTTTTTATTAAGTATTCGACAATAGCTGCAAATTTTTTCTGCGAACAATTGCAAGTGCGTGCAAGCGTTTCAAAATCTGTTTTAAGTGGTGCTTTTTTTTCATACATGAGAACGAGAAGCGTCATATAAGCCCCCCTTTGCTCCAATGTCATTCCATCTGTACCACTTATCCAGTCATACAAATGGAATCTTATCCATGGCATACCATTAGACATGCGCACCCCCTTCTTTCTTTAAATATAAAATTGCCAAAGCAATTGATGATGTGATGATCTGCACCACAAATAGCCCAACCTGTCTTAGACCCTAGATCAAGACAGAGAATGGTTTGTGCGTTAGTGATCATAATCCCCCCTTAAGGTTGTTGCCTATTTATCTGCACGCCATGATAAAGTGCATAGTCATGACTTTAAAAAAATAGATTAACTCACTTAGGCAGATACACTGCATGCATTATCTATTAATTTGATTTCTTCTTTTCTTTTTTCGATGAGTTCATCCCTTAAGAAATTAAGCTTACTTTCGACTAAGGCTACAAACAAGATCAGCCCATTTAAGTGATAAAAAGATAACAACTTTTGAGAAAAATAATTATCAAACCAAGTTGTAAAAGCTTGCATAAACACAGATGAAAACCATTGATTAAAATCATCATACGGCAATAATGGAAAACATTTTCTATCATCACGCGCAAAGATACTATGCAACATACAGACAATAAAATCTTTTGATGGTGGATTTATGCCACTTTCACATGTACTATGAGGCGAACGGACACCATAATATATGTCTTCCCGTCCAATCTTATTAACAAGATCGATCAATTGAACTTTACTTATAGTGATCTGTGGGACATCTATCATCTTTGATCTTTCTTCTTTAAGAGTGTGAATGATGCTGCTGGTGCTCATTATTATCTGTAGGAGCAGCAATAAAAGCAGGCATAGAACTAGAACTGTTCTTTAATTTTTGTAGTTTTAGATAACTTTTTAATGATAATCCTTTGCCTTGTTCCCAACGACAAACAGAAGCTTGCTTAACGCCTAAAAGCTCTGCTAATTCCTTTTGTGTTAGAGATAAACACTTTCGGATAGATTTAATCTTTAATTTTTCCTCTGTGTCCATTTGAGTTGAATCCATTAGTTTAACCATATACGCAATTGTATACAGTTTATTTAAAAAAACAATAGATTTTTTTAAATTTAAAAATCATAAATAATTAATTATGACAAAAAACATCATTGCTACATTGCAAGTATTGCAATCTGAATTTGGTCTCAGTCAACAAGATCTTGCAGAGAGACTAAATGTAACCCAGGCAACCGTATCAAGATGGTTGGGAAGTGAATCAGATCCTAGAGGTTCACACAGAGATGCAATTGTAGAACTTTATAAAAGCCTGAAGGGTTATAATCAAATTACTACACTTGTTCCTGTTATGGGGTATGTAGGAGCAGGATTGGAAATTGACACTGATGTTGAGCAAATCCCGGAAGATGGGCTTGAAACAATCGAAATACCATTTGATTTGCCTTTTGAAACAATAGGTTTCATGGTTCGTGGAAACTCTATGTATCCTGTATATAAAGATGGAGATTTAATCGTAGTTAAACATCTGCAGACAAAACCGGTGAGCGACTATTACGGTGATGAAGTTGTCGTTTTAACAGAAGATAACAGACGATTTATCAAACAAATTGTGCGCTCTTCAGAGGGTATTGTACTAAAATCATGGAATGCCGATCCTATTAAAAATGTTAAGATCAAATGGATTGGGGAAATAGTTTCAATATTTCCACGTAAGTCTTATCGTCCACTTATGAAATAATTACAGTAAAGCTTTTGATTCTATCCTTTTAAAGCTGATATTTATACACAAATGCAAAAAAAGGTGAAATATTCATAATTTTTCTCTTGATTTTATTTATACGTTTGCGTATAAGTATTTTATAAATTAACACAAACAATCGCCAAGAGGCGTTGGGGAGGGGAAATTATGGAAAAGCCAATTCTCATAAATTCTAATGAAATTCTCTTAGTTCATTCAGTTTACTTCGATAAAGATCAACACATTGCAGAATCTGGACCGCTTGATGCAAGTC
>NZ_HE997541.1:5667-8695 GCF_000312545.1 Bartonella senegalensis OS02
CAAAACAACACGATCAAAAATGAAGCTGTTCAAACTATGTCCAGTCGTGAGATAGCAGAATTATGTGGTAAAAGACATGATCATGTTATGCGTGATATTCGTAAAGTATTTAACGAACTTAAAATTGATCTGAGTAATTTTGCTGGATTATATAAAGATTCACAAGGTAAAAACCGTCCTTGTTACCATCTACCAAAACGTGAAGCTCTTATTGTTATTTTAGGTTACAACACTGTATTACGCGCAAAAATTATAGATTATTGGAAAAAATTAGAAGAATAAGCAGCTAATCCTCAAATCGATTTTTCGAACCCTGAAGCAATGACAGCTATCATCATGCATCTCAAAAATAAAATTAAACAGACTGCATAGGAGCGCATCATGAATAACACCCTCATAGAGATTAAAGAACAAACCATTGATAAGGAAACTGTTCAAACAGTTAATGCACGTGATCTACACGCATTTTTAGAAGCAAAACGTGACTTTTCCAATTGGATTAAAGACCGTATTAGCAAATACAATTTTATAGAAGGACAAGACTTTATAAAAACACAAGATTTGCGCTCGCCAAATTTGGCGAACGCAAAATCTAGGGCTGTTATCGCGATTAACTACTATCTCACACTTGATAGAGCAAAAGAACTTTCTATGCTTGAAAACAATAAGAAAGGTAGAGAAGCCCGTTTATATTTTATCGAATGCGAAAAGCGCGCAAAACAGGTAGCAGCCCCACAAATCGACTATTCAAGTCCCAAAGCTATGATTGGTTTTTTGAATTACCTCCAAGGGCAAATAGATCAAAAAGACAGCATTATTGAAGATTTAACACCAAAAGCCATGGCACTTGAAAGTTTACAGCGCCATGATGGGCTCTTTGGTCTTACTGAAGCGGCTAAAATACTCGAGATGCAACCAAAACAATTCATTCAGTTTTTACAGCAAAAAGGTTGGGTTTATAGACGTGCAGCAGGTGGAAATTTACTCCCTTATCAAGACAAAATCCAAAAGCAACTGATGGATTGTCCAACGATCACACTTCAAACCGCTAGTGGACTAGAAAAAGTCATTCCTTGCGCAAAAATTACCATAAAAGGCATGGGGCTGCTGTCTCAAGAGCTTAAAAGACAAAGCATGCATTAAGAGGAGGTTTTCATGATAAAAAAGAAATATAAACTCACTGATGAAATGGATACTGTTTATTGGCGTCAAATTTTTAATTTTTTAATTGACAATATACTATCAGTATATATATGCTCGAATCAGGTGCTTGAAAAACACTTAAAATGCATAGCGGATGAATTGCCGAAACAGTTTATTTTCCGCACATTAAAGGCTTTGACTCATTCTATGTTACACGCATATAATGGCTTTGTCGGGTGTAGTTACGCTATACAATACCCTTTATGGGGAAAGCGTAACGACGGACTATGCACCGTGTTTTTCAGCACCCGGCATTCTTTATTGAGTGTCAATGAAAAACATCTAAATGCATAGGAGTTCATAATGAACACTCTCATTAAAATTACAGAACAAATCATTGATCAGGAAATTATTCAAACCGTTAATGCACGTGAATTGCATACATTTTTGGAAATAGGTCGCGACTTCACGACATGGATTAAAAATCGCATAAAAACATATAAATTTGTTCACACAAAAGACTACATTTTAACGTTCCCCAAAACGGGGGAGCGTCAAAATGTAAGCATGACAGAGTACTACCTTACATTAGACATGGCGAAAGAGCTCTCAATGGTTGAACGTAATGAAAAAGGTAGGCAGGCTCGTCGTTACTTTATTGAGTGTGAGAAAAAGTTAAAAAGTCAATCTACTGATTATGAAGATACACGTTTTGATTTACCAAGCTATTGGGAGGGTATGAATGCTGGTGAAAAAGCTTTGTATCTTTTAGGTCCTATCCATGTGCGTCTTGTTGATGCTTTTAGAGTAGATGAAGAGAACAGAAAATATAAAGCGTTAATTAAAGAAGCAAAACAGGTCTTAGCAAGATCTGTCGTTAAAGCGGCTTAAGTAAAAATTGATTCACCTCCTCGTTTTACAAGCGGGGAGGGAAAATATCACGCAGTCTCTAAATACAGGCTTCTAACAACCAACCGACTTTCAACACATGCGTGATTCACGCCACGGGTGAATTGCGCTTTAAATGGAGGAAATCAAGATGAATGAAATAAGTACTACACAAACGGAATTAGTGGAAAAAACAAACGCTTGTGAAACCAACTCTACAGCTATGGAGCTTATTTTAGAAAGAGCTTTACAAAGTGATGTTGATCTGGATCGTCTCAAGAGCCTTCTTGAATTGCGAGATAAGGAGATAAAACGTCAAGAGCGCCAAAATTTTGTCCGTGATCTTTCCGCTATGCAAATGGAATATCAAAAAATACAAAAAAACGCTACAAACACCCATACAAATAGCCAATATGCGAAGCTTGATCAGTACATTGATGCTGTAAAGGATACCCTTTCAAAACATCATTTTGCTTTGTTCTCTCGTATCAAAGAACAGAGTTCAAATGGCATAACCGTGGAAATGACTTTAAAGCATATATCTGGCAACGAAATATCAACACAAGGAACATTTCCCTTTGACGCTACCGGGAGCAAAAACAACATACAAGCGGTTGGCTCTACTATTACCTACGCACGCAGATATCTGTTAGGCATGCTTCTTAATGTCGCAAGCAAAGACAGACGATACAGATGGAAACCCGCCTATTAAAAAGGCATTTCCGCAGCAAATCAATGAAATCAGAAGACTCATAGTGCAAACCCAATCAGAAAAAGCAAAGGTACTTGATTATGTTAAAGTCAAAAATCTTACCGATATGTCTGAGGGACAAGCTCAAATCGTTTTGCATCTTTTGAAGGATAAACAAAACAAACAAAAGGCTCTAAAAGAACAATCTCTTCCACAACAAGAGCAAACAAACGCCTCTATACAAGATGCCGAATATATTCATATCCAAGATATTGAATATGCACCAACTCAACAAGAAAAACAGAT
>NZ_HE997541.1:9246-213443 GCF_000312545.1 Bartonella senegalensis OS02
GAAACGAATTGAACAGATCAATCAAGCGGTTGAAATCTTTTTAGCAGAAATAGAACAAGAGATGCAAAAGATTTTGACAAAAGCTGCTTGACGTTATGGGGGTGCTCTCTCCTCCCAGCACCCTCACCCCCCCATTTACATAATATAAAAAATAGAAAGGCAATGAGATGATATTTGATGATGGCGATAGATATGTAACAACCCGTGAATGTGCACAGCTTTTTAGTGTATCAACGACAACGATTCGTAATTGGGTGCTTCAAGGTGTATTTCCAGAGCCATATAAGCTAGGCAGAGCAGTAAGGTGGAGAAAAAAAGAGATTCTAGCTTTTACTCCAAAGAAAAATACGGAGCAAATAACAACAAATTAGGTAAAATTGTATAAACTACAAGAGGTGGACTAAAAGGTGGTCTTAAAAAAGAGAATTAAATAGAAAAACTATATATTTCAACGCCCTAAAAACAAAAAATGGTGCCCAAAAGAGGACTCGAACCTCCACGCCTTGCGGCACAGGTACCTGAAACCTGCGCGTCTACCAATTCCGCCATCTGGGCTTAAAATTCATCTAAGCTTGTGAGGAACTTCTGTCAATAAAATTATCCATGGTATCGTAAACATTGTCTTTTAGTACAGAACGTGGAAGCGTATTCATCCATATTAAGAAATACAATGTCATCGATAGCTGATTTTAGTTTTCTTGTGCATTACTGAAGTATGAAAGAGATAAAAATGAGTGAGATGCTCAGGACAGAACTTATTTGTAAAATTTATGAAGGAAAGTAAATAGGTGCTCACAATAGAAGCTTGCAAAGAGAAACCAATTTTATAACAGATCGGTGAAGATGAGTAAGCTTTATCTTTAGGTTAAGGAAGAAAGCAAAGAATTTATTTTCAAGATCAAAATTATCAGATTGAATTCTGTATTCAGTCACTGTGCTTTTAAAAATTTAAGGGGTAAGGATTGTCTTTGATGAAATTGTTGAATCCGAATTCAATGTATAAATCATGGGAATACCAGTCGCTAATTCTTGAGAGATGATTTCTTCACTGTTTAGGCCTTCAAGTGCCATGATAAGAGCACGAAGAGAGTTACCGTGTGCTGCGATTAAAACAGTTTGAGAGCGCAAAATATGTGGTTGAATATGGTGAAGATAATAAGGCCAAACGCGTGCACCGGTATCGCGAAGGCTTTCTCCATTAGGGGGGGCAATAGCATAGGAACGGCGCCATATTTGCACTTGCTGTTCCCCCCATTTTTGACGCACTTCATCTTTATTCAAACCAGAAAGATCACCATAATCCCGTTCATTCAATGTGGGGGTTTTTATCAGTTTTAAATCTGATTGTCCCATTTGTTCTAAGATGTACCGCGCTGTTTTTTGTGCACGCTGTAAGGCAGATGTATAAGCAATATCAAATTTCAAACCAGCTTCTTTAAGTTTTTTGCCTGCTGCTATTGCTTCGATACAGCCTTTTTCTGTTAAATCAGGATCTTTCCAACCGGTAAAAAAATTTTTGAGATTCCATTCACTTTGTCCATGACGGATGAGTACAAGTGTGCGTCCCATTATGAGTTTCCTATGTTATTTAAACTGTTTAAAATTCATGCATTCAGTCCCAAAACGTCAAGCATTGAATAAAGACCATTTTCCTGGTTTTTTGCCCATAGAGCTGCTTTTAATGCACCATTGGCAAAAATAGAACGTTCTTGTGCTATATGTGAAAGAACAATACGTTCATTTTCGCCGGCAAAAGTAACGCTATGATCACCAATAACTGTTCCACCTCGTGAACAGGTAAAGCCAATTGTGCCTTTTTCACGTTTTCCTGTATGGCCACTCCGTTCGTTGACACTCACATTTTTTAGCATAACATTGCGACCTTCTGCTGCTGCTTGCCCAAGAAGGAGAGCTGTTCCAGAAGGGGCATCAACTTTGTTCGCATGATGCATTTCATAAATCTCAATGTCAAAATCATCCTCTAATGTTTTTGCAGCTTTCTTTACAAGGTTGGCCAAGAGATTGACGCCAAGACTCATATTTCCGGATTTGACAATCGTTGTATATTTTGCACAGTCTGCAATTTCCATTTCTTCTGTTTTGCTAAATCCCGTTGTGCCAATAATATGGACAAGGCCTTTTTGAGCAGCATAGTTTGCGTAGAAAATACTGGCTTGTGGTTGAGAAAAATCTAAAATACCTTCAGTATTAGAAAAGGCGATTTCTGGATCATCAGTGATGCTGATCCCAAGAAAATCTGAACCAATCAATGTGCTTGCATCTTTGTTTACAAAAGATGATCCTTTCCGTACAAGCACAGCACAAAGCTCCACGTCTTTTCTACGTTGAATAGCTGTAATAAGTTCACGTCCCATTTTTCCATTCGCACCGACGACTGTAAGGCGCATATTTTTCTCCTTATGTCACTTTACCTTTTGTACTATAGGCAAATTCTTTCTTTCTTGCCAACGGTTCTTTATTCTATAGCAAAAAGTTGTTTCTTTAGTGATGTGAAGGGATTATCTGTTAATAAAAGTGCACGATGGGAAATATTTTCCTGCTTGTTGAGAGAGTCAATAATATGAATGTAGCTTAGTACATCTTTTAATAGGTATTCTGGAGAAGAGAGGATTATACATGGTGTGTACAAATGTATAAGATTCCATTGCTATAGAAGCATATTTCCTGTGTTGTTCAATATTGCTTTCACTTTTATTAGGGAGAGGTTCTTAGAAGTCGAGATCTGCATAATGAGGACTCGCTACAATCCCTCGGATGCGATCTGTTAAAAGAGGACGAAAAGAAGGGCGCGATTTAACCCGCATATACCAATCTTTAGCAGCAGGGGATTGTGCCCAGTCAATTTCACCCAGAAAATCAAGGACAGAAATAATTGCTGCTGCTGCTAGATCTGCATAGGAGAGTTCAGATCCAACTAACCAATCGCGAGAGGCACAGAGCCAATTGAGATAGTTCATATGTGGTAAAATATTGGCACGCGCATTGCGCAAAATTTGTGAATTGGGCGCGCCTCCACCAATGGCTAGCGGCATTTCACGTTTATAGATTCGTTCGCGTACAATGTGGCGCGTAGCTTCATTTTCAAATTTATTTAAAAACCAGTCGTTAAGACGGCGTACCTCAGCACGGTCTAAAGGATTTTCTGGAAAGAATTTTTTCTCTTGTCGTAAACTTCCGTATGTTTCATCTAAATATTCGTAGATAACAATGGCTCCTGATAATGGAATTTCTTGTTCAGTAAGAAGAACGGGAATAGTTCCAGCTGGATTAAGCGCAAGAAATTCGTGTCTTCTTGCCCATTCATGTTCTTCAATGAGTTGAGTGTTTATACTATATTCTCCAAGAATAAGACGTATAAAGCGGGAAGCAGAAGAAAGCGGGGAGTGAAAAAGTGTCAGCATAATCTACACTTTCAAATAGAGTTGATAGTAATTCTTTCAAGTAAAAAGAATTTTTATAAAGATGCTTTATTGAAACTACAAGATTATTAGCAGAAGCTAGTAATTAGGTTTAATAAACCGTTAAGAACAGGAAGGCGTTCTATAATGCGATCGTTTGTAAAATGGCAGTACGCAATTCTTCCAGACCCAGTGCTTTTTCTGAAGATGTTGCAAGAATTTCAGGATAAGCTGCTGGATGTTTGAGAAGTTTTGTTTTTGTGGTTATAACGAGTTGATCAAGAACGCTTGATTTTATTTTATCACTTTTGGTTAAAATAATTTGGTAAGAAACGGCTGCTTTATCAAGAAGATCTAAAACTTCTGCATCATTTTTTTTTATACCATGACGCGAGTCAATCAACACATAAACACGTTTTAGTGTTGTGCGTCCCCGTAAATAGCTAAAAATCAAATCTGTCCATGCCTCAACCAGATTTCTAGGCGCTTCGGCAAAACCATAGCCCGGCATATCCACTAGTGCTATAGGCGGGAGGTCTCCTGGTCGCCCACTGAAACCATCAGGTACAAAGTAATTAAGCTCTTGAGTGCGTCCTGGTGTATTTGAGGTTCGCGCTAAATTTTTTTGTCGGACAAGTGCGTTGATCAAAGATGATTTCCCTACATTGGAACGTCCGGCAAATGCAATTTCCGGTGGTCCTTCAGGGGGAAGAAAGCGCATTGTAGGGACACCGCGAATAAAAATCCAATTGCGAGAAAAAATTCCTGGAAGGGAAAAATCTGGTGTCATTCATTGCACTTCTTTTTTGGGTGATCTTCTCCACATGGCTTTAAGATTATTCAAAAGCTCAATTTTAACCCCTTGCCGTTTCATCATAATACCTTGCTGAATCATAGACAATATATTGTTCCATGCCCAATAGATAACCAGACCAACAGGGAAAGACGCAAGCATAAAGGTAAAAATGACTGGCATCCACGCGAAAATCATAGCTTGTGTTTGATCTTGAGGGGCGGGGTTCATACGCATTTGCAAGAACATCGTTATCCCCATGATCAAAGGCCATGCACCAAGCATAAAAAATGCAGGAACTGTATAAGGCAAAAGACCAAATAGGTTAAAAAGAGAAGTTGGATCCGGCGCTGCTAAATCTTGAATCCAACCAAAGAAAGGTGCATGCCGCATTTCGATAGTGATATACAAAACTTTATAAAGAGCAAAGAATATCGGAAATTGAACTAACATCGGCCAACAGCCCGCAAGAGGATTAATTTTTTGAGTTTTGTATAACTCTATTATTGCTTGTTGTTGTTTGGTTTTATCCTCTGGATATTTCTCTTTTATTTCCAGCAACATCGGTTGTATGATTTTCATACGCGCCATAGATTTATAGGATTTGTTTGCTAATGGAAAGAGAAGTGTTTTCAAGAGTACTGTAACAAGAAGAATGGCGATACCAAAATTGCCTGTTTGCTTATAAAGGATGTCAATAAGGGAAAACATCGGTTTGGTGATGAAATCAAACCAACCCCAATCGATTAAAAGAGCAAATTTCTTAATTTTTAGGTCATTTTGATAGTGATTAATAATTTCAACTTGTTTTGCACCGGCAAAAAGACGATTTGTAACAGTTTTTGTTTCATTTGGAGCAACTGTTAAAAGCGAACCAAGTAAGTCAGATTGATAATGCGTTTGTAGGCGATCAAAATAAATAAAGCGGCTTGTATATTCTTTATCCTGTGGGGGGATAACCGCTACAGCCCAATATTTATCGGTAATACCAATCCACCCTCCCATGACTTTAGAGAAGGTGATACTCTTTTGTCCACTATCGGGATTCGGATCAAGTTCTGCTAAGGTTTTATATTTTTCCGTTTTGAGCGAATCTCCTGCAATTCCTATCATGCCTTCATGGAGTAAATAGGTTGCATTTGTATGTTCTGGTGGAGCTGCTCGTGCAACCCGCGCATAGGATGAAAGATATATTGGTTTATCACTCTCATTTGTGACAGAATCCTCAATGGTAAACATGTAGTGATCATCAACAGAAAGAGTGCGACGAAAGGTTTGACCTTGTCCGTTATTGTAAATTAAAGTGACAGGCGTTGAAGGGGTGAGTGTTGTATTGCTCCCCTCTATTTGCCACCGTGTATCCGATTGTGGCAAGGCTTTTGTTGACAAGGATGAACTGGTAAAACCAAATTCAGCAAGATAGGTTTCTTTAAATCCTTTGGGGTTTAACAAAGTGATTTCCGACGATTCTTTATCCACTGTCAGGCGATATTTTTTAAGCAGAAGATCATCAAATTGTGCGCCAACTAGATTAATAGAACCTTCAAGTTCGCCAGTTTTTATGGCAATACGGTCTGTTTTGACCAATTCAGCATTACGAACTTCAGGGGTCATCGGGTGATTAGTGATAAGTGCTGATTCATGGACCGGTTCATTGTTAGAAAAATCTGCGGTGGAAGAAGAAACTGTTGACTGTTGTTTTGAAAGCTGTTGGGCGATTAATTGTTTTTGTTGTAACTCAGCCTGTTTGGGAGCAACATAAAAAAAATGCCATGCGATAAGCACTCCAAAAGACAATCCAATGGCGATAAAGAAATTCCTGTTATATTCCATTCGTATTACCCTGTTGCCGTTTCTGGCGTTTTGTTTTCGGTTTGATCCGCCGGCTTAATTCATTGATTAGAGACGTAAAAGGTGCATGAAGCGCATCAGGATGCGCTACAATGACATAGTCTGTCCCTGCTTCCATATCGTCTGTTAAACCAACTCTTACCGCTTCACGCAAGCGCCTTTTAATACGATTACGTTTGACAGCATTGCCATTTCTCCGTGTAACTGTGAATCCCACACGCGCAACAAGAGGAGATTTCATCTCTGCCGTCTGTTCCCTCGACTTAACTTCAAGCAGAAATAAGGGACCACGTCGTTTTTCTCCTGTACGTACAGCTAAAAAATCCGCTCTCTTGCGAATGCGGCAGGGATGTTTTTTCTTCATAAAAAGCATTTCGCAATTTTACTAAATGCCCGCAAAAGCAGGCATTGGAGGTTCAAAACGAAAGTTTCACAACGAAGAAATAACAAGGACTGTTCAACGGTTGTGAAAATTTAAATCTTTAAGCGGATAACCGCTTACGTCCACGTGCACGCCTTGCTGCAATAACTTTACGGCCACTCGCTGTTGCCATACGTGCACGAAACCCATGGCGGCGTTTACGGACAAGTTTAGAGGGTTGGTAAGTACGTTTCATTTATTTAAATACCGCGGAGTGCGGCCCTTCTTAGCTCTATGAGCAGTTATGTGCTAGATAAAAAACTAGTCCTATCATAAGACTGTTAACCCATAAGGAAAAACATAAAAAAAGTCAATCTTAGATTGTTTTTCTCTTTCTTGAGAAAATATAAAAAATTCTATGATGGATATTCATTTTGTTCATGATGCTTTCATAATTTAAGAAAAATAATGTGTGTTTGCAATAACGCGGTTGATTGTTCTCTCTTTTGTGTCACATGAATAATCAAGAATCACAGGTGAAAGAAGTGTGATTTGCTGTTGAATGATTATAATTCTCAGTGATGATAGTTATCAATAAAGTGTGCTTTAGGATAATTTAACCATAACGAGTTTGCTAAATCTTATAGAAAATTTGTAAAGTATTTGTACGATAAGCCTATTTAAGAGAAATTTATAGCAGATTTTGCATTTGAGCTTTTTAAATTTGAGATTGGTTTCGCATTTTAAAAAGAGATAAGGTATAAGAGATCTCCACTTTGTTAACGTTTATTAAAGTATGCAAAGTGTGAAATTTTAGATGATGAGTTTTAGGTGTTGTCCTATTGTTGTGTTCGTTGGCATTTGGAGAGAGAGGAAAGAGCGTGGTTTCTATCACAAGCGATGCTATTCGCAACGCGTTACATAAAGTCAAAGGACCGAATTTTGAAAGCGATATTGTATCCTTAGGGCTTCTTTCAGAAATATTGGTTGCTGATGGCAAAGTTTTCTTTTCCATTACAGTTCCTGATGGGCGTGTGCAAGAATGGGAATCGTTGCGCCGTTCTGCTGAAGCAGTGGTTTCTGCTCTAGAGGGTGTAGAATCTGTTATTGTCACACTCACAGCAGAAAAAAGACCAGAGGTGTCTTCTCCGCAGAGAGAGACAGTGTTTTCTGTACCAAAACACAGAGCAAGTGGTTTGCCTGTAAAAATGCCGATAGAAGGTGTACGGCATGTGGTTGCGGTTGCTTCTGGAAAGGGGGGGGTTGGTAAATCTACAATGGCAATGAATATCGCTTTAGCTTTACAAGATTCTGGTTTTAAAACGGGTTTGATGGATGCAGATATTTATGGTCCTTCTTTGCCACGTTTGACAGGACTTGTTAACCAAAAACCACAGTGTATTGATGGGAAAAAGCTGCATCCTCTTGAAAAATTCGGCCTTAAATTGATGTCGATGGGATTTTTGGTAAAGGAAGAAAAGCCGGTGGTCTGGCGTGGTCCCATGGTGATGGCTGCTGTAACGCAATTGCTCAGAGATGTTTTATGGGGACCTCTTGACGTTTTGCTAGTTGATATGCCTCCAGGTACAGGGGATGCCCAATTGACTCTTGCTCAACAAGTGCAGTTGACGGGGGCACTGATTGTTTCTACTCCGCAGGATCTTGCTTTGGTTGATGCTCGTAAAGCCATAGAAATGTTCATGAAAGTCGATGTTCCCATTTTAGGACTTATTGAGAATATGAGTTATTTTATTGCTCCTGATACAGGGAAACGCTACGATATTTTTGGTTATGGTGGTACGCGTGCAGAAGCGGAATGCCGTGGAGTGCCTTTCTTAGCAGAAGTGCCGCTTGATGCAGCTTTACGCTCTTCTTCAGATGAAGGCATCCCTATTTTTGCTGCTAAGTCTGATGGCGAACATGCTAAGCTTTATCGTACGATCGTTGATCAAATAAAAAACAAATTGTTTTAAATGGAGATTTCTAAAGAGGGAGGTGCTAAAAGACAATGATTTAAAACACCAAGCGCTGTTGTGTTGGTGCTTTTTGTCTGAGATCTCGTCAATTATTCTTAGATAACATATTCTAAAGTTAAATAAATGCAAAATCGTTCATGCAATTGGATGACTTAAGGGGGGTGGATCATATAAATTGTATAGATAATGCAGTGAGATAAAGAAAAAGAGAGATTAGTCTTCCTGTCAAAAAGTCAAGGAAAAATATATAGAAAATGAGAGCAGTTTAGACAAAATTGTTTAAGCGGTAAAAGATTTTTCCAAAGGATGATTTTAAAGTAGCCAATGAAAGAAAAGAGCACTGTATTTTAAGTTATTTATAAAATAAACAGCACCTAGGTGTCCATAAAATGTTTTTCTCTATAAAATTACTGGATATCCATCAGAGTTTTGCAAAGTTTTTTAGGAGTCTTTTAAAATTTAAGAATTCTCATGGTGCGTTTATACTTTTCAACTATGATGTAAGTCGTTGTTTGTGTTGCTAAAAGGAGCGATTCATTTTTGCTGGGGGTGATATTTTTTAAACCCGATAAATAAGGTAGATTTGAAAAAAGCTTGGTTATAGGCATGCTTTGGAACATTTAGCCTTAACAGGGTGGAATAAGCGGGAGAAGGGATGGGTAAAATTGTTTTTTTGGCTTTTAAAGGAGGTTTTGTGGCAAGTTATGGGGGGATGATAAGGGCTTTGGTTCTATTAGAAATTCATGCTACTGGAAGCAATAATGATGCTCAAAATAGGTTATAATGCCAAGAAAGGCATTGGACTTTGAGGATATCACCTTATTGCAGTGTGTATCATTCGACAGTTGATCTTTTGAGGCTGGTAAAGAACTTTTTAGCGGATATAGCTTGATCAGGGGTAGAGCTTGTGGTTACAAGCTGAGGAGAAGTTATTTGATTATGAAAGAAAAGCATGCGTGAAAAAGCGTATTTTATAGGTGCTCATGCTTATTCTGCACCGGTCATAGAATCAGCGCTTTATCTTGTAGCAACGCCTATTGGAAATCTTGCAGATATCACTCTTCGTGCTTTGCAAGTGCTTGCAGGAGTTGATATTCTCGCTTGTGAGGATACACGAGTGACACGTGTTTTGTTGGAACGTTATGCTATTGAGAAAAAAACCTTCCTTTATCATGAATATAATGCACAAAAGGCAGGACCGAAGTTACTGAAAGCTTTAGCAGAAAATAAAAGTGTGGCGCTTGTATCAGATGCTGGGACACCACTCATTTCTGATCCTGGGTTTCGACTGGTAGAAGAAGCACGCAAGGCTGGTCATAAAATCGTTCCAATTCCTGGCGCATCAGCTCTTTTAGCTGCTCTTGTTGCGACGGGGCTGCCTACCGATAGTTTTTTCTTTGCAGGTTTTTTGAGTGCACGAAAAGCGCAACGTCAAAAGCGCCTAGAACAATTAAAAGCCATTCCCGCAACGTTGGTTTTTTATGAATCACCTCATCGTCTTGTTGAGACTTTACAGGATATGGTTGCTCTTTTTTCGGCAGATCGTCCTGCGGCCATTTGTCGTGAATTAACAAAAAAGTTTGAAACAGTTGATGTTTCCAATTTAGGGAATTTGCTAGAAAATTACAGCAAACAGGTGCATATTCGTGGAGAAATTGTTGTGCTTGTTGGACAGGCTCTTTCTTCTTTGGAAATGATGAGTGATCAAGAAATTGATGCAATGTTGTTAGAATTGTCTGGTGCGCATTCTGCGGCTCAGACGGCTGCTTTGGTGGCAAAGAAAACCGGCTTAAAAAAACAAAAACTTTTTCAGCGGTTGAATTTTTTAAAAGACACGTAAAACAATGGGGAAAACGATACAAAAAAAGCGTAGGCAGGAGTCTTTCTATCGAGGTATTCGTGCAGAAAAATGGGCAGCTTGGTGGCTACGACTCAAAGGCTTTTACATTGCTGAGATTCGTTTTAAAACGAAATGTGGTGAAATTGATTTAATTGCGCGACGTGGAAATCTTGTTTTAATCGTTGAGGTCAAATCACGTTCAACATTGGCTGAAGCAATGGTTGCTGTTTCGCGGGTGAATGAGAAGCGCATTGAGGCAGCAGCCGATATTTGGTTGGCACGACAAAAAGATCGTGCTCTTTTATGTGTGCGCTTCGACCTGATTGCTATTTTACCATGGCGTTGGCCGCAGCATATTCCAGCATTTTTTACATCTGATAAATAAGAGTTTCTCTATTGTTTGAACCATGATAGATGAAAAGTCTGTCGTTTATACACATGAGTTAGAAAAAATGCGTAATAATTTTGGCGCTATGAGGAGCGAAAGATGGATGATTATGAAAAATTTGCAACGGGCTTGTTGATTGTTTTTGGAGCGCTGATTATTGGTGGTTTAATGGCAATGCATATTGTGCTCATGAATAAACAAGGTTTTTTGTTTGCATTAGCGGCTGCGGTTGTTGGTTGGTTTTCTGCTTTTGCAGTTCTCTTTGATAAGCCGAAAATCTACTTGGCATTAATTATTCTTGCTATGCTTTGTGTTGCCTCTTCAATTAGTGCTTATGTAAGTTAAAATAGCAAAGCGTTGGTTGAGTTTGCTTGAAAATTCTGAGAACGAGGAGTGAAAATGAAAATTGGCTTTTTGGGAACAGGTACAATCAGTGCTGCAATGGTTGATGGTTTAATGAGAAGTGCTTTTGATGTTTCTTCCATTATTCTCTCACCACGCAATGCGCGGCGAGCAGAGCATCTTGCGCACACTTATGATAAGGTTATGATCGCTGAAAATAATCAAGCGTTGCTTGATGTTAGTGAGAGTGTTTTTCTCTGTCTTCCCAACCAAATTGCAGAAGAGGTCTTGCGTTCTCTTCGTTTTCGTTCAGAACAGCTTGTTGTTTCTGTACTTGCCATGGCAAAAGTGGCAGAAGTTGAAGAGTGGATCAACCATAAGGTTTATCGTGCTGTTCCACTTCCTTTTGTGTCAGAATGTAAAAATTTAACGCCAATTTATCCTGATCATTCCTTTTTACGCAAGCTATTTGATGCGTTGGGTGGCACATTGGTGTTGGATGCGGAGGAACAGTTTAATCTTTTTATGACTGCTGGTTCACTTATGGGGGTTTATTTTAATTTTATAGAAACAGCGCATCAATGGTTTATAAAACAGGGGTTAAAAAACCAGCAATCAGCAGATTTTCTGGCTATGATGTTTGCGAATCTGACCGATGAAATGCGCAAAATTATAGCTGCGGATGGTTCTACACCCCTCGATTTTGCAATGCTTGAGAAGGAGTTTTCAACAAAGGGGGGGACAAATGAACTTTTGTCACACTGTTTTTCTCGCCAAGGGGGGGAAACTGCTTTAACTATGGCTCTTGAGACTACTTTGCAAAAAATAAACGCGCCGTTTACACATTAAAATTTTCGATCAAAATTTGCAAAATAATAGTTGAGTCAAAATTTGCTTTCTGATTTTAGAAGAGCTATATCATAGCGTCTGTTTCAACGCTCCTTGAACACAAGATCTATAAAATTGTCTGTTCTCTATGTTTTCAGAGTAAGCAGAGTGATATTCAGAATTTTTCTACAGTAATAAGTTGATTTATAAAGATAATTCATTATTTACAGCCTACATGAGAATATTGAATACAGCAAGATTTTCTTATTTCAATTCCTTTTACTGTGAATCAAAAAAGCCTTTGCTTGTACGGTTATAAGAGAGATCAATGTAGGAATAAAAATCTTTGAAAGTGTAAATATGCTTCTTATGGATCGGTGCTCTGCAAAATGGGGGAAAACTATTTTGAACGGGTAATCACACACTTTATTGCATTAAAATACTTAAGAGATTTTAGTGATGTCAAGATTGGTGATTTTAGTAATTTTGTTTGAAAAGCACAGCAATCTCTCTCATAAAGGTGAGAGATCAGTTTATCATGAAGCTTATATATTTTTGAAACTGCCTATATTTTCTGAAAATGCAAAGGTTTGTGATAACACGGCTACAGGTGGTGAGTATTTTAGCAAACCATGTATGCATGTCCGTAACAATATTTATGATTATACATTGATTTTAAATTATGAACATATCGAGGGAATACTGTTCTTGATGATAAGGTTTGCGATGGGACTCAGATTTATAAAAAATAAACTCTGTTGGAAAAATTATCTTTGTGAAAGTGCTCAAAAATGCTTCAGGTGATGTAGGGTTTTCCTTTCTAAAATTTTCTATACCAAATTAGATTTGAATTTTATTAATGGCTAAAAAATATCAAATCGAAAAAATTAAAGATGCTTATACGCAGCATATTACCAATCTTTATCGTATAAAGTCTTAAAAGATTTGCTGATGTTAAGGGGGGCTTGGGAACTTTATTGAAAAGAAAAGTAACCACTTCTATGAGTGTGACAGACTATTGGATTTATGAGTAGACTCGGGTGTTTGGTTTTATCCGAGTTTATGACAATGAAAAAATACCAGGCAATACTAAGGTTTGTGGTCAAGTCTATGATTATATGGAAGTTTTTGGCAAGGCTTTTATCTTTCAATATTTAAAAATTTATGACAATGCCAAGGTCTCTTATAATAGCAAGATTTCAAGTTTTGTTTGTGTTGATAGCCATGGACAAGTTGATGATTATGTTAGGATTTTCGGTTCTGTAAAGGGTTTGAGGAAGAGCTTATGGGGACTCACAAAGAAATCAAGACAACGGCGATAAGATGTGCTGACATAAATCATGAAGTTTAGAAGGGTGATAAGAGGCGGATTTTATTATAAAATAAGGATAAATCACAGGCACAGGAAATGATTTTTTATATCATGACATTTGTGAAAAAATGTGAAAAAAAACGTGTATTACGTATATTGCAGATATCGGCTGGGATGGTGATTTGGGAGAGATGAGCAATATTTACATATTGAGATAAAGTGGTCCTTCATTCCCTTGCGGACAGGTCCAATTAATATTTTGATTGGGATCTTTGATGTCGCAGGTTTTGCAATGTATGCAGTTTGCAGCATTGATCATATAAGTTTCCTGATTATTATGCTCTAGCCATTCGTAAACAGCAGCAGGGCAATAGCGGGTGGAAGGACCTCCATAGATTGCATATTCAGAATTTTTTTGTTTTTCTAATGAGGCTATTTTTAAATGGCAAGGTTGGTTTTTTTCATGGTGGGTATTGGAAAGCGCAACACTGGAAAGGCGGTCAAAAGTTACCATACCATCTGGTTTGGGATAAGCAATGGGTTGAAAATTTTTTGCTGGCTCAAGGCATGCATAATCTGCTTTTCCGTGTGAGAGTGTTTTAAATAAGGAAAATCCAAATAATTGTTGCCACCACATATCAAAGCCGGCAAGCTTAATCCCATATTTTGTGCCGTATTTTGCCCAGAGAGGCTTGGCGTTGCGTGTTTTATAAAGATCTTGGCCAATGGGACCTTTGCGCCACTCTTCTTCGATTTCTTTGACTTCATCGTGGGCGCGACCTTGCGCAAGAGCTGCTACGATTTTATCGGCTGCTAATATGCCAGATAAGATAGCGTTATGTGATCCTTTGATCCGAGGAACATTGACAAAACCAGCACAACAGCCAATAAGTGCTCCACCAGGAAAGGTCAGTTTTGGTACAGATTGCCAACCACCTTCGCTGATGACACGGGCACCATAAGAAAGGCGTTTTGCTCCTTTGAAGATTTCATAGAGTTTAGGATGTGTTTTAAAACGTTGAAATTCTTCGAAGGGAGAAAGATAAGGATTTTTATAATCTAAGTGTACAACAAAACCAGTAGAGATCAGATTGTTTTCTTGGTGATAAAGAAAACCACCACCACCAGTATCATTATCTAAGGGCCAACCGGCGAAATGTTGCACTAAACCACATTGGTGTTTTTGGGGATCGACTTCCCAAAGCTCTTTGAGACCAAGACCAAACTTTTGTGGTTCACGGTTTTTGCTCAGATCAAATTTTTGTATCAGTTGTTTTGCGATGGAACCACGTGCTCCTTCCGCTATCAGAGTATATTTTGCTAATAAAGCCATACCAGGCATATAATTTTTTCCAGGAGTTCCCTCTTTGTTTAGTCCCATATCACCTGTGAGAACACCAATAATGGCTCCGTTATCGTTCTCTATGGTTTCTGATATCGAAAAACCAGAATAGATCTCGACGCCGAGCGCTTCGGCTTTTTTGCTTAGCCAACGACAGACACTCCCGAGCGAAACAATATAGCATCCGTCATTTGATAAGATTTTAGGGCGAAAAATATTGGGAAAGAGTGTGGCATGTTTGGGCTTTAGAAAAAAAAACTGATCACTGGTGACCGGTGTTTTGAAGGGATGATCTTGCTCTTTTCTCCAGTCTGGCAACAGTGTGTCAATACCGATAGGATCAACAACTGCACCAGAGAGAATATGTGCACCAACTTCAGTACCTTTTTCAACGATTGTAACAGAAAGTTCTGGGTTAATCTGTTTTAGACGAATTGCAGCAGAAAGTCCTGCAGGACCCGCTCCCACAATTACTATGTCACATTCTATACTTTCACGTTGATGCAGAGGTGCATTCATGGTTTATAAAGCTTTCTCCAATTCAGGAATAATTTGGTGAAGATCGCCTACAAGGGCATAATCAGCAATTTGCATGATGGGAGCTTCTGCATCTTTATTAATGGCGACAATAATCTGTGCATCCCTTATACCGGCTAAATGTTGGATTGCACCGGAAATGCCAACTGCGATATAAAGCTTTGGGGCAACAACTTTGCCTGTTTGTCCAATTTGCCAATCATTAGGAGCATAACCTGCATCAACTGCTGCTCGGCTGGCGCCTAACGCGGCTTCTAACTTGTTTGCAAGTGGTAGAAGGAGTGCCATAAACTGTTCTTGTGAACCAAGACCACGCCCTCCTGATATGATCACACGTGCTGAGGTAAGATCAGGGCGATTGCTTTTGTTGGTTTGTGCTTTTACAAAAGAAGAAAGGTTTGGATTGGGAGCTGGTGTTATTGTTTTAATGGGAGCAGCATTCTTTTGGGAGGGTTCTGGGATGAAAGAGGCTGTGCGGACTGTTATAACTTTTTTGTCATCATTGCTGCGTATTGTTTCAATGGCATTTCCTGCATAAATTGGTCGTTTGAAGGTATCGGATGCAACAACGGCGATAATGTCTGAAATTTGCATAACATCAAGAAGAGCTGCTACGCGCGGCATGACATTTTTTCCGATGCTGGTAGAGGCGGCTATGAACACATCATAATCATTCGCTTGTTTCATGATTGTATCTGCTACTGGTTCAGCTAATTGATGTGTTAAATAATCAGCTTCAGCGATAAGAATTTGCCGCACACCAGTCAATTTGGCACTGTTTTCGGCGATTGCTTGAACGTTTGTTCCACAAACCAAAATATCGATCTCGTTGCTGATTGCGCGAGCAGCGTTTAACGTTTTTGCGGTTTCTTCTGTATTATGTTCGGCTAATAAAAGAATTGCCATATGTTTTTACCCTTTTATGCAGTGTTGCGTTTGATTTATGAGTTATCAAAGATTAAATGCAATGTGTTTGTTTTAGTGCACTGACTAGTTCTGCTACATTTGCTACCTTGACACCGCATTGACGGGGTTTGGGTTCTTCTACGCTTAAGACTGTTAAGCGTTTCCGTGTCTCTATGCCAAGGTCGACAAGAGCTTTTTGTTCAATGGGTTTTCTTTTTGCTTTCATAATATTGGGCAGAGAAGTATAACGCGGTTCATTTAACCGTAAATCAGCTGTTATGACGATGGGGAGGGGAAGGGAAAGAGTTTGAGTCCCGTCATCTACTTCGCGGGTGACTATAGCATGCCCATTTTCTACGTTTAGGTTTGAGGCAAAAGTTGCTTGTCCCCAACCGAGAAGGGCAGCTAACATTTGACCTGTTTGATTACTCTCGTCATCAATGGCTTGTTTGCCTAAAAAGACCATATCTGGTTTTTCTTCTTGGATAATGACTTTAAGAATTTTGGCAATTGCTAAAGGTTCGAGTGTTTCTTGCGTTGTTACAAGGAGCGCACGATCCGCCCCCATTGCAAGTCCTGTTCTTAGGGTTTCTTGTGCTGTTTCTGGTCCAATTGAAACAAGAACAACTTCTGAAATTTTGCCGGATTCTTTTTGGCGGATTGCTTCTTCTACGGCAATTTCGTCAAAAGGGTTCATAGACATTTTCACATGCGACAGATCAACGCCTGTGCTATCCGGTTTGACGCGTATTTTGATATTATAATCAACAACACGTTTGACAGCGACAATTATCTTCATGATGATCCTCTTTGTTTTTTTATGATCACAAGTTTATAGTAAGAGCAACAAGAAACCAAATCGTTTAGAACTGAACTTCACTTCATCATTGGTTTTCTCATGCTATAAAAGTTCTCTATTTTTTTGTACTCTTTTATCATTGTTCCCAGTCCCCATTTTGTATTCTTTTGCGTTGTCATTATTGTTTTCTCCCCTTGAATAAAAAGTAAAAAACACTGTGCATTTATTTTTAATGAATGTGTTTATCATGATTTATAAAATAATTTTACGAAAAGAACCTGAAAAAAAGGGGTATAAAATGATCAATGGTATACCAATAGAAAATGAGAATATTCTTTTTGAGTTGCATATGCTCAGTTTATAATGGGACAATAGCTCTTAAATGTTATGCCAAAAAAGTGAAAAAAGTAAAAATAGGGCACGGTTTTTCAATTCAAATTTTGAGAACAGAAAAATCAATGATCATTCTTTCAAATTATTTTGGAAGTTCTTAAAGCTCTATTTACTAAAATAGAGCAAACTTTTCATTCATTTGTGCGATTCTTTGCAAAAGATTAATGCGACTTAGCATTTTTCGAAGACAATGAGGGGTAATGTTTGTGAATAGCAAGAGCCATCTTACAAAGCAGGCTGGACATGATAAACTTTCTTCTTTTGTTGTTGAGCAAAAGAAGCAAGGGAATACAACTGCTGAAGTAACAATGTCCGATATCGCTAAGAAATTACGCTCTGTTCACACACAAATGCAAATGAAACACTCGCCTCATCATTTGACCTCGCACAATTTCGTGGAAGAAAGTTTTCAATCTTATTTGGATGACATTAGTCGGGCAATTTTGGCGGAACATTACATACGTCGCCAAAAAGAAAAAAAGCTTTTTGAGTCCTTAGAGAAGATTATACTGCTCGTTCAGAGCTTGCAGAGCGAAAAGAAAAGCCTAGAAAAAACACCAGTAAAACAGCGTATAGCTGGTTCAAAATCGCTTGATTCTGTTGTGCAGAAGCTTGCTGATATGGCAGATGAGGGGAAACAGGAGCGCTTGTTGTTCCAAGAGCTACCAAATGATTCAAAACAAAATGGTATAACTGCACGCCAAACACATTTTGAAAATACCTTGCAACAAAGGAATAAAAGCTTTTTACCAAGTGATGCCATAAAGCCTTTTCCAAAAGAGGTTAAGGGGCTTGGACAAAATTCTTCCGTAGAAGAAAGGTGCTCAGATGTTCAGGAAGCTGCTCATTACATTGAGGATGCGTGCTCGCTTTCATCTAATATGGAACCTCAGAAAAACTTCTTTTTTTTACGTGCGTCTCTTAAAAAATTTTTCCAGTGTTTTTTAAGCATTGCATTTATGGTAGCGATAGCGTTATGTTTTTATAGCTTTTTAAGAGGGGCTCCTTTTTTTGATTTTTGATGTTAGGTTTCGTGATATGAGAGGTGTTGCGCATTGATGATTTTATAAAGGCATGTGTGACATCTAAAATTATCCTTTTTAAATACGCGACAAAAACTGTTGGAGAAGAGGCTTATTGAAGAGGAGTTTTCGAACTATCTAAAAAACGCAAATGATCTTGAAGGTTCTGTAAGTGAGTATTTATTTACCAATTGCTGAAATGTCTCTCAACATGCTGATCTTGATTGGTATGGGGGTGGTTGCTGGTTTTTTTTCAGGTCTTTTTGGTATTGGGGGTGGTTTTCTTATTACGCCTTTATTGATTTTTTATAATATTCCTCCTGCTATTGCTGTTGGAACAGGGGCTAATCAGATGATTGCTTCCTCTGTGACAGGGGCAATTACACATTTTAGAAGACGCACTCTTGATATCAAATTGGGTATTCTTTTAGCGATTGGAGGGGGAATTGGCTCTTTAGCCGGGATTCTGATTTTTTCTGTTTTGAAAAAATTGGGGCAATTGGATTTAATGATTTCGCTTCTTTATGTGGTCCTTCTTGGAAGTGTGGGAAGTTTGATGATTATTGAAAGTTGGCGCGATATACTGCGTCAGCGTAGGGCTCAAAAAGTCAATATTCGTCTTGCTGGTCGCCATAACTGGATCCATCGGTTGCCTTTAAAAATGCGTTTTCGCACATCAATGATCTATGTTAGCATTCTTCCAGTTTTAGCGATTGGTTTCATTGTTGGATTGTTGTCTTCTATCATGGGAATTGGTGGCGGATTCTTCATGATCCCAGCATTGATTTACCTTTTGCGTGTTCCAACCAGTGTGGTGATTGGGACTTCCCTTTTTCAGATTACGTTTGTCTCTTCTTTTACTACAGTTTTACAAAGTGTCAGTAATCAGTCAGTAGATATTGTTTTGGCTTTTTTGTTGATGCTTGGAGGAAGTATTGGTGCGCAATATGGAACAAGGGCTGGAAGAAAATTAAAGGCTGAACAATTGCGTTTAGCGCTTGCCTGTTTGGTGTTGATTGTGTGTATGCGTCTTGCTTTCCAGTTATTTATACGCCCTGATAATCTTTTCTCTCTCGATATTCTGATGAGATAAAAATGGATAGATTATTTTCTTTATGCATCATTGTCGGCTGCTTTTGTGTGGTCTCTTTTCCTACATGGTCACATGTTGGCGCAAAAGATTCATTCACTGAGCAAGTTGATCACGAAACTATCCAAATTATCGTAACAACGAATAAAATTACGGTCGATGCACATTTTGATGGTCGTGACCTTTATATTGCTGGTGTTTTGGAAAATATCGATCCCTTATATTCTCGACAAAACCGTTATGATATTATTGTAAGCTTGGAGGGGCAAAATCGATCAATGGTGATGCGGGAAAAGAAACGTAATGCTGGCGTTTGGATTAATACAGACTCCCTAATTTTTAAAAATGTTCCTCTCTTTTATTCTATGGTTACCACACGTGAAATTGATGATATTACAACTGTTGAGGATTATAAACAGTTAGGTTTGGGATTATCCTATTTGTTGCTGCAAACGGATGAACAAGATCAAAAAAAAGTGCAAATTTTTCGCGATGAACTGATAAGGTTGCAAAAAGCTAAAAATCTTTATCACGAGGAAATAGGCGGTGTTCGTTTTGGTTCTGGTACACTTTTTACGGCACATTTTCGTTTGCCGGCAAATACGCCTGTGGGACATTATCAGGTTCGTGCTTATCTTTTTCGCGATGGGCAGTTTATTGATAGTGCAACTACAACTCTTGAAATCGTTAAAGCCCATATTGCTTATGCAATTTTTCATGCAGCCCACAAGCATAGTTTTTTCTATGGTATTATCGCAGTGATGATAGCTGTTAGTACAGGCTTTTTATGCCGTTTTATTTTTCGAAAAGATTAGTGAGAGAAAAATTCTATAGTTTTTATTTTTTGCGGAAAATACGTAGAAAAAGAAAAGTAGGGACAACAACAATTGCTCCCATCGCGACCATATGGAAGAAGTTCGTAAAAGTTGTAAATCCTGTTGCCCATAAAAATTTAAAAAATTCCATTATCTTTTGTATAAGACCAAGAGGTGTCCAACCAAGCAGCTTTAATATAATGCCAGCAAGGAGTGAAAGAAGGAGTAATTTTACAAACACATATCCTAATGTTCCTCCAAGAAATGAATGAAAAGAATTGGATAACTTTTTCCTTTTGTTCATTATAATATACTTTCGAATATATTGCATTTTAGAAGCATCATTGTCATAAAGAAAGCAAGAAGGGAAGCTTGCTATTTGTTTTCTCTTTTGTTTTTCTTTACTTTCCTTTCAAGTTTACCGCCTTGTAAGACTGGTGTAACATCTGTGCTGGTTTCTGAAACGCGTTCGTGTTCTATTGGCATTTTGCGTAATATTTTCATAGTATTCCTTTCATGAAATTTGGGTATATTCTTTCATTGTACAAGAACATGCAGGAAAATTTTTAGAATATTTCGACGTTTTGCAGGATAGTAAAATTTTTTCAGTACGTCGAAAGTTCCATATAAATTAATATTATAAAAAAATATATGAATTAATTTATTGATATGTATCAGTTAATATATTGTGTATAGAATGTGATTTAAAGGTATGTTATTTTAGAGAAACGCTATTTTTCTTGAGAGAATATTTGTGTATAGATATTATTTAAAATTGTATATTTCAATCTCCATGCGGGGGCTTTAAAATGTATTATTGAAGAAAAATTTGGTTATATGCAGAGTAGGTGGGGGAATATTAGATTACTATGGAGCTTATACTTCCAATTATACGACTTTTCCTTAAAAGATGATAAAGTGCGGTTGGGGAGTGTTTTCTTTTTGCTGGTTCATGGAAAATCTCAAATTTCTTCCTAAAGAAGGGATAAAGGGGTGATATGGGCATTGTTAACAGCTAAACTTCTCTAGAATCATCAAAATATCAAATTGTTCTTGAAGTTTTTGAACCAATCTAAGTCTATGCTTTGATGACTCTTTTCGAAAATCGCTAGAAGAAATTCTGTAAGAAGTCCTGTTTGATAAAACATAGAAGAACTCTTTGCCTCATATATTCTGAATTATAGCCGTTGTGACATTCTCAGTGGGGAATGTCATTGCGTGGTATCATTCATTGTATCTCCGATCGTTTTCCGTTGCATGTTTTCGTTTGACCTATACGAGTTCTGGAGGGGTATGGCTGTTGCTCTTCAATGTTTTGATATTTTCTCTTTAGGAGGTGTGTTTTCTAAGTCTGATCTTGTTATTTTTGCACGTTATTGTTGCACGGGGAATTTATATAATAAACTTTAAAAGGAAAAATTGATGAATTTGAAAAGGAAAATATTAAAAGGAAGCAGTTCTTTTGTTTGTGCTGTTCTTGCACTGGGGATGTTTGTACAACAGGTTTCAGCAAAAACACCTAATGATACTCTTGTCATGGCTTTGAATCTCGATTCAATCGAGACCTTTGATCCTGCGCAAGTCAATGAACGTTATGGAAATGAAATTATTGTCAATATTTGTGATAACTTAGTCGATTCCGCTCCAGATGATCCAGCGAAAATGGTTCCTTCTTTGGCAAAGAGTTGGGATGTTTCAAATGATGGACAAGGTACGGTCGTTACTTTTCATTTGCGTGATGGTTTGAAATTTCATGATGGTCGACTTGCTAGTGCTTATGATCTTGTTTGGAGCATGAGGCGTGTTGTCAAATTAAAATTGTCTGCAGCGGCAATATTTAATGAATATGGAATTACAGAACACAATATTGATTCTACTCTTCAAGCACTAGATGAGAAAACAGTGGTGATGAAATTTGACAAGCATTATCCAGCAGAGATCATTCTGGGTCATATTGTTACTGGTCGCGTTGCTGCTTTGCTTGATCGTGAGACAATTATGAAACACGAACAAGATGGTGATATGGGAAATCGCTATTTGGCTAGTCATGCTGCTTGTGTTGGTCCGTATCAGTTAGAGAGCTGGCGTTCTGGGGAAGCGATTTTATTACGCGCAAGTTCCAATTATTGGGGACAAGCACCCAAATTAAAGCAGATTTTAATTCGTCATGTTGCGGAACCAGGAACACAACGTTTATTGTTACAAAAACACGATATTGATGTTGCACGTAATTTAATGCCAGAGGATATCGCAGATCTGCAAGCAACAACAGATATTAAGATTGAAAAAAAATTGACACCCTCTGTGATTATGTGGGGATTCAATATGACAAATCCAATTTTTGCCAATGAAAAAGTGCGCTTGGCGATGCGCTATCTTATTGATTATGAAAGTCTTGGAAAGACACTTCTGAAAGATGTTGGTATTCCGCGTGCAAGCTTTATTCCCATTGGGAATCTTGGTGCTTTAGATGAAAAAGAAGGGCAGCCTTTTAAACTTGATCTGCAAAAAGCCAAACAGCTTTTAACAGAAGCAGGTTATCCAGATGGTTTTGAGGCCAATATTTTAGCAGGGAAATCCCCTTATCCTTTTGCTTTGCCGATTGCTCAGTCAATTCAAGATAATGCAAAAAAGATAGGAGTGCACTTTAAAATTGAAAATTTTGTAGGGACACAGTTGTTTTCAAAACTTTATGCACGTAGCTTTGATACGATTTTTATGGGATGGAATAACGATTCTGCAGATCCTTATACAATGGCGTCACGTCTTGTTTACAACCCTGATAATCGGTTTGAGGCTAAAAACACAGGTTATCCTAGTTGGTGCCATGGGTATTTCGATGAAAATATGAATCAAAAGGTTCAAGATGCGTTATTTGAAAAGGATCTGCAAAAACGCGCGCAAATCTATGCCGATTTACAACGGGAATTTATGCAAAAGGGACCTTATGCTTTTATCTATCAGACCTATAATATTATTGCTATGACGCCTGATATCAAAAAATGGGTTTGGAATACTGCACCACGTATTTTTTATAGTGCTGTTGAAAAATAGTTGCCTCTTCAATACTGTAAAATATAAAAAACGTGATTATAATATCTTTGACGTTTTGCATAGAGTTTGAAAACTTTGCAAAATGTCAAAATTAATCGGTAATAAATCGTCAGTTTGTGTATAAAATATAATTAAAAATACTTTTACAAAAATATTATTCAGCTTGATAAAATATTTATTTATAATTATTTAAGATTAGATAGCTCAATCTACACGACAAAATAATAAACTTGTTTATTGAAAAGGCATAACAAAAAATAGGCTCAATAAAAGAGAGCGGGGTTTAGTGTTTTTGAAAGAGCGGGGGGAGTTGAAATGTGTTATTGAAGAGAGATTTTATTATATTCAGGTGCGTGGGGGAATAGCAGGTTCCTGTAGAGCTTATGTTTCAAATGCGTTCACTTTTCTTAAAAAAATGAAGAAGTGTGGTTGATGGTGTGTTCTTTGGTGCTATTTGATAGAAAAGTCCCAATTTTCTTCTGAAGAAGGTTGGAATGGCCACTATTAAGAAGCCACATTTGTCTAGGATCATCAAAATATTAAATTGTTCTTGAGGCTTGTGAGCCAACCTCAGTTGATGCTTTGATGACTCTTCTCAAAAATCATTAGAAGAAATTTGAAGAAGAGGACCTGTTTGATGAAGCAAAGACGAAATCTTTTCCTCATATGCCGCGAATTACAGGTGTTGTAGCATCGCTCAATATGAGTGTTATTCGTGGTATCTTCATCATTTCTCAGATGTTTTCCGTTGCATATTTAGGTCCTGTTCCTTTCAGGTAGGTGGCTATTGGCTGCTGTTGTTTGAATGTTTTGATCTTTTCTCTTTGGGAGGTGTGTTTTCTCAACCTGATCTACTTATTATTGCACGTTATTGTTGCATGGAGAATTTATATAATAAACTTTAAAAGGAAAAATTGATGAATTTGAAAAGAAAAATATTACAAGGGAGCAGTTCTTTTATTTCTGCTGTTCTTGCACTGGGGATGTTTGTGCAACAGATTGCAGCAAAAACACCTACCGATACTCTCGTGATGGCTTGGGATCTCGATGCAATAAGTAACTTTGATCCTGCACAGCTCAATGACCGTTATGGAACTGAAATTATTGTCAATATTTGTGACAATTTGGTTGTTTCTGCTCCAGATGACGCGACTAAAATGATTCCTTCTTTGGCAAAGAGTTGGGATGTTTCAAATGATGGACAAGGTACGGTCATTACTTTTCATTTGCGCGATGGTTTAAAGTTTTATGATGGTCGACCTGCCGGTGCTCATGATCTTGTTTGGGGCATGAGGCGCGTTGTCAAATTGAAATTGTCTAACGCGGCGACTTTTAATGAATATGGTGTTACAGAACAAAATGTTGATGATGCTTTTCAAGCACCGGATGAGAAGACGGTGGTGATGAAATTTGATAAGCCCTATCCAGCGGATCTCATTCTTAGCAACATTTCCACTAATCGTACTGCTGCTTTGCTTGATCGTGAGACACTTATGAAACATGAACAAGATGGTGATATGGGGAACCGCTATTTGGCTAGTCATGCTGCTTGTGTTGGTCCTTATCAGTTAGAAAGTTGGCGTCCTGGAGAAGGGATTTTGTTGCGTGCAAGTTCCAACTATTGGGGAGAAGCACCCAAATTGAAGAAGATTGTTATTCGCCATGTTGCAGAAGCAGGAACGCAGCGTTTATTATTGCAAAAACACGATATTGATGTTGCACGTAATTTGATGCCAGAGGATATCGCAGATCTGCAAGCAACAACAGATATTAAAGTTGAAAAAGTGTTGGCGCCATCGGTAATAATATGGGGATTTAATACGACAAACCCAATTTTTGCCAATGAAAAAGTGCGCTTAGCAATGCGCTATCTTATTGATTATGAAGGTCTTGGAAAGACTCTTCTGAAAGATGTTGGCATTCCACGTGCAAGCTTTATTCCTCTTGGGAATTTTGGGGCTTTGGATGAAAAAGAAGGACAGCCTTTTAAACTTGATCTGAAAAAAGCCAAGCAGCTTTTAACAGAAGCAGGTTATCCAAATGGATTTGAGGCTAATATTCTGGCAGGGAAATCTCCTTATCCTTTTGCTTTGCCTATTGCTCAGTCACTCCAAGATAATGCAAAAAAGGTAGGCGTACACTTTAAAATTGAACATTTTGTAGGGAATCTGTTGTTTTCAAAACTTTATACACGTGCTTTTGATACAATGTTTTTCGGATGGAATAATGGTTCTGCCGATCCTCATACGATGGCTGCACGCCTTATTTATAACCCTGATAATCGGTTTGAGGTTAAAAATACAGGCTATCCTAGTTGGTGCCATGGGTATTTTGATGAAAAGATCAATCAAAAGGTTAAAGAGGCGTTGTTTGAAAAGGATCCACAAAAACGGGCGCAGATGTACGCGGATTTACAACGGGAATTTATGCAAAAAGGACCTTATGCTTTTATCTATCAAACATACAACGTTGTCGCTATGACGCCTGACATTAAAAAATGGGTTTGGAATAGCGCTCCACGTATTTTTTATAGTGTCCTTGAAAAATAAGTGCACAGTAGCACTGTAAAGCGTAAAAAAGCATGATTATGATCTCTTCGGCGTATTGGTTAAGACCTTTTTCATACGTCGAAGATTAATTGTCATAACGTAAGTCCATAATATGTTAATATATTGTGTATAGCATGGCATTTTAAGCCATCCTTTTTTAGAGAGACTATTCATTCCGATAAAGATGTGTTTGTGTAGCGGTGAGGATTGAATGTTTCAACGTCTGTGAATGAAAAAATGATGAATTTGTTTTTTGAAAAAACAGGGGCAACGAATGTCGCAGAATTTAGTGTTTCTGAAATAGCGGGTGCTTTAAAACGTGTTGTTGAAGAAAAGTTTGGTTATGTGCGGGTGCGGGGTGAGATATCAGGTTATCGTGGTGCTCATGCTTCAGGTCATGCTTACTTTGCTTTAAAAGATGATAAGGCGCGGTTGGAAGCTGTTATTTGGCGCGGGTTCATGGAAAAGCTTAAATTTCCCCCTGAAGAAGGGATGGAAGTGATAGCGGTTGGAAAACTGACGACGTATCCTGGGTCATCAAAATATCAAATTGTCATTGAAGCTCTTGAGCCAACAGGTGTTGGCGCTTTGATGACACTTCTAGAAAATCGCAAGAAAAAGTTTGCTGAGGAAGGCTTATTTGACGAAGCAAAGAAGAAGCCTTTGCCTTATATGCCGCGAATTATAGGTGTTGTGACATCGCCAACAGGTGCTGTTATTCGTGATATCATTCATCGTATTTCGGATCGTTTTCCATTGCATATCTTGGTTTGGCCTGTACGGGTTCAGGGAGAAACCTGTGGTCGTGAAGTGGCTGCTGCTATTGAAGGTTTTAATGCATTGCCTTTAGAAGGGCTTATTCCAAAACCTGATCTCCTTATTGTTGCACGGGGAGGGGGAAGTTTAGAAGATTTGTGGGGATTTAATGACGAGGCGGTTGTTCGTGCTGTTTATCAATCTTCCCTCCCGGTTATTTCCGCTGTTGGCCATGAAACGGATTGGACTTTGATTGATTATGTCGCTGATTGGCGCGCTCCAACTCCCACAGCAGCAGCAGAGAAGGCGGTGCCCGTCAAGATTGATCTCGAAGTATATGTGGTCTCGCTTGGCGCACGTTTGCGCATGGGACTTACGCGTTATTTTGATTTTCATCAACAAAAATTACGGGCTCTTGTCCGCGCGCTTCCTAGTGTCGATCAACTTTTTGCTCTACCACGGCGTGGTTTTGATGAAATTTCAAGCCGATTACAGCGTGCTCTTTGTGTAAGCTGTGACAAAAAACGTTTTTATTTTCATACGCTTGCTGTTCGTCTTACTCCGCGTTTACTGAATACTGAGAAAGCACAATACAATACAAAGGAATATACTGCACGTCTTCATCGTGCTTTTGTGCATACTGTGGAAAAACAACGTGCTCAGCTAGAGGTTGCTTTTAGGCTTTTAAAAAGCACTTCTTACCAGAGTATTTTAGAGCGTGGCTTTGTTTTGGCTTTGGGGCAGGACAATAAACCCATTAAACGATTGGTGCAGGTTCCTGAATCTGGACAAATAAATTTACGCTTTTTTGATGGTGAGATCAGTGTTGTAACACAGGAGTCTGCTTTCCATCGCTCTTCAAAAGCTAAACGTATCAAGTCAAAACAAGATGATCAAGGAATGCTTTTTTGATAGGGCAGATGTGCTGCTTGCTGAAGGACTTCTCATCGGCACAGATGGGAAAGTGCGTTGTTCATGGGCTGGTACAGATCCACTTTATTGTGCTTATCATGATCATGAGTGGGGAAAACCTGTTTTTGAAGATCGCCGTTTGTTTGAAAAAATTTGTCTTGAAGGTTTTCAAGCAGGACTTTCTTGGTTCACAATTTTGAAAAAAATCCCTTCTTTTCGTGATGCATTTGATCACTTTGATTTTGAAAAAATTGCTCGTTATGATGAAATAAAAGTGCAAATCTTGATGCAGAATAAAGGTATTGTTCGTCATCAAGGGAAAATTCGATCGGTGCTTAATAATGCAGTGAGAGCACAAGAAATTGTGACAGAATGGGGGAGTTTATCTCACTACTTTTGGTCTTTTCAACCACCTCAATCAGAGCGTTATGAAAAGGTAGATTTTCAAACATTTTTGGCTAATCCTATAACACCTGCTTCTCTTCGTCTTTCTAAAGATTTGAAAAAACGTGGCTGGACATTCGTTGGTCCTACAATTTGTTATGCTTTTATGCAGTCTGTGGGGATTGTTAATGATCATCTTGAGGGATGTTTTTGTCGATAAAGGCGTAAAGCCAACTTTCTTCGAGGAGATGTTGTTCAAGAGGACAATAAAAGAATGGGAACGGTTTTTTGATTGTTTAATAGACTTATTACTATTGGATCATAAATTCTGTGCACAGTGGATGATATCGGATTTTATCAGAGTCAGCAATGTAGTTGCAAAAAAAGTGTGGCTGCAGAAAAAATAAAAAAATTCATGAAATAATTTTTTAAGAATAGTATCTAATTTTTTATTTCTAAAAGCATTATTGGTATATTTTATAATATAATTTTTAATTTTTATTTTTTATATATCATTATAATATTATGTCATTATAATATTTAAATATTATTTACTTTATTTATTAGTTTTTTAATAAAAATTAGTTATCACTTTATTATTTTCTTTTTTCAATTTTATGAAATATTTTTATTTAATTTTTTACTGAATGTATAATCATTTTTCTATAGTTTTTCTTCCTAAATTCTTCTTTCTGTAATACAGAATAAAACAGTGCTCTGAAAAACCGATTTTAAATCACTCAGGCTGCTTGTGTTAAGCTTTATTATCTGATAGCGTTCTTTTCCTGTAAGGAGTTTTACTCTATGTGAGTTCCAATTTTTTGGAGAAGTTTAAGATCAGATCGGTTTGTATCCACTCTTTGGTTCGTTTCTAAAATTTTCCGTTGTAAGCGATGTTGAGGGGATTTGGGCTTTTGTAGTGGATGGGCAGCAAGAGTGAATATCGAAATTGAGAGGGATTTAGAGTGAGTCATGTCTTTTGAGGGCGGGTATATGGTGGTTTTTTTATTGATGAAAAGGTATGTTTTATTCTATATTTTTTCGTGGGTTATGATTTTCTCAGGAAAATGAAGCTTAGAAAAGCCGATATTTCTCATTGCCGTTTTATTTTTATCGATTTGTTTTGTATTATAAATAAAAAAGAAATGTTTCTTTTTAAGAAAGGCTTTCAGAAGATTAAACAGCTTTTTACGACGGTAGAGTTCTAGAAAGGGTGTTTGCTTTTTTTTGCTGTCTGTTCAGTTCAGTCTATATGGTAAGGGTGAGTGTGCACTTTAAGACTGAGTGTATAAAGGGGGGAGTTGTTGTTAAGGTTTTTACATTATTTATTTTTGATATAGTTTAAGGAAATGATAAATCTACAAATTTTTATGCGATAGCTTTCCGTCTGACTTACAAGTTGAATAGTCGGTTTGAGGGTGACATGGATTCTAATATAGAGGGGAAAAAGATATGTTATGCGGATGTGAGAGTGGTTGCTTGAAGTATGTGGCAACTTTTTAAAATTTAATTGCAACGTGAACTCATGAATTAAACGTAAGTGCTCCTGTACTAGGTGTCAAGGCGCGTTTCTTCAGTTTTTATTGTTATAAATTCACCATATTATTTCAAAATAATTAATTCTTTACAATAGATTTAAAAGGAAAAGTTTATGAACCTGAAAAAAGAAATATTAAAGAGCAGCAGTTCTTTTGTTTCTGCTCTTGTTGTTCTTGGGGTGCTTATGCAACAAGCGCCAGCAAAAACACCTGCCAATACCCTTGTGATGGCTTGGAATATTGATGCAATCGATACGTTTGATCCTGCTAAAGTCAATGATGTTTATGCTAATGAAGTTGTCCTCAATGTTTGTGATACCTTGGTTAGTGCTGCCACAGATGATCCAGCGAAAATGGTTCCTTCTTTGGCAACGCATTGGGATGTTTCAGGTGGTGATCAAAGAACAGTAATTACTTTTCATTTGCGCGATGGTTTGAAGTTTAATGATGGTCGGCCTGCTAGCGCCCATGATCTTGTTTGGAGCATGAAACGGATTGTTAAGTTGAAGATGGCTAGGGCGACGATATTTAATGAATATGGTATTACAGAACAAAATATTGATGATGCTCTTCAAGCACCGGATGAGAAAACGGTGGTGATGAAATTCGATAAGCCTTATCCTGTAGAGCTTATTCTTAACAATATTGTTGCGAGTCATTCTACCGCTCTGCTTGATCGTAAAACAATTATGAAGCATGAAAAAAATGGTGATATGGGAAACCAGTATTTGGCTAGTCACGCCGCTTGTGTTGGTCCGTATCAGTTAAAGAGTTGGCGTCCTGGAGAAGCTATTTTGTTACATGCAAGTTCTCATTATTGGGGAAAAGCGCCTAAATTGAAGCAGATTTTAATTCGTCATGTTGCGGAACCAGGAACACAACGTTTATTGTTGCAAAAGCATGATATTGATGTTGCACGTAATTTGACTCCTGAAGATCTCGCAGATCTGCAAGCAAAAGCAGATGTTAAGGTGGAAAGGGTATTGGAGCCCTCCATGATGTATTGGGGCTTCAATATGACTAATCCAGTTTTTGCCAATGAAAAAGTGCGTTTGGCAATGCGTTATCTTGTTGACTATGAGGAACTTGGCAAGACTATTCTCAAAGGTATTGGTATTCCACGTGCAAGCTTTATTCCTCTCGGGAATCTTGGTGCTTTGGATGAAAAAGAAGGACAGCCTTTTAAACTTGATCTTCAAAAAGCCAAACAGCTTTTAACGGAGGCCGGTTATCCAAATGGTTTTGAAGTGAATTTTTTGGTAGGAAGCGCCCCTTATGCTTTATCCATTGCTCAGTCTCTTCAAGATAATGCAGAAAAAGTGGGTGTACATCTTAAAATTGAGCGTTTGGCAGGGACGCAGTTGTTTTCAAAACTTTATGCACGTGCTTTTGATACGATTTTGGTCGGGTGGAATAATGACTCTGCTGATCCCCATAGTATGGCTTCACGTCTTATTTACAACCCTGATAATCGGTTGGAGGCTAAAAATACTGCCTATCCCAGTTGGCAGCATGGGTATTTTGATGCAAAAATGAATCAAAAAGTGGAAGATGCCTTGTTTGAGAAAGATTCACAAAAACGAGCACAAATCTATGCAGATTTACAGCGGGAACTTATGCAAAAAGGACCTTATGCTTTTATCTTTCAGAAATATAGTGTGGTCGCTCTGACACCTGATATCAAAAAATGGGTTTGGAATAGCTCACCGCGTATTTTTTATAGTCAAATAGAGAAATAAAGACCTCTTAAGTGCTGTAAAATATAAAGGATAAGTATAATAAGCATGATGTGAATGATGACAATATTCTCCTGCATGAGAATGGTTTTAACGCCATTTAGCGTATAAAACTGTGAGGCATTTGTTATCAAAGATTGTTTAAAGTGCAAGTTGATAGGAGGGGTGGTCAATATTTGGCAGTATGAAGATAATATTTTGAAGATGTTGATTGATTGTGATACAGGTGTAACCCTCTCAATTATAGGTTTATGTTTGAGAGTCTGTTCTAATAGAAGTTAGACAGGAGAGTTAGCAGTTGTGCTATCTATGCTGTTTAGAGATGAAATTGATACATCAGAAATATTTTTAGGTGTGCACAAGGCAAAATAAAATGCAAAAGACAAAAATGAAAAACAACGAGGAAAGAAAATGAGAAAGAAAGGAATGTTGAAGAATTTTTGTGTTTTATTAGGAGCAATTGGCTGTTTGAATACCTCCATACCAATAGCAATCAGTGCGTCATCTAAAGATACATTAGTGATGGCTTGGAATATTGATTCAATTAGCAGTTTTGATCCTGCCCAATCGGTTGAGGTTGTAACAAGTGAATTGTTGACGAATATTTGTAGTGCCTTGGTACAATACGATCGGGATGATCCTACAAAAGTTCGTCCTGCTATGGCGCAGTCGTGGGATGTTTTTGATGGCGGAACAAGAATTGTTTTTCATCTTCGTGATGATTTAAAGTTTAATGATGGAAGAAAGGCGACGGCGCAAGATCTCGCTTGGTCAATGCAGCGGATTGTGAAGTTGGGGTTGAGCTATGCCCAGTTTTTGACAAACTATGGATTCACTAAAGACAATGTCGAAACAAGTATCCAGGCTCTTGACGATAAAACTTTACAACTAAAATTGGATAAGCCTTATCCTATTCAACTTGTCTTGACTGTAATTGGACAGTCCTATGCCTCTGCTTTGCTTGATCGCCAAACACTTGAAGCAAAGAGTGTCGATGGTGATATGGGCAATAAATATTTAGCAACCCATTCGGCTTGTGTCGGTCCTTATAAATTGGAGCGTTGGATTCCAGGAGAGAAAGTTGTCTTACAGGCCACCCAACATTATTGGGGAGATGACGTCCCCAAAATTAAACAGATTGTCGTGCAACATGTCGCTGAATCAGCAAGCCAGAGATTGCTTTTGGAAAAAGGTGATGTCGATATAGCGCGTGATCTTTCTTCAGAGGATGTCTTAGATATTGAAAAAAAAGGTGGGACTGTCAAAATTAGTCGTGTTTTGCGACCGCAGTCTATTTATCTATCGTTGAACAACAAAAACGCAATTTTTGCTAACGAGAAAATCAGGTTAGCGCTTCGTTATTTGGTTGATTACGAGAGCCTTGGAAAAACTGTTTTAAAGGCTATTGCAATTCCACGTGCAAGTTATATGCCATTAGGAATTCCTGGGGCTTTGGATGAAAAAGAAGGATTGCCGTTTAAGTTGGATTTAGAAAAAGCAAAGCAGTTAATCAGTGAAGCCGGTTATCCTCATGGTTTTAAGGCTAATCTTTTAGTTGGTAGTCTTACATATATGTCATCTGTTGCGCAGTCTATCCAAGAAAATGCACGCAAAATTGGTATTGAGTTTACAATTGAAAAAATGGCACAAGCCCAATTGTTAAGCCGCGTGCGTGGTGGAAATTATGATACGGCTATTATGGGGTGGGGGAGTGCTGATCCTGATGGACATCCCGCTTCATTGAATCACGTTTTTAATCCTGATCCAACATTTACAAAAAAGCATAGTATGTATTTAGCATGGCGTGCTGGTTATTATGATGAAAATGTCAATAAAATGGTGATGGATACATTGTTTGAGCAAGATCAAAATAAGCGTATTACACAGTATCGTGCTTTACAGCATTATGTGCTTGAGCATGGTCCGATGGTTTATTTATTTCAGACCTATTATACCGTTGGTATGGGGCCAGCAGTAAAAAAATGGGTTTGGAATAGTTTTAGGCTTTATTACAATGATGCAGAAAAATAGGCGCAATCCCATAAGTGAAGATTGTGCGGGGCGCTTGATTATAATTTTTTAACTGTGTGGCACAAGGGGGGGGGATGCCACACTAATATTTTTATAGGTGTATGGGGATCTTATCGAGATGACTTTATCATTTCCAGAAGCAAGTGGGGAAATAACACCACGGCAGAAAAATCTGCATGTATGGGCATTCTTTTTCAAAGCATTTAAGCTGTTGGTTTCAGTCTTTATTACGTTGCTTGGTTTGGTGACTATTACATTTTTTATTGGTCATCTTCTTCCTTTAGATCCCGTTCTTGCTATTCTTGGTGATAATATTAGTCAGGAGGCTTATGATGCAATGTTTTATAAGTTGGGTCTTGATAAGCCATTGATTGTCCAATATTGGAATTATCTTCATAATATAGCTTTGTTTGATTTTGGCGATGCTTTAACTTCAGGGCGTCCTGTCTTAACAGATATTATGCGTGTATTTCCTGCAACCTTAGAGCTTGCAACAGTTGCTATTGTAATTGGCACGAGTTTTGGTATTCCTTTTGGTGTCTTTGCCGCGATGTATCGCGATTCCTTTATTGATTATTTTGTTCGTGTTTTTACACTCCTTAGTTATTCAACGCCAACTTTTTGGCTTGGATTGATGGCTTTATTGGTCTTTTATGCTAAGCTTGGTTGGATTGGCGGACCAGGACGTCTTGATTTTCTTTACGAATATTCTTTTGAACAGAGAACAGGCTTTTTCCTTTGGGATACTGCAAGACAGGGACAGTGGGAGGCTTTTGGTAATGTTTTTAGCCATATTATTATGCCCGCTTTAATCTTAGCTTTTGGTGCTATGGCCTATATTAGTCGTATGACTCGTGGGTTTATGATTGAACAACTTAATCAGGAATATATTATTACTGCACGTGTGAAAGGATTATCTTGGATGCGAACGGTTTGGTTCCATGCTTTTCGCAATGCTGCTGTTCAGATTGTGACTGTTGTCGCGCTTTCTTATGCTTTTTTATTAGAAGGTGCCGTCTTAACAGAGACAGTTTTTGCTTGGCCTGGTTTTGGACGTTATTTGACCAATGCTCTTTTGGCAGGAGATATGAATGCAGTTGTCGGATGCACACTGCTGGTAGGGGCGCTCTTTGTTGCCATTAATTTATTTTCTGATTTGCTTTATCGCATCTTTGATCCAAGGACACGCTAAATATGACTATAATGAATCATCATAAATCACAATCTTCCTTTTCTATAAGTCGTTGGTTACATGAAGCTGTTCCACGGTCAATAGTTCAAGCAAATGTACAAAAAATTTATCATTCAGTGATTAAATTTTTTCATAATTTTTCGGCTGTCTTTGGTCTGATTATTATTTTTATTATTGTCTTATGTGCAGTTTTTGCTCCTTGGATTGCTACCCATGATTTTGTGAGCAATGACCTTGCTCATCGATTGCAGCCACCATCTATGTTGCATTATTTCGGAACAGATGAATTGGGGCGTGACATTTTTAGTCGTCTTGTTTTTGGTGCCCGTATTACTCTTTATATTGTTTTTCTGACTACAGTTATTGTGGGGCCGATAGGGCTGATTGTTGGAACTCTCTCTGGTTATATAGGCGGGTGGGTTGATACTGTTCTTATGCGCATGGTTGATGTTTTTCTCGCTTTTCCGGCTTTGATTTTAGCTCTTGCTTTTGCAGCAGCATTGGGACCAGGCATTGAAAATGCATCCATTGCCATTTCCATTGCAGCTTGGCCACCAATAGCTCGTTTAGCGCGTGCTGAGACCTTGACTATACGTTCCTCCGATTATGTCTCTGCAATTCGCTTACAAGGTGCATCTGCTTGGCGCATTATTTTGTTTCATATTGCACCGATGTGTATTCCTTCTGTAGTGGTACGGCTAACATTGGATATGTCTGGAATTATTTTAACGGCTGCTGGTCTTGGTTTTTTAGGCTTAGGGGCTCAACTCCCAAGTCCTGAGTGGGGCGCAATGCTTTCAACGGGGCGTGAGTTTATGATGACAAGTTGGTGGTTGGCGGCGATGCCTGGTTGTGCAATATTGCTTGCAAGTCTTGCATTCAACCTTTTGGGTGATGGCCTTCGTGATGTATTGGATCCACGCAATGGATAAAAAATTATTAGAAATAGAAGATTTACGTATTTCTTTTCCTACAACGCGTGGCGTTTTAGAAGCTGTCCGCGGTGTTAGCTTTTCCGTGGGGAAAGAAAAAATCGGAATTGTTGGGGAATCTGGGTCTGGAAAATCAATGACTGGACGTGCGATACTCAAACTGAGCCCAAGAGCAGCAATCGTCAAGGCTAAAAAAATGCTCTTTGATGATGTCGATTTATTGAGTGCAAGTGAATCGCGGATGCAGGCTATTCGTGGTAAGCGTATTTCGATGATTTTACAGGATCCCAAATATTCGCTTAATCCATTAATACGCATTGGTGATCAGATCATGGAGGCATATCGTATTCATCACCGTGTTTCAAAAGTTGAGGCGCGGGAAAAGACAATTTCTATGTTGGAATCTGTTCATATTCGTGATCCTGAACATGTGATGCGGCTCTTTCCTCATGAAATATCAGGTGGGATGGGGCAGCGTGTGATGATTGCTATGATGCTCATTCCTGAACCTGATCTCATTATCGCTGATGAACCAACCTCTGCCCTTGATGTTACGGTGAGATGTCAGGTTTTGTCAGTGTTAGATGAACTTGTCACAAAGTCTGGAACAGGACTTATTTTTATTAGCCATGATTTGAATATGATTGCGCATTTTTGTGATCGTGTTTTGGTGATGTATGCTGGCCGAGTATTAGAGGAATTGCCTGCGCGTGATTTGTCTCGCGCTTGTCATCCTTATACGAGGGCTCTGCTAGCGAGTTTACCGCGGCTTAATAATCCTGTTGATGTTTTAGCTGTTCCTGAACGCGATCCTAATTGGTTGCATAATCCTACGATTGTTAATGGTGTTGAAGGAGTTGCTCCGTGACCAATTGTGACAATATACTCGATATTTCTAATTTATCTGTAACCTTTGGGCATAGGCACAAGGCAGTAACGGTTGTAAAAAATGTTAATTTTCATATTAAGCGTGGTGAAGCTTACGGTTTGATTGGTGAATCCGGATGTGGAAAATCAACCATTTTGAATACATTGGTTGGGCTTATACCAGACTATAGTGGGCGTTTTATTTTTGATGGAGAAGAGGTAGCCAAAAAAAGAGATAAGGGTTTTCTACGCCGTATTCAAATGGTTTTTCAAGATCCTTACGCTTCGCTTCATCCAAGAAAAATGGTCCATACTGTTCTTTCTGAATCTCTTAAAATCCATGGTATGGATAATCAGAAAGAGCGGGTGCGTGAAGTTTTAAATTCTGTTGGTTTGAATTCTTCATTTCTTTATCGTTATCCGCATGAGTTATCTGGAGGACAACGTCAGCGTATTGCTCTTGCACGCGCTTTGATTATTGAGCCAGAGGTTTTGCTGCTTGATGAGCCAACATCTGCATTGGATGTTTCGGTACAAGCTGAAATTTTAAACTTATTGAAATCGTTGCGGAAGGAAAAAAAACTCACTTATTTGATGGTATCTCACGATCTTGCTGTTGTTGCACACATCTGTGAGCGTGTTGGAATTATGCATAAAGGGATTATTCTTGAAGAGCTGAGCAATGATGATTTGCGTAATTTACATGCGCAAAATGATTACACAAAGATGTTTTTTGAAGCCAGTATTGAACCTATTGCTCATAGAGAGGAAAGAGTGTGATAGGTTTTATAGAAAAGAGGTGGATTGCTGTTTAAGATTTCTATTTCTGAATGTAGGATTTAGTTTTTTATGCTTAGGGTTCTTGATTATTTAGAGCGATTTATCGCTATAAGTTTTCTGAGGAGCGTTTTTTCTGTAATTATTTTTATCCTAATTTGCGTAAAACCCTAATTTGCATAAAACATTGTGAGCCATAAATATGGCGTATAAGATGCATTCTTTTCTGGTATTGTTTGTCATGTTTCTTTGCGATTATGAATTTATTTGTTTTTATTAGAATTTCAAATTTCGGGCTTATAAGAAAGAACAATAGTCCTTAGAATAATGTTTCTGTATTTCATTGGAAAAAACTGATTTTTTTTATGACATCTGTTTTGTTTTTATTGTTTTAGCGCTGTTACATTTTGAAATTTTATTGATTTATGCCGTAAAATACTGTCGTTTAGGACAGTGATATATGGTTTGTAAGGCTTTACACCTTAAGTATTGTTAGATAGTGCGGTGGGTATTTAGAGAATGGCTTGCCTGTAGAGCTTATGATCAGTGAACCATACAAATGGTCAGTAGTAGAAACCCGCTAGACAAGAAGCTGAATTGTTATAGGCACTTTTAGGAATCTTTGTCCTTTGAGGCGTGAGGAGGAGGGCAAAAACGAATATTGAGCGTGATTGTTTGCAAAATAAAAGGATTTTTGTAAGAATCTTTAATTGCAAATGCTCATTATTCAAAATTCAAATCTTTTGGTTGTTTTCTATTACTCAAAAAGACAAAATTTCTTTTCATAAAGAAAGACAGATTTTAATATATAAAAGGCAACATACTATGTTGCCTTTTGTTAAAATAAGCAAACTATAATGCGCTTATTTATAATTTTGTCTTAAAATTGATAGCGTATTCCACCTGAAAAGCTTGCTCCAGATATACCGGTTTTTTGTAGCTTTTGTTGATAGCTGACATCGCCATGAAGCAAGATGTTTGAAGACAATTGTGCATTAATACCAAGACCGCCTTCAAGGAAAGAGCTCATAGGATCAAGTTGATAATCTTTATCAATATGGATTGCCTGATCTTTGCCCAAAGTTTTAACTGCATTTACTTTTCCATAGAAGGAAAAAGAACGCCCATTTTCAGCGGTGGTAACGGTTTTAGTTAAACGCCCACCAACACGGATCATCCATTGATGAGGATTGTTCATATCAACTTTAAAGCCGTCGGCATCTACAAGAGTGTCAAACATCAAATGTTGATAGGCAAGTTGTGCTTGCGGTTCGAATGTTACCTCTTCCATACCGGTTGCAAATTGTTTGCCAATGGTGGTGGAGATGCTCCACATCTTGGCGTTTTTTAATGTTGCGGTTTTGCCAATGATGGCATTGTTGATATCTCCTTTTAGGATTCCATAGGATAACAGCGTATCAAGGTAGAAACCATTATCATACTGTATGCTGCCATAGGCTGTGAGGGACCACTTATCCAACGTGTTGTTACTTACATCTTGTATATCCTTTGGAGTGAAGGACAGTTGTCCATAGGTTCCGACAAGGCCGAAATGTGTGCTGGTATTTTGCCCTTCTAGCGCTGCGAAGTTAATACCTCCTTGGACACCTCATAGCGAAGATCAGCGCCACTATAACCATATTGATAAGAAGCACTTTCAGAGGAGAATTTTTCTGTATTGCCATAGGTGTATAAGAAGAAGCCGTTCTTTTCTCCTGCTCTTTTTCCACGACAGATATTCTTCTATTGGCTAACAACGCATTCTGTTTAGCCATATCGGTTAATCCTGTATAGAAGAGGGCATTTGGCATAACAAAATAGCTTGGGACTTGTGGGAGGACTGCTTTCACTCTTAAATTGGGATCCAAAAATGCGTTTTGTAAACGAAAATCCCAAAAATTATTGCCACTGCCTAACAAGTTTTGGTTAGCATTCGCTTGGCCATAGTTTGCTTCACTCCCATAGGCTGTAAGGACATATTTATAAGGCAAACCTTTTATTGCAATATAGCCATTTTCTAGTTTGAAAGAGTTTTCATTCGCTTTTCCAGAAACTTGAATAAGTGAAATGCCGCGTGTATTTAAAGGATCAGAATCGTCTGCTTGTATTCTCTCTTTTTCTAAACGATTTTGAAAATAAATTGTTGTTGTGCCTAATACATTACCGTGAATAAGAAGGCGGTCAGTTTTTTGATCGGCTATTGGCTTACCATCGCTCCATTCGGTATTGAAAGCAATCTGTGCATTTCCTGTAACATTATAGACTGCTTTGGTCTCTGGTTTGCCAGAGCCTATATGCAATGTTTGATAATGATCCTCTGTTGGTGAATCAAAGGTGATGAAGCTGTTATTGAGATTAAGTACAGACACCTCAGAGCGTGCTCTTTGAGCAATATCAAGCAAATTGCCATCATCATCTTTTTCTTGTTTACTGATTTTCAATGTCCATATTGTATTATTTTTTAGATCAAAGTTTGTTCTACCGTTTTCATCATTTCTTACACCGCCTTGTAAGATAGAATGGTCTGCAGTTAAAATAAAAGTTCCGTCAGACTCTGTCTTCTGCATCGCGTTTTTGAATAACGTATCAGCAAGGATTTTTGAGTTTCTGAGATTAACTTTACCAATTGATTGATTTGTATTTATTCCAATACCATTTTTAACAAACAACTTTGTATCCGTTAAATTAATTTCTGAGGTTTTATCGTTTTGAGATGCTTTAAATTTTATGCCGCTGTTCTCTGTTGTTACCGATGTGTTTATCGTATCAATCTGTCCACCATCTTCTAAAATAAAAGTAGACCCGTTTGCAGTGATTGTTCCTCCTGTCATTGTAATTTTGGATTGAGAACCGCTTGCGTATAGCCCATCACCTGGTCCGTCATATTTTATTATATTATCCTTGAATGATGTTATTTTAACATCGTCTTTTTAAATAATAATGCTACCATTTTTTGCCCATATTTTTCCTCCAAAGGAGCCACCCGACACTGTTATTTCAGAATGACCATCTGCTTCTATGCTACTTGATGCTTCTGTAACAGTTACATTTTTCAAAGTGAGTTTACTTTTTTCATAAGTAGTTATTGCGCGCATTAGTATTTTATCAGCTTCAGAATTTGTGATTATGACATTTTCTAGCTTATTTTCATCGCTATCACTACCAGTCAGGCCAATAGCGTTTGCATAAACGTTGATAGAGCCTCCTATCATTTTAAATGTACCGCCGTTTTTTGCCGTAATACCGTATCCATAGAAAGGTTTAGTTCCAATTGGAGGCACCAATCATGGTATCTTCCAATAATTCAATAGAACTGTTGGTTTTTTCAATCATGATAATGCTTGCAAAATATGATTCTCCTTGTGGAGCAGCAGTACTGCCCAGCGTTAAATGCTTGCCAATGATTTTTCCACCGTTTGTTGCCAGAAGTTTATCATAGTTTTTGTTGGATACTTCTTTTTTATTCCCATTAGAAACTTGAAGAATTTCTGCATGTGCATTGAGATGAATTCCGAAAAATACGATTGCTACAGCTGTTGTACGCAATAGAAGGAATTTTTTATACATCATTATTTTTCCTTGCTTAACTTATAACTTTCATTTTCTGTAGCTTTTTACATAATAAATAAATATAAATTATTTTTAATTTTTATATTTATTAAAATGACTTATTTATTATAATATGAAATATTATTAAATTTAAAAATAATTTATTTATATTATTATTGTTTTGAATTGACCTTAATGGTTTTATGCTTATAGAGAAAATAATGAGGAAGTCCCTGAAAAGAAAAGATAACATGCTTTTAAAGAGTATATGAGTTCTTAATATACTATACAATTATATCTGTTTTAATATATCTGTTTTAAAAAAAATTTGGTTACTGCCATTTTAAAAACAGTGAAAGGATAGATTTTAAAAAATACAAAAAATTTAGAAGTTTAAAGAAAATCTTGGTAGCTTTTTTAAAACTTTAAATGAAGGTTGTTATAATCGATACAGGCTAAAAAGGCATAAAATTCCCCAACAATTATGCAGAAAATGGTAGCGGAGGAGGGATTTGAACCCCCGACACAAGGATTATGATTCCTCTGCTCTAACCTACTGAGCTACTCCGCCAAAATAGATAAAGAAAATTGCAACTGATTTCATCTTCTGCGGATATAAGAGGTAGAATAGTCAGATGTCAAGCGTCGTTTTTAAGCTTTTCTCTTGTCATTCTATTTTATCATCGATATGGAGTATAGAGAAGTATAATTTATATGATGAATAGGGTAAGGCATAAAAATGGTGCCACGTGTAGCGGTTTTAGGGTGCGGTCATTGGGGTGGAAATCATATACGAACACTCCAAAGCCTTGGAGCTTTAGCAGCAGTTTCTGATATTGATAGTGATCGTGCTGCAAGTTTTGCAAATCTGTATGGCGTTGATGCTGTGGTGCCTGATGATCTTTTTAATCGTAGAGATATTGATGCGTTGGTCTTAGCTCTGCCTCCACAATTTCATACAGAAAATGTTTTGCGTGCTATAAAAAATGGCAAAGATGTTCTCGTTGAAAAACCAATTGCTTTGGATGTTGTTGATGCTGAACGTCAAGTTCAGGTGGCTAACGAATGCGGGCGGATTCTTATGGTGGGTCATATTTTGCGTTTTCATCCTGCTTTTGAAAAAATATCTGAATTCGTGGAAAAAGGAGAACTAGGGGATGTGCGTTATATTTATTCTCACCGATTAGGCTTTGGAAAATTTCATACACAAAGCGATGCTTTATGGGATCTTGCTCCTCATGATCTCTCAATGATTTTGGCTTTGAGTGGATGTGAGCCCTCTGAAATTCGGGGAGAGGGAGCTGCTGTCATCGATCAGTGTTCTGATTTTGCTCATATTCATATGATTTTTCCAAATGGTATCCGTAGTCATCTTTTTGCTTCACGCCTTAGTCCTTATCGTGAAAGGCGTTTAACGGTTGTTGGGACAAAGGCTATGCTCGTTTTTAATGATATGGAACCGTGGAGCCGTAAAGTGGCATTTCACCTTTTTGCCGTTTGGAAGGAGAATCAAGAATGGGCTTTTAGCACTGATGAGCTAAGCTATATTAATATTTATGAAGACTTACCGCTTACCCGCGAATTAAAGCATTTTCTTCACTGTATTAAAACGCGTCAATCGCCTCGTACAAATGGCGATGATGCTCTTGCTGTTTTACGGATTTTAACTGCTGCTGGTGTCAATTATCAGAGATAAAAGAGATCAGCAGCGCTTTTGTATTCTTGTGATTATCAATGGAGTTACTATGCAATTCATCGACCTTGGGGCGCAGCGTGCGCGCATTGAAGATAAAGTGAATGCTGCAATTGCGCATGTGGTTGCCAGTGGTCAATATATTTTGGGGCCAAAAGTAACAGAATTTGAAAAGAGATTGGCAGATTATCTCGGTGTTCAACATGTGATTGCTTGTGCCAACGGAACGGATGCTTTAAAGATGCCTCTTATGGCTAAAAATATTGGTCCAGGTGATGCTGTTTTTTGTCCTAGCTTCACGTTTTCGGCAACTGCTGAAGTGGTTGCTTTGGTAGGAGCAGAACCTGTTTTTGTTGATGTTTTGCCTGATACATTCAATATCGACGTTGAGAAACTTTGTGAAGCCATTGAGATGATTAAAAAAGAGGGGCGTCTCAAACCAAAGGCGATTATTGCTGTGGATTTGTTCGGGCTTCCTGCTGATTATGCGCAAATTACTCAAGTGGCTGCAAAGGAAAATCTTTTTGTGATTGAAGATGCAGCTCAATCAATAGGCGGAAGAAGTGGTAATATTATGTGCGGGGCTTTTGGTGATGTGGCTGCGACAAGTTTTTACCCTGCAAAACCTTTGGGGTGTTATGGCGATGGAGGCGCTATGATGACCAATGATGATGATTTAGCAGCACTTTTGCGTTCTATCCTGTTTCATGGGAAGGGTGAAACGCAATATGATAACGTGCGTATTGGTTTGAATTCACGTCTCGATACAATTCAAGCTGCTATCTTGCTAGAAAAGTTCGTTATCTTTGAGGAGGAGATGGAAAAGCGTGTGGCAATTGCACAATATTATTCCAATCATTTAAGAGATATTGTCATAGTTCCAGAAGTTGCAGAAGATGCTCGTTGTGCTTATGCACAATACACTCTTAAAGTAGAAAATCGCGACAGATTACAGGACTATTTACAGAAAAATTCTATTCCTACAATGGTTTATTATAAAACGCCATTGCACCAACAGCCAGCTTATCAACACTTTCCTTATGTAGAAGGTTCTCTTTCTGTTTCTGAGTCTTTAGGAAACTGTGTTCTCAGTGTACCGATGCATCCTTATTTGACAAAAAGTGATCAGGATATGATTATCGAAAAAATAAGAGATTTTTATCATTGTTGAGAGAATGCTTTTACTTTTCAGGCTATTTAAGAGCATACTTTGATTGGGGGAAAATCTTTGCAGGTGTTTTAGAAAAAGTGGTAACTTAAAAAACAGAGTTACAAAATTACGCTAATCCCTTTTCTTTCATCAAGAAAGCGCATATGTAGAGCGATTTTGATGTTTCTTTCCTTCAATGCGGTAGTGAATTTTTGTATTGTGAAAAGATGCCGTTAATATGAATATTCACTGATGCAGAAAATTATACTCAGTTGTTTTTAAAAGATAACTCATTTAAGGGATGTGTTGTTTTTACAGGTTATTTTTTTGTGAATACGCGATGCGAGATCGTCTTTGATTTGAGAATTTTGGAGCAATGTATTGATGGGGGAAGATCCATCTTCTTGCAGGGCTATTTGGGCAGCTAATGTTGCGGCTAATTCTTTTGTTTCTTCACGTAGTTCATCTAGGAGTTTATGGTTAGATTTAGCGTCAAGCTTATCGATTTGAATTTCTTGTAAACGTTGCTGATAAGATGCAATTTTTTTACGCATGGTTTTGATCTCCATTATGAAAGTGTTTGTTGTAAAAACACTGTTTTCATTCTTTATTGCGATAGCTTCTTTTTCATGAAAGGAAGAAGAAGTATCCTGTGTGGGGAAATGTCGTTGATAGAGCTGTTCTATTGTGTGACTGAGTTGTATTTTCTGTTGGGCATATTTTTTTTGCAAAGATTGGTATTTTTGTTCGCTGTATGCTAGTTCTACGGCGTGTTTGGCACAGAGGAAATCGTAGTTGGCTTGTATTTCTTTCAAGGATAATGGGATTTGTGCAGAAACAACTTTCTGCGCAAAGTGGAGTGCTCTACGCCAAAGAATGGGGGAAAAAAGTATGAGCAGCCAAGAAGTTGTGGCAACGCCAAGAACAAAAAATAGAAATGATTGGATAAACATAAAATCCCCTTTTTTATTGAAAGTCGATTTAAAATGGATTCCACGTTGGCTTAGGTGTTAATTTTAAATATCCTATATTGATACCAAGACGTGCACCGATTCCTGTACGTACAGGAACTAACAAGACATTATGGCGTTTTAGAACATGAAAACCAACACCTGCTATTAAATAGGCCGAACCTGAGATACCACCATAGCGGCCCCATAAATTATTTACGTTATTAAGATCGTAAACGAGGATCATTAAACGGGAACCTTGGCCGCCAAAGTCCCATCCTACAGAGGGGCCTTGCCAAAAAACTTTATGTTCACCATAGATTTTGGTAAAAAGCTTCCCTTCGCCATAGGTTAATCCAGCAAAAAAGGCGCCAGAAGCCTCTTCCCCTAAAATATAGGCATTGGGATAACCGTATTGTGAAAAGATATTTTCAATTGCTACTGCTATACCGCTAGTGGTTTTTCCAAAAAAAATGTGACCGGAATCGATAATTTCTTGCAGTGAATAATGAGGTGCTTTTTGTTCTATTGGTTGAGCATATAAAGTGTTTATTGTTATGAATAAAAGGAAGATTGCAGATACAATGCTTTTGTACCAGCGTATTATAAGAGAGAGAGCCATAGAATTTTTCCCTTTTATTGGTTACAAACAAAATATGATATTAGCATTTTCATTCTATTCAAATAAAAATAAAATGTAAGGTTGTTTAAATTCTTGAATTTGTTTCTAAAAAAATAACGTGATTGTTAAAATTTCCTCTATGTATGCATTGGATGTTAAGAGTTTTGCTGTAAAAGGGAGCTTGTTTTTAAATTTGGGAGTTCTCAATCATTATGACATTAGCTGTTTCTTTGGAGTCTACCGATTTGGCTGCCTTGCTTTGTAGCCGTATTTGCCATGATTTGATTTCACCTGTTGGGGCTATTCAAAATGCGATGGAGCTCTATGATGAAGGAGGAGCTGAAGAAGATGCTTTGCAATTAGTACGTTGGTCTGTTGCCAGTGCTTCTGCACGTCTCCAATTTGCTCGATTGGCTTTTGGTTTTGCGGGAGCGAGTGGGGGACAAATAGATACACGTTCTGCTGAACAGGTCGCTCAACAATATATGAAAGAAGAAAAAGCAACTTTAAAATGGCAAATTCCTGCTTTGCTTTTACCCAAAAATGAAGTTAAACTTTTGCTTAATTTGTTATTGATTGCAAATGCAACAGTTTCTCGTGGGGGAGAAATCGTTGTTATGATTGGGCAGGAGGAAAATCAACGTTCTTTTCGGTTTGAGATCTGCGGGAAAACTCTCCGTATTCCTTCTCATTTTATTGCGTTATATAAGGGGGAAATTCAAGAAGAACTTATCGATGCACATGTCGTCCAGTTTTATTACACAATGTTACTCGCTCAGATGACAGATATGAAAATAAATATCAATGAGACTGACAGTTGTGTTATTTTGGAAAGTGCGAAGAGACTTTGAACAAGATAGAAGTGCTTGAACGTGTTGGAAAAAGAGAGCTTAGATTGTTTCAGAGAGTGATAAGACTCTATTCGTCAATGGAAAGGGTGAGTATTTTTAAAGTCAGTTCATTGATTTATAAAGATAATTTATCGCTCTTCAACTTTAATGGGAGAACAAAATATCATAAGATTTTCTCATCTCAAGCCCTTTCATCGTGAAGCACTTAAAACTTTTCGCCTGCACATCACAAATGGGATGAGCCTGTAGATAAAAACCTTTCAAGAAAGGATTAAAGATACTTCTCATGAATTGTCTCAATGCGGGGGGCGATGGGGTGTCATTACACTCTTCACGGGCATATTCGTGAAACAGATCTGAGTGCTTTGAGAGATGTCTCTTTAAAAAAGTGCGTAAATTGGTAACTCAAGAGGATTTTTGTTTCACAATGGCTTTTTTGTTTTGTGTGAACAGCATGTCTCCATTAAAACTTTAACTTTTCTCGCTCTATAAGAGAGACAAAAAATCTTTTGTGTGCGAGCCTTTTACTGTAACAGAGAAAAACCTCGGCCCGCTACACTCCGAGATTTTACAATGTGCATTTCACTGCTTAAGCGGTTTTACGTACGTCCTCTTCAACTGGATCACGTAACACATAACCACGTCCCCAAACGGTATCAATGTAGTTTACGCTAGAAGATACTGCTTCCAATTTTTTGCGCAGTTTACAAATAAAGACATCGATAATTTTAAGTTCTGGTTCATCCATTCCACCGTAGAGATGATTGAGAAACATTTCCTTGGTTAGTGTCGTCCCTTTGCGCAGAGAGAGAAGCTCTAGCATCTGATACTCTTTACCAGTTAAATGGACAGGATGTCCAGCAACTTCAACGGTTTTGGCATCAAGGTTGACAATAAGATCTCCTGTAACAATCACCGATTGTGCATGGCCTTTAGAGCGACGGACAACCGCATGAATACGTGCAATGAGCTCATCTTTATGAAAAGGTTTCGTCATATAATCATCTGCACCAAAGCCAAAACCACGAACCTTGTCTTCAATAGCACTCATGCCTGAAAGAATGAGAACAGGGGTTTTTATTTTTGCCAATCTGAGGGTCCGCAAGACATCATAGCCTGACATATCAGGAAGATTGAGATCAAGCAAAATGATATCATAATCATAAAGCTTACCTAAATCGACACCTTCTTCACCTAGATCAGTGATATAGACATTAAAATTTGCTGACTTTAGCATTAACTCAATGCTTTGAGTCATTGCTTTATCATCTTCAATTAATAATACGCGCATTTTAGATCCCTCACTTTGTTCCTCCCGAATCAAGAGGAACATCTCTATTTTCTAACAGCCGGTAAAATCACAGCTGATAAAAAATAATTCATAAAATTAAACACTTAACTAAAAGCGTTTATGAATATTTCAGTAGTACGCGTAACAATCACCACTGAATTCCTCACTATCTATCATAGTGGTTAACAAAATGTTTTTATTTTTAAAAGAAGTTAACAAAATTATTTTTGAAAAATTAGATATGTGTTCACGCAATAAAAAATGGAAGTGTTGTGGGGGATAAAACTTTATAAAAAGCCGGTAGAAGACGATTTTAAATTACTTTTTTACAATTTCAGTATTTATTTACCGAGCTTTAAATTTCTTCATCCTATAATGGAGGCGAACAGTAAAGAAATGGTTATTGCTCTTTAAGGCAGGTTGTGTTCACAGAAGCTTTAAGGATGGCTGGGAATTTAGAGTTTCAAGTTTGAAAATGGATTTTTTCGTCAGCAAGAGTGTAACTAAAAATTATACGTTAAGAGTGCGAATACGAATTTTGAGTTGGCGCAAACAAGGAGTAAGCGAGTATGAAGCCACGGAAAAGTATAGTGCGATTGAAGATGTTTCAAGTGCGTGGGAAACGCCGTGAAATCGCACAGCTTGAGATGATGATCGCAGAATTTGAGCAAATGGTATCAGAGTTGGAAGCACAAATTCTTCATGAAGAGCGTAAATCTGGAAACAGTGATGTTTATCATTTTGCTTATTCTGCTTTGGCTCGTGCAGCGCGGCAAAGGCGTGATAATCTTATCAATTCGATCCGTGATTTGCAGCTTCAAAAAACAAATGCCGAAATCGCTCTCCATGAGGTTACTACAGAATTACAACGTGCACAGCTTTTGGAGGCAAGGGAAAATGGGGGCGTGGCAGACGAGAACAGTGTCGTCATGCACTCTCATTCTATGACTGGATAATCCCGAATCGTTTTGACAGAAAATGGGAGCTTTTACGTAAATACGCTGTTCCTTTTCCAAAAGAAAAACTAACGTTCCAAAGGAAAAACTAACACTTGAAGCTCAACTCTTTGAGATATTTGTTTGCTAAAATAAAAGTAAAAAAATAGCCAAACTCTTATCAAGTTTGGCTATTTTACATTTTAATAGTATTTCGAAGCCAGATTCACGGCGATCAATAGGCGATCAATATCTGTAATGTTGAATTTTGGTCGTCCGTAAACCAGCTAATCCATGTTCATCGATCAAACTTTGCCATGAAAGAAATTCTTCTACGGTTAAAGTATAACGTTGACATGCTTCATCAAGACTTAACAGTCCGCCTCGGACAGCCGCAACAACTTCAGCTTTGCGACGGATTACCCAGCGTCTTGTTGTTTGCGGCGGTAGGTCGGCGACTGTGAGTGGACTACCATCTGGCCCAATAACATATTTCATTTGTGTTTTTATCAAGTTTGTCATCATATTGTCTACTTTTTTCAAAGACTTGATTCGTTTATAAAACATGAAATTTAAAAAAGAGCTAAACGCCTTGAAAGAAAAAATTAATAAAGTAACCTCACACGTGAAAATATGGCTCAAAGTGAAGAGAGGCAAAGAGCTTATTGCGATGTTTTCATTGGATCTTTAAAAAGAGCAAAAAGGATTTTTATTGTGCCTTATTTTGATCACGCTTTTTTTCCTTTTCAACTGTTTTAAAAAAGCTGATGCTCTTGGTTGTGTAAAGGATAAAAAAACAATATAAAACGACAATAAATAGCATAAAAAGTAATGAATGGCGTGATGAGAACGTGGCATAACGATATGCGTGCAGAGAGATGCATAATTAGGTGATGCATATTAAGTAGAGAATGAAGAGATGTTTTTGAACAGTCTTGATTTACCAGGACAACCTGAAAATTCCCGCATTGTTGTAGCAATGTCGGGAGGAGTTGATTCATCGGTTGTTGCAGGTCTTTTAAAAAAGGAAGGCTACGATGTCATCGGGATTACGTTACAGCTTTATGATCATGGTGCAGCAACACATCGGGTAGGGGCATGCTGTGCTGGGCAGGATATTGAAGATGCGCGCCGCGTAGCAGAGACATTGGGCATACCCCATTATGTTCTTGATTATGAAAAGCGATTTCGCGAAGCTGTGATTGATCCTTTTGCGGAGAGTTATGCACATGGAGAGACTCCTGTGCCCTGTATAGCCTGCAACCAGACTGTTAAGTTTGCTGATCTCTTAGCAACTGCGCGTGAATTAGATGCCGATGCTTTGGCAACGGGCCATTATATTCGTTCGCGTCCTCATGGTGCGCATCGAGCGCTCTTTCGTCCTCTCGATCTCGATCGCGATCAGAGTTATTTTCTTTTTGCAACAACACAAGAACAGATTGATTATTTGCGTTTTCCGCTTGGTGATCTTCCCAAAGCACGTGTTCGTGAGCTGGCGGCAGAAATGGGCTTTGTTGTGGCCAATAAGCATGACAGCCAAGATATTTGTTTTGTTCCGCAAGGAAAATATTCTGATATTATTGCAAAGCTGCGTCCAGAGGCTGTCAATCCTGGGGTTATTGTGCATGTCGATGGACAGATTTTAGGAAAACATTCGGGAATTGTTCATTATACTGTTGGGCAACGTCGTGGCATTGGTGTTGCAACCGGTGAAGCGCTTTATGTGGTTTATCTCGATGTAGAAAATGCGCGTGTCATTGTTGGACCACGTGAAATGTTGGAAACACATAAGCTTTTTTTACGTGATGTGAATTGGCTTGGTGATGAACCGTTGGATAATTTCCCCTCCGATGGTGTTGAGGTGGCTGTAAAGGTTCGTTCAACGCGTCCTCCCCATCTTGCTCGTTTGCATTATCAAAAGGGTGTTTTTTCTGTTGATTTTTTAGAGTGCGAAAATAGTGTGGCACCAGGGCAAGCTTGTGTTTTTTATGACGGAAATGCTGATGGAGCACGTGTTCTTGGAGGTGGGTTTGTGACTCATTCAGAACGCGCTGCTGATACTGAAATGATGTTGAAGCGTGTTTTGTGTAATTTGGAAACAGAATCTACTGTGGATTGCGAATTGAAAACAAAGGCTTCTTATATATAAGAATGAGAAATATTATAGAATTATTTTAAAACTGAAAATATTGTTTTCTTTAGCACAGTTTATCAAAATCACTAAAATGGGCCATTGCAATACCTGAGGCTGTGGCAACATTTAGACTGTCGAAGCCGTCAACCATAGGAATCCGTAAAGCTTCTGATTTTTCTAGTATGTGGATTGGCAATCCATACCCTTCTGTTCCCAAAATAAGTGCTATCCTTTTTGTTTTTTTTGCTTGCTTGAGAGTTATCGCGCGGAAGGCGAAAGGGCATAGAGATGAAAATTCTCATCATTGAGAGCTACTATAATGTCATTTATATCAGCGCCTTGTGTATAGGGTACTTTTAGAGCAGCGCCAGCAGATACTCTGATCGATTTTCGGTAAAGCGGATCACATGAGGTTTTGTCAACAATAATGCCATTACTGGCAAAGGCGGCTGCGTTGCGAAAAATAGAGCCCATATTGTCATGATTAGAGATACCGCATAAAACCACAATCAGAGCTTCTTTCGGAAGATTATGTAAAAAATTTTGTAGCGATAGGGGCATTTTGCGTTCACCAATACCGAGTATTCCACGGTGAACATGAAAACCTGCAATATCATCCATAATTTTTTGTGGAACCTGGTAAATGGGACAGGTTGGCTGGGTTGCTTCTAAAAGAGGTATAACTCCTGGAAGGCGTTCTTTCACTATGAGCAAGGACAGAGCAGAAAATACTTTTGAATGCAGCAATGCCGATAAGATGACTTTGCCTTCAGCAATAAATTTATGTTGTCGTCCAACGAGATCTTTTTCACGAATGTTGTGATAGTCTTTTAGGCGGAGGTCATCGGTTTTGTAGATTGTTGTGATATTTAAAGGCATACGGGGTTTTTAACGCTCTTTTTTCTCGATTACCAGAGGTTGAATATTTGTTTTCTTGTGAAGAAAGAGACAAAAATTTTATTATTTTAAACTTATAGTAGAATCTGTGTTGACAAAATACAACCATAGGTATAATATGAAAATACCGAGTGCGGCACAATGTAGTGTTTTCGTATCGGGTGCAGATCGTTGGGTCCCCGCTATTTCCCAAGGTCTGTATGCCCTTAATTCCTAAGGGAAAAGAATCTGGGTCCCCAATGCCCAGATTCTTTTTGGGCAATTCATTTTTCTTTTTTTGTTCCTCTATAGTTTGTAAAAACGTTATTTTAGTAGAGAGAGTGTTTTTTTGAGATACTCTAAGGCGAGGTTTCTGGTGAACGGTTATCGCTTGTTGGGTTGTATGCAATTATATTGATTGGTTTGATGATCATAAAGATTGCTGGGAAAAATTTATACTATGATGCTAACAGGTAATTTTTCAATTATAAACCAGTAAAACCATTAAGCAGCTGAAAAGCTATTGATTCCGTAAAATAATCTGTCTTTATTTTTGGAGAATTTCTTGTTTCTTTTTTTCAGTCATATTCTTTGTCTTCTGATTGTTAGATTTCGCCGTAACAATCGAGTTGCTGGAAATGACAAGGGTAAGTTATGAGGCGTGTTTATTATGTTATGATGCTTTTGTAATATGAGGAAATATTGGCAACGTATCGAAAATATCGTTATAGGTTTGAGCTTGTTATTCTTTATTTTATCAAGAAGAGGATAGGGTTATGGATATAAAAATCAATATAAAAAGCTTAACCTTATACTCTGTTTTCGTTGCGTTTGTCGTTTTTGCTTTAAAATATTGGGCATATCATATCACTGGTTCGGTCGCACTTTATTCTGATGCATTGGAATCAATCGTCAATATTCTTGCGACATTGGCAGCATGGTGGGCTGTTAAAATAAGTATGAAGCCGGCCGATCATGATCATCCTTTCGGACACCACAAGGCGGAATATTTTTCCGCGATTCTTGAAGGAATACTGATCATTATTGCGGCAATTGTAATTTTAAGAGAAGCATGGATTGCTCTTTCGAGCGTTAAACTCTTGCAAAAGCCTGGAATATGGCTCGTTATTCATTTGATCTCAAGTATCATAAATTTCCTATGGGGCTGGCTTCTGATTCGGCAGGGGAAAATCCACCGTTCACCGGCTCTTAAAGCTGATGGAATGCATTTTATAACAGATGTTTTTACTTCACTTGCCATTTTAATTGGTTTGATTGCCGGTTTTATCGGGGGATGGGGAATTTTGGATCCGATTTTAGCAATAATCGTTGCTATTAATATTCTTTTGCAGGGATCGAAGGTGATTAACTCTGCTGTGCAAGGATTAATGGATGTTGGCGTTGAATTGAATGAAACCATGCGGATTCGTGAGCTTATTTCTGCAAATGCACAGGGTGCACTTGAAGTGCATGATTTGCTTACGCGTGTTGCTGGAAGGGTTACTTTTATAGAATTTCATTTGGTGGTGCCGGCTGCAATGCCGGTTGGAGAAGCACATCAGATTTGCGATAGAATTGAAGGCGTTCTTAAAGAAGAATTTGATAATGTACGCATTTCTATTCATGTAGAGCCTGAAGAGGAAGCTAAGTTGCCTCCTGGCACAACAGTTGTTCCTTTTATATAAAGAGATTTTCTCTCAGTTATATTATTGTTTAAGGGTATATAAACCAAACGATATTCGCTGAATCAAACAATATTTGCATTTTTTGGTGTTTTTAAAATTTCGTTTTTTCAAAGTGTTAAAGATCAATTGTTTCAGTACAGGCTATTTCATTATTGTGATTAATAAGACTATAGCGCTGTAATTGGCAGTGCCATTGCTGATTAAACTGTTCAATAGAAAAAAAGTTAAAGCCTGCTGGAGGAAGGGTCTTGCCAAAAGCTTGTGCTGCAGAAGCAACTCCCACAATAGGAATTTTTCCCATTTTTCCCTTAACAATATTCAATGTAGGCAGGTGAGTATGTCCATGGAGAATAAGTTCGCAGCCGTGGTATTTGATAACCTCTAGAAAACGTTCTATGCCCCATAATTTTTTATGCCAAGAGGTTGCATGATGAAAAGGGGGATGATGTATCATGATAACACGAAAAAGATTACGCGTTGCTGCTTCGTTTAAAAGTTGCGACAAAGCTTGAGCTTGCATTTTGCCAAAATAACCAGATGCTTGAAAAGGTGGTGTCGCAATGGCTGAAGAAGCACCTATAATAGCGACATTCTTGCGAATGCGCATGTAAGGAAAGGGAAGGGCATTGTTTTGAGGGAGATCACCTGTGATCCAAGGTTGGAAAAAAGTACAGGCCTTTTGAAATGCACCACGGACATAGGCATCATGATTGCCAAATGTTAAAGAAATATTTCGAGGATAACCTTGCTTAAGCAACCAATTGCGTGCTTGTTCAAATTCTTTATCGAGAGCAAGATTGACAAGATCACCGGAGATTACAAAATGATCAGGGTTTTTCTTTTTTAAGGACTCTATTATAGTGTCTAGGGTATTTGTTGCCATTTGGCCCTTACGTTTTTTTTGCCAATTAAGATAACCGGTAAGGCGCTTTCCAAAAAGCTCGAATAAGGAGGGTTGTGGCAGAGGTGAAAGATGCACATCCGATATGTGGGCAAGACAAAACATGGGCGTTAGCATAGCATTGAAAACGATGAAGACAATGAAAAAAATAAGATAGGTTGGTACATTTTTGAAGGTGTGTGCGAATTGAATTGTTCAATGAGAAAAACTGTGTCGCAAATGTGATAAAAATCTTTGCAGGAATTCGTATCTTATGAGTTTTTACATGGTAAAAAGGACGTGATAGGGTATGTTATTGTTTATCATACTATATTGATTTATAATGATAATTTATTGTTTTGCATGTTGATTGAGCACTCTGAATACCGTAAGATCTTCTCATTTCAAATTGTCATATTCAGAATCAGAAAAAAATTCTCTTGTACTTCATAAGCGTAAAGTAAAGATGTGTTTGTGCAAGGGCTTTTGTACTTTTTGGCTTTTGTACTTTTTGTATGATATTCTTTACATTTACTGTGAGATGGGATGGAGGGGCAATGAGAGGTGTTTTTTAGATGAGCGGATGAATGGTCATACAATGAATGATAATCAACGGCGTTTTATTTTATGTATGGGAGGGCATTTTGTTTTGTGTAAGGGAGCTGTCCTTCATTAAAAATCCGGTAAACAAAAGCGTGAAGAATTGCATAATCTTCTCCATTACTGGAAATATAATGTCGTGGAGAAAATTGTGAAGTTGAATTCAAGAGTGATGTGAAAGAGAGAAACTGCTTTTTACCTTTATGCTTTTATATTCTTTTTCAATCAAGCTTTCTTTTTGTTGGGATTTCTAAAGGAGATAGGTACGACTCTTGCTCCAATATGAAATAGGAAAGGTGGGACGGTTTGTATTGCACGGAACTGTCTTCATATGCATCTTAAAAATGCACTTAAATATTAGGTTTGAATGTTGATTTATAGATAATAGCAAAAGCTTTATGAGGAAAATAAGGCTCATAAAATTCCCCATAAACCAGCAATAGATTGGGAAAATCTCTTGGCTTTCTATTAAACACTCTGCAAAATAACATTAATAATATATCTGGTTTTATCTCTGCTTATTCTTATAGATGTTTGCACAAGTTCTTTGCTTCATATTTGTAAGGATCAAATTGAAAGCAATGTATGGGGCAATCCCTGTTGAGAATATAAAAAGAGAGGTAGGAAAGTACGACGCCTGTCTTTATCATTGAAAGTTATGAAAATTTTCCAGCAATTGTGTTCTTTATTCTATTTCGCAATGTTTTCTTTTTTCTGCTAATGGCTTTGGTCTTTTGGTTGAAGGCTCGCATAAACTTCATAAAAAAATTGCATTTGAAGACTTGTTATCGGAGAGATGCTTCATTAGGTGTAAGTTCTCGTTTAAGGTCATTGGCTAGAAGAAGTAATCGATGCAGTTTATGAAGTAGCAGAAAGCATTTTAGGGCATGTGGTGGAGAAAAGGAGTGTCGTACAAATTTTGTAGCATAGTACTGTTCTTTAATAAAAAAAATGGGTGCACTATCTATTACTGTAGCTTTTTCCTATAAAATGGATTTCATTTTATAATGACAGCACACTTTTTTAGGATTTTTAAAATAGTCTTTACGATGTGGCATGCTGCTTAAGAGCATAAAGGACAAAGAAACAAGCAAAAGGACGCATTACATATTAAAGTGATGAAATAAATTCTCAGAAATTTCTAACGGCTTTCACGATACCACAAACTGCTTAATAGTAAAAGACAAGTGAGTAGTGCAAAGAAACCGGAAAAGATAGAAAAATAGAAAGTATTGATTAGGCGTGTCTCTGTTGCTTCTTTCAGAACAATGGAAGGTGCAAAGGGAGATGAGTGGCTTCCTTGTGATCGAATCAGCTTGATTGGAGGAACGAAGATACCTTCTTTTTCTTTATTGTGTAACCGTGTGATGTTCCCACCAGTGTGTTTACTGAGGACAGCTAGTTTTTTTTCTGTTGAAATTAAGTCAAATAATTCGAGATTATCGAGCGTTTCAACAGAAGAGAGGACTGTTAAACTCCCGTTTTTGATGGTAAAAACTCCCGTCTCATCGGTATTGATAGTTGCCGTAAACACACCTTCTTGCTCTTTGGTAAGAATGATATTTTCTTTTTTTCCAGAGGGAAAAGTTATTTCGGCTGGTTCTGGATAATCTTTGAGCGTTTGGCGACGAAGGGTTAAACGATGATGATCGTTGGTGACACTTAATTTTTCTTCTTCGAGTTCAGGTTCTTTCATAAGCCAATGAGCAATTCGGCGATAAAGAGCTGCATAAGGACCACCACCCTCGAAGCCTCGCGCCCAAAGCCAACTTTCGTCGGAAAGTAACATACCTACACGTCCTTTTCCTTCATGGGAGAGAAGCAAAAGTGGTTGTTCATCAGCTCCTTTCATGAGAGCAATGCCTTTGTGTGTGTTTTCAATTGCAATTTGTCGTAGCCACTGTCCCCATTGAGAGGCTGGATGAGTCGCTGTTGCAAGATCTCTCGTGACAGGATGACGTTCCCCTTCTTTGGTTAACGCGGGGCGGAAAGGCTTTTGAATGATAATGCCATCTGGTAATGCAGGGAGGATGCTTATTAAAGGTGTTTTTGCAAGCGAATTCTTTTGGGTAAATTCAGGTCCTGTTACCATCAACAATGCACCACCCTTTTGTACATATTGGGTGATATAATCATAATAGATTAAGGGGAGAACACTAGAGTGTTGGTAGCCGTCTAGGATAATCAGATCAAAATTATTAATCTCTTCAACAAAGAGCCTCCTTGTAGGAAAGACTACCAGTGATAATTCGCTTAATGGCGTATTGTCTGCTTTGTTGGGAGGACGCAAAATAGTAAAATGAACAAGATCAATATTTGAGTCTCCTTTCAAAAGATTACGCCATGTTCGTTCACCATTGTAAGGCGCACCGGAAATTAGAAGAACACGTAAATTTTCTCTGATTCCTTCAATAGTCGTTATGGAACGATTGTTTTCAAAGCTTAGCTCACCTTTGTGCGTATCGGTTGCAACTTGGATAATATTTTTTTCAGCATGCGGAAGGGTGATTTCAGTTTGAAAGATAATGCCAGGGGTTACAGAATAATGGCCAACTTCTTGTCCATTAACGCTTATAGTAATATTTGCTTGCTTTGGGAGAGATTCTGGCGGCTGACCTTTATCTTCTACTAAAATCGAGAGTTTTTGTGGTTTATTGATAAGGGCAAAATGGGGGGGAGAAATAAATTTGATTTGACGATCAAATTCCTCTGATCTGCCAGTTATGAGCGCATTGACAGGAGCGTTATGATGAAGGTCTGAAATGTCAGGAATATCGTGCACTTGTCCATCGGTGATGAAAATTGTTCCCGCATAACGAGATGGTGGTATATCCGATATTGCTTGTGTTAAAGCATGAAACAAATTTGTCGAGGGAGCATAATGATTATCAGAAAGTTTTCCAGCATCAATGAATCGTGGTTCAAATTGTGGATAGCGCGCTAATGCATTTGTAAGTTGTGCACGTGCTTCGTCACTATCGTTTATACGCGTACCAAATGTTTGGCTTTTGCTGCGATCAATGACAATGCCCACGGTGCTTTTCAGTGGTTCGCGTTGCTCTTTTATTATCATCGGATTCAGTAACACAATAATCAATGAGGCTAACGCCATAAGACGCAGTAAAGATCCTTGACGTTTTGTTATCAGGCCGATAACCACAAAAAGTGTCGATATCCCCCCTAATAAGAAAATCCAAGAGAGAGGCAAAAAAGGCTGAAAAGTGAAAAATGGTATCATTGCCTTCTTTCTCTGTTAAAGCGCTCCAAGAGTGCTGGGACGTGAACTTGGTCAGCTTTATAGTTTCCGGTCAGAACATAGATAACAATATTTAATCCTGCCCGAAATGCCCACAGGCGTTGCATTGGATCATTGGGAATAAGTGGATATTTCCACATGCCTTTTTCGTCTAATGCCCAAGCACCAGCAAAGTTATTTGCAGTGATAAGAAGAGAACTTACATTGTCACCCGAGCCAAAAGGATTGTTGTTTTTTTTATTGATTGATGATGATTCAACCCATAAAGGTGAACCACGATAAAGACCAGGAAAGTCTGGCATAATATAAAAAGAACGCGCAATAACGTGATCAGCGGATGCGGGCTCAATGGCTGGAATGTTTAATCCCTTTAAAATGGTGCGCAATTTTTGTGTAGCTGGGGTGGCAGCGCCTTCAAGATTGAGATCGGTCTGTATTTGATCACGCGTGTCAAATAAAATTGTGCCCCCATTTTTCATAAAGCTATTTATTTTTTCAAGACTTTTTGGTGTTGGTAAAGAACTATGAGAATCAATCGGCCAATAGATCAGAGGATAAAAAGCGAGCTCATCTTTTTCAAGATCAATTGCCGCTACAGAGCCAGGTGAAAGCATTGTACGCTCTGCAATAAATTGACTGAGTGTTTCTAGTCCGCTTTTACTCGTTGCATCGATTTCAGGGTTGTTCGTTATAATATAAGCAAGATGCGTTGCACCAGCTGCTTGTACTATGGTTTCATTATGATTGTCTGCGCTTTGTGCATGTAGGATAGGACTGTGTGAGAACAAGATGATAAGACTTATTGCTAGGGGGAAAAAAAGGAACATAATGCTGCGTCTTTTGAGAAAAAAAACGCCTCCCATCCATAAAATGAGAAAATAGTCTAAGGCGAATAATAGGATTGCTAATCCTAAAAGTGGACCAGTAAGATGTTGCTCTTTTGTGTCGTAGGATAAGTGATTCTTGCTTAAGGAGGATGGCAATGGCGATTGTTTTATCAAGTGCGATGAAGGATTTAAGAGATTGAGTGCATAAAGATTATTTTTAAAGCCGTAAAACCCAGGTGGGGTATGAGAAGAGGCAAGAGGTGGATTTTGTGCATCAATGATCAGTGGAATAACATCAGAAGGAGGGGATTGTAATTTTCCATCAGCGGTTAATGTTTTCCAAGGGTTTTGTACTGTTGTTGTTTTTCTTTGTGTTTGGTTTTTATTTTCATAGGCACTTAATGTGGTGAGTTTTTGCAACATTTGTGCAAAAAAACCAGAAAGAGGAAGATTTGACCATGTGGGGTCAGGTGCAATATGAATAAAAATGACCGTGCCTTTGCCACGACTAGCCGCTGTAATAAGGGGCGTTCCATCAGCAAGACTAAGCCATGTTTTTTCAAAAAGATCTGAGCTTGGTTCTGCTAGAATTTGGCGTGAGACAGTGACATCTTCTGGAAATGGAAGATCAAAGAAGAAGCTATTTTTTGTAAAGGGTGCAAGTTTTTGCGGTTTAGCCCAAGACATGATACTCCCAAGCAGACGTTTGCCAGGGCGCAGTGGAACTGACAAGAGGCTATCATGGTGTTCGGTAGCACTTAAATTTTCTCCTGCAAAGCGAATGAGTGTTCCTCCTTTATCGATGAAATCAGAAAGCTTTTTTTCTGCTTCTTCTGACATATTGACAATGTCACCCATGATGAAAACAGATGGATTTTGTGTGAGGAGATGGTCAATATCAACGGAAAGCTCTTTTCCTCCTGCTGTTATAACCTGCGCATGGCCTTGCAATGCCTTGATAATGTAATAAAACGGCGAAAGTAGCGGCTGTGTCATTTCATTGATGCTTGGTGAGAGAAGAGCAACGCGATTTATTCGATTATGGCTATCAACTAAGAAAGTGGCTGCAGCGTGGGCATGGTTTTCAATTTTTATCCATGCGATCTCGTTGCGTAATTCAAGTGGTAACTCAAAAGGAACAAGAGCTGTTGTTTCTCCCTCGTGGAAGTTTGTCGTAAAATGACCAAGGAGTTTATTGTTTAAATCGTAAAGGCTTAGGACAACCTTTTTCTCTCCTTGTGTGGTTGCACGAATGATGTGTGCTGCAAGGCGTCCATTGTTATTTTCTATGGCTGTTATGCCGGTTAGATCGGAAATATCAGCAAAATACCACAACAGTGTTTTGGCTTTTAACTGTTGAAGAAGAGTAAACGCTTGATCATCTTCGCTTGTTTGTAAGCCATCGCTTAAGTAAGCGATATCAAGAGGTTTCTCTTTGATTGTTTCAAAGAGTTTTGTTAGTGCATGTACACGGTTGACAGGCCAAGGTCTGGGTTGTAAATGCTTTAAATGTTGTTTTACGGTTTTTGCAGGTAAGGGACCAATATTGGAAATATCACTTTCGGCTGTTGCGAGCAAATAAACGTCTTTTTCCTGTTTTTCTGCTTGTGCGAGGAGATCCTCGGCAACAGTAATCCGTTTTTTCCATTCTCTCGTAGATGCCCATCCATTATCGATAATAAGTGCTAAGGGTTGAGATCCGGAGAGTACAATTGACTGTTGATTCCAAGTAGGTTTTGCCAAAGCGATAATAATGAGTGCTGCTATGGTTAATCGTAACAATAATAACCACCAAGGTGTGTGATTTGCGGCTTCTTGTTGATTGCTTGATTTCGGCAGAAAGCGTAAAGGGGGAAAGAGCTCTTTGCGCGGCGTTGGAGGTGTTATCCGCAACAACCACCAAATGATCGGTAAGGACAAAAGCCCTAGTAAAAGGAGGGGAACACCAAAACTCAAAATGACCTCCTACTGTGAGATGGTGAGATCCCTATTTTATTGGCAAGTTGTAGAATGACTTCTGTTAAGGGACGGTCAGTTTTACTCACATGATAGGTCCAACCTTGGCGTGAGCAAAAATTTGTCAATTCTTTTCGCCGTGCTTGATACAGTTTGCAATAATGTTTCCGGAAGTTCTCTGCTTTTTCCAAAATGCGTTTTTCTTTTGTTTCCGGATCAAAAAATTCTGTATGGCCTGCATAGGGGAAGTGCTCTTCTGCGGGGTCAGCGACCTCAATTAAATGCGCTGTAACCTGTTTTGCAGACAAAACCGTTAAATGTTGAATAATTTTTTCTGGAGAATCGAGAAAATCACTCATGATGATCACGTGTGAAAAACGTGTTATGGCTGAAAAATCTGGAAATGGATTTTCTGTGTGATGATTTGCTAGAGCCAGCGCCATACGTTCTATGATATTCGATGCCATTGTAGGTGGCATGAGAGTAGGGATAGCAATATATTCTCCGCTGCGTGCAAGAAGTGTTGCCAATGTAAGGGCAAGAATGATGGCATGATTGCCTTTAGAGATTTGCGAAAAACGCGAACAATAATGCATAGAGGCGCTCTGATCAGTCCAAATCCAAACTGTTTGTATCTTTTCCCATTCGTGTTCACGTAGGTAAGTCTGCTCATCACGCGCTGAGCGGCGCCAGTCAATGCGTGTAATGGATTCCCCTTCAACATAAGGGCGAAATTGCCAGAAATTTTCACCGTTACCGCGTTTGCGTTGTCCATGCCATCCGGTTATCACTGTATTGGCGATACGGTGCGCTTGTAAAAGAAAATGCGGCATTTTAGCAGCATCTTTATGCAAATTGGCAGCGAGTAACAGAGGAGTTTTTTTTGAAACTTTTTTGCCAATGGCCATTAGAGGGCGTCTTTCACAAGATTATCGATAATGTCTTTGATGGTTATATTTTCAGCACGTGCAGAAAAATTGAGTGCCATGCGGTGTTGTAATACAGGGCGTGCTAATGTTGCAATATCATCAAGAGAGGGGGTTAACCGTCCATGATAAAGAGCACGAGCACGAGCACAAAGGGAAAGGGCTTGTGATGCTCGAGGACCAGGTCCCCACGCAACATAAGTGTTTGCGAGGCTATTGTCTTTATGAGGGCGAGCCGAGCGAACTAGTTTTAAAATGGCTTCGACAACATTTTCAGAGATGGGCATTTTGCGGACAATTTTTTGAATTTTTTGCAGTGTTTTTGTCGATAAAACTGGTTTTGCATTTTGATTTTTTCCTCTTGTTGTTTCTAGAATAATACGCCTTTCTGTGGTTAGATCAGGATAATCAATATCGATTTGCATCAAAAAGCGATCCAGTTGAGCTTCAGGAAGTGGGTAAGTTCCTTCTTGTTCGAGAGGGTTTTGGGTTGCAAGAACATGAAAAGGTTGGGGTAAATCGTAACGGGTACCCGCAACGGTAACATGATATTCTTGCATAGCTTGTAAAAGCGCTGATTGTGTGCGTGGAGAGGCACGATTAATTTCATCGGCCATGAGAAGTTGGGTGAAAATAGGGCCTTGAAGGTAGCGGAAAGAGCGTTTACCACTTTTATCTGAATCCATAATTTCAGAACCGATAATGTCTGATGGCATCAAGTCAGGCGTAAATTGAATGCGTTTTTCATCAAGCCCCAATACTCTTCCCAATGTTTCAACAAGGCGTGTCTTAGCAAGCCCTGGAACACCAACAAGAAGCGCGTGTCCTCCAGCTAAAATGCTTGTTAAAGCGTATTCAATCACATGATTTTGACCAAAAATAACTTTGTCAACTTCTTGTTGTAGAATATCTAATTCTTTGTGTGCTACATCAATATCCTCAATAATTACGTGAGATTCTTGATTGAGAGTAGCCTTCTTCATAGAATTGGATAATATATCACTCTGACTCATATTTCTTCCTTAAGGCGATTTGTCGAAAAATTGATAATTTTCTCTCTATGATAATGAATATTTTATGATTTGTAGCAGAAAATGATGAGAAAAGAAGTGTAATGCGCTGTTTTTTTAATATTCATGCACAAATACAGAGAGAAAGCTCTTTTTTAAGGAGTGATGTGTGTCTTGTAAAGGATGTTATCAAAAACTATTGTCCTATAAAGATACCAATTTGAGAGAATAGTAACGATTTGTTTGAAAGGTTAAAGGGTGAGCATAAGACAAGATTTCAAACAGGTTGATTGGTTGCAGAATAGTCACATCCAAAAACTTCTTTATGTTTTATCTTTAGACGGTGAAGAGGCGCGTATTGTAGGGGGAGCAGTGCGTAATCAGTTGTTAGAGCAACCTATTAGTGATGTTGATATTGCTACAACCTGTTTGCCACAACAGGTTATAGCACGTGTAGAAGAAGCGGGATTTAAAGCTATTCCTACAGGTATTGCGTTTGGGACAGTTACTGTGGTTGCTCAGTCATATTCTTACGAGGTTACAACTCTTCGCTCTGATATTGAAACGGATGGTCGTCATGCAAAAGTAGCCTTCGGTCGTGATTGGCAAAAAGATGCTGAACGACGTGATTTTACTATGAATGCGCTTTATTGTGATGCTGCTGGCAATCTTTATGATTTGGTCGGAGGACTGGAGGATATTGCCAGCAGAACAGTACGTTTTATCGGTATTGCAGAGAAGCGTATTCGTGAAGATTATCTGCGGATTTTGCGGTTTTTTCGCTTTTTTGCTTGGTATGGCGCAGGACGACCTGATGGACAAGGATTAAAAGCATGTGTTTGTTTGAAACATGGTCTGCAAAAACTCTCATCTGAACGTATTTGGGGGGAGATGAAAAAACTTCTCACTGCACCTCATCCTACACGTGCTCTTCTATGGATGCGCCAAAGCGGAATTTTAACACTTATTTTTCCTGAAACAGAAAAATGGGGTATTGATGCGATTCATTCACTTGTGAAAACAGAACAAGATCTTGGTTGCGAAGTTGATCCCTTATTGCGACTAGAAAGTCTTCTTCCTCCTGATCCGGTACGTCTTCATGAAATGGCGCATCGCTTGTCTTTATCTCATAAGGAAAAAAACAGGTTAAAGGAATGGGCAGAATTGGAAATTATTCACCAAAACTGTTCAGACCATTTTTTGCAAAAATTAATTTATTTTCATGGTCGACAGCCAGTTTTAGATCAATTGTCTCTCTCTCTATCTGCAGCCCATGTTGATGCTTTAAAGGGAAATGAAGCTTTGCAAAAAGCAGAAGATTATATGAGGCTTTATAAGCTTGCTCAAAAATGGCAGATTCCAACTTTTCCTGTGAGTGGTAAGGATTTGATGAAGAAAGGTTTTTCTAAAGGCGTGCTTTTAGGACAAAAGCTCAAAGAACTAGAAACATTATGGATTGAAAGCGAATTCTTAATAGATCGCAAGAGCTTATTAGAAAAGATTAACTTATAACATTGATTTTTTCGAAGAGCTTTTTGCTTTTTTTAATGATGCTCTTTTAGAGTTTTGAAAGGAGAAAGAGTATGAGATTTTTGGTACTGTTGAGACGTCTTCTATATGTTTTCTAAAGATATAATGATTATACTCTTTTGAAAATCCTTGGTGATGTGCAATACATCTCTATTTTTATCAATATATTGAATCTCTTAATAGGATTTTTGTATCTTTTTTATCAAGTTTTTCTTTTTTCATAATAACCGATTTGCCGAAGTGCTTCTCCTGTTGTTATAGCCACGCTCATTGCAAGATTTAGAGAGCGTGCATGTGATTGCATGGGAATTTTTAATGTGTCATCGACGGCTTCATGAACATAGTTGGGAACCCCTGCTGATTCACGTCCAAAAAGTAAAACATCGTTTTCTTGATAGCATATCTGCGTGTAGCATTTTTCTGCTTTTGTGCTTAAAAGCAAAAGACGACGGTTAAAATGTTTCATGGCATGTATAAAATGTTGCCAGTCAATATGTCGTTCTACCGAAGCATATTCGAGATAATCCATGCCCGCTCGCTTAAGGTTGCGATCGGACAGGTTAAAGCCTGCAGGTTCAATAATGTGCACATGTAAACCAAAACAAGCACTCAGGCGCAAAATCGTCCCTGTGTTACCAGCAATGTCGGGTTGAAAAAGAGCAATGTGAAGAGTCATGTATCCTAGTATGGTTTTTCCCTTGTGTTTGTAAAGGTGCTCTGTCATTTATTGCAAAAATAGCATTGAGACGTATCTGTTTTTTGCATTTAGCTGTTATTGACTTTAAACTTCAGAGAAAAAATGACAGATATGAATGTATCATGAGATAGGAAGAATCATAATTGCTGACAAATGACCTGAAAAACGAGAGTAGCTATTTTTCTCTGATACGGATTTGGCTGATGAGGCGAATATGATGCGTGTATCATTTGAGAGAATGTTCAGGATATCTTATTGGCAAAATACCATTGATCCTAGATGTCTTTTGAGATGAGTATTTTACTGGCTATAAAAATGGTAAGCGGGGATATATTGGCTATAAAATCAACTTTAATCACTTTGTCTATAAGTATTCTCTACAGCTGAAAAAATCTCGTTGGAAATTGTGCAACAGGTTTTGATTGGATCTTACCTGCCGCAAGATCTCTCTGTTTTAAAATCGTAATACTGTCTGCTTTTGCCAAACTTCTTATCGTATCCCTCTCATCCTCAAAAGCGCCCCTTTCTGCCATAATGCCGCTTTTGGATTGGATATTGAGAATATGCATCACTTGACTGAAGTATTTATTTGCTCATTGTGTATGCTTTATAGTTTTGATGATGAGCTGAAGCAGATCGGATGCAAAATTTTTACACTGGTGAAGGAGCAGAATAGCTCTGTACAACTCATATTCCTTGAAAAAGATTGTGGTGTGTTGAGTGAATGTGCAGATATTGTAATGTTATTCAAAACAAATAGATTGCAAGTTTTGGCAATGCGCAGCGCATAATATATATCGACGATATTGCCTTGTATAGAAAAATTTCAATTTTAGAATGCGAAAAGTAGAGAAACTAAAGGGTTTTGCAGCTATAAAGTGTAAGGAGGATAAGACACTGTTTGTTGCAGTGAAGGTTAGAGGATATTCTCTAAATTCTCTGCACTTTAAACTATGCACTTTAAAGTTAAGATGTGAGAGTAGAGCTGGAGGAGTGCTAACTTTTCATGTGTGTAGTATTGCCAGAAGACGTTTGACATTAAGTTGCCAAGGATTAGTAAGGGAATTTACTATCTATATCAAGATATTGATTTAGAAAGATAATTTATCGTTTTGCATGTTGAATGAGAACTCCAAATATCGTAAGATTTTCTCATTTCAAAATCGTTTATGTTGAATCACTCAAAATCATTTGCTTGCATATCATAAGTGAGATGAGTGTGTGGTTAAAAACTTTTCAGAAAATAAGTAAAATACCTTTCATGAACCGTCTCAATACAAAGGCTGTCGCAAAATTGGGGACAAAGAAAATGATGGTGCCAGCTTGCACGTTCAATAAACGTAAAGAGGGAGGCAATGACTTTCGCATTATACCCTTTATGTGGTCCGTCGTGAAATGTGTTGTGAAATAGGCTTGTGTGTACTGATAGATGTCTCTTTAAAACGAGCGCGTAAATGCGTAACATAATGGCGTTTTGTTTTGCGTTAAGGGGCGTGACTCTCTTAAGAACGTAAGACATAAAAGCATGAGGCAATGTGCATTCTCCATTCTTGAAAAGATATTGCTTCTCACTGTTTTTGAAAGCCATAAAGCAGAGTTAAAAGGAGATGGTAAGGCTGGAAGCTGATTTCTACCTTGACGGCTTTATATTCCTCTCAAAATGAGATGCTCTCGTTTCAGAGATTACGCAAACGGCTATATGCAATATGCTGCTCCAATCTGGCATACAAAAGCTGTGATAGCAGAGGAAATCCTGATCCTTCTCAATCTTTGTCTCAAACATGCTGCTCAGTACGGTTTGGATATTGATTTATAGGGAATAGCAAAAGCTTTATAAGGAATAGCAAGGTCATAAACCCCCTAATAAATCAGCTCTGTCTTGAAGAGATATTCTGGCTTTTTACCAAACACTTTGCAAAACAACAAACATAACATATCTGGCTTTGCGTCTTCTTATCCTTACGAGGGTTTGTCTAAATCCTTTGCGTCATATTCATAAACAGCAGATTGACGGCTATAATATAATGAACACTTTCTGCTGAGACTGCGAAAAGAAAGCGTGATGCTACAACAGGATTTCGTGTGCCGTTATCATCAGAGGCATTAGAAATTTTTAAACAAGCGCGCTTGCTTTCTTGCAATGATTTCTTTTTTCTGCAAATGGTCGTGTTCTTCTTGCCGCGAATTGCCTGTCATAATTCATGTAACGGAATTGGGCTTGGTACATGTTCTTTATGGGGTTCATTCAAGTTTACGTGTTTGGTTTGCTGAAACAAAAGAAGTTCCTTATAAGGTATCAGAAACCATTTTGGGCATGTGATCGGGGGACAAGTAGAATGTATTATCGTCGTACAAATTATTTAGAACTGTGCTGTGTTTTTGCTTTATGGAAGAAAAATCTTTCAAATGTAGTGAGCACTGAAAAACTCTCCTGTCGTTTTGTTTAAGACGTTTATGTGATTTTAAAAGCTAGAATTCAAAAACAAGAGCTTTTTTTCTTCTCATGCCAGTGATTTGTTATTCATGCATCTATAGCAAGGGTATTATTTCAGCATTATGAATTCTCTAGTAATAGACAAGGAGGAGTATTCGTTTTTGGAAAAAATTGCCAAAAACTTCTATGGACTCTCTTTTTGATGTTTGAGCTGTAAGAATTGCTAGCACTTTGTTTTTGTTCATCCTTGTATTGAAAGCTCTAGATTGTAAAGTAGTCTGTAGAGACAATCAGCATCAGGGGTAAGCATTGAGAAAAATATTCTGAAGAAGTAAGCACAAGCTTTACCTATGAAAAGTCATGCTAGGGTGGATATGGGTTGGGCCAAAATTTCTATTTTCTTCTCAATTCTGGGAATAAAAATGTTCCTCTCAAAGCAACTTCTCTTGTTGATGGGATGAAAATACAAAAAGTTGTTACGGATAAAATTATATCAGAGGTACAAAAAGAAGAGAAAGTGAAATGCATTCTTGCCATTTTTTCTTTACGCTTAACTTAGAAAACAATGTAGAATGATGATGAATATTTTTATGAAAGAATGCTCTTTTATCGAATGCTTCTTTAATATTTAATAAACGCAAATATTTCAGATGTGTTTTCTTATAATTGGATAAAGAAGCTTTTTCTTTTATGAAATTTTTGCCTTAAACTTCAATTTTTCTCAATTCAATTTGCTTTTGGGTTCAATTTGCTTTTGGGTGAGATGCAAACAGCTTGAGATGTTTTTCATCGTTGAGAAAATGGAGGGATGAGTAATTGCTTAGTGAGGGAGAATATGGTAAAAAGATGTTTTAAGAAACAGGCTCTTATCGATAATGAGTGAGCAAACGAGGCGGGATTTCCTGTTTTTGCTAACAGGTGTTACAGGGGCTTTTGGTGTTGGTGCGGTTACGTGGCCTTTTATTCGTCAGCTGTGCCCAGAGAAGGCTATTTTAGCGGATTCTTCTGTTGAAGTTGATCTTTCTGGCATTGAGGAAGGCATGTCGGTGACGGTTAAATGGCGGGGGCAGCCTGTTGTTATTCGCAATCGTACTGCAAAAGAGATTGCACAAGCTCGCGCTACTGAATTGGGTATTCTTAAAGATCGCCTGGCACGCAATCCTAATCTTGAAGGTGGAGAAGAAGCAACCGATTTTGCACGTTCGGCAGGAGAAGGACGTGAGAATTGGCTTATCCTCATTAATCTTTGTACCCATCTAGGTTGTGTCATACTTGGACAATCTGGTAGATTGGGGGGGTGGCTGTGCCCCTGTCATGGCTCTGTTTATGATACAGCTGGAAGAGTGCGTTCGGGGCCTGCCAGCTATAATTTAGCCATTCCCCCTTATCAGTTTCTTTCTGATACCTTGTTGAAAATAGGATAAAATAATGACCAGATTTCCTCCCTATTTTCCTAAAAGTGCTCTTGCCCGTTGGTTTGATAAACGCCTACCGCTTCCCCGTTTTTTTTACAATGCCTTTGTCGTTTTTCCTGTTCCACGCAATCTTAATTATTTTTATACATTTGGCGGTATTCTAACCGTTATGCTTTTATCGCAGCTTTTGACCGGTATTGTGTTGGCTATGCATTATGTACCGGATATTCACTTGGCTTTTGAAACCGGTGAAAGGTTCAGGCGTGAAGGGCACTTTGGTTGGCTTTTTCGTCCATGGCATGCTGTAGGATCTTCGTTCTTTTTTATTGCTGTCTATATCCATTTAGCGCGCGGACTTTATTATGGTTCTTATAAAAATATGCGAGAAATGGTTTGGGTTACAGGTATTTTCATCTATATAGTCATGATGGCAATAGCATTTTTGGGTTATGTGCTGGTTTGGGGGATGATGTCTGTTTCCGCTTCTTCAGTGGTTGCAGGGCTTTTAAAAGCTCTTCCTTTGGTGGGAACGTGGTTGCATGAGGCATTTCTTGGTGGTTATAGCGTCGGGCAACCAACGTTGAATCGTTTTTATGTTTTCCATTATTGTTTATCATTTCTTTTATTGTTCTTTGTGGTGCTTCATATTGTTGCAATCCACCATGTTGGACAGGGTAATCCCACCGGTCTTGAGGTGAAATCAGAGAAGGAAACTCTTCCTTTTATGCCCTATGCGCTTATCAAAGATATTTTTGCTATTACTGTTTTTCTCCTCTTTTTTGCTTGGTTTTTATTTTATATGCCTGATTATATGGGGCATGCTGAAAATTATAGCGTTGCCGATCCTTTAAAGGCGCCTCTTCGTGTGGTTCCTGAGTGGTATTTTTTACCTTTTTATGCGATGCTGCGTGCTATCACTTTTAGTATTGGGGCTCTTTCATCAACTTTTTTTGGTGCTGTTCTCTTAGTTGGGGCAGTTTTCGTTTGGATTTTTGTTCCATGGTTGGACCGTTCCACAATAGGCTCTGCAAGATACCGACCGGTTTATAAAATTTTCTTTTGGGCTTTGATTACTGATGTTGTTTTTCTTGGTTGGCTTGGTTCAAGGGAAATAAATCACAGTATTCTTTTATGGACGCAATTAGGTACAGCTTATTACTTTATCTTCTTTTTAGTCGTTTTGCCAATCATCCCCATTTTCGAAAAGAGTATTGCTCTTCCTGCTTCAATTACTGAAGATATGAAACAGAAAAAAAGTAAATTATGGTAAATGCTTTTATTGGATTGATTGTTATAATATTCATGAGTTTTTCTTTTCAGAGCTTGGCTAGTCATGTTTCTGATAAAGAAGAGGAGTTTGTTTCTTTCCCTTTATACGCTCCTAAAAAACAGGAATGGAGTTTTTCAGGGCCATTTGGGCTTTATAATAAAATGCAATTGCAACGCGGATTGAAGGTTTATCAACAAGTCTGTTCTCGTTGCCATGGGTTAAAATATGTGGCTTTTCGTGATTTAAAGGCTCTTGGCTATGATCAGGAACAGATTAAGGCTTTTGCTCGCCAATATGAAGTGAGCGATGGTTCTAAGAAAGAAGGAAAATTTTTTAAACGTGCTGGTGTTACAACAGACACTTTCCCTTCCTCCTTTGCTCATGAAGAAGAGGCACGATTTATTCATGAGGGTGCCTATCCTCCCGATTTGTCACTGATAGCACGTGCGCGTGCTGTGTCTTTGCCATTTCCTGCTATTATTTCTGATATACTCACTCATTACGATACTGCTGGACCAGATTATATTACAGCTCTTTTAAACGGGTATCAAAAGGCACCAGAGAATATGAAGATTACTGATGGTCATTGGTATAATCCTTATTTTATTGCTGGTAATAGTTTAGCTATGGCACCTCCTTTAAGGGATGGCCTTGTTTCTTATAAGGATGGAACTCCAGAAACGGTTGAACATTACGCGCGCGATGTTGCTGCTTTTTTGATGTGGGCAGCTGATCCTCATATGGAAATTCGTAAGAAAACTGGTTTTCGTGTTATTTTATTTTTAATCATTTTTGCGGGGCTTGTTTATACTTTAAAAGTGCGGATCTGGAGAAGCTTAGGCGAAGAATTTGAGAAGGAGAAGAAAGACTAAGTAAGAAAAAGCGAGGATTATTGGTCCTAAAAGAGATCAGGGAACAAATCCGGTTACGATGCATTGAGGTTTTGTAAAGTAAAAACGGAGATGTTAAAATGAAAAAAATTATATTGACTGCTTTTATGACAGTTTTGATGGCTTCTAGTGCTTATGCTCAGTCTTTTGTGGGGACTCCAGAACCTGAGACGATTTCTTCAATGGGGATCGTACGGATGGGGTCAGATATGCTTGCGCGTTATGTTACACCTTTGGAAACTGATTTTGTTGCGTCAAGTCTTATTGGTTCCAGTGTCTACAATATAGAAAACGAAAATATTGGCGAAGTAAAAGATATTATTTTGCGTGAAAATAATATTACGGGATTTGTTATCGCTGTTGGTGGTTTTCTTGGTATAGGGGAGAGTTATGTGGTTGTTGCACCAGAAACAGTGCAAATGACAAATGATTATGGAAAGTGGAAGCTTATTACGAATGCGACAAAGGATTCGTTGAAGGAAGCTCCAACATTTAAATATGAAGGGCGTTGGCCACGCTAATTTTGTTTTTCTGTCTTTCGTAAATATAACAGCGCTATCATACTCTATGATAGCGCTGTTTTTATTTAAGAGATTTTTTGAAGGTTTTGAAAAAAATTATCAAAAAGTACAGTCCTCGTTTCAATTGATTTAAGTGGAATAAATAGCAATGAGATAAAGAGTTTATATTAGTTAAGGCGATGGTGATTAATTCACTTGCACTTTTCTCTTTATTCCTAATTTTGGGGAGCTTTTTTATCGTTTATAGGGATTTTTTTTATGATTTGCGCTTTGTTGTATAAAGAAACGCCGTAATGTCATTTATCGATTCCGATAGTGCTTTAAATTGTGATATAATTGGATAAGTTAGTTTGACTGTGTGTCGCTGCTCATTTTTTTAAGTTGTGTGCTGTTTTTTGATATTTTTCTTTTATTGTCTGTTTCATAAAACCTGTCTCTCAAGTTTTTTCTTTGCTTTATATTTTATCACTTTTATCACAAATGAATCTTGCAATTTTGAATGAGTTTCATTGCAAATGTTGCAGTGGATTTAGAAAAATAGAAAGAAAAACTGTTTAGAGTTTACAGTCTTCATCTTTAAATGAAGAGATGATAGTATTTTCTTACATCTTTCCACCGCATAGAACAGCGTTGCTATACTGTAAAGCCGAGTTATAAAGAATCCCTCTCATAATGTCTGCGCATTTTAAGAGGTCTATGGGTGTTTGAATGGAATGCGTTATGTTGCATTATGTATTGTGTTTAAACAACATGATATCGCCGTCTTGTACAACGTATTCTTTGCCTTCATCGCGGGCTTTTCCAGCTTCTTTTGCACCATTTTCTCCACCGAGAGCAATATAATCCTCGTAGCTGATGGTTTGGGCACGAATGAAGCCGCGTTCAAAATCTGAATGGATAACACCAGCTGCTTGAGGTGCTTTCGTGCCACGGGTAATTGTCCACGCTCGTGTTTCTTTAGGTCCACAGGTGAAATAGGTAATGAGATCAAGCAAATGATAACCAGCACGAATGAGGCGATTGAGACTTGGTTCAAAGAGCTCTAGAGCACTAAGGTATTCTATGGCTTCTGCGTCATTAAGTTGAGTGATCTCAGCTTCTATGGAAGCAGAAATAAGAATGCTTTGAGCATTTTGTTCTGTTGCCATTTTCTCAACCATTTGGGTAAAGCTATTGCCATGAGCTGCATCATTTTCGCTGACATTGCAAACATAAAGTACGGGTTTGGAGGTTAAGAGATTTAAACTCTCAAGGATGCGGCGCTCATCGGAAGAGATCTCTTTGAGGAGTAACCGCACAGGGCTTCCTTTTTGCAGTAAATCTAATGCAGCTTCCATTACGGGAAGAATTGTAAGAGCTTCTTTATCTTTTCCGGTTGCACGTTTACGGATCTGTACGATACGCCGTTCAAGACTTTCAAGATCAGCAAGCATGAGTTCTGTTTCAACAGTTGTGGCATCAGAAACAGGATCAATGCGCCCTTCTACGTGGGTAATATCATCATCTTGAAAACAGCGTAAAACATGGATAATAGCATCAACTTCACGGATATTGGCTAAAAATTTATTGCCTAAACCTTCACCTTTTGAAGCGCCACGCACAAGCCCGGCAATGTCAACAAAATTGATGCGTGTGGGAATGATTTCTTTTGAACCAGCAATGGAGGCAATTTTTTCCATTCGCACATCTGGTACAGCAACTTCTCCGGTGTTAGGTTCGATTGTGCAAAAAGGATAATTGGCTGCTTGTGCCGTGGCTGTTTTTGTTAATGCATTAAAAAGGGTTGATTTACCGACATTCGGGAGTCCAACAATACCGCATTTAAAACCCATGAGCGCCTTCTTCTTTGTTGATTTTATAGTCAAGATAGAGTTTCTTTAGTGTTTCTATAGCACATTTTGAGAAGAGTCATAGTCTTGTGTTGCTGTAAGGAAGAAAAAAGCTCTGCTAAAAAAATAACCTGTCTTTTTTTTACCACATTTTAAAAAATTTTGATTTTAATCATGAGAGATTTCTCAATTAACGTTAACAGTGTGCTAAGTTTTTCATAGTATGCAGATTTGTATGAAGAATTAATCGGAGAAAATAAAAGAGTGTTATCTCGTCGTGCTTTTTTAATTGCAGCACCTCTGGCTTTAGTTGGATGTGCTACCCGTCACTCAGATATGTCGCTTGTTGCTTCTCAGCAGGCTCGATACATTCCGGCAGAAATACAAGCCTTATACGGACCTGTAACGAATGAGCCTTATTTTTTACCTGCTGTTGATCTTTCGACAATTGATCCAAAATTTTGGCGTCAGCAGGTCATTTATTATACATCTTATCCGCCTGGAACATTGGTTATAGATACGCAGGAATGTTTTCTTTACCTTATTGGCGAAAATGGAAGAGCTTTGCGTTATGGTATTGGGGTGGGTAAGGAAGGATTAGCATTTGAAGGTGAGGGGGTTGTGCAGCGTAAGCGCCAGTGGCCTAATTGGGCTCCTACGGCGGCGATGATGGCCAGGGAACCAGAACGTTATGGTCATTTAGGAAAAGGAATGCCACCAGGACCAGATAATCCATTGGGGGCAAGAGCTCTTTATCTTTTCAAAAATGGACAAGATACGCTCTTTCGTATTCATGGCTCACACGAGTCGTGGTCAATTGGCCATGCTATTTCAAGTGGGTGTATTCGTTTGCTCAATCAAGATATCATTGATCTTTATGACCGTGTTTCCACTGGATCACGCGTGGTGGTGTTGCAGAATAGTGAGAGTAGACATAGTATTTTAAGTCAAAAATCAAAAACTTACGATCCACTCCAGTCAACGATTAAGCCAAGTGAAAGTGAATTGTTTTAATTCCAAGAACTATTCTCTTAGAGAGTATCATTGGGGCAATTTGGAGTTTGTTGCTCAATGTGCTCTTTCGTATAGGGGGAGTGTTTTGCACAAGAATTGCATAAAGCAGTGCTGATTTGTTTTAGACAAGCTTTTTATGCCTTTCGCTTATTCTAAAACATAAGACGATTGAAACATGGATTGGAAGTTTAGAAAAAGCTTTTTGAGAAAATTATGAGGAAATAACTCTAAGGTTGTCGTGTTTGTTTAAAAAACTTGATGGATGTGTTTTATAAAGTTCTTGATCTCCATTATGCGGTATTTTCTTGTTTCAATGAGCAAGAAAAGGCAGGGATGCATTTTGGGGGGCTCAACTTGTTTTTTCGTGCCTGTGAAGCATTATTTTTATCAGCAGCACCTTGCCTATAGATAAGGCTGCTCTTCATTGAAAAACTACAGTCTTTTCGTAAGAAGATAAAAAGATTACCTTATGTACTTTCATTCCTTTTAAGAAGTTGATGTGCTTTGATGAGAGCATTCCAGTTTCTAGGATAAGATGAGAATTTGAAATTTTTGGTCTAACGCATTGATCGTAGCATGATTTTCCATGGTCAGATGTTATTTTGCTTCTTATCAAGTTTTCTTTGAGGACAATGATTATTAATAGTTCATAGCACAATATGATGCTTCTAATGCAATTTATAATTCGCAAATATAGAGATTCGCATTGTATTGTGTTTCCATAAATCAATGTCCGATTTCTTGTTGAAATGAGGATTAAGAAATCTCTATGGATTTTACGCCTCTTATGAGAATAAAGAAAAATTCTTATGCTTGAGCTTTCATTTTTACAATAAAATGAACGTTTTCAATAAAACGACGGATATGATTTTCAGTCTCTTAGTGTATCTAAGAAATTTGTCTTCTATAAATGATAAATCCTTTGCTTATTTTTGTTTATTTGGTGTCATAATCATTCTTGATCATATTTTTATTCTTTACAAAGGAACTTTACCATCATGCTAACTTTATGCTCAAAGCTAAGACAGAGCACTAAGAAAAATGTGCTGTTATTGCAAGTTTTTGTTTTTCGTTGCTTGTGAGATTTCATTCATAAAGAGAGATTTATCATCTTTTATAAGAAGAGCAATGTTTTTTGCAATTGCGTCTAAGAGAGGAGGTAGCCACTCTTGGTCGGATTTTGTAAAATTTCCTAAAACATGCTGATGAACAAGCTCTTTGCAATTGGGACGTCCGATTCCCAAGCGTATACGGCAGTAGTTAGTACCACAGTGCGCATCAATAGACTTTATACCGTTATGTCCATTGTTACCTCCACCGGTTTTTACACGCACTCTCCCAGGTGGTAAGTCCAGCTCGTCGTAAATGACAATACAATTTTTCAGGTCTAATTTATAAAATCGTAAGGCTTCACCAATAGCTTGGCCAGAGAGATTCATGAAGGTTTGCGGTTTGAGAAGAAAAGTTTTTTCACCACTTATCAGACCAGTGGAGATTTCAGCTTGAAATTTTTTCGACCATGGAGAAAAAGACAAGGATTGATAAATGGCATCAATAGCCATGAAACCGATATTATGGCGGTTATTTTGGTATTGTAAACCAGGATTGCCAAGACCAGCAATAAGCCACATGCGTACCTTCAGTAAAGTATGACAGAGTAGTCAATATCTTATAAATTAAGGGTCTTATAAGTTAAGGCGGGAAAAAGTCCCCGCCTGATGGAGTGTATTAAGATTCTTCGTTACTTTCTTGTTCGGAACCCTCATCACTGACATCCATGCTAGCAGGGGCTGCGATGGTTGCAATGGTAAAGTCTCGATCTTGTATCACTGGAGTAACATCTTTTGGCAGTTGCACTGCTGAAATATGAATGGAATCACCAATAGAGTAGTTGGAGAGATCAATCTCAATCGCTTCAGGAATAGCATTTGCTGGAGCGGTGCATTCAATTTCGTGACGAACAATATTGAGGACCCCTCCTTTTTTAAGTCCGGGAGCTGAATCTTCATTGAGGAAGTGTACAGGAATGCTCACTTCTACAACGGATTTCGCTGAAATACGGAGAAAATCTACATGGAGGGGAAAGTCACGGACTGGATCTAATTGGTAATCTTTGGGGAGAACCATAATCTTCTGCTTGCCAATTGCAAGAGTGGCAACAGTGGTACGAAAACCACCAGCGTGAATTTTGTAGAAGATGTCTTTATAGGAAACTGCGATTGCCAAAGGAGGCTGTTTGTCACCATAAATGACAGCTGGAATGAGACCGTTACGACGAAGTTCACGGGAGGACCCCTTACCAACCCGCTCGCGTATTTCGGCCTTAAGAGTATAGCTTTTGCTCATAATTTAAGTCCTTTTATATGATTGGAGATCCATCAAAAACCAACAAAAGTTTTTGTATGAATATGAAGATATACGCTGATAAACAACGTTTGCTCCATTCTGCGTTGCCTCCAAGGGTGTCTACGCAGAAGTCTGTTTTATAATTCAAACCATGCACAGATGCAAGAGTTGTGGGAAAAATCGATGATTTCTACCGTTCAGAGAGAGGAAATGCTAAAAGCGTGATCTGGATGGACAATAAATCAATACAAGCTAATATATTCAAAATCAAATGGTGGAGATGTTATGAAGGTTGAGATTGCCTTGGGTGAGATGGCAGAATGTAATGCTTTGCGTAAATCAACGCCAGCATTCGTTGATTTGGAAGAATTATTGGCCACACGTCTTCTTGTGCAGGGCAATTCCGGTTCAGGAAAATCACATCTTTTGCGCCGTCTTCTTGAACAAAGTGCTTCATGGGTCCAACAGTGTGTGATTGATCCAGAGGGTGATTTTGTCACTTTGGCAGATAAATTTGGTCATGTCATTGTTGAGGCTCAACGCAGCGAATTAGAACTCACACGTATTGCTCAGCGTATTCGCCAACATAGGGTTTCGGTGGTATTCAATCTTGAGGGTTTGGATACTGAACAACAGATGCGCGCTGTGGGTGCTTTTCTTGGTGCATTATTTGATGTGGAACGTGATTATTGGTATCCCATGCTTGTTGTTGTCGATGAAGCACAATTATTTGCTCCAGCTGCGGCAGGAGAAGTTTCTGATGAAGCACGTAAAATTTCGCTTTCGGCTATGACAAACCTTATGTGTCGAGGACGCAAACGGGGGCTTGCTGGTGTTATCGCTACACAGCGTTTGGCTAAACTTGCCAAAAACGTTGCTGCTGAAGCGTCAAATTTTTTAATGGGGCGAACTTTCTTAGATATTGATATGGTGCGTGCTGCTGATCTTTTGGGCATGGAGCGTCGCCAAGCCGAAATGTTTAGAGATCTTGAGCGGGGGCATTTTATAGCTTTAGGACCTGCTTTATCAAGGCGTTCTTTGCGGATTATCATTGGTCCTGTTGAAACAGTGGCACGTTCTTCTAGCCCCAAATTAATGCCACTTCCTACAGAGCAGGTGGATGTAAAACAACTTGTTTTTACTGCTTCTCCGGAAGAAGTCTTAATGCCCTTGAAACAATCACGAGAGCTGGTGAGAGAAAAATCAATTCATGAAATATTAGAAGAAGCTGTGCATAAAAAACAAGAATTGTTGACAGAAGACCCGAATTTATTTCCTGAATGTTCTGTTGTTGAGCGAGAGAGCCAAGCACAACGTGTTATTGGGCAAATTCTTGAGGATCCTGAGGCTTTTTATCGTTCTACAGCGGTACTTTATCAAGATTTCTTGGTGCGTTGCCGTATTCATGGGTTCTCAGGAGATTTTTTAAATCTTTCACAATTTCGACGTAAATTGGCTGTTGCTCAGGCTTGTGTTGATGAAGAAACTGTTGTCAGTGAAAACTGGAAGCGCATTTTGCAACTCTCAGAAAGTTTGGAAGATGAGGTCCAAGGTGTTTTTTTGCATCTGGCTCAGGCTGCTTTGGGCGGAAAACCATGCCCGTCAGATGCATTTTTGGCACGTCTTTATGGTACACATTCTTTCAGTCGTGCACGCCGACTTTTAACCTATTTTGAAGAGCGCGGACTGATTGTTATCCATACGCATTTTAACGGTCAACGTATTATAGCTTTTCCTGATCTTGGTGTAGAAACAGCACCAGGAGATCCTAAAGAACCCGTTTAACCGAATAAGCTCGAGACAGATTGCTCTGCTGCTGTTCTTGCGATTGCTTCTCCAATGAGGTCAGCAATGGGTAAAACGCGGATATTATGGGCTTTCTCAATTGCTTTTGTCGGCATAATTGAATCCGTAATAACTAACTCTTTCATTTCAGAGTTGGTAATGCGTTCAATAGCATTTCCAGAAAGAACGCCGTGTGTGATGTAAGCCGTGACACTGTTAGCACCATGTTTTAGGAGCGCACTTGCTGCATTGCAGAGTGTTCCACCTGAATCAACAATATCATCAAGCAAAAGACAATCTTTTCCAGACACATCTCCAATGATATTCATCACTTCTGATTCACCGGGACGTTCGCGACGTTTATCAACAATAGCAAGCAAACTGTTCAGGCGCTTGGCGAGCGAGCGTGCGCGTACTACACCACCAACATCAGGTGAAACAACGATAACATTTTCAAGGGAATAATGCATTTTGACATCGCGAGCAATGACTGGAACAGCATAGAGATTATCTGTTGGAATATCAAAAAAACCTTGGATTTGTCCTGCATGAAGATCCAATGTTAAAACACGATGGGCTCCTGCTTCAGTAATCAGATTGGCAACAAGTTTTGCGGAAATGGGAGTTCGTGGTCCAGGTTTACGATCTTGGCGGGCATACCCAAAATAGGGAATAACAGCTGTGATACGACGTGCTGAAGAACGGCGAAGTGCATCAATCATGATGAGTAATTCCATCAAATGATCGTTTGCTGGATAGGATGTCGATTGCAAAACAAATACATCTTGTCCGCGGACATTTTCCTGTAATTCCACAAAAATTTCTTGATCAGCAAAACGTTTTACGGTTGCTTTGCCTAAGGGAATACTTAAATAATTTGTAACATCTTCAGCAAGGTGTGGATTAGAATTGCCGCAGAAAAGTTTCATGGTATGGCCTCTGAGTAGTCACGGTAGAGTGTCATGTGCTTTTTAACTTCTTGTTATTAAATTGCAAGAAAACAATTACAAAAGCATTATAATTTTCTCCCTCATTGTTAAAGAGCTATGCATTTTATTTCTTTTTTTCCAAAATTTTGTTACTTTTACAGCACAGTTTTTTGATTGTGATGCAAAGAAATACCTGTTGATTAAGTCTTTTGCTCTTCTTTTTTATAGAAGAACTGCTGTCAGGCATGTTTACTCATATGAAATGAATGAAGGAAAACTATGTCAAAAGAAGTTTTCTTATTAATTCTCACAAGCAAATATCGAAAACAATTATAGCCAAACTTCCCATATTCTCTAGGTTAAGAGAGCATCTTTTGCTAAAAAAAGCACAATATTGAAAGGGCTTATTATTTCATTAAGAGCAAAGTTTTGTTTTGCAGTTTTGGTGTTGTTGTCAGGTAAAAAACTTATTTTTTATTTATTGAGGATAATAGCCGAAAACTGTCGTCCATAATGAGGCTCATTGCTGTGTGTTGCACGCCGATAAGAGAAGAAACGTTGTTCATCTTTGTAGGTACAAAGCTCCACACAAGAAGCATTAACGCCTGCTTCCTTGAGTTGACTGATAATAAATGCCCATAGATTAAAATAAAAGTGACCGACTTTTTCTGTTTTTAAAAAATATTTCTGAAATTTGTTGTGGCACTCAATAAATTGGTTGTAAAATTCGCTTGTTACTTCATAGTGGCAGGGGCCAATACAAGGTCCAAGAGCTGCTGTTATTGATTGTCTTTTGGCTCCTTGTTCTTCCATAACAGCAATGGTTTTTTCTACAATTCCCTTTAGGCTGCCTCGCCAGCCAGCATGTGCGGCGGCAATGACACCTGCTTGTGGATCAGCAAATAAAATTGGTCCACAATCTGCTGTAAGAACGCCGATTGCCAGTTCTGGTGTGGTGGTAACGAGAGCATCAGCTTGAGGGGGCTCGTCAATAAAAGCTTGATTAACCACGACAACGTCACACGAGTGTATTTGATTAACCGTGATTAAATTTTGCAATTTAACACCAAAATAATCGGCGATAAAAATGTGATTTTGTGCAACATGTTCAGCTTGATCATTTGAACTTTGATCAATATTAAGGCTTTGAGAGAGGCTTTTTGAAACACCTTCTTGACGTGTAAAAAAACCATGTTTTATTCCGTGTGTGTGTAAAGCAGAAAGATTTTTTGCAAGGATGGGGTGAATAGAATTCATAAAAGTTCCTTAGAGGGATGATTGTTTCTAAGGGGGGAATGGTGTGTGAGATATTTATCTTTGTCAATATTTCTGATCATCACATTTTAGGAGGTAAAGGTCTATTTTTGTCACTTACATGTAAGACTTTAAACAATTTGCCCATTTGATCTGAGCCAGCTAATCGTTCGATATCTTGGTGTATTTTGTTTTGTAATGCAGCACTTTTGCCGGTTGCAAGCTGTCTTGCGCGTTCCAGAAGACCCATTTTAACAAGAAAATCTCCTTGTTCTAGAATTTCAGCAAAACAGCCTTGTTCAAGCGCTATTTTTTTTAAAAAGAAAAAACCAACATGGGATGTTAAATCATGTTCACCGGGAGCATCAAAAATATCACGGAATCTATGTTTTGAGAGCGCTTGTAATGTATCGCCGAATGCGAGGTCCGAAGCACCATAATCGATAAGCAAGGCAGAACCCTTTACTTGTACTAAGCGGTTGCTCATTTGTTGCATAAATTGATGTCTGGAGGGCGCATGTTCAAAAATTGTTCCATCAGCTATTTCAGAATCGTGGAATTGCAAATAGGGAGATGAGAGTTTCTCTGGAGAAACAATGAAGACGAAGTCTCCATTTTGATTGACTGTAATGCGACGTTCTTTCCATTCTCCATTGATTTTAATATATTGGTTGATGGGAAGAGTGTCTAAAAACTCATTAGCAATTAAAAAAAGAGGCTTTAAGGGGAGTTGATCAAAATTTTCAATGTGGTGGATTTGCTTTTGATAAGGTGTAAGACGTTTTTTTTGTTCTTTTGCGAGTTTTGTACTTATTTCAAGAAGAAAAATTTCAGCAGCATTAAATGCTGTTGTCGATAATTTTTGAAGGGTGCGTAAAATATCATCCATCAAAGTTCCGCGTCCTGGACCTATTTCAGCAAGGATAAAAGGGTCAGGACAACCATGGGCTTTCCAGTTTGCGAGAGCCCAAATACCAATCATCTCTCCAAAGAGTTGGCTTATTTCAGGGGCTGTTATGAAATCACCAGTGCGCCCAAAGGGTGTTTGTGTTTGATAATAGCCCAATTGGGGATCTGTAAGTGCTAACGTCATATATTGACTGACAGTGATTGGTCCATTAAGCGCAATTATTTGTTTAATTTTTTGTTTAAGTGTGGTCATTTTCGGTAGATTTGTCGGTGAAGGCTTGAAAAAGGAGATAGAACCCTAAAAAAAGCATGGGAAGAGATAAAGCCATGCCGTAGGTGAATCCGGTAGAATGAAAAAGAGTAGAAAACCATTGTGGATCTTCTTGAGGAGCACGGTAAATTTCTGAAATACTGCGTGCTATCGCATAGCCTATAATAAATGTTCCTGACACAGTGCCTGGACGTTTTAATGCTTTGAAAGCAAAAGTAAGAATGCATAAGATGATGAAAAGAAGAAATCCTTCCATAAGCGCTTCGTAAAGCTGGCTTGGATGGCGGGGTAAATAGTAAGGGTCTAGGGGAAAACATACGGCCCAAGGATGTGTGGTAACATTGCCCCAGAGTTCTTGGTTAATAAAGTTGCATATTCGTACAATGCCGATACCAATGGGAGCACCGGTTGCTATGATATCAAACATTACTCGCATATTGATGTTATTTTTACGGGCAAACCAAATCATTGCAATGATGATGCCAATGAGACCGCCATGGAAGGACATTCCTCCATCCCATACTGCGATGATGGCAGTTGGATGGCTAAAATAATAAATGGGATCCCATACAAGCACTTGCCCTAAGCGTCCACCAACAACAACACTGATGGCAGACCAGATCACAAAATCTCCTATCCTCTCTTTATCTATCGGGGGATGATTTGCATACCATAGGGATTGTTTTTTTAATAATTTTTGCGCATACCACCAAGCAAAAAGAATGCCCACAACATAACCAAGACCATACCAATGCAGAGCTATGGGACCTAAATGGACAATGACAGGATTGAGAAAAGATGGAAAAGCAATGGCTGGACAAAAAAGGTCATTCATAAGCAAGCACTTTACATTTTTTAAGATGATATAATGGTCAGGAATGACAGATGCACACACGATGGTCAAGTGAGGAGAATGGTGGGTTTCCACTGCTTTATAAGGGTAAAGTTTATAATGGTAAAAGGAGTGTAAAAAGGTTCAAGTGAAATCTCTATGGTCAATAAAATCTTCTAGGTACAAGGAACAAATGCAGTATCTAAATGTTATGAAAATACGTTATAATGCGTGTGTCATTAATTTAAAATTTAAGGAAAAACGTTATGCGTAATGGATCAAACCGCATTCTTGATGAATTGGCAAAATTAGCAACAGATGCAGCTGATGTTGCACAAGGTATACGACGTGAAGCTGGAACAGCTTTTCGTTTGCAGGCTGAAAAGATTGCCAGTAAACTTGATCTTGTTCCACGTGAAGAATTTGAAATCTTTAAGGAGATGGTGCTGAAAGTTTCTGCCGACAATGCTGATTTGAAAAAACGCCTTGATGATTTGGAAAAAAAAACAAACATCTGAGAAATAAAATGGTTTTCGTAAAATAATGAGTGTTTTAGAAAAAATATCCCCAATTTTTCAATGTGATGTATGAAATGGAAAAATGCTTAATCTTGAGTCTATTAGAACAAATTATCCATTTTTTTTGCTATGATTTGTATAAAAAAAAACACTTTTTTTAATCAAGGGGCTAGCGCTGTCAAATTGTATCAATACACTGAAAAGGCTTGATGATTCGCTTTATTATTATCAAGTGTTTTGCCGCAGGAAGCATTATGGGGTTCCGGGGGCTTTGTGTACTGTTGATGTTTTTAATGTGTATTTGTTGTGTGTAAAGGCTTTGATTGTAGCAAAATATCGTTACAGTTTAGGTAGGTTGTATTCTGTTGACAATATTTAATATTATTAAGGATTAATAATGAGTCTTGCATTTTGCGCCACAGAAAGAGAAGAGCATCCTGTTGACTTTATCGAACAGATTGCCTGTAAATATGATTGGTCCTTTGAGCGGGATGCTGAGGATGAAATTCGTGTTTGTGTCGAAGGAAAACGGACAAATTATCGTCTTGCTTTTTCATGGATGGAAGAGCAGGAAGCTCTTCATTTATCTTGTGCATTTGATCTTTCTATTGAAAATGCTCGAACGGTGGAAATGAATCGCCTCTTGTTAGCAATTAATGAAAAATTATTGCTAGGACATTTTGATTATTGGCAAGGTAATAATTCAGTTATTTACCGACAGGGGCTTCTTCTGGCGGGGGGTGTGCATCCATCTCATATACAGGTCGAAACATTGTTGATATATGCGCTTAAAGTCTGTGAAAGCTATTATGTGGCGTTTCAAATGGTGGCTTGGTCTGGAGAAAGCGCCAGCAAGGCACTCCAATATACTTTGTTTGAAACTGTAGGGAATGCCTAAAGCCTCAAGCTTGTTTAACCTTTTTTCTTTTCTTGTAGATGATCTGGTGAAATATTTCTTATAGAGGGATATCGATGATAGCGCGCAATCCTCCTAATGGGCTGTCTTCTAATTGAATATTGCCTCCATGGCTACGCGCTATATCTTGGGCAATAGAAAGGCCAAGCCCTGTTCCACTTGCATCTTGGTTGCGGGCTTTATCAAGTCTAAAGAATGGCTTAAAGACTTCTGTGCGCATATTTTTTTGAATGCCAGGTCCATCATCGTCAATCGTTATGATGAAAGATTCTTGTTGGGAGATGGCGGTCAGTTTGACAGTATTGGCGTAACAAAATGCGTTTGATACCAGATTGCTGACAAGACGGGTGAAGGCATGTGGGCGTGCTTGTATCTCTGTAGGACCTTCAATAGTGTAGGAAAAATGACGTTTGTGGAGATGAGCATCGGCGGAAAATTTTTGCATAAGAGCCTTTAAATCAAAGGTTTTAAAATTTTCATTGCCTTCGCCGCGGGCAAAAGCAAGGTAGCCTTCTAACATATTTTGCATATCACTGACATCTTGCTCAAGCGCATTTGTATCAAAGTCAGTATTTGCTAAGGCTAGTTGAAGTTTAAAACGTGTAAGAATGGTTCTTAAATCATGGCTTACGCCTGAGAGCATCATGGTACGTTGTTCAATTTGGCGTTCAATACGTTCACGCATGCGTAAAAAAGCAATGCCTGCACGACGGACTTCATCAGCTCCTTGTGGTTGAAAACTTTCTGGTAAAGGACGACCGCGTCCAAAACTTTCTGCCGCTTCAGCCAATTGTTGAATTGGTTTGATTTGATTGCGCAAGAAGTAAATTGCTATCAGCAATAAAACCAGAGCTGTTCCTACCATCCAGCTTAAAAAAATACCAGTATTAGAAGCATAGGCTTGGCTGCGTGGTGCGAAGACACGCAAGATGTTATGACCAAGGTGGATGCGAATTTCGACAAGATTAGAATTTCCCACTGTATCAATCCAGAATGGGCGATTAATTTGGCGGGTGATTTCTTCACTAAGAAAATAATCAAGAATTGCGAAAAAGGGCTTAGGTCCTGGAGGAGGGAGGGTGGCAGGGGGCAGGATAGAAATGTTTAATCCCATGCGTTGTTGTGCAATACGCTTGATATCTTCATAGTTATCTTGTTGTGGATATGTTTCAATAATATCAATAATGGCAGAAATATCATGGACAACAGCGGTTGAGAGGCGCTCCGTTACCATTTGCCAATGGCGTTCCATAAAGACGTAGCCGATTACTGTTTGTAAGAGTACCATAGGAGCGATAATAATAATCAAAGAGCGGGCATAAAGCCGTTTAGGCATCTTTTTCGTTAACCAGCGGACAAATTTTCTTGAGCGATTGATCATTGTACGCCTATTCAATGGAGAGTTTATACCCTATTCCTCGCACCGTTTGCAGCCATATAGGGAGTGAGGGGTTTTTTTCGATCTTACGGCGCAGACGGTTGATTTGTACGTCAATGGCACGCTCACTTATATTGCTATCGTCCATTGCAAATTTATGGCGCGGAATGATATCTCCTGGATTTTCAGCAAAAATAACCATCATTTTTTGCTCTTTATCTGTTAATTTAATGACTTCTCCTCCTTTTTTAAGTTCGCGTCGGGAAATTGAAAATATATAAGGTCCAAAAACGATCTGCTCGATTTTGGATTGGTTAAGTGGAAAACCACGGCGTAAAATGGCGTGAATGCGAAGGAGAAGTTCACGAGGATCAAACGGTTTAGCGAGATAGTCATCTGCGCCTGCTTCTAGTCCATTGATGCGACTGTCTATTTCCGATAAAGCTGTGAGCATGAGAATGGGAACATTTTTTGTTTGACGCAGTGAAGAAGTGAGATCAATACCGTTTTCGCCGGGCATCATGACATCAACTATAAGAAGGTCAAAATCTAAGTTTGCGAGTTGTCGTCTTGCTTCATTGGCATTGACGGAGACTGAAACGCGAAATCCGTTTTTAATAAGAAATTGAAGTAAAAGATTGCGAATACGGGTATCGTCATCAATCACAAGAAGGTGGGGTGCATCATCACACAAAACTTGAACATGATCGGTCATTCTTTAATACCTTGAAAAATTTTACTTTTTACAAAATTCAAGTTTACATAAGTTGCATAAAGTTGTCGCGCAGGCCATTTTATTCTATAAAGGGGGGATGAGGAAAGTGTTAATTTATAAGCTTGAAAAAAAATTACTTTAAAGAAGGCTCTTATGGCTAGCTTCAGGATACATATTATTCCGGTTACACCTTTTCAGCAAAATTGTACTCTGCTTTTTGATAATCAACAAAAAGTGGGTGTTTTAGTTGATCCTGGTGGTGATTGGCTTCGGATTCAAGAAGAAATCCAGAAGAATGGTGTGATCGTTGAAGCTATTTGGATAACACATGGTCATTTTGATCATGTGGGAGCAGCAATGCAAGCTAAAGAGGTACTTGATGTTAAAATTATTGGTTCCCATCGCGATGATAAGCCTGTGATGGATGCCGTGCGTGAAAGCGCGGAAAGTTATGGCATCACTGATGCACGCATTTGTGTTCCTGACCAATGGTTAGAAGATGGCGATAGCGTTCATTTTGCTGGACATGTATTTAAAGTTTACCATACACCAGGACATTCTCCTGGTCATGTTATTTATTTCAATGAAAAAGAACGCTTCGCCTTATTAGGTGATGTCCTGTTTCGTGGTTCCATTGGACGTACCGATTTTCCCTTCTGTTCTCATGAAAAATTGATGAAGTCACTTCGAGAGAAAGTTTTGCCTTTAGGTGATGATGTTCGTTTCATCTGTGGACATGGACCAGCAAGCCAAATAGGCTATGAGCGCCAGTGCAATCCTTTCCTTCAAGGACTTCATGAGTGAGTGGAAAACACACTGCCGCATTTTTGTTTGCCACTTAAGATTCCTTTAGCAATGTGTAATGTAGCAATGTGTAATGCGCGTTAATTTAAATGTAATGCACATTAATTTAATGGGGCATAACAAAAGTGCTCCAACCCGTCATAACCTCGAAAAGTTCCTGTTTTGGGATTAAATGAACGGTATTTTTTCTTGCAATATTGAAGCCAAGCGTCTGTCCATGGTTGCTGGAGTGGCTGATATGTTGCCGTTGATTGAACTTCATAAATTACCTGATTTTGTGGAACTTGTTGATAAACTCCTTGCGGAACTTCTTGGTACACTACTCGACTTTGAGGCATAGTTTGATAGATAATCTTTGGTTGTTCTGACTTCTTGAGAACATTACTCAGAATTGTACCTGCAGCAAGGCCAATAATGCCCGCCGCTAAAGCATCTCCTGAGTTATGACGCGTTACATGATGCTCATGTATATGACGATGTGTTGTCATTTTGCGCTCAACATGACGATGTATTTTGCGCTCAACATGATAATGGTTCTGTTCTTTCCTTTTATGGTCAACATGACGGTGGTGGTGATTACTAGAAGGATAATAAGGGTGATGCTTCTCAAGAACAGAACGGGCGCTATAATTATGAGAACGGATGCTAAAATCGTGAGAAGGAAAATGGACATCCATTTTTCTTTTCACATCCTCTATTTTCTTCGTAATCTCTTCATCATAAATCGATTTTGCACCCGCGAGTGTTGTGCTTAGTGGAGCCCAAATGGTTGCAGTCGATATTGCTGAGAATACTGCTAACTTGGTAATTTTTTTCATTAATGATACTCCTTCTCTCAATTCAGTTTTTTTGCATTTTATATGTGCAAAACTGAATATAGTCTGAACGGTTTTAGATTTTATTTTGACAAAACGAATAGAGAGCCATTTTGTTGAGAATGCATTATAAAATCATGGAATAAAATCAGTAAAAATTGAATTTCAAAAAATATATGCTGTTTAGATTACTTTATACCGCGTATTGATAACCATGGATTTTTACTGTGATCATAAAACACGATGTAAGAGAATAGTTTTGGGCATTCCCTTATTTCATCATACTTAAAACATGCATTTTGGAAGCATCGCAGAGAGAGCATTCTTGCTCTCATGGGGTTATATGATCACAATACAGTCTTACTTTCTTTTATTTGCGTTTTTCATAAGAGTACTGTGTTATTTGATAGCTTTGTAAGAGGCTGATTATAAAAATTGGGTTTATACTCTGTGTCGCAGTATATGCGGTATTTTTGATCTCTGGAAAACATATTTTTTATTCGGTTCTTACTGGTTTAGAGTTTAGAAACATTTTTAGATTGTTTTATGGACTTTTCCGCGAAAAAACAATTCTTAGAAATGTTTTCTGGCGTCATTTCTTTGTTCTGTTAGTTTTTTGCTCAATTGAAGCAGCATTAACATTGAGGGTATGTTTTATGGAATGGTGCTGATTATTGATTATATTGTTGAGATTTTAGACAGGCTAGATTTATTTTCAATAGCTTGAGATCTTTTGGGATTATTTGTTGAGCGGAATTTTTCTTTGTTTTTTTGTCGTTTTGTTAGGGGTATTTTTGTGAGGTTTGCTTTTTGCTTTTCGATTTTCTAAGATACCAGTGTCGATTGTTGGTCCCATGTGGTCAAGATCTGGTTTGGTGAAAAGGCTTGATTGTGGTTCTTGGATGAATTCTTCACTATGATTTAACAGATTATCTGCGATTGCAAGTTCTATTTTCTGTAACTGTTTGATTTCATCACGAAGGCGTGCTGCTTCTTCAAAGTTAAGATCAGCTGCTGCTTTACGCATTGATTTTTCAAGATGTTGAATATGCTTTGCTAAATTGTTCCCAACCTTACTATTTTGTGTGATACAATCAGGAATATTGGTTTGAGTATAGCTGTTTTCTCTCCCTGAATTGAGAATATCGTCGATATTTTTTTTGATACTCGTCGGTGTGATATGATGCTCTTCATTATAGGCTATCTGTTTTTGCCGACGTCTTTGTGTTTCTTGTAAGGCTCTTTCGATAGAGCCAGTGATTGTATCGGCATAAAGAATAACGCGACCATCTACGTTACGTGCAGCGCGTCCGATTGTTTGCACAAGCGAGGTTTCAGAGCGTAAAAAGCCCTCTTTATCGGCATCTAGAATGGCAACAAAACCGCATTCTGGAATATCCAGACCTTCTCGGAGCAGGTTGATGCCAATAAGAACATCAAAGGCGCCAAGACGGAGATCGCGAAGAATTTCAATACGCTCTAATGTATCAATGTCAGAATGCATATAGCGTACCCGAATAGCTTGTTCGTGGAGATATTCTGTCAAATCTTCGGCCATACGCTTGGTGAGTACAGTTACTAAGGTACGGTAGCCTTTTTGAATTGTTTTACGAATTTCATTGACAACATCATCAACTTGGTTAGAGGCTGGGCGTACTTCTGTTGGTGGATCAACAAGCCCTGTTGGGCGAATAATTTGTTCCGCAAAGATGCCATGAGATTGTTCTATTTCCCAGCGTCCAGGCGTTGCGGAAACAGCAATTGTTTGTGGGCGCATGGCGTCCCATTCTTCAAAGCGCAAAGGACGATTGTCCATACAAGAAGGTAGACGAAATCCATATTCTGCTAGGGTTGCTTTTCTTCGAAAGTCGCCTCTGTACATGCCACCAATTTGAGGAATAGTTACATGGCTTTCATCGATAAAAACAAGAGCATTGTTTGGAATATATTCAAACAAGGTTGGTGGTGGTTCACCAGGCTTTCTTCCTGTTAAATAGCGTGAATAATTTTCAATTCCGGCGCAGGAACCGGTTGTTTCCAACATTTCTAAATCAAAAATCGTACGCTGTTCTAAACGCTGTGCCTCTAAAAGACGTCCTGCTGTGTTCAATTCATCGAGACGTTGCACCAGTTCTGTTTTGATGGCTTTTATTGCTTGATTTAATGTTGGGCGTGGTATGACGTAGTGTGAATTAGCATAAATTTTAATAGATTGAAGGTCACCTGTTTTTTTTCCTGTGAGAGGATCAAATTCCGTAATTGTTTCCACTTCATCACCAAAGAGCGAAAGACGCCAAGCACGGTCTTCAAGATGGGCAGGAAAAATTTCGATTGTGTCTCCTCGGACACGGAAAGAACCACGAATAAAGTTAATGTCTTGTCGATAATAATGTTGAGACACTAAATCAGCTAAGAATTGCCGTTGATTGAGTTTATCCCCTTTTTTTATTTGCAAAGTCATGGCAGTATAAGTTTCTACCGAGCCAATCCCATAAATACAAGACACGGATGCAACAATAATGACGTCATCACGTTCAAGTACAGCACGTGTTGCAGCGTGGCGCATACGGTCGATTTGTTCATTAATAGAGGATTCTTTTTCAATATAAGTGTCAGAGCGTGCAACGTAGGCTTCAGGTTGATAATAGTCGTAATAAGAAACAAAATATTCAACGGCATTTTTGGGAAAAAAACTTTTAAATTCTCCATAAAGTTGCGCAGCTAAAGTTTTATTTGGTGCTAAGATCAAAGCAGGGCGTTGTGTTTTTTCAATGATTTTAGCCATTGTGTAGGTTTTGCCTGAGCCGGTAACACCCAAAAGCACTTGCGTCCGTTCATCCTTTTCAATCCCCTCAATGAGAGTTTTAATCGCTTGAGGTTGATCTCCCGCAGCTTCAAAAGATGTTTCGAGTTGAAAGGGAATTCCGCCTTCAGATTTTTCAGGACGAATAGGGCGGTGCGGTGTCCATAAGGCGCCATTCTTAAAAAGAGGATTGCCTGAGTCAATTAACGCAGAAAGCGCTTTCACTGTTGCCGTGACACCATTTTTCATTGTTGCCTCCTTTGATAGAAAAGCGCTCGTGTTTTTGCAGGAAGTACCAAATTTTACAACTTAATCGCGATAATGATAAAATGTTCCTTAGTCATTTTGTTCTGGTTTACTCAATATTGCATAGGACATTTCCTTCACTTTTTGAGGAGAGTTTTTTTGGGGGAGTATGGTGATATTTGTGATTGTTTGTACGAGATGATGGTTCAACAAAGCATTTTATCATAACTATGTATCACACTCCTTATGGAGAATGATCATATTTCCTGTAATTTGTTATTGGAAGCATTGTGTATGTTTCATAAAGATCATTTCCATCTTTAAATGAGAGGTAACGAGATGAGACCCAACCTGTTTGAGCATTATATCTGATCTGACACCAGTTCGCTTTACAGTTTTGGACAAATACTAACTTGCCTGCGGGAATTAAACCATAAATTCTACATTGAATGTTTGGCCCCGTTCTGAAATTAAGATTTTTTGTGACAAAGGCATCCGCAGCTGTGGATATTGTTGCGGTGAGAAAGAGAGAGACAAATACAAAAAAAATTGCTAATTTTTCCATTTTTCCGTAGAGGATTTTTTGTTCCCCTTCCTCTCTCTTTCTATAAGATCATCTCCCTTAGGCTATGATAAAACAGAAAAAAAGGCAATTATTTCTTCTTTAGCCTTCTGATGATGAGCCGTGTGGTGGACATTTTAAATCTAAAAAATAAGAGTTTTCTCAATATAATCGGTGAATGCTTCGTATGTCTTTATTATTTTTATATGGAAAATAGGGATTGCGTACTATATAATATGTAAAAGTATAGTTTTCGGATTCCAAAAGTGATTTTGGAAGCCGTTTTTTGTATTTTTATTAAACCTTCCGTGTAACAGAAAGGGACGGATTAATGGAAAAAGTTCCGATGACTACAGCTGGTTTTGAAAGTCTTAAAGAAGAATTGCGTTGGCGCCAACAAGAGGAACGTCCACGGATTATTGAGGCAATTTCTGAAGCACGTGCTCATGGTGATCTTTCAGAAAATGCTGAATATCACGCTGCTAAAGAGGCACAAAGTCATAATGAAGGGCGTATCAATGAGCTTGAAGATTATATTGCGCGGGCTGAAGTTATTAACGTTTCGCGCCTTTCAGGCGATAAAATTAAATTTGGAGCCACTATCAAGCTTTTGGATGAGGATACTGAAGAGAAAAAAGTGTATCAGATCGTTGGTGATCAAGAAGCGGACGTTAAAACTGGTAAAATTTCTATTTCCTCACCTATTGCACGTGCACTGATTGGCAAGCAAGAGGGGGATGTGGTTGAAGTCAATGCTCCTGGTGGGGCACATAATTATGAAATTATTGAAGTCCAATATATCTAAATTATTATGCATGTGTCTTTAGAAGAGACAGAGGTTATTGCTCCGCACTTTAAAAAGCGTTTATCGGGTATAACCTCTACCGTTATTCAGCTTATTCCATTACAGCGAAAGCAGGGTATACGAATCTCGACTTTTGGATTTGGATTACCAAAAAAATTGCCAGCTATTGCATTCAAGGATCTTTTCGGGCTTTGGAAAAGCCCGGTCGGTAAGCCATTTCGTATCTGGCATGCAAGGCGTAATATTGAGATGCTTTGTGGGATCTTTTTGCGTGATATCTTGCGCATGAAGCTCAAACTCCTCTTTACATCAGCTTCTCAACGTCATCATAAGCCTTTTACTAAGTGGTTGATTCGTCGTATGGATAAGGTTATTGCTACCAGTGTACGGACGGGAACCTATTTAGAAGTGCCTCATCAGGTTATTATGCATGGGATTGATGTGAGGCGTTTTTCACCACCGGAAACACTCGATGATTGCTTTTCTTCTTCAGGATTTCCTGGCAAATATGCGGTGGGGTGTTTTGGACGGGTGCGTCCTTCAAAGGGCACTGATTTGTTTGTAGATGCAATGATCAGATTATTACCACGCTATCCTGAGTGGACAGCACTTATTGCTGGTCGGACGATAGAGCAACATTATTATTTTGAAAAAAAATTACGCCAAAAGATTGCTGAAGCTGGTCTGGAGGACCGCATTGTTTTTCTTGGTGAGGTACTCAATACACCTCTGTGGTACCGCCGTTTGTCACTATATGTAGCACCTTCTCGTACAGAAGGTTTTGGTTTAACACCTTTGGAAGCAATGGCATCACAGACAGCTGTCGTAGCAAGTGATGCGGGAGCTTATAGAGAATTGGTGGTGGAAGGAACAGGGACGGTTGTTCAAGCAGGAGATGGGGGTGCTTTAACGGCAGCTATTGAACCTTATCTTGCTGATTTAGAAAAAACAATGGTAGCAGGAGAAAAAGCTTTAGCTCATGTTCGTACCCATTTCCCTTTGGAAAAGGAGGCTGCTGCGATTGGCAAGGTTTATGAGTCAGTGTTTGCACAAAAAACACTTTGAATATGTTAAAAAATATTTCAAAAAACTTTTTGAGAAGTGCACAGACTAAACTCCTCCTTTACAGGAAGAGCTTCTGCAAATCAATTTGCAAGCGCATAGCAGAGTAATGCAGATATTATTTTATAAGATCTCGTATTTATTGAGAGGAGCCCCCCATTATCAAAAGTTTTGAAAACGCAAGGATAGTTTATATTTTTAGAATAATATTAGGACTGTTAAGGTGGGAAGCATATTGATTTAAAAGGATGATTTATTCTTTTGCAACTCGAATAAGAGCAGCGTATATTATAAAATTTTTTCATATGCAATCCTCTTATAGTGAATCACTCAAAATCATTCGCTTGCATGGCATAAGTGAGGTCGATGTGTGGTTAAAAACTTTTCAAGAGAGGAGTAAAGGGTATCTTATGAACCCTCTCAATATCAAGGCCTTTGCAACATTTTGAGGTGACAAAGAGAAGCATGGTGTCGATTTTACCTTCATAAGTGTAAAGATGGTGGTGCATCATGGTTTTCGTAGTGTATCTTTTATGGACACCGTTAATGAAAGGGGGGTAAATTGAGAGATGTTTCTTTTTTAAAAAACGCGTGAATGTGCAACGCAATGGCATTTTGTTTTGCTTGAGGTATGTACTGTATTAAAAGAGCTGTACTGCATTAAAGAAGGCAATAAACAAAAGCATAAGGCAATGTGTAGCAAACATCCCCTGTTATTTTTGTTCTAATAATGCTTTATATGGGAATATAGGTCCGCTCTTTCTGTAATGAGACGGATTATTATGGCTTTTGATATTGCTTTCATGTTAAAAATAGCAGTGTATTTTCCAACGTGTAATATTTCAATGCTTTGTATTATAAAGATTTTATCTCTGTAAGGAATATTGTAGTCAAGAGCTGTTTATCGATTATGTTCGAGTGTTGTTTGGTTTATTTTACGATTTGACAGGGTAAGTTAGCAAAGCTCAATATTGTAGATTCTATTAGTGTGAATAGCTTGTGAGTGATCTTTTTGGGTCAACAGTATGTGTTCTTGATTACTTATATGGTCAAGACAAGGTGTGTAAAATTTTTTATTTTTTGTGCGACTTTCTCTCACAGAGATTGAACCTTTTTATGAGTTGAATCACGTTTGAATTTTAAACCTATATGTTTCTTTTTTATTTATCTGATAAATTTCTTACCATTACAAAATTCAAATATCATGTATTAAAATTGTTCACGCCAGAAAGCGGGGATAAAAAGTACGAAAATGGTTATAATTTCAAGACGTCCAGCCAGCATCAGAAAGCTTAAAATCCATAAAGCACTATCATTGATTGTAGAGAAATTACCAGTAGGGCCAATAATATCTCCAAAACCTGGACCAATATTTGAAAGGGCGGTTAAGACGCCTGTAAAGGCAGAAGTAAAGTCAAGACCGGTTGTAAGCAAAAGTGCGGTGCCGGTAATGAGACAGAACATATAAAGACAGACAAAAAACAAAATTGCTTTAGCAACATCGTTCGAGATGTTTGCGTGATCATAGCGGGCTTTTACCACGACATTAGGAGAAAGAAGTTGTGCGATATTTGTTTGTATAATACGCCAGAGGATAATGAGGCGGTTGATTTTCATGCCACCAGAGGTAGAACCGGCACATCCACCTGTAAAAGATACAATGAAAAAAATCCCAAGCGCAAAAGGCCCCCAAAGTTGATAATCTTCTGCGCTATAACCAGTGGTGCTAATCACAGATGTAAGGTGAAAAATAACATCAAGGAAAATCAAATGGAAAGCGCGATGATCATGAAATTTTAGCCATGCTGCTAAAGCAAAACTGAACAGAAAAACAATATAGAAAAAAACGATCACTTGCGGATCAATGAAGCGTTTGGAGCGGCCAGGGAGCACTAATTTAACATAAAGCACGAAGGGGAGTGCGGAGAGTAACATGAAGATTGTTGAAATAATTAAAATGGCTGGTTTATCAGAAAAATAGCCAAAAGAGGCGTCGTGGGTTGAGAATCCAGCTGTTGCTACTGTGCTCATTGCGTGATTGATAGCGTCAAATAAACTCATCCCAGAAGCAAAATAAGAAAGCATACAGGCAAGTGTTAGACCAACATAAGCTATGATGATTCCATTGGCAATCTGGTTGATGCGAGGCAATATTTTTTCAGATTTATCAGAGGATTCCATATGAAAGAGTTGCACTCCACCAACACGCAGTGAAGGCAAAATTAGTAAAGCTAAACCAATAAAGCCAATACCTCCAATCCAGCATATGAGAGAACGCCATAACAAAATACTTCGCGATAAATTGTCAAGACCTGTGATTATCGTAGAGCCTGTGGTTGTAATTCCTGAGACGGATTCAAAGATTGCACCTGCTAAAGAAATTGGCAAAGGGGAGAGATAAAGAGGTAAGGCGCCCACAACGCTTCCTGTTAGCCAAAGACAAACTGTAAGCATAAAACCAAGTCGTGCCGAAAAACGACAAGTAGCACCTCTTGTTGCCAAAAGAATGAGTGTTGCCAATATAGTGGTTATAGAACAAGAGTAGACAAAGGTGACCCAATCATGGTTGTGATTGTGCAGATCAGCAAAAATTGGCAGAAGCATTGCTCCTCCCATGATTAACGCAAAACGCGCACAGACATTGATAATAAATTGAAAAATGGTTGTTCCCTATCTCTAATTTTTATTACAGTTTTGTGCTTCATGAGAATTTACCTTTCTCCTTTTATAGGCTAAAGATTAATTCTTACGTTAAGTGCGGCTCTTGATGAATTGAAAATTCAATATTTTCACCAAAACCGAAAAAAGCACGTATCTATACACTATAATTTAGGTTGTTGAAAAATGTTTTTTTTAAAGGCTGCATTTCGTTATAATTTAGAGAAGAGTTAAATAACAAAGAATGAAAGGGATTTTATGGTGCAATCGCATATTCGCCTGCTTATTATCGGTTCTGGTCCAGCTGGTTATACAGCGGCGATCTATGCGGCAAGAGGGATGCTCAAACCGGTTTTGATTACTGGAACACAGCAAGGCGGGCAGTTGATGATTACAACCGATGTCGAGAATTATCCAGGTTTTGCTGATCCTATTCAAGGACCATGGTTGATGGAACAAATGGCAAAACAAGCCGAAAATATGGGCACAAAAATTATCTATGATACTATTATAAAGGCTGATTTATCGAAGCGCCCTTTTATCTTATACGGAGATTCAGGAACGCAATATTGTTGTGAGGCGCTCATTATTGCAACTGGAGCGCAGGCGCGGTGGCTTGGTTTGGAGAGTGAACAGACATTTATGGGGGGGGGTGTTTCTGCTTGCGCTACATGTGATGGCTTCTTTTATTGTGATAAGGATGTTCTTGTTGTGGGAGGAGGAAATACGGCCGTTGAAGAAGCCCTTTATTTATCGCATTTAGCAAAGAGGGTCAGTGTTGTTCATCGACGGGATTATTTTCGGGCAGAAAAAATTTTGCAAGATAGGTTATTTGCCTGCGATAATGTGCGTGTTCTTTGGGATCATGTGGTAGAAGAAATTCTTGGTTTGCCCGCTCATGATTCAATGGGAGCTGTGGTGACAGGTGCACGTCTTAAAAATGTTAAAAATGGTCAAAAAATTCATGTAGATACGGATGGAATATTTATTGCTATCGGACATGATCCTGCTGTCTCTTTGTTTGAAGGCCAACTCAAACAAAAACCAGGTGGTTACTTATGGACAGCACCGGATTCAACAGCAACAAGCATTGCTGGTGTTTTTGCTGCGGGAGATGTCGTAGACAACGTATTTCGTCAAGCAATAACAGCAGCAGGCAGGGGATGTATGGCAGCATTGGAGGCAGAACGATTTTTGGATTTGTAGATATCGATGTTAAAAATAGACACTTATTAGAAAAGTGAAAGAAATAAGAGGTACAATTAATTGTGTCGTCACCATTAGATTGGGATAAGTTAAGGGTTTTTCATGCGGCCGCAGAAGCGGGTTCTTTTACCCATGCTGCTCAAACGCTTCATTTATCTCAATCAGCAATTTCACGACAGGTTTCAGCTTTAGAACAGGAGGTTGGTGTGTCCCTGTTCCAGCGTCATGCACGTGGTTTGATCTTAACAGAGCAGGGGGAAATTCTCTATCGTACGACCCATGATGTTTTGATGAAACTTGAAAGTGCACGCTCCCAATTGAGTGAAAGCTGTGAAAAACCTGCGGGAAATTTGCGGGTTACATCGACCTTTGGAATGGGAGCAGGATGGCTTGTCGAGCGCATGCCAGAATTTCTTAGTCTCTATCCGGATATACGGATTCAGCTCCTGTTTGATGATAAAGAACTTGATCTGATGATGCGTCATGCAGATTGCGCTGTTCGTTTACAACAGCCTCAACAGCCTGATCTTATACAAAAAAAATTATTTACGATTTATATGCATGTTTATGCTTCAAAAAATTATATTGCAAATTATGGCAAACCAGAAAAATTGTCTGAGCTGGATGAACACCGTATTATTTCCTTCGGTGAACCTGTTCCACCTTATTTGTCTGGTTTAAATTGGTTGGAAAAGGCTGGTAAAAGCAATGGGGCTTTGCGCCTTTCCGTGTTGCGAATCAACAATATCATTTCAATCAAGAATGCGCTTATGCGTGATCTTGGTATTGCTGTGCTTCCTGATTATATCGTCAATAATGATGAATGCCTTGTTCGTCTTTTTCCTGATATGGTTGATATTCCTTCTTTTGATACTTTTTTTTGTTATCCTTACGCTTTAAAGAATTTAGCAAAGCTGAAAGCTTTTCGAGATTATATTTTTTCAAAAGCCCGTCAGTGGTCTTTTTAATAATGTGCTCTTTTGAGCTATGTGTTTAATGCATAGCAGATACGCTTAAGTCTTTATTGTGCTTTTTCTTATAAAATGACATACAATAACATCTCTTGATTATGTTGCCTCCCATTGCATTTTCTTGAGTGTTCCCTTACGAAGATCTGTCAGATTGATTTTATCTCTGGGGATTTTCCAAATTTGCCGGGCATCATCTGTCCGGTTTTTTTTTGAGAGATTTTTTTAAAATAGAAATCTATGGTAAGATAACTAAGAAAATCATTTCAAAAACTTTTATAAATGCCGTAAATTTTTTACGCACACCAAGATTGAATGGAGAGCTCTGGAAGAGCTTTATAATAGACTTTACGAGATAGAAAAATTTTGACCAAAAGGCAAAAATATTGGTGATAGCTAGTTTTCTCTCATTGTTACAAACTTAATCGAGAAGCATAAACTTTACGTGTACGAGATAGCGCTTTTAGCTATCATAATTTAATGTGATTATAAAGTTCAAAAAGAGTTATTTTTGAATTAATATTTAAACACAGCCAATGGTCCTATATTTCAATATAAGCAAGAAAATACAGATTTACTCTCTAGAAACATTACCTTGGAAAATTATTTCTTTGTTTCTCATCTGTTTGAAGAAGATACTTAATTTTTTTTGATTCTGTTTTTAACACTCATTGCTAATAGAGTGTTGTTTAAATTTTGCTGACACTAATCTTCTTCAGAACCCATGTGTTTATGCTACAATCCAATATCCGAAGCACTTTTCAGATATACTGACACTGGGCAAAAAAATTGTAGCAAGAGACGAGAGGCAGAGTCTACAACAAATTCTCGCAAAAACGCTTGATACGGGAACAAGCTTCTTCAAGCAAGTTTTCCGATGTTGCATAAGAAATACGAAAAGCTGGTCCAAGTCCAAAAGCAGATCCATGCACTACAGCAACAGATTCTGTTTCTAAAAGCTCTGTTACAAAGTCTTCATCATGGGCGATTACTTTACCTTTAGGCGTTTTTTTTCCAATGAGTTTTGCACAGGAAGGATAAACATAAAAGGCGCCTTCAGGCGTTGGGCATTCAATGCCAGGAGCTTGGTTTAGCATGGAAACAACGAGATCACGGCGTGCTTGGAAAACAGCTTTATTTTTAGCGATAAAATCTTGTGGACCACCGAGTGCTTCGACAGCTGCCCATTGTGAAATAGAGCTTGTACCAGATGTTTGCTGACCTTGAACGGTATCCATAGCTTTAATTAATTTTTGCGGTCCGCCTGCGTAACCAATTCGCCAACCTGTCATGGCATAAGCTTTAGATACGCCGTTCATTGTAAGTGTACGCTCGTAAAGATTTGGCTCCACCTCTGCTGGAGTAACAAAGGTAAAACCTTCATATGTAAGATGCTCATATATATCATCGCTGAGGATATAAACATGAGGATGTTTTACTAAAACATCTGTTAGTTTTTTTAATTCTTCATGTGTATAAGCGGCACCTGATGGATTGGAAGGAGAATTAAAAATAAACCACTTGGTTTTTTGGTTAATGGCAGCTTCTAGCTCTTGTGGTTGAAGTTTATAAGAAAATTCTGCTTTAGTTTCTAAAAAGACAGGTACACCCCCGTTTAGAGTCACCATTTCTGGATAACTAACCCAATAAGGAGATGGAATGATGACTTCATCGCCTTCATTCAAAGTTGCCATCAAGGCATTAAAGAGAATTTGTTTACCGCCAGTACCGACAATAATTTGCTCTGGTTGATAAGTGAGGTTATTTTCTCTTTTAAATTTGGCAGAAATTGCTTGGCGCAATTCTGAAATGCCAGATATAGGGGTGTATTTTGTTTCTCCACGTCGAATAGCTTCAATGGCAGCGTTTTTGATATTTTCTGGTGTATCAAAATCTGGTTCTCCAGCACCTAAAGTAATGACATCACGCCCTAGTGCTTTTAAATTACGCGCTTTTTGGGAAACAGCGATTGTTGCAGAAGGTTTGATACGAGAAAGCTTGTCGGCGATAAAAGCCATAATTTCTAATCCTTACATGATAGAAGCAAATGATTTTTGATCTTTGATGGTATTCTATAAGAGATTACGTTGTATGCAATCAAAATTGTGGGAAAATTCTTAGCAAACTTTACTTTAAATACAGATTTAAGACTTTTTCAAGGAAATAGTTTTGAGTGATGATGCAATTTTAGGGGAAGGGACAGTTGGATAATTGTGCAAGGCAAAGCTTTAATTTATAAAAAAATCTTCGTTTTTACAAACGAAGATTTTTAAAGAGAATGTTGCAGAATTTAAAAATCAAAGGGCAGCAAGGTTGCCAGCAGCAAATTTTCCAGAACGGCGATCTTGAAGAACGTCATAAGAAATTTTTTGCCCTTCATTAAGACTGCTTAAACCAGAACGTTCAACGGCGGAAATGTGTACGAAAACATCTGCACTACCATCACTAGGCTGAATGAAACCGAAACCCTTCGTTGTGTTAAACCATTTAACTGTTCCTGTAGACATAGGAAACTCCTTAGAATATATATAAATTATTATGTACTGAAGCTCTTAGCAATCAATACGGCCTTAAATCGAAATTAGGTGGGAGAAGTTTCGCCAAAAGTGCAGATTGCACAGGAAAGAAAGTCACATAACCGAACGTTCGATAGAGTGCATATAAAGGGCTTTGAGATAAAAAGCAAGTCCTAAAGGCGTTTTTTTTATACAAAAACAAACTGAGAGAGAGCATAAAGAGAGGTTGCATGGTGTCATGACTTGAAGTGTGACAAGACACTGGGAGGTTTGTTTATGCTAAAAAATCAATAGAATTTTTTGACTGTAAGGGGTCTCTTCGATATGAAAACGCTCTGGCTGGTGTTTTTTGATTTTTACGCTTTGCGGTATGAGCAAAAAAACTCAACTGAAATAGTTTTGCAATGAGCACACTTTAAGGTTACTTTTTGTGAGTGCTTCGATAGCTTCTGCTACCGATTTAGCTCCAGCTATTGTTGTATAATAGGGAACTTTTTGCATGAGTGCTGCATGGCGTAAGGATTTAGAGTCTGAGATGGCACTGGCAGTACTCGTCGTATTAAAAATCAGTTGAATTTGCCGATTGCGAATGGCATCTTCAATATGAGGATGCCCCTCTAGCACTTTATTGATTTTTTTCGCTTCAATATTATGGTCGGTAAGAAATTTTTGTGTTCCACTTGTTGCTAACACAGAAAACCCAAGTGCAATTAAACGTTTTATGGGATCTAAGATGTGTTTTTTGTCTTCATCTTTCACAGAAACAAATAGAGTTCCTTCCTTTGGAAGTTCAACACCAGCCCCAAGTTGTGCTTTAGCAAAGGCAAGAGCAAACTCATAATCAAGTCCCATAACTTCACCGGTTGAACGCATTTCTGGACCAAGAAGCGTATCGACACCTGGAAAACGAGCAAAAGGAAAAACAGCCTCTTTGACAGCAATCCATTGTTTATGTTGTGGAGAGGGTAATCCCCCATAAGCTTGAAGAGCATCTTGGAGAGTTTCCCCTATCATAATACGGGTGGCCATTTTCGCAATAGGGCGTCCAATTGTTTTTGCAACAAATGGAACAGTACGTGAAGCACGAGGATTAACTTCTAGGACATAGATTGTTTCATCTTTAATGGCATATTGGACATTCATCAAACCACGAACATGAAGTGCCTGTGCTAATGCTTTGGTTTGACGCTCTAATTCAGTTACTATTTCAGGAGAGAGCGTATGGACTGGCAAAGAACATGCTGAATCACCAGAGTGAATTCCTGCTTCTTCAATATGTTCCATAATGCCTACGACCAATGTTTCTTTTCCATCACATAGACAGTCAATATCAACTTCTATCGCTTCTGTCAGGTAAGTATCAAATAAAAGTGGATTCTTACCGAGCAATGTATTGAGTTGGCTTATTTTATCATTGGGGTAACGGGCTTTGATATTTTCTGGTACCAACTCAGGGACACTTTCAAGCAGATAATTCTGCAAGCTACGCTCATCGCGGATAATTTCCATAGCACGTCCCCCTAAAACATACGATGGGCGCACAACCAATGGAAACCCTAGTTCATGAGCGATGAAATGTGCTTGTTCAACCGAATGGGCAATAGCGTTTTTGGGTTGTGTTAAATTAAGCTTGAACAACAATTTTTGGAAACGGTCTCTGTCTTCTGCTAAATCGATAGCGTCAGGCGAGGTGCCCAAGATGGGGATATTGTGTTGTTCTAATGCTTTTGCCAATTTCAGGGGTGTTTGTCCGCCAAATTGGACGATGACTCCAAGCAACTCTCCCTTTTGCTGTTCTGTTTCTAAAATAGCAAGAACATCTTCTGTTGTTAAAGATTCAAAATAAAGACGATCAGAAGTATCGTAATCGGTTGAGACTGTCTCAGGATTACAGTTAATCATAACGGCTTCAAAACCCGCATCACGCAATGCAAAGGCTGCGTGGCAGCAACAATAATCAAATTCTATTCCCTGTCCAATGCGGTTTGGTCCTCCGCCTAAAATAGCAATTTTTTTGCGTTCAGAAACTTGTGCTTCTGAGTGTTCTACACCTGCAAAGGGAACTTCATAGGTTGAATACATGTACGCTGTAGGGGAAGAAAATTCAGCTGCACAAGTGTCAATTCGTTTGAAAACATTTTTAACGTTAAGCGCTTTGCGTAAAGCAGCAATATCCTCTGGTTCTTGTCCGGTAAGAGTGGCTAATCGCGCATCTGAAAACCCCATAGCTTTCACCATGCGCAGATTGTTTGCGTCTTGAGGCAAACCATGAGTGCGGATGCGTTGTTCCATCTCAATGATGGAGGCTATTTGCTCTAAAAACCATGGATCAATTTTGCTAATTTGATGAATTTCATTTAAAGGCAAGCCTGTCCGCATTGCTTGGGCTATGTAGCGCAGACGATCAGGGCTTGGTATGGCAATGGCTGAGCGTATAGAACTCTTTTCATCACCCTCAGCATGTTCAGGAATGATAATTTCATCAAGACCAGTAAGTCCTGTTTCAAGTCCACGCAGCGCTTTTTGCAGCGATTCTTGAAAAGTGCGACCGATTGCCATGACCTCTCCTACAGATTTCATCGCAGTCGTTAAGACGGATGATGAACCAGGAAATTTTTCAAAGGCAAAACGAGGTATCTTGGTAACTATATAATCGATAGAAGGTTCAAATGATGCTGGTGTTGCACCGCCGGTAATATCATTTTTTAATTCATCAAGTGTGTAGCCAACTGCTAATTTAGCCGCTACTTTGGCAATTGGAAAACCTGTTGCTTTTGAGGCAAGCGCTGAAGAGCGGGAAACACGCGGATTCATTTCAATAACAACTAAGCGACCATTTTCGGGATTAACGGCAAACTGTACATTGGATCCTCCAGTTTCAACGCCAATTTCACGCAGTACAGCTATTGAGGCATTCCGCATAGATTGATATTCTTTATCCGTTAAGGTGAGTGCAGGGGCTACGGTGATCGAGTCACCCGTGTGGATACCCATAGGATCAATATTTTCAATGGAACAAACAATAATACAGTTGTCATTCTTATCACGGACAACTTCCATTTCATATTCTTTCCATCCCAAAACACTTTCTTCAATCAGAACTTCTGTTGTGGGGGAAGCTTCAAGCCCACGTTCTATGATTTCATAAAATTCAGAACGGTTGTAAGCAATTCCACCGCCTGTGCCACCAAGCGTAAATGAAGGGCGAATAATGGCTGGAAGACCAATAATATCAAGAGCTTGAACAGCTTTCGCAGTAGCGTGTGCTATATAATGTTGTTTTCGGTCCGCTTCTGTGTGACGCCAATGACGCTCAAGATCTTCCAGTGCTGTATCAAGAGCATCACCAGAAAGTTGAGCTTTAAGTTCCTCGCGTTTTTTAGCGTGTTGTTGGCGATTTTCTTCCTTAAGTTCAGTTGCATTGGCTAACATAGAACGTGGTGTTTCCAGACCAATTTTTGCCATCGCCTTACGAAACAAGGCACGATCTTCAGCTTTATCAATAGCATCGGCATTTGCCCCTATCATTTCAACATGATAACGGTCTAAAATTCCCATACGCTTTAATGACAAAGCGGTATTGAGTGCTGTTTGTCCTCCCATTGTTGGTAAGAGGGCGTCAGGGCGTTCATGAGCAATAATTTGGGCAACAATTTCAGGAGTAATGGGTTCAATATAAGTTGCGTCAGCTAAATCCGGGTCCGTCATAATGGTGGCAGGATTGGAATTAACCAGAATAATTCGGTAGCCTTCTTCTTTTAATGCTTTACAGGCTTGTGTGCCGGAATAGTCAAACTCACATGCCTGACCAATAACAATAGGTCCTGCTCCAATGATAAGAATAGATTTTATATCTGTACGTTTGGGCATGGTCTTTTCCTATATAAATATCCGCGCACAATTACCGCAAGCAGAGTATTTAAGATTTTGAGGCTAGAATATTTTTATAGATTAATAGAGAAAGAAAGTAAGCATTAAAATATCTTTTCCATGTTTTTTTTCTTAATAATAGAGGATCAATGAATGTGGTGAGCCGAACATTAGTCGTTACTTACGAAAAATGAAAAAATCGATAAGGAAAGGTCTTTTTATCTGCGATGATGAAGAGTGTGAGCTTGTTGCTGTTGTTATGTTTGGCGTTTTAAGTTTTGCCGTTATAAGTTTTCACGCTTTTTTGTCGCGATAATGCTGTCAAATGCCAACTTCTTTAAGAGCTCATTGAAGATCATGCGTTAAGAATGAATGGTATCCGTTTATTAATGATGTTGGCTTTATTTCTATCTATATTATATTGTAATCTCAATATTCTTATTCCTTTGTTTGTTTCTTGTTGTGGCTTTGTAACCTTTTCTACTTGCACCTTTCGTTAGCTGTGATGATAGGGTTTATTTTTATGAAGCCTTCTTTGATTCAGAGAATGGGGGAAATTGGGAGATATGTCCGTGTGATTGAGCAGCTTTTTTAAGTTTTTTGCTATGCTGTTATTATTCATACACGAGATTTGAAGTTTAGCTCTCTCATGTTGAGAGTGTAAGACTGGCCAAATAAAAACTGATCATGGTGCTTTGAGAAAAGTGTAGGAAGCATTCGATATTTGTTGAAATCCTGTTATCGTCTTTACATTGTTGTAAACACCCTTAATGATAAAGGAGTAAAGGTTGTTTGCACACAGATGGATGGAGTGATTGGGGTGTATATTAAAGCAGTTTGAAAAGAATTAAATCTGTGTTTCATCAGCTGTTTAAAAGTAAGAATATTAACGAAAAATTAGGTATTTTAGGGTAGAATGGGGCGTTTGTTTATGTTTATAAACATAAAGAGGGAGGTGACATATGTTTGATACCTTCCATAAAAGGCGCTGGGAGATGCAGTTGAGACGAGGTAGGATGTATCTTTAACGTAAGTCCGTGACTTTGTATAATACTATGTATGTTATTTGCTCAAGATAAAAAATGATTGTGATGTAGTTCTATGATTGTGTGTCTTGTAGAATAGACTTTTGAGTTAGCTTGCCTGATCTTTTATTAAATTCCTATTTCATTATTGCTTTATAGTAAAGTTTGTTCTCTGTCATAGCTCCCAAAATAGGAGGAATCTGGGAAATAGTAGGGAAGTTAATGTGTATACGGAAAACAATCTATATACTATGAGAAGCGACAAGCTCAACCCGAAATTCGTGCAGCGTGGGCTTGTATTAGTTTTCATTACTTTATTATTGGATATGATTGGTATTGCAATTATTAGTCCTGTTTTACCGGAATATTTTGTTCAGTTGACGGGAAAAGATGTGAGTGCCTCTTCTGGGGAACGAGGAAGATTATTTGTAGCTTATTCAGTAATGCAATTTTTGTTTGCTCCTGTTATTGGTAATCTTTCAGACCGTTACGGTCGTCGCCCTATCTTGCTTATTTCTATGATTGGTTTTGCTCTCGATAATCTTATATGTGCTATAGCGTGGAGCTATTCTATGTTATTTATTGGGCGTCTTTTGTCAGGGATGAGTGGCGCGAGTTTTGCAACCTGCACAGCTTATCTGGCTGATATATCCGATGATAAAACCCGCACACGCAATTTTGGTTTGTTAGGAATAGCATCCGGATTGGGGTTTATTTTAGGCTCTTTTCTCGGTGGTTTTTTAGGTCAATTGGGCCCACGTGTTCCATTTTATTTTGCTGCTGGCTTTTCACTGATTAATTTTATTTTTGCCTGGGCTCTGCTTCCAGAAACTCTTCCTATACAGAATAGGCGTTATTTTGATATTAAGCGTGCAAATCCTTTAGGGGCTGTTTTGCAACTTAGACAATATCCAACAGTTCTTTGGGTGTTATTGGTTTTTTTTCTTTACTGGCTTGCGGAATCTTTATGGCCAAGCGTTTGGGCATTCATTGCTAAAGAACGTTATGATTGGAATACATTGTCTATTGGATTGTCGTATAGTGTTTTCGGGATAGGCCAGTTTGTTGTGGTTGCTTTCATTTTGCCTTATTTGTCTAAGCGATGGAGCAATTGGTGTATTGCAATGGTAGGTTTTTTGTTTGCACTGACTGCTACGCTTGGCTACACATTTGCAACGCAAGGGTGGATGGTTTATGTGGTTTTTGTTTGCACAATGCTTGAATATCTTGTTCATGCACCTATACGTGCTATCGCTTCAGCACAGGTCCCTATAAATGCTCAAGGAGAATTGCAGGGAGCTATGGCGTCTATTATTTCATTGAGTTCAATATTTGGTCCCATTTTTTATATGTTTCTGTTTGAACAATTTACGCATCAAAATGCAGGGTTTTATTTCTCTGGAGCTCCTTTTGTGGGAAGTTTTTGTGTCCTTCTTCTTACAACGATCATTTTTGCTTTGCGGGTGCGCTAATTTCTTGAGATTTTGGTTGGTAATTTTTTTGCTAAAACAAAGAAAAAGAAAGATTATAATTCTATAAAGGAGTAGAAGCTGTTCTTTTACTAAAAGCAAAGCCTTTTACGCAAAAAAAAGCACTATAATTTGGGGAAAAGAATCCGAAAAATAAGTTCCTGCGATTAAGCTGTTTTTTTATAATCCATAATCAGATTGAAAAAACGCTGAAATAGGGAGTGACTGTCTTGTGGTCCGGGAGATGCTTCGGGATGATATTGAACAGAAAAAACCGGTTTTCCGATGATGCGAAGGCCACAATTTGAATTGTCAAAAAGGGAAATATGTGTCTCTTCAACATGTGGTGGCAAAGATGTCGTTTCAACAGCAAAACCATGGTTCATTGAGACAATTTCGACCTTTCCGGTGATAAAGTCTTTTACAGGATGATTTGCACCATGATGTCCTTGATGCATTTTTATGGTTTTTGCTCCAACAGCAAGAGCAAGAAGTTGATGACCGAGACATATGCCAAAAAGTGGTATATTACTGTCAATGAGTTTTTGAATGGTTGGAACAGCATAATCGGCCGTGGCGGCTGGATCACCTGGTCCATTGGAAAGAAAAACACCATCAGGATTCAGTGCTAGAATTTCTTCTGCATTTGTATCTGCTGGAACAATGGTTATACGTGCACTATGTGCAGCCATAAGTCGCAGAATATTGCGCTTAATGCCATAGTCAATCGCGACAATGTGAAAATCGGAAGCATCATTTGTCTCATAGCCCTTGTTCCATACCCATGGCTTTTCACTCCATTCTGTTGATTGCTTTGATGTTACTTCTTTTGCCAGATCAAGATTGACGAGACCAGTCCATTTTTGCGCGCGTTTTTTCAGAGTATTGATATCAAAATTTCCACTTGGGTCATGGGCAATGATGCCATTGAGTGCACCTTTTTCACGAATAAGAACGGTTAATGCTCGTGTATCGATACCACAAAGTGCAATGATTTTACGTCTTTTGAGCCATTGATTAAGGTTTTCATTTGCGCGGTAGTTAGAGGGATGGGTAATGTCTGCTTTGAAAATAGCACCGACTGCTCCATGACAATTGAGGGGGGTGAGATCTTCAATATCTTCACTATTTGTTCCTACATTGCCAATATGAGGAAAAGTAAAGTTCACAATTTGTTTTTTATATGAGGGATCTGTGAGGATTTCTTCATAGCCTGTCATGGCTGTGTTAAAACATATTTCAGCTTCAGCAAAACCTGTAGCGCCTGCTCCTTTGCCCTCAATAACTGTTCCATCGGCCAATATTAGGAGGGCAGTAGGTCTGTTTATATTCCAAGGTTTAGGAGATGGAATAGCTTGTGTCATAATATGCGCCCGCAATTTATTCTCTGAAAGATGTTATGATCAATGTTATACAAAAACACCACCATAACAGATGGTGTGTGTATTGTTATTACAATGTTTTGCTTAAGTTTAAGAGTATAGGTCTATTCTCTGAAGAGGTAAAGTCCTGTTTTTGGATTTTCTAACACCTTGATGTTCATTATTTTTTATCATGCTTTGTAAGATGTATAAGAATTGATGAAAAATGCTTTTTAACAATCCACCCTCGAATGCTTTTTAAATGAAAATAAAACATTTTAAATATTTCTTCTAAGGATTTAATAAAAAGCTTTTTTGGGTAAAATTCCTTTTTCTGTTTCAATTTTTCTCTGGCTTATAGAGTTGGAGATGCAGAGAACCTAAGCTGTTGGGAAAATATATTGGCTAGGCTGGTTCTATTTTTAGAAAATTGGCTTTGTGGAAGAAATGACTGTAGATAATTTTTTCGAACAGAATCAGAAAAATTTACCTTGTATAAACAAGGCGATGAAGCAGTAAAATTGTTTTGCAGTTAAAGATGCGGGATCAGATATGTCTTGCTATGCTTTGTTTAAGTGATAGTCCCTTGAATTAGTGTTGCGGTTAAAGATTGTAATATTTTTCAGTGTGGTCAAGAGAGGTTCAAATCCGGTGATTATTTAACAGTTTATTCTAGCAAAAGGATAGGAGAGTATGAACAGCTAGGGCGTCTTTATAAAAGAATCTGCTCGCTTGAGATTGGCAAAAAATAAGGGAAAATGGTGGTCATTGGGTCAGTTTCTCTCGTATCAGTTTGATACGGTAGAAGTTAGACATGCTCTTTTTGAAACTTTAATGTGAAAAGAGGCGGTGAGGAATTGTATGATTCTTTCTAAGGCTATTGAGCATAAAGGGACTCTTTGTAGCAAAAAATGCACTCTTTTAAAATTTGGTAATCATCTTTGATGAAAAGTGCCTTAAATCTTATTTAGTGCAAAGGGCATCTGAAATTATTTTGATTGTTAGAAGTCTATTAAGCGTACAGATTCATGCGGAAGTTATTCTTGTTGATAACGATACTTTTCTCAAAAAAGCAGTGTCAGAGAAATGCTTTAAAGTAAGTGAGAGGGATCTTGTTTGAGAGGTGAACAAGACATCTACTCTCTGTTTCACATTATCCTTCTCTTTTTGATGTTCTTCATTTCTATAGGATTTGTTGTGTAAAGCGGTGAAGCTGTTAAAAACAGTTCTGTTAATAACAATGGCTTGCCTGCTAATCGTAAACGGGATCGGCGTGCCCATAGTGTGTCTTGTCGTCCGATATGAATGTAATCGCGGGTCAGTTTGTCATTGCTGAATAAATAGCGTCCCAGTGGTACAGATCCTAAGTTTATCAGAGCTTCATTGTGTTCGAAGAGAGTTTCTTGCGGTATGACTGTACGACCAAGAAGCCAAGGTTGGTTGTCTCCCATCAGTATGACCTCACGTAGCCAATAACGTGCGCTCTTTGGCAGATGGGCAGCTTCTTCTTGCAGTTTATCACGCGTAATAAAACATTCACGTTGTGGTTCGATATGTATGCAAGTACAGTGTTTTTCAAATCGACGTGTCATAGATCCGGGCTCCAGGAGCCAATCTTTGATGTTAGCTGGTACTGGAGGATCTTGATCAGATAGCCATTTCAGAGGTGGCAGGAGAGAATCTTTAGGATCAGACATCATTTTACTTTACCGCTAAAATCGTATTCCATGTGCTTTGTGCGGGATGATAGAAAAAACATTGTCGTTGTAATTTAGAAATGCAGAGGGTGCAATATTCTAAACGGGAAAATGTGAAAGGGAAGAGGGCGTTTTTTAGCATTTTTCTTTCTCTTAATCCTCTCTGTGTTTTTCATTCTCTCCTCTAGAAGGTGATTGGAAAAGGAATGGCATAAAAGAAGAAGTTTGTTATCACATCGCTGGAGATCTGTCTGAATTTAATTTTGGTTTATTAAAATCTTTCGATAGGATGACGCATTTTTTAGCATGTTTATCATTGTTCTGTGATCTTTTCCTATTTTGAACAAATTTTTAGCGAGAAAAAAGATCAGAATGCAGTGACAACCTAGTATTATTATTCTTTTTGCGAGCTCCAAATATTGCCAACATTCCTTGTATTAAGATGATTTATGAGAGACACTTGGACTCCTTTCTTGAAGAGCTTTTTGCTCTCATGCCAACCACAGTTTTGATATTTGAGCGAATAATTTTGATTGATTCACTCTCTAGAATAGAAGATTTGAGGTGGGAAGTCTTACAATGTTCGAGGTTCTCATTCAAGTTGCGAAGTAATTAATTATCCTTATGAATCAATGTGTTACTGTTTATTCTCCTTACAGGTTTCCTTTTTGCCTCTGAAGATACCTTTATCATTATAACTTGTGTATTTTCATCTGCTTCAAGAAGTAAGGTACTTAGATAATATCATTTTTTTGCTTGTTCTTAAGAAGAAAGCCTAGAGCTTAGTCTAAGGTATCACCTACAGCATGGTTTGCATTCTCAGACTATGACTTTTTGGGGTCAAGTCTTAGACTGCTTCTTTGCACTGTTTTTCTCTCGTGCTCACTTGTTTATAGCTACCATCACACTCTCTAGCCCAAACTATAGACTTTCTCCCCAACATAAAGTGGCATTGGATCATTAAAAGATCGTTACAGTTCAAGTTTAGAGGTTTTAATAAGCTTTTGCACATCGAGTATCAAATCCCTTTTTGACACCAAGATCATAATATGGATGCTCTAATATTTGCTGGATAAGCCAGAAGCTTTTGCCATTGAGCCTCTTTGTTTAAAAAAATAATCTGAATCTTTTTAGCAAAACGATGGGTAAGTTTTTAATTATGTGCATGATAAGAAATGGATCTTCACTAAACCGTCAATTTTTTGCAAATCCTTGGATTTGATGGAACACTTCTGCTAATAGATTTATTCTTTCAAAATATAATGTTCTCACACAAATAGAATATGCTCACTACTTCATCTTCATACTCAAATTTTAACTTAAGGCATAAAACCTATCAAAACATGTTTTTGTTCATGGAGGCAAAAGATTTATTTGAATCTTCCGATAAAATGACATCTTTAATGATGCACTATGGGTTTGGTTACGTGTTGCGTGATGGAAGTTTTGATTTTCGGTATTGTTTTTTATACAGAGTCGTATCTTGACTGTGTTGATACTCCAGTGAGATGCATGTGATTTGGTATCTTTGATAGGAATATTTCATTTGTATAAGGATTTTGATTACCAGGATTACACAGTAGAAACCATATGTTTAAAGCTTCTGTTTGAAGCGATGAGATTTTAGCATAAATTATAGAAAGGAAAGTTAGCACTGTACTAAACAGAGCCTAATTCTTTCAGGTGGCAGTGTTCTGGCATATTTGATACATCTCAGCTGAAAAGTTGTAAGAACTCCCTTGTTTTTTCGCTTGATGATATGATGAAGGCAATGCAAAAAAAACACCATTTTAAAGCATCTCACCACCCCTTTCCCATGACTGCAACTTCTAAAACTCTAACGGAAATAGTTTAAAGCTGCATTTACTACCAAAGATGCCTTTAAACAATAAATGCTCTATGCTCGGAGTTTTCGTCCTAACCATATAAGAATACAGGCTCCGACAAAACCTGAAATAAGATAGCCAACCCAACCAGCAAAACTGACGCCAAAAAAGCTAAAAAGGAAGCTCGCTAATGCGGCTCCAATAATACCTAACAGAATGTTTAGAAACACTCCTGTTTGGCTTTTCATAATATATTGGGCAGCAAAACCTGCAAGCCCGCCGATGATAATAGCTGCAATCCAACCGATGTTTGCATCTTCCATTACATTCTCCTTCCTTTGCCTGAATCTAAACTGTTAGTTCTAACTAGGGTAAGCTTTGTAAAGGTCAAGGCTTATTACTTCTTTCTCCCAAAGTGGAGAATATCTTTATCTCATATTTTATTACAATATTACAATTTTTACTTTATGGATTTTTAATTTATGTAAATATCTTCTTTATTTATACAAAGAAAGATCTCTAAAAACCATAGAACATCTTTTATTATAGCAAAAAATGTTCAGATTAGCAATTTTTTTGGTAAACACAGAATTTTTTAGAAATTAAATTTAGATTTTTATAAAGTATATTTTTAATCAATTCTGTTTATCAATAGATTTTTTGCAATTCTTATAAAAATATTTTAAAATTTTAAATTACCTTAAGGCAGAAAAAATAAAGAGAAAATTTAATTTTCAAAAAAATCTAAAAAGTGTTTTCTGAAGTATGCTATCAATAATATTTAAAACTTTTTTCTTTTTAATCTTTGCAAAATGCTATGCAGATTGAATCTCCCAAAATATTGCTATAATAGTGATAATCAGACTAAGAATTGCATTTTTTATGGTATATTTTCTCTGAATGGACAATTCTTCTTGTCGTATGTAAGTGTTCTCAAAATTAAGGTTTTACTGTTTTCTCTTCAGGAGGATTACGCAGACGAGAACTTTGGAGTAAACCCTTTGCTTCTAAAATTGGATAGACCATCGAAGTTAAAAGGGAGTTTATCTGTTTTAGATCGCGTACAGTATCAAGGTGAAGACTGGATGATTCTACATTTTTGAGTTCACTTTCACGCAGGCGTTTAAAATGTTTTAAATTCATCTCTTTTTCTAAATTTCGCAGCTGATCTTTTTTCTGTACTAGTAAATGCGCGGCGTGTGTGTCACGCGAGACAAGAACATTAAATGCGATATGCGCATTGGCCAAAACAATGGCGTGAAACTTAAGAAGGTCATTCCATCCGTCACTGCTAAATTGTAAGCCTTTTTGTTGTTTCTTTTTAACCAACATAAGCATATTGTGGATAATAATGTCTCCTGCTTGATCTAACTTTATACAAGTGCCGAGAAGTTCTTGTGTTTGGAGGGCTTCTTCATCCGATAACCTCTGTCCAGCTAGTCGTGCAAGATACAATTTTATTGCGATATGCTTTTTGTCCAATATAGTGTTTAACTGATTAAGCTCACGGATAATATCGGGATCAGGTTTTTCATAAAGCCCCATGATTTTTTCTAGCATGATATCTATAAGATCACAAATATGGATCACTTCACGCATAACGTTAGAGAGTGCGAGAGTTGGACGTTCAAGAACGCTATCATCAAGGGCTGTTTGATCGGATAGATTAAGAATTTTATCAGTTGGTACTTTCTTTGTATTTAAATGGACAATTTTTGTAGTCAATTGTAATACCCATTTCGAGAGCGGTATTCCAGCAAGCAGAATGAAAATATTAAAAATGATATGGGCATTAATAACCTGCGTAGAGGCTTCATTGCCAAGCCATGAGATAGGTGGTTGAAAGAAAAGAAATAAAGTAAGAACAAGGATTGAGCCTGCTCCACGCATGAGTAAATTGCCCAAGGGAACGAGGCGCGTATTAGGAGAGGCGCCGCGTGTTAAAAGTGGCGCTATGAGAGAAGAACCAAAGTTGACTCCAAGAACCATAATAATACACATTTGTGCATGGATAAGGTCATAGTTGGCAAAATTGACCAGTAAAATAATTCCTGCAATCGATGAATGCAAGAAGTAGGTTATTACTGCTGCTAATAAAAAAGTGGAGACAGGATCGGTTGAAAGATAGTTAATGATACTGGGCAAAATTGCGCTCTCACGCAAAGGCTCTGTGGCTGTGCTTATCATTTGTAAAGATAAAATCAAAAGGCCAATACCGATGATGATACGTCCGATTTGACGCCAATCACGTTTTTCAGTTGTCATGAAAATACAAGTGCCGATTAAAAGACACAATGGCACAACGATGGTGAGGTCATAGGAGAGAATTTTGACAACTAATGCCGATCCTAATTCTCCTCCCCGCACAGCCATCAGCCCTGCTAATCCAGAGACGAAACCAGATTCAACAAAAGAACCAACAAGCAGCGTTATTGCTGTAGAACTTTGTAAAATCATAGCTGTAAAAAGTCCAAAGCTTACAGCGAAAAATGGTTTGCAAATAACATGGCGCATTTTGTATTTGAGCCTATCACCATAAGCGCGTTCAACTCCCGTGCGCACCATGCGTGTGGCCCAAAGGAGTAAAGAAATAGCGCCTGCAAGATGAAGGAGTACCAATGAACTATTCATGATACTTTTTCTTTCTTTGTTGTTATGAATACAATCGATCTAAAAAATTGATGAGTTGGGGTTTGTCGTTTTACTTTGCTTTCGCTTCTAATACATGACTAAAATCATAGCCGCTTGGATTTTGAAAAATCTTTAGACCAAAACTGGGAAGAATGGAATAAAGGTGGTCAAAAATATCACTTTGAATTTGTTCATATTCTAGCCAAATAGTCGTATTGGTAAAGCAATAGATTTCCAAGGGTAAACCATTTGGTGTAGGAGGTAATTGTCGTGCCATCAAGGTCATGTTTTGTTCGATATTGAGATGATTTTTGAGATAAGCCAAAACATAAGCACGAAAGGTTCCAATATTGGTTAAACGACGGGTGTTGGCTAACACATCATGGTTTTTATCTAATTGGGCGTTCCATGCATTGATTTCCGGTATTTTTTGTGTGAAATAGTCTTCTAATAGATTAAATCGGGAAAGGTAGTCTTTTTCTTCTTCCGTGTGAAAACGGATGCTCGATTGGTCAATGAAGAGGCAGCGTTTAATACGTCTTGCACCTGCCTCTTCCATTCCACGCCAATTCTTAAAAGGATCGGTTACCAGTTTACGGATAGGGACTGTAGTGATTGTTTTATCGAAATTTTGAACTTTGACGGTGTGAAGTGCAATTTCAATGACATCGCCATCTGCACCGAGATTGGGGATTTCAATCCAATCACCAACACGTACCATATCGTTGGATGAAATTTGAATACCTGCAACAAGAGAAAGCAGCGTGTCTTGAAAAATTAACATGAGGACAGCGGCCATTGCACCAAGACCAGAAAAGAGAATAAGAGGGGAGCGGTCAATCAATGTGGCTACCATTAAAACTGCAGCAACAGCAAAAAGTGCAATTTTGGCGATTTGAATATAACCTTTTATTGGTTTTAGCCGCGCTGTTGGACGTTGTTCATACATAATGTTAATGACATTGAGAAGAGAAGAAATCGTTAGGACGACAATGAAAATAATCAAAGCATTTGCAACATTGCCTATAATAGTTCTCAGCACGTCGGGTAATTCTGGAATCAAATCAACTCCGGTTGAGAGAGTAAAAACGGCAATAATATTTGCTATATACTGAATGGCGTTTTTTATATCGGCAGTTGTATTCTTGGGAAAAAAAGAAGAAAGTCGTTTTGCTCCGTGAATGAGTAGCTTTTGCGCGAAGAAATTTACGAAAATCGCAGCAAAAATCAGAATAATGAGCCAAGAAATAATCTTTAACCACGGATGTTGAACAAAAAATTCGACCACTTTTTTACTCTCCCTTTTTCAAATTATATGTTGTTGAGCCTTTAAAAGTTTTCAATCATTTAAGAGGAAGTCTTGGAATTATGCTCTAAAGTCGTTAAATATGCAAAAAAGAATTTTAAAACGCTGTGAGAGATAATGCGCTTTTCGCCTGATTTCCTTGATGAGCTCCGTAGCAAATTACCAATTTCAACAGTTATTGGTCAAAGGGTGGTTTTTGATCCTCGAAAAAGTAAACCTTCACGAGGGGATTTTTGGTGTTGTTGTCCCTTTCATGGTGAAAAAACACCAAGCTTTCATTGTGATGACCAAAAAGGTCGTTATTATTGTTTTGGTTGTGGTGTGAGTGGTGATATTTTTACTTTTCTTTGTGAGCTTGATGGGTTGCACTTTGCAGAAAGTGTAGAGCGTTTGGCTGATTTTGCAGGGATAAAGCTCCCTCTCTTTGATCCACAAATTCATGAAAGCCAAATGAAAAAGGCTGATCTTTATGATGTCATGAAAAGAGCCACGGTTTTTTTTCAACAGAGCTTACATGAAAAAGGTGGGGCTCAGGCACGTCGTTATCTTGATGCGCGTGGCATAACACCAAAGCTTGCAGAGCGCTTTCGGATTGGTTTTGCTCCGACAGGGCATACAGCTTTGAAAGACGCTTTGAGTGCGCGTGGTATTTCCATAAAACAAATGGAAGAGTGTGGACTTCTCAAAATGGGTGAAGATGGTACCACTGCCTCTGACCGATTTAGAAACCGTATTATGTTTCCTATTGAAGATTTACGTGGACGTGTCGTGGCTTTTGGGGGGCGTGCTTTAGAAAAAGAGACATGGGCAAAATACCTCAACAGTCCTGAAACAGTGTTGTTTCATAAAGGAGATATACTTTATAATGCAGCTTCTGCTCGTAAAAATAGCCGCTTGGTTGGTGATGAAAAAAAACACTCACTCCTCGTTGTTGAAGGTTATATGGATGTCATCACATTGACTAAAGCTGGTTTTGAGGGAGTTGTAGCCCCTCTGGGAACAGCACTAACAGAAGCACAAATTGCGCTTTTATGGCAGATGAGGACTGATCCAATTTTGTGTTTTGATGGAGATGATGCCGGTTTAAAAGCTGCTTTTCGTGTTGCTGATCGGGTGCTTCCTCTTTTAAAAGCAGGGGTGTCTGTGCGTTTTGTTTTGTTGCCACAAGGTAAAGATCCCGATGAAATTATTTGTGCTGGTGGTGCAGAGCTTTTTGCCTCTTTTTTGCAAAAATCAATCCCGCTGATTGAGCTTTTATGGTGGCGTGCCAGTTATGGAAAGAGTTTTGAAACTCCAGAGCTGCGAGCAGCGCTAGAAAAACAACTTAAACAGCAAATTTTTACGATTAAGGATGACGATATAAGGCGTTATTATTTGCAAGATATCAAAAAACGACTGTTTGATTTTTTTCGTCCCTCTTTTTCGAACAAAAAGAATTCTGAGCACTCTCATTCGTTTTCCCAAAATAGGATATTTAAAGATCAATCGTTTTCTGTTTTAGCAAATTCCGACATTGTGCGTAATTCTTCACGCTCTATTCCTCTGCGTGAGGCTGTTATTTTATTGATTTTAGCTTATTATCCTCAGTTATGGTATGAAAATTTTGAGGTTTTTGCCGAGTTGGAGTTAAAAAACACTCAGTTAGTGCGTTTTCATCAATCCATGTTGGAAATTCTCGGAAATCAGCAGCTTCATGATAAAGAAACAATGGTTGCACTTTTAGAAGAAAGAGGGCAAAAACAGCTTTTAGAGCTTATGAGAAATCTTGTACAAAATGTTGGTATGCGTACCGTCTTTGCTGGTGCTCCTATAGAAGACGCTCGTGCTGTATTAAAACAAGCCGTGTACTTGCATCTTCAAGAACACCACCTACATAAGAGACTACAGGATATTGAAGAGCAACTCGTGGAAAATCCTAAGAGTGAGGTGTTTGATTTGCTGCGTGAAATAAAAATCGAGCTAGAACAAATGCAAGCAACAGAAGCTTTAATTGAAGGATTTGGAAGTTGGTTTGATGAAGAAATAGACGGGAATAAACAAGATAAGATAAAATGATTCGCTTTTTGGGAGCGAATCAGTCACCTAGGGCTTAGTGTAAGGAAGTTTTTATGTAGAGCTGCATTTTGATAAAAATGACGACTAAATTTTAGGAATAGCGGGAAATTGGTTCTTACTATAGGGTGTAGAGATTGTCTTAGAAAAGTTGAGAGGTGTCGGGGAAACTTCTGGAGTTTTCCCGTGTTTTTCTGTGAATGAAGAACGTATACAAAATATCTCCGTTTCTAAGAGGGAGTTCTTCTCAGAGCAAGTAGAGAAGTCTATATGAGAGATGACTGATACGCGTAAGTGGGAATGCAACAAACTGGTCACCTGGAAATTGCAGAGTGATCAAGTGGAGTTAACGGTATGGCAACAAAGGTTAAACAGAAAGACAATACAGAAGTAAAAGCCCAAGCGAGTGTGGACAGTCCTCTTCTCGATTTTTCTGATGATGCCATCAAAAAAATGATTAAACTCGCCAAAAAAAATGGTTACGTGACGATGGATGAACTGAATGCAGTTCTCCCTCCTGATGAGGTTACATCTGAACAAATTGAAGATACCTTGGCGATGTTCTCAGAGATGGGCATTAATGTCGTGGATGATGAGGGAGAGGCTGAGAATTATGAAGAAGAGGTTACGGTAGAGGGGGGAGATTTAGTAGAGGCTACGAGTAACGCGCTTGTAACGACAACAAAACGTGAGCTAACAGATCGCACCGATGATCCAGTGCGCATGTATTTGCGTGAAATGGGCGCTGTTGAACTACTTTCACGAGAAGGTGAAATTGCCATTGCCAAGCGTATCGAAGCAGGGCGTGAAACAATGATTGCAGGGCTTTGTGAGAGTCCCTTAACTTTTCAAGCTCTGATTATTTGGCGTGAAGAATTAAAAGAGCAGCGTATTCTCCTTCGTGAAATTATTGATCTTGAAATGACTTATGCAGGTCCAGAAGCCAAGCAAGCCCCTGTTATTGAACGAAGTGAAGTTCAAAAGATAAAAGAGGAAAAATCCTCTTCTGGCATGCGCGATATGGAGAGTCTTGCGCGAGACATAGGTGTTGAGGACGATGATGAGGAAGAGGATGACGTTAATTTGTCGCTTGCTGCTATGGAAAATGAGCTCTGTCCTCAGGTCATGGAAACGTTGGACTTTATCGCTGAAACTTATGTGAAATTGCGAAAATTACAAGATCAGCATGTCGAAAGTAGTTTGGCAGAACGTAAAGAGGGAGCTCTTTCACCTTCACAGAAGAAAAAATGTATTCAATTGAAGGGCGAACTGGTTCAGGCTGTGAAATCTCTTTCTTTGAACCAAAATCGTATTGAGGCTTTGGTTGAGCAGCTTTACGATATCAATAAGAGATTGATTCATAATGAAGGTAAACTGAAGCGAATTGCTAGTCATTATGGCGTTGGTCATGAGGAATTTTTAAAAGAGTATCAAGGTCGTGAATTGGATGCAGATTGGATTAATTATATCGCAACTTTGTCGGGGCGTGGTTGGAAAGAGTTTTCCACGCGTGAAGCAAAAGAAATTAAAAAATTACGCAGCGAAATACAAAATCTAGCACAAGAAACGGCTATTTCGATTGGTGAATTCCGTCGAATTGTGACACAGGTGCAGAAAGGTGAGCGCGAATCAACAATTGCAAAAAAAGAAATGGTAGAAGCTAATTTGCGTCTGGTAATTTCAATTGCAAAAAAATATACCAATCGTGGTTTGCAGTTTCTTGATCTTATTCAAGAAGGCAATATTGGTTTGATGAAGGCCGTGGATAAATTTGAGTATCGGCGTGGATATAAATTTTCAACTTATGCAACATGGTGGATTCGTCAGGCAATTACACGCTCAATTGCTGATCAGGCACGCACTATTCGTATTCCTGTCCATATGATTGAAACAATTAACAAGATTGTTCGTACATCGCGTCAGATCTTACACGAAATCGGACGTGAACCTACACCAGAAGAATTGTCTAGTAAACTTTCTATGCCCTTAGAAAAAGTGCGAAAAGTTCTTAAAATTGCAAAAGAACCAATTTCACTTGAAACGCCTGTTGGTGATGAGGATGATTCGCATTTGGGTGATTTCATTGAGGATAGGAATGCGTTATTGCCGATTGATGCTGCTATTCAAGCTAATCTGCGTGATACGACGACTCGTGTACTTGCTTCGCTAACGCCACGTGAAGAACGTGTTTTACGAATGCGTTTTGGTATAGGAATGAACACTGATCATACGTTGGAAGAAGTCGGTCAACAGTTTTCAGTTACGCGTGAGCGCATTCGTCAGATTGAAGCAAAAGCGCTTCGTAAGTTAAAGCATCCCAGTCGTTCACGCAAATTGCGTAGTTTTCTTGATTCTTAACTGCGTTGTGTCTTTTTAAAGATGCGTGCTTTATTGATGGAGATGGATGAAAGAAAGGTATATCATGTGGTTCTTGAAATGTCTTTCGCTTAAAGACAATAGATTGAATGTTGAATATTTTTACAGAATTTGCATAGAATTTGCGCCGTCAAAAACTTCTTTTGGCTTTGTTATTTTTTACTACGGTCTATAAATTTTTACTACGGTCTATAAAGTAGTATGAAATTATAGAGTTTATTTTAAAAAAATAGATAATATCTAAAGCGCTCTCTTATGTTATTAAAGAGATGGTGTGTAAGAAACTTTAAATCAGAGTGCGTCTACTTTTCTTTGAGGAGAGGGGAGTGTTTTATTTGTGCTAAGGCATTGATAAAGCGTTTGTGTTCGTATGTGGATATGAAAGATTTCATTTAGATTATATGATTCTTTTACGTTGTGTGCGTCTTACTTTTTAGGTTCGAAAATGCTGCAAGTAGGGATGAGGAATTTCATAAAAGAGGGTGTTTTTTATTCAATTACGGGGAAACACGGTTAAAGTTCTTCAATTTATTGAAAGAAATTTCGATAAGATGGCGCTCTTTTTAAGAATATATTGTTATGTACTGTTTTTTTGCGGAGAGATAAGAGAAGTTATCGAAGCATTAATGAGTTTGCGCCATCATTCTATCTGTCCTCTCTCACAGACAGTCTTGGCATTGAAACAGTTCGTAAGAGACATTTTTATTTTTTTGAAGAATTTTTATCCAAATTGCAACTTGGCTTGTGACGTGCAAGCGAATGATTTTGGGTGATTGACTTTAAAAGAGTTTGCAATGAAAGAATCCCACAATATTCGGAACTGTCATTCAAACTGCGAAACGATGAGTTATCCTTATAAATCAATGTTATGTGGTATTTACACATTCATGGCAATTGGCATGGTATCGATAGAAGTTATTTTAATCCTGATATCAGAGGGTCAGATGGAGAGCTGAAATTTGGTTTTTGAAAAATTTGTTTAGGATTATGATAGTGATCTGTAAGGATTGATACTACTTTTGTTTGCGCTCACCCCTATATAGAAGTTTTAGATTGTGAGGAATGCTCTAGAAACGAGGAGCATGTGAGAAGTATATATACTGTACAAGTTATTGATTTATAATGATAATTTATCGTTATTCATATTGTATGAGAGCCCCGAATACTGTTAACATTCTCTCATTTCAATCCTGTTTATCTTGCATCAATCAAAACTACTTGTTTGCACATAATAAGCGGAATGAGTGTGTCGATAGAAAACTCTTTAAGAAAGGACTAAAAATGCCTCTTATGAATCATCTTAAGTGCCAAGAACTTTAGCAACATGTGAGGGAAGGCAAAGAGTATGATGGTGCCGGCTTTCTCCTTCACAAGCGTAAAGATGAGAATGCTCAATCGATTTATCGTTGTCCCCTTCAAGGGCGCCGCCGTAAAATGAGCTTGGGAGCGTTGAGAGATGTCTCTTTAAAACAAACCCTTGAATTGGCGACTGGGTGGCGTTCTATTTTACGTGAGGGTCGTGACCCCATTGTAGACACGCAATAAACAAAAGCGCGAAGCAATGCGCAATCTCCATTACTTAAAAGATATCGCTTTAGATGCTTTTGAAATCGTGAATAAGATACCAGTTGACCATAAAAAAGTCATGCTGTTGTGAAGTTCTTGGGAATAAGCTTTTTATTTTCTTCTGAACGATAGGGAACACAAGTGATATCATCCAATTAGATGAGCTTCTCGAGGCAAGTAAAAAGAGATAAATTATTGCGTAATAAAGATTATGCTTTGGAGGCAAAAAGAAGACGTGTAAGGAATAAAAATACATCACAGTGATTTATAAGGATGATTTATTGTTTCGCAGTTTGAATGACAGTTCCGAATATTGAGCGATTCTTTCATCGCAAACTCTTTTAGAGTGAATCACTCAAAATCATTTTCTTGCACGTCATAAATAGAGCTGATATCTTGATAAAAACTCTTCAAACAAGGAATAAAAGTAAAAATGTCTCTTATGAACTGTTTCAATGCCAAGATTGTCGTAGCATTAGAAGTTGTCATAGAGAATGATGGTGCGAGCTTGTTGAAACCCTTTTCTAACGAGAAGCTTTCATCCTTTGAATTTTAGTTTTTAAAATAAAATGAACGTTTTCAACAAAATGATGGGTTAAGGTTTTTCATCATCATACTCATCCAAAACTGACTTTAATAAATGAGAAATTCTTTATTTATTGCTGCATTTGATAGAATACGGCTTCTTGATCATTCATCTGTTTTCCACAAACGGAATATGATGATCTGCATAACTTTACTTTCTAATCTTAACTGAAGATGCAGAATTCAAGCGGTGCAATAGGTACCATATTGTATATGCTAGCTTTGTTTCTCTTCATTCACAACAGATGTGTGTTTAAAGTGTTTGCCTATTTTCATTAAACTGGACTTTAAGAAAATTGTCTTGATGTCATCTACTGAAGAGGATGTTTTTAGTAGATAAAAGTCTATAAAATTATACAGATTGGATTATTTTTTCACTTTTTAGTAGATTCTTTTGTTTGAAAAAATTGTGGTTGATTTTATGAGTAAAAAAGCTCCTTTTTGGAAAGTAAAAAAATTAGAAGAAATTTCCTTTTCTGAGTGGGAAAGTCTTTGTGATGGCTGTGGGCGGTGTTGTCTAAACAAAGTGGAAGATGATGATACTGGTGATATTTACGCCACCAGTGTTGCGTGTCGTCTTTTAGATGGTGAAACTTGTCGGTGTCGAGACTATGCTCACCGTAAATTAATTGTTCCAGATTGTATATCGTTGAATCTTGAAACGATTAAAACAGCTTGTTGGCTTCCAGAAAGCTGTGCTTATCGACTAATTTATGAGGGAAAGGATCTTTACTGGTGGCATCCACTGGTGTCAGGAAGTCATCAGACAGTCCATCAAACAGAATTTTCTGCGTGTGGACAGGTAGAAATTTACGAAGATGAATTGTCTTGTGAAGAAGATTACCTTCAATACATCACCGGCCTTCTCTGTGAAGGTCAGTGACGAGACTGTTTTATCCAGCAATATATTCTATTGATTTAATTGATAGCAAATACTACGGTGACACTTACGCTGTAATTCAGTTCACCACTTGAAAAAGTTGTATCTGCGTAGCTTGCATTTGCTGCCCTGCTCATGAGATGTGGCTTTGCATAATAATTGTCATCATTTTCATTGATTTTAATAATTTTTCCTAGTTTTAAATTAGCTGCCTCTGCTATGGTTTTTGCTTTTTCAATCGCTTCAGCAATGGCTTTTTTTCGTGCTTCTTGATAGAATGGCTTTGTATCGGCATTGGTAAAGGTAATACCATGCACGGAGTTGATGCCGAGCGCCATTGCTTGATCAAATATTTTACCAGCGTTGGAAAGATCACGAATGCGTACTGTTAAAGAATTTGAAACATGATAGACAATTCCATTGCCATTGTTCTTTTTTTCGTGATGTTTGTCTGGATTAGATTGATAAATGGATAAGCCTGATGTTTGCAGATCATTTTCTTGAATGCCATTGCTTTTAAAAGCGTTTATAATATTATTCATAGACTTATTGTTGTCTGCTAATGCCTTTTGAGCAGTTTTGTCTTGTGTAACAACAGCAAGATTGATAATTGCCATATCTGGTGTGGCTTGATTTTCACCGGTTGCAGTAACCGTAATAGTTGCGTTTTTCATTTTGCTTTCTTCAGCGTGTGTGACAGGCAAAGCTGCTAACAGTGTGAATGCTAGCATAGCCATTTTAACCGGATAACTCTTCAACGTTTTGGAAATAATTACTTTTTTCATCTCTCTTCCTTTTCTTTGTTGATTGACTATCTTTTCATTTTCTTGAGTTCTTGTAAAGAAATTAGGGCATTAGAAAAAAAACCGATAAAAAAGAGAAAAAGGTGGCTTATAATTTAATCAAGCCCTTGTGTCATAGAGCATTTTAGTTTAGAGAAAAGCTGCTTGTGGGGCCTGTAGCTCAATTGGTTAGAGCCAGCGGCTCATAACCGCTTGGTTGGGGGTTCGAGTCCCTCCGGGCCCACCAGTAGTCAATAAAGTGAAGAGTTTATTTTGGTTGTAAAGGACTTTGTGTTTTTCGTTTTGTTGTGACATTCTACACGGTCTCTGTATAAATTTTTAACTTTATTTTTAAAGAGTTTTCGAATTCTTCTCTGTTTTTTTCTAAAAAGTTTTATTCTTAGTCTACTTTATTTGTTGTACGTCTACAAAGCGCATTTTTGATAATGATTGTGCTTGATGGTATAAAATTTCTGTAAAGATAACAGGTTATCACATATTTCTGCTCTCTTTCCATCTTTCCTCTTTAGAAATCTGCTGTCAGATTACATTCACTACGAGGATTATCCTTTCGAATTATTGGAGAGATTTTTATTGTCTGAAGAGAAAGTTTTTGCAGTCAGTGTTTTTTTATAAAGCAACAGCATCTCTTAGTTTTGCCAAAAGCGCTTGAAGTTGTGCGTCCGTTGTAGCTGAATTGGGACAATATATGGCAATGATTTTTTTAATCTGTATGCTGCTTTTATCATAAATGCAGACTCTCTTTCCAAGAGAATCAGTTTTAAGAGTGACGGTTGGTTTGGATGAAATAGAGGGGTATATATTTGGAATTTACTTTCCTTTATTTTTAGAGGGATAATATTCTCCTGATGTTTTTTCAGCCAGAACGATCATCTTTTACTAGGATGTAAGTTTGCAGAACAAAGACTATAAATTCACATAAGTTTGTAAGTTCTACGAGAGGGGCTGCTTTTTGTAATATTTCTCTTTTTTTCTTACAAAATGGGAGTTCATTCCTGTTTTTGAGAAGAGATTTTCTTACCCTGAATTTGGCTTATCTTCAAAGAATACCATGAGAATGCTTTTAGAAAATTTTGGGCAATTATTGGTTTTATTGTTCAACGTTTCTTGTAACATGCGCTTTTTATGGCTCTTTAGAAATTTTTCCTATGGCATTGGAAATTTTCATCAGAATTTGATTTTCTTTACAGGATAGCACTTGATGCTCTTAAAAGAGCAATTTTATTAAACCCTATAATAGGTCTTTTGATTCCAGGGGAGATAAGCTCTTATGATTCGGCAAAAAGCATTGTTGTTGGTGTCAATAAACTTTTGCATTTCATAGGTTCTACTAATTCTAGCCCATGGTTTATAAGCAATGCGCATATGCCATAGAATTTGGTCATGTGGGGGGGAACAAGATGAGGAGGGGGAGATGAAAATTTATAATTTAAGAGAGTGACGATTCGTTATATTTATTTTTTTGCACATTGAATAATTTTTCTGGATAGATTGCTGAAATTGCTTTTGGAAATTTTTTAAAGAGAGATAAGTCATTGATCAATGGCTTTTATTTCTCTTAATTTATAACTTTATTTGGACTTCTGTTAGAGTACCTGCAGTGAGTGGTCACTTTATATTCACAGTGTAGATAGTGAGGTACGTCTCAACTCTTTTTGGGTTATTTATTCATGAGATCAAATATGTATATATTGAAAATAATTATTTTTAGCAGTCAATCTCTTCAAACCGTATAATCTTATCAGTAGATTCATATCTTTTATTTGTGATCTGTTCTTTCTCGTTGATGTAAGGTTGTCGTAAATCTGGATGTTCTTCAAAATATTCATTTTTTTGTGAATCAATTCACTGTCTAAAGAATCATACATTCTCATTAATCATTTCTATAACCAATTATATGACTCTAAAGCTGAGAAGCGCTATGCATAGTCCATATCATTTAAAATCTTTGTGCTGTCGAAAATACAACATTTTTCATGATAAAGGTTCACCTTTCTGGTTATTTTTAGTTTTCCTAAAACACCATTCTCATTTTTATGAAGGTTTCCAGCGCACAGATACTATGTAAATTACGATCATAAATATTGATTATTTTGTCGGTAAATTCGCATTTTTTTCCAGTATGATGTCTTTTAAATGCGTTGTTTTATCTTTTTATTTCTTGAGAAAGTAAGTCGATGCTTTTTATGATGATTTTTGCTGGAAGAATGCCTTTTCTGTTTCATTTGTGGTCTGAGTTCTTATAGATAAGGTGATTTATAGGTTTTTTTATTTTATCTTGATAAAGTAATAAGTGCCTTTTTTTGAATGTTCTGCTAACCAAAGTTCTTTATCTTTATTATATACTTTATCGTTTATGCAAAGCTGTTAGTTTTTTCATTATTTTTCTTGAAATTAAAATTGATTTCTTTTTCATTTTATACTTTTAAAAACAATATTTGATTTGTTTAAAAAAGATCTTTTTTGTTTAATTTATATTGCAGATATCATTAACACTTGGCTTCATTATATCTTTTTTAGTATTATCATTTTTTTATAATAAGTCTCTGTTAGTATTTTAAGACCATTTGTAGAAGGGAGAGGTTCTTTTGAGAAACAGGTGCACAGAGTTGTAGAGAGCATTGATGTTCATAAAATTCATCTCTATCGCATCGTTATTTTTTGCTTGGCGGTGTTGTTTTGAAAACATAAGTAGTGCTGTGTAGAATAGAATCGTGATATATTCTTTCTTCAAAGTAAGTCTGTTCTCATTCTCTCACGTAGGATTCAGTAAAATCTTCACAGATATTTTTACATCGGTTAATTATTGGTTCGACTCACAAGATCTGAACAGCATTATCAACGTTGTTGATAAGAGTGGTGATATCAATTGTTTTATAAAGAAGTCTGGACCGTGTGATGTTTTTCGTCTCACCATGGTACATAACTAATAAAATTCTACCTGCATTTTATAAAAACCAGTTTGTTTACACAACTGATTCCATACGGCCTATTGCAATTCGTTTTTTCTCAGGTATGGGAGTGTGTATAAACGCTTTGGCGTTATTCGATTTGATAATATTGGAGAAAAATATGAAGAATGAAGAAAACTTTGAGAAAGTTTTAGCGCGTATTATTGTGAAATGGGAAGCTTTGTCTAAAACTCAAAAGCAGAAGATATTGGAAAGAGTAGAAAATTTCACTGCTTCTTCTCAGTTAGCAGAAGACTTAAAGCTTCAATCTTCTTTTTATCACCAGACGAAATCAGAGCTATGAGTCTTAAATCTTCATCGGAGATGTTAAAACCTGTGATTACATATATGGCGCTGGCATTTCCGAGTGTATTAAGAAGAGCCATGAGTTTATCTACGGAGGGTCTTTTTCCTCCTTTTATCATTTGTTGTACGTAGTTTTGTCCACAGCCTGCTGCTTTGCTTATTTCAATCATCGTTCGTCCATCACTTTCTATCAGTTTAATTAAACGTTGGAACCAATCTTTTTCAGTCTTTGTCATTTTTAGACCTTTACACATTGACGCTATAGCGTTATTATCGTGTTGCAAATTTAGAATATATGATAAAGGAGCGTGAAAATATCCATGCGGAGCTCTTCGCTTATGAAGGATAAAGAGTTTTTTTACTTAGTAACAAGATGCCCCCATACACTTTCGGATTTGAAGCAATAAGAATGGTTGTTTAAGTCTACGATTGTTATAGGTCGGACACGTATGGCCAGAAATGGAAATATGCATTCGTGCGTTCATGAAGTACTATCCTGATAGTATACGTAGTGGCATTATAAATCAAGATATACTCCAACATTGACATTTGTAAGAAGTTTGCGCGTTAAGGTGGTGTGCGAACACGGCTAAGCTTTGCAGCCTTAAGGAAAAGAATGATGGCTGTAGAAACATAAATTCATGGGTAAAAAATGCTGGTTTTCCTTTTGTTTTGATAAATGGAGTCATCGTTCGATGGTGTATCGCATACGTGTGTTAAGAAATTTCGCAAACTTCAAGAAAAGTGACGTTTATGATTTTAAAGATCAAGGTAATTATTGCTTAGAACGTGATACAAGGAGTAGATCTTTTATCGAAGATCAATGTGTTTTTAAGGATGCCATATTTAATAATGATTCTTACGTTCGCAATGGAGTCTGTGTTTGTGATAATGCGCAAGTACATTGTATGTTTTCCGTTTCCAGTTTTGCTGTTGTTGAAGATAAGGCACAAGCATGTGGATCTATAGAGATTTGCAGAATTTCGCATCTTTCCCAAAAAATAAAGATTATTCGTTCTTCCAAAAGGATTGGTACTGCATATATCTATAGTGGTACAGAGATTTATGATTCTGCTCAATTTTTCGTAAATTCTCAGATTTATGGCAATGCTTTAGTTGGGAGTTCTGTAAAGGTTCGCGAAAAGGCAAAAGTCGAATGTAATCCTCAGTCCTGTGAGTGTGAAGATTTGCGCAATGATGAGGGGATTTACATATATTGCTGTATTTTCCATGCTGCAAAAGAGGCAAGTAACAACAATGCGCGTAGGGCGTGTGTTGCGTATCTTCCGCCATGAACTTTGTTTGAAATCCGTTATGTTCTTGCGTCTGATGTAAATAAACCCAATAGGCGTGAGAGGATGGAGGAGAGCTACTTTACGTCATTTATTAGCGTGTTTTGATAGAGGCAATAAGGATGTCGAGAGTGATTATCGCACTTGGCACATATGGCTTTTTGCATTCTTTTTTTTGAGAGAGAGCGAAACAAAATATATCTTTCACTGTAATTTAAAGGAGATCAAAGTGAGTATAAATGAAATTTTATGGATAGGAGTGGTTATTGTTTTGCTTTTCGGTGGTGTCATATTGCGGTTTGTTTTGTATTATCGGGGTCAGGCTCAAGCTTTTCAAGAAGAAGCAAGAAAGATAAAGCATGAGTTCTTAAGGGATTCTATGAGGATAAACGAAGAACGTGATAGGGCGATTAGAGAGCAAAATATGGTGATTAAAAGACGCGATCAGACGATTGCAAAGCTAAAACAACAAGTTAAACAGTACGAAGAAGCTATGCAGCAACATCAGGAAGAGATTAACGCTGAGGATGAAGCGAAAGAGTGATGATATCGATATTGTGCATTCTGCAAGACTTTGGAAATGTTGAGATGAGCTGATTTATAATAAGGTTTGATCATCAGAGATAAGCCTTGTTAGGGATAAGTCTTGTTTATGAGGGTGAGTGTTGAGTTGTTGCTAAGGGGCTATAGTTTTTTCTAAAGTTTAAGTTTATGGAAAGATAATCATTGAGGACAATGCTAATTTTTATGCTGATGCGTATGTTGTTTAAACAATTTTGCAGGGATCGTTAATTGGAAGAACAAGGTTTTGGGCGATAAAATATTTTCAAAGAATAAGCCTCTCAATGGTGATGATATAAACAAGAAAGTTTTATGAGATGAGAGAAATAAATTGGTCATGATGATTTGATAGAAAAAGTAGAGAGAATAAGATGAATGCAGAGAACATTGGCTCTTTGGGAGAGTCATCATATGCGTAATTTGTCTTCTGTATGTATTTTATCGCGTTTTTTATTTTTATAAAAAGACGCAAAATTGATGAGATGAGATAAAGGAAAATACTATTTGGTCTCAAAAAATTATGATGCACTTGTTGGTAGGAAGAGGATAAGCTTTGAAAGAAGAGGAAGATGAGCTTTTCTTGAATGCAATTTAACAGGGATAAGAAGAAGAGCGTAAATATACACCTGTCATGAGTTTATTTGAAGTATTTTGCACGTTGTTTGGGATGAGAGGATATGAAGTGCTAAATATCATAACTTTAAGGCTTAAATGCAAAGAGGCAATACTTACACTTCATTAAAAGCAAATGAATGCTCTTTTTAGGAGCAAAATAAAAGTCAAAACATCATAATGTTAAGAGTGATTATTGGCTTTGTCTGCATTTTTCTTAAGATAGTTTATTTGGTAAAATTCAAATAGATTTTCTTCGAGTATGGTGCCGTGCTATATTTGAATTGCTAGAATATTTTGCATCAATTATAAGACCTCAATTGTTGGAAAGTTAGGTTGATTACTGAATAGGGTTGTATTTTTATTTAAACATAATTTCCAATTTTTTAAAATCGAGCTTTTGTTTTTTTTGTTAAAAGAGATGTATTTTTCTGCTTCTCCTTGCTGTTTAAGGTTTCCTTATGGTTGTTAAGATAGCTTCATTGTTTTTATAAATTTTTATATCTTTTTATTGAATTTTTTTTAGTTCTGTTTGGATCTTTTTTATTCAGAAATTACGCTTACTAAAATTCCTTTATGATTATTATAACTTAAGTTCATTTTTTTATGCTAACTGTTGCTTTTGCATATTGCACACGCTTTCTCCTGCTTTTGGTAAAAAATGGTAGAACATAAAAATATTTTTCATGGGGTTGCCAATGGTTTTATATGGTTCTCTATTTGATCTAGTTATGAAAGTGCGTTGGGCGATTTATACTATGAATGGTTTGATAAATAAAATGGTCCATGTTCAAATATGCTTCTGTGAAGGAGGTATGATTTGTTATTGTGCATTTTATAATGGCTTACAGAATACGATAATCAGGAGGTTGAATATCTGTTTTGCAGCAGGGGGGTGTCACGTTCTTATCAGATATTGTTCATGTTTATGGCGTTTATGAACTCTCTTAACAGCATGGTGTGCAGATTATCAGATACCTTATCTTGTTAAGGTGGTTAAGAAAATGCGACAGGAGAATGCGTCAAAAGAAAAGAGGAGGAAGGCAATATATTTTAAAAAATGATCAGAATGGCAATCAAGCAGCTGTTTAAGGCGATGTCGATAAATGAAAGAGCACAGAAGGTCATGTATGTCATTTCAGTAAGCTTCGAGTAGGATTTTTGTAGAAATGTGACTTCTTGATTTTGCTTGTTTACCGTTTTACGATTTTACGCGAAAATTATGTAAATTTTCTCTTTTCTCTTTCTTTTTTAAGATCTGTTTCCTCAAATTTGATAACAGCTTAGTTAGCTTCTTTATCTCTTCAGCTTGAAAGAGCACACTGTGCTGCTCATTTTTTGGATGACAATAAGCATTTCTGTTGTCGTCTTAATATGAACTATAAGACACATGTTATTCCAAGGAAATGAAGTGCACTATTTTATCTTTATGTTCATATCGATGAAAGATTTTGTTTTTGATATATTCATGATTGATCATAATAAATCTTCGACTATAGAGTATAGCGTTATATTTTCATGACTATTGAAGTTTCAAATAACTTCGCTTTTCACAAGCTCACGGTTAATGGGGATTTTTCAATGTTTTTTCTATAAAGATTTCAAGATAACTTGTTTTAGAGCATGGGATAAACGGTGTTGTAAGTTTGGTAAGAAATCTTTTCTGATATTGTTTATCTGTCTATACTAGTTTTGCATGTATATATTTTTGTTGAGGGGTATTGGCAATCTTTCGTTTACAACTTAAATCCATAGATGCGCTTACAAATATTTTATCGAAATCTAACATAAGATCAGTTTTTATAGGTTTGTATATAATATTCGTGATTTTATAGACAATTTATAGTGTTCAGGTTGTTTTAGAATATTGTTAAGAATTGATTTCTTAAGAAATGTTACTGTATTTGCAAGAAGAGCAGAAGCATTGCTTCTTGCTGGTTGATAAATTCAAAAGTTGTTGAATTGTTAGTTTGGAAAACAGATACAAAATCTGTGCAAGGCTTCACTGAGAGTTATCTGTGAGTATACGAGGAATAATATAATAATCCCCCCCTTTTTTCCATTATTGGAAAAATATTCTTTGTTCGTTACCAAAGTGCGAAATATACAGAGTAAAATTTTATTTTAATGGTAAGGAACGTTAAGATTGAAGCTCTCTAATAAGGGCTTTATGTGTAATTTCTTTTATTTGCTCAATATTTATAAGAATATCTTTCTTTGTTGGGTAACCTTTACTCGAAAAAGCAATTTTTTGTTCATCGCTTGAGATTAGACGCCAGTACCATTGTTTGTGGACCCCTTGAAACACCTCAAAATACATGCTTCCTACCTCATAAAATAGTCGATAATTTGCAGGATAAATATTCAACTCCTTTGACTATGAGAATTAAAGTATGTCTCTCCAGTAAGGAGTCAATATATTTTCCTTAATTTTTTCTCAAACAAATAATTTCTATGAGAAATTTATTTTGTAACAAGAAAATATTTATTGTCAATAAGGCAAAAATAAGTAATTTATACTAAAAAAAATTTATTTTAATTTGATGAATATTTATTTTTCCTTTTATTAGTAAAAAATTCTAATTCACTTATTCTATTTAAGACTATTCAATTTTTTTACGAAAAAAAATTATAGGATACACCAAAACTCATCACCATAGAAAAAACTATTCTTACTTTCTCCTATGCTGATAAATTTTTATTTTTTTTCGTCGTCTCTTTTAGTATGGACGTTTATTGATTAGCGATAACTTCTTTTTGCGATACGCTACGAATAAGTAAATCAATGAATAAGCTAAGGGCGTAGGAGTTAGCCATTTTTGCCTTCATATCAATCAGAGAGGTTGCAGCTTTGGGGGTGTATCTGTTAGCTGAACCCTGTCTTGACAAATAGTGTTGCAACTTCTCATAAGAGCTTTCGATTTTTTCTTGATTTGGTTTTTTACTACGATCGCTATTGGAAAGGATTTCTTCAAGCCCCTCAATTTTTTTGATAAAATAGTTCCAGTCAAAGTCACCTTTAGTATATTCACTGTCAAACATTTTTCCTTGTCCAGTTAAGAGCCAATTAATATTGACACCGTACAATGTGCGATATGTTTGTAAGACACTTAGATTGGGTTCTCTCTCGCCGCGTTCATAAAAAGCAATAGAGTTTTTTGTCATGCTAAAACTTTTAGCCAATGCTTCGCGTGATGGATCACCTAAAGCAAGACGAACATAACGTAAACGTTTTCCAAATATAGTTTTTGATTCAGTTTCAGGACGTGCCACGAATTATCTCCCTCAGTAAATCATCATGGTATCATTTTAAACCAATAAAGGCACAGTATGTATTAATATATCATGATGTAATGTCAATATTTATTGCTTTCATTTTTTTGTATTTTTTAATTTTAATACATAAAAAGTTATTTTGATAGTGCATAGCAAAGGATTTTTTACTTTTTGTATTATATATTATTTAAGGCTTTTCTTCATTGCAAATAAAAGATGTTTTTACTGTTTTTTCTCTTGTTTTTTTGGGGAAAAATTCCATATAAATACCCCATGGGATTTTATCTCTTTTTACATTAAGAGAGGCAATCTTTAAGAGAGGCAATCTTTCGCTTTGCCGAGCAGATGAATTTAAAGAAATAAATTTTTGAGGAAATAGATCATGGTTCTGTTAGGCTATTTGCGATGGCCTTTTTTTTTCACGGCCATTGGCGTCTTTTTGGGAGGGGCTATTGGTTGGTTTGAAACGGAAAGTGTTATTGGTTTTCTTAAATATTTTTTTATTTGCTGTGTTTTAGGCATTTTAGAAATTTCTTTATCTTTTGATAATTCTATTATTAATGCCCGTGTTCTTGAAAGAATGGATCCTCTTTGGCGCCGTCGCTTCTTGGTATGGGGAATTTTAATAGCAGTGTTTGGAATGCGTCTTGTTTTTCCGTTGTTGGTGGTTGCTGTTGCTGTTGGTGTTAATCCAATTGCCGCAGTAAAATTAGCAATATGGCAACCACATCAATATGCTGCAGTCTTAACGGATGTTCATGTGTCAATTGCAGCTTTCGGAGGCACTTTCCTGATGATGGTTGGGTTGAAATATTTTTTTGATGCTGAAAAAGAAGTGCATTGGCTTGCTTTTATAGAGAGACCAGCTCAAAAGTTTGGTGCGCTTGTCGGGATTGATATTGCCATTGTTTTGGCTTTGATATTATTCTTTTCAGGGCAGGTGGCAACAGAAGATAAAATGGTTTTTTTATTTGCTTCTTTGTATGGACTTTTGACATTCATAGCTGTTGAAACGGTTAGTTCGCTCTTGGATGCTCCTAAAACAACTTTAGCTACGGTTGCCAAGGGGGGGGCAGGGGCATTTCTTTATCTGGAAATTTTAGATGCTAGTTTTTCTTTTGATGGTGTTGTTGGTGCTTTTGCGTTTTCGCATAACCTTTTTATTATCGCAATTGGTCTTAGTATAGGCGCATTTTACGTTCGTTCTATAACAATTATGTTAGTTGAGTCGCGTATATTGTTGCATTATCGTTATTTGGAGCATGGGGCTTTTTATGCAATTTTAGTTCTCGCAGTGATTATGTATCTACAGACTCTTCTATCGATTCCTGAAGTTTTCACAGGGCTTGTGGGGGTCTGTATTATTGGCATGGCATTTTATTCCTCTCTTCGCTTGAAGCGCCATCATCTCAATAAACATAGTGTCTCTTAATCTGAGTAAATTGAAGATTTTTTACGCTTTACAAGGACAGGACAAAACAAGTGACTTTAGGATGCCATGAGGAGTTCTATGCCGGATTCGTTCATGGTTTTTAGCATTGTGTTTAGTGATCCGTTTACATCAATACCAGCACAAGCATTTAATGAAACACTTACGTTAAAACCGCATTGCATGGCATGAAGCGCAGAGAAACCAACACAAAAATCCGTTGCTAAGCCGCACATAGCAAGCTGTGTAAAACCATGTTCTTGCAAATAAACTTGTAAACCTGTTGGTGTTTTTTGATCATTTTCAAAAAAGGCGGAATAACTATCAATTTTTTGATTATAGCCTTTTCGAAGGATCAGTTGTGCTTTATCAACTTTAAGAGAGGCATGAAAGTCTGCTCCTTTTGTTCCTTGTACGCAATGATCCGGCCACAGTATTTGCGGACCATAGTCAAGATTAACGGTATCATAGGGCTTTTTATCAGAATAGGAAGAAGCGAAGCTGCAATGGTTTTTAGGATGCCAGTCTTGGGTTAAAATAACATGATCAAAATGCTCTATGAGATTATTGACAGCCGGTAAAATGATATCACTTTGTGGTACTGCCAATGCCCCACCTGGTAAAAAGTCATTTTGAACATCAATAACAATTAAGACTTTTTTTTTCATCAACACATTCCTATAGGAGATTTACTTTTGTGATACCCTTTGAAAGACTATATCTCGTCTTGAAGTTTTGGAATAATTTGGTGGAGATTGATATTATCATGATCAAACCAAAAAAAGGGAGTGGATAAGTTTTTACAGTTCTTTTTATAGTTTTTCACCAATTGCAACCATGTACCAATGGGGAGTGCACTATAGTTACTCATTGCTACATGATGGTGGAGAGCTTTCATGATCATCGGGCTTGGAACGTCAGATCCTAGAAGAAGGCGCTCATTTTGCAAACATAATCTGAGCCATAGCAAAGCAAAGGGTGAAGTCCATTGCCTTCCGTGACATAAAATTGATGAAAAAAGAGTAGGATTTTGTCCGGCAAAATATAAAGCCCATAAAGCAAAAAAAGAGGGGGCATAGAGAATAGGTTTTCTCTGGAGTATCCTATCGCATTGATAAGTTGGCTGAATACGATAAAAACACACTGTTATATTTGCTAGGGAAAAGAGAGGTGAGGTTTGATAACAGGTTTGGGGTACAGCTAAAAAGAGCTGTTTTTTGCTTTGATAAGGGCCGTTTTTTTGCATTTAAAACCTTAGGAGGGCTTGTGAGATTAGAAAAAATATACCAATATAAAGTGGAAAGCTTTTGATGCAACGCAAGCTTTGTCTTTTGCAGAGTTTAAGAAAAGCAAAAGCAATTTTTCAAAATCCTAACCTCTCAATGCGCGATATTAAAGAGAAATTTATGGCACGTCAATTTATCTATCATATGGCTGGGCTTAACAAGACTTACGGCAATAAGAAAATTTTGGAAAATATCCATCTGTCTTTTTATCCAGATGCAAAAATTGGTATTTTGGGACCGAATGGTGCAGGTAAATCAACCATTTTACGTATTATGGCTGGAATAGATAAGGAGTATACCGGAGAAGCATGGCTTTCTGAAGGGGCGCGTTGTGGTTATCTTCCACAAGAGCCGCTTCTTGATGCTAGTAAAGATGTGCGTGGTAATGTGATGGAAGGTGTGGCCGATAAGCAGGCAATTGTCGAGCGTTATAATGAATTGATGATGAATTATAGTGAGGAAACGGCTGATGAAGGTGCTAGGCTACAGGATATCATCGACAGTCAGAATCTTTGGGATTTAGAAAGTCAAGTAGAAATGGCTATGGCAGCCCTTGGTTGTCCACCAGCAGATGAGGATGTAACAAAACTTTCAGGAGGTGAGAGGCGGCGTGTTGCGCTTTGCAAGTTACTTTTGTCTAAACCGGATTTATTGCTTTTGGATGAACCAACAAACCATTTGGATGCTGAAACTACAGCTTGGCTTGAAAGGCATCTGCGTGAATACTCCGGTGCGGTGCTTTTGGTGACGCATGACCGTTATTTTCTCGACAATGTAACGGGTTGGATTTTAGAGTTAGACCGCGGTAAAGGTATCCCTTACGAGGGGAATTATTCTGCTTATTTGGCAGCTAAAGCCAAACGTTTAGCACAGGAAGGGCGTGAGGAGGCTGCGCGTCAGCGTGCGTTGTCACGCGAACAGGAATGGATTGCTTCTAGCCCAAAGGGACGGCAAGCAAAGTCCAAAGCACGGATTAAAGCCTATGATGAGTTGGTTCAGGCTGCACGTGAACGCTGTCCTGGAGAGGCGCAGATTATTATTCCTATTGGTGAAAGATTGGGGCAGGTTGTCATTGAAGTTGATAATCTCTCTAAAGCGTATGGAGAGCGTGTCTTGATTGATGATCTCTCTTTCAAGCTTCCTGCTGGGGGCATTGTGGGAGTCATTGGTGCCAATGGTATGGGAAAATCCACCTTGTTTAAAATGTTGACGGGGCAGGAACAACCAGATTCCGGTCGAATCCGTATCGGGGAAACAGTTCACATGAGTTATGTTGATCAAAGTCGCGATTCATTGGCTGGTGATAAAACCGTTTGGGAGGAAATTTCTGGCGGTAATGATGTCATTAAATTAGGTAAACATGAAATGAACAGCCGCGCTTACTGCGGTGCGTTTAATTTTAAGGGTACAGATCAGCAGCAGAAGGTCGCGAATTTATCAGGAGGTCAGCGCAATCGTGTGCATTTGGCTAAGCTTTTAAAAGAGGGAGGGAATGTTCTGCTTCTTGATGAACCGACAAATGATCTGGATACTGAAACGTTGGGTGCCTTAGAGGATGCACTGGAGAATTTTGCTGGTTGCGCGGTGGTCATATCGCATGATCGTATGTTTCTTGATCGGTTGGCAACCCATATTTTGGCGTTTGAGGGTGATGGTCATGTGGAGTGGTTTGAAGGTAATTTTGCTGAATATGAAGCTGATAAAGTTCGTCGTTTCGGTGCAGATTCTCTCAATTCTAAGCGTGTCAATTATAAGCCGCTGACACGCTAGTATTGCTTGTTTTGTTGGATTTTGAGTGAAAAAATGGTGAGGTGACTGGTATTGTCCTTGTTTTTCGAAAGACAGTGCAGACATTTTGTTATTGTTATAGTGTGCGGTCTTATTGATCGCACCTAAAAGAGAAAGAGAGTCTAGAATTCTGATTATCTCCTTACGGAATATGTTATCATGTTCGATATGCTGATAACTTAGAGGTATAATTATTCCTCATCAGGTTAGAATGGAGACTTGTAAGTTTTCATATATAGTTTTGCGATTACAGTACCAGTATATTCGCTCTGATCGGCAGAAAGAGGGAGGGTACTATTTTTTTGGCAATGGTTTGTTTTTCGTAGTGTCAAAAAACACTATGAGTATGAGTGATGCAACTCTATGCCTTTTGCTTGATTTTCTATGAATAGGAGTAAATACTTATCTGAGCAGTAAGGGATTTTGATGAAAAAAATAATAAATTTAGATGAAATGATTATGCTGCTAAAAGTGATGGCAGAATCAAGTCGTTTGCGTCTTCTTGCACTTTTGTACCATAGAGATTTAACGGTATCAGACCTTACATTTGTTCTTGGACAGCCGCAATCACATGTATTACAGCATTTACGTTTGTTGTATGAAGCACAATTGATTGAGCCTTATCAGAAAGGTGGATCGATTTATTTTAAGCTTTGTCATGCGTGTTTGAGTAAAAATATTGTGCTGGTTGTTATTTCAACTTTGTTAGAGCATGATGTGATGGTCGCGCGCGATTGGACTCGTTTGAAGAATGATAGAAAAGAACAGCACCCAAAAAGCAGCAAGACGTCTTTTTTACAAAATGCGGTGCAGTGGGATGTATTAAGCTTTTCTTCTATTGCAGAGCACGGTTTAGAAAGCGCCTTACGTGAAATTATTGGCGATAAACCATTTGAGACAATGCTTGATATTGGTAGAGAGGGCTCTGTCTTGAAATTGTTTTCAGGTCTTTATACGCACGCAGTTGAAGTTGCCCTCGATAGCGAGGTTTTGCATTTATCGGTTGGGAATGCAACTTTTGATTTGGTCATTCTTCGTTGCGTTTTACATTTTTTTGAAAACCCCGAAATGGCTTTTCATGAGATTGCAGGTGTTTTGCGTCCTCATGGGCGTTTGCTGATTGTGGATTTTGTTCACTATGAAGCTCAATCTTCTCATTCTTACCACTCTCCTACGCCTTTTGGATTTTCCGATTTACAAATAGAACAATGGCTTAAAGATGCGGGGCTTCTTCTAGAGCAAATGATGTGCTTTCCTCCTTCGCACAGTGAAAACAATAAGAGTTTCGTGGTTAAGCTTTGGCTTGCTCGTGATCCACGTTTACTGGTTGATGATATAAAAGACAAAACAGTAGAGTTTGCATAAACATGTTGGTTAATGTGCTTTGTTTTTTGATTTTTTAAAGTGCAAAGAGAGAATTTTAATAAATCGTTGCAGTATTGTTGTTCGTTGCATTGCGCAGTATCTATGTGTACGAGAACGCTGATGTTTCGATATTTTTTATGTAACAAAGTATTTTTATAGAAGCAAAGTCGGTTATAGGATTACTATTGAATGCCTGTTGAAACTGCATGCGTTAAATTGATCGAGATATTGATTTATAAGGGTCGTGCATTGTTTTTTTATCTTTAAAGCAAGTGTATGAGTGGGCAGTGAAGAGTATGTTGTTCTGTGTGCATGAGTGATTCTGTTAAGAATCTGAAAAATAAAAGATCGGTATTACGTAATCTCCCTAAAGATAACATGGTAAAGCAATTGGGGATATGAAAATTTGCACTTTTCTCATTTTGCAGCACACTCTTTAGTAAGAGAGAGGGGGTGGAAATGGCTGCATTGGTTATTGTCTGTTATGGATAAGATGTTGCAATTTTTGATTAGTAATAAAGAGAGTTTTTCATCAACTTGAATGATGATCATGAGTGATTTGAAATAGATGCTAAACTCTGAACTTTCATAATAATTTATTGATTCAAATTCACAATCGTTCTTGTTTCAGTAGAGGCAATTTTACAAGATTTTTTATGATGATTCTTAAAAAATATCATGAAAACAGAAAAGAATGTCTCTTTTTCCTTTATTATCTTATTTAGACTAAGGTAGATTCATCATTTTGAGTATGCCAATTTATCTCCCCATCATATAGTTTTTTACAATTTCAAAGGGTTAAAAGATCTAAACTTTGATTTTTGTGATGATAGTTTTTGAATAAATGATCCTTGGTTTTTATGTTTTGTCTTTCATAGAGGGACACTTCTACAGCTGAGATTTTTTACAGACACGGGGCTTTGAGGAAAAATTATTCTGAAAATGATGAAGCTCTTGGATTCTATTCATAACCTTTGAAATAAAGTTGCCCCAAATTGGATCATTTTGAATATTTTTTGCCTAAATTTTTCCATTTTTAGACGGTTTATAATTTTTTTGTAGTTTTTTGTGTGAAAGATGATAAGAATTTCTTGTTGTTTAGAGCATTTTATTCCATAGCAGAGATATTGCATCGCCTGTGTTAATGGTTGATGCGAGAGGACGATCAGGGAACCTCCTCCCCCCCCCCGCGTGGATCCCTTAGATTGTCTGGCCTGGTTGAGGTTTTCCTCAGCCAGGCTTTTTGGGATTTAGTGTTAAGTTTTGATGAATAATGCATTGTAAAAATATGCTTTGTGAGTCTTTTTTTAGGTACAGGGAATGGAGTCTTCTCGGCACAGAGTCGTTATCGTTGTAATTTCCTTTTTGATTTTTGTCGCAGTTCTTTTTGTTTATTGGAAACCTTCTGTTTCTCACGTTCTCTTTAATCGGTCTCTTTCTTCTCATCAGGACAGCGTTACAGAAAAGGTTCTTCTAGAAAGGCTAGAAATTTCTTTTCCCGGTATTATAACGAAACTCTCTAAATTGAAACCTCAGCAACAAAAGCAATTGATTGAGCAAGTGCGTCGCGATATAGTTGCTGCTGCAGCAGCAAGCGGTCAGAGCAATGAACAGGCTCGCAAGCTTGGTGATACTGCTGCTATGGTTTTATCAAAAGCTGCTTCTCGTGCTGCTGTTGCTGATGCTTATTTTTAGTCATTTCTTTAAGAAATTGTGCATTTGTAGTTGATCTTATAAGGTTTTTTAGCGTTTTTCGTAGAGTTTTGCAAAACCTATAGAGGGGGAAGTAATGTCCAAATTTATTTCATCATTAGATAGAGAATGGTAAAGTCTTGAAGTTTTTTTGTGGGTTTTAGGATGCTTATTTCTTTTATGATTCCTCACAATTTGGTGTGGAGGTGAGAGAGTTTGATAAAATCATGGTTAGCGGACAAAATGTTTTAATGGAGATAAATACTATAAATTTCTATTGATGTGGTTTTGGGATTATTTGTACGCCTTTTTATAGATTTGTTCAAAAAACAGATGGAAATAATCGTTCAACTTTGCTATAGGCCAAAGAGAAGTGTGTTTGTACCTGTTTATGAGATCCCTCTCTATAATGGTTGTTTTTTCTGGATGATTTATTTGGCAGAGAATTTTTACAGTCATTGTTTATCAACTATAGGCCATAATTTATAGCGATTTTTATTCCAATTAGGTATTCTGAGGTATGTAAGGGTATTGCTTGCAAATCCTTCCAGTTTATGGTTTTTTTGTGATTATGGGATTGATCTCAATGAGCGCTTAATAATTGTATGTGAAAAATAGCAGAGGTATTTTAATACTGTTTTTATTTGCACAAAGTTGGGTTTTTGGTAGCTATCTCGACAAATAATGGAGTGTACTATTTTTTGAGAACGTTAAAGATTTTTTTATAGTTTGTTTATGTTTTGATATTCTATAAAATACAGAAATATATAATTTTTGTATTGAGTGATTTTCTTCCAATACTAAAATTTATCTTGAAATTATCTTAATATTTTCATTTTCAAGCCACTCTTTGGTTTTTTTTCTATGTACAATGCGCCCTCGCCAAGCCGTTGCGGCTAGGACTTAAGAATGTCTTAATGAAGAGAAAGAAAATGCAATTTTTAAAAATCCTTTTAAGTGCAGCATTTGCTGTATTTTTTGTGTTTGATATAAGTCTGGCTCATACCATGTTCAATGTTGCAGGAACAAATGAGGGCTCAGAGACTATTGCTTCTAAGATTCCTGTTCGTCCTTATGAGACTCTTATTGAGAAATTTGCGAATAAGTACAAGGTTCCTGTTAATTTGGCACATGCAGTTGTAAGGGTTGAAAGTGATTATAAGGCATGTACAAAGGGAGCTGCTGGCGAAATAGGTTTGATGCAAATTAAACCTTCTACTGCACGAGGATTGGGGTTTAAGGGATCGGCGCAAGATCTTTATGATCCTGCAACCAATCTTGAATATGGTATGCGTTATTTAGCGCGGGCCTATAAACTAAGTGCTGGCGATACGTGTGGCACAATCCTTAAATATAATGCAGGTCACGGGGCAAAAAAAATGAATTCCATTTCGGAAAAATATTGCTCAAAAGTGAAAACTTATCTGGCTTCTTTAAAATGAAGGTGCGCTTTGAAGGCAATGGATTTTCTCGGTTAGGTTTGTAAAATATTTTGCAGGACTCTTTTCACTTGAAGAAAAATGTTTTATAAGTAAGGCGTCAGTCGGCTGGGCAGCCGCGCTTGTCCAATGCCTAAAGGCGGCGAGTGAGGAAAGTCCGGGCTCCACGGAAAAACGGTGCCGGGTAACACCCGGCGGGGGCGACCCTAGGGAAAGTGCCACAGAAAGCAAACCGCCTATTTTTATAGGTAAGGGTGAAAGGGTGGAGTAAGAGCCCACCGCGCATTCAGTAATGAGTGTGGCAAGGTAAACCCCACCGGGAGCAAGACCAAATAGAAATGACGCGCAAGACTTAACTTGCAGCCGGTTTCCGGGCGAGTCATTCGGGTAGGTTGCACGAGGCGGATGGTAACATCCGTCCCAGATGAATGGTTGCCATGTAAAGTGTACACTTTACCATACAGAACCCGGCTTATAGGCCGACTGATTATAGTTTACAACGTTTATCGATTAATACAACATTTTATCATTGAATTGTATAAAATTGATGTTGCACGAGATTTTTTATAGAGTGTGTGTTTTTTAAAGTTTACACTCAAACAAAGCGTGCTTTTTAAATTATAACATTTTTTTAAATATAATGCGTTAGCATGTGTATCCGGTTAGCTTTAACTTCATTTCTTTTATTATGAGAGAGAGAAGAGTTAAGCTTTTAGAGATTTTGACATCAGTTGCCAGTGATGGTTCTTGATGTGAAAAAGTATAAATCAAGACGGATTATTTTGACAAAACAAGATCACAGAGCTGAACGCCATATTCCAGTGTTGTTACAGCCAGTTTTAACTGGGCTTATGCCATTGGTTGGGGCAAAAGTAATTGATGGTACCTTTGGTGCTGGGGGGTATACACGTGCTTTGTTATATGCGGGTGCACAGGTTATTGCTCTTGATCGTGATCCTTATGCTATTCGTGAGGGGCAGTCGCTTGTTGATGAATTTTTTCCACGATTTCGTTTGGTGCAAGGGGAGTTTTCACAGTTGGATCGCGTGGTTGAAGAGAAGGTGGATGCTGTTATTTTAGATATTGGTGTCTCTTCAATGCAGCTTGATGAAGCTGAAAGAGGGTTTTCTTTTCAAAAAGATGGCCCATTAGATATGCGAATGGCTCAGACTGGTTTTACTGCTGCTGATGTTGTGAATCGTTTAAAAGGTGATGAGTTAGCGCGAATCTTTAAAATATTAGGAGAGGAACGCTATGCAGGGCGAATTGCACGAATGATTGAAAAACGCCGCTCTCTTCAGCCATTTTTGCGTACAGGTGATCTTGCTCATGCCATTGAGGCATTGGTGGGGCGTAAAAACGGAGAGCGTATTCATCCTGCAACGCGGGTATTTCAGGCTCTTCGCATTTATGTAAACGATGAAATTGGTGAACTTGCGCGTGGCTTATTTGCTGCTGAACGTGTTTTGAAGCCAGGGGGTCGTTTGGGCATCGTGAGTTTTCATTCTCTTGAAGATCGTATGGTAAAGAGATTTTTTTCTGCTCGTTCAGGAGAGTGCGTGAGATCACGCTATCTTCCTGAAATAGAGATGGCTCCAGCAACATTTTTTCCTTTGTTTAAAGGGGGTATAACTGCAAATAAAGAGGAGTTGGAGCGAAATCCTCGTTCACGTTCTGCGAGGTTGCGTATTGGGGTACGTACTGAAGCGGAGTGTCTTGCTGAAGATATGAAATTGTTTGGCTTAGCAAAGATTGCCAGTTTTGAAGGTGGCAAAAAATGACAGTTTTCCGTACATTCGATATGATTTTAGTGATGATTATGATTTGTATGGCAGGTCTTACTTATAAGGTTAAATATGATGTCCAAAAACGAATGAGTGAAATTCGTCGTCTTGAACAAAAAATTGCTGCAGAAAAAAATACAGTGAGTTTGCTTCATGCTGAGTGGGCTGTGATGATAGAGCCTTCACGCATGCAAAAACTTGCAAAACGTTATCAAAAGGAGCTTGGTTTAGAGAGTATCCAGCCACGGCAAGTTGTAGAGTTTGACAGTCTTCCAGTCCGTGTATACGATCCAATTGAAGATGTGATTAAACAAAATCTTTTAGAGGAAGGAAAGGATATTTTAGCAAATAATCATATTTCTCAGGAGAATGCTGTTGTTCGAAAAGGTATGCGATGATGAAATCATACTTTCCATTCTCGCAGAAGAAAAAGCGCTTAAAAAAACAGTTCAATATTGATAATTTTCCTGTTCGTCCCTCGTATTCTGCTCGTCCACGCTTACTTTTTTCTTTGCTCTGTTTCCTTATTTTATATGGTGTTATGGGGGCTTGTCTTATTTCTTATGGGCTTGAGGGGGGACAGATTGAAGAAGCAAAAGGGCCAAGTGTTCTTCAATTAACTGCCAGGCCTGATATTCTTGATCGTAATGGTCGTTTATTGGCAACAGATATTAAAACCTATTCACTTTTTGCTGAACCACGACGTATTATTGATGTCGATGAAACAATAGAATTGCTCTCAACAGTGTTGCCAGATCTCAATTGGCAGGAAACTTATAAACGTCTTAAAAAAAAGTCTAGCTTTTCTTGGATTCAGCGTGGATTAACGCCAATGCAGAAAACGCAAATTATGGCTCTTGGTATTCCAGGAATTGGTTTTCGTACCGAAGTTCGTCGTTTTTATCCCAGTGGTGCTGTGCTTTCCCATATTCTTGGCATGGTTAATGTCGATAATCAGGGCATAGCGGGTATGGAAAAATATATCGATGATGCTGGTTTGAGTGATTTGCGTGCTGCTGGTCTTGCAACCGAAGAATCCTTAAAACCAGTGCGGCTTTCGATTGATGTGCGACTTCAGACAATTGTTCATGATGAACTTATGAAGGCAATGAAGCGTTATAAGGCAATTGCTGCAGGAGCTGTTATTTTAAATATCTACACAGGCGAAGTTTTGGCTATGGCATCACTCCCAGATTTTGATCCTGGAAATCCTGTTGATGCTTTGAAAAATGATCGCTTCAATCGGATGACTGCTGGAACTTTTGAAATGGGATCTATCATTAAAAGTTTTACAACTGCGATGGCACTTGATTCAGATATATTCCATTTAAATAGTGTCATTGATGCTTCAAAACCTCTTCAAGCAAGTAGAGGTTTTACTATTCATGATTTTCATGGGAAAAATCGTCCTCTAACGTTATGGGAGGTTTTTATTTATTCCTCTAACATTGGTTCTGCTAAGGAGGCAATGGCGGTAGGGATTGAGGGACATCGTACTTTTTTGAAACGCCTTGGTTTACTTGATCGAATGACAACAGAATTGCCTGAAGTTGCGTATCCTCTCGTGCCAAATCATTGGAAGGATATCCATTCTATGACGATTTCTTTTGGACATGGTATGGCAACAACGCCCTTGCAAACAGCGGTCGCTGGTGCTGCTTTAATGAATGATGGTTGGTTAATTGCTCCTACATTCTTAAAACGCACAAAAGACCAAGCTTCGCAACATGCAAAACATGTTCTACAGGCTAAAACGAGCCAAAATATGCGTTATCTTTATAAGTTAAATAGCGATATTGGTTCTGGGCGTAATGCAAAAGTAGAAGGGTATCGTGTTGGTGGTAAGACAGGAACAGCTGAAAAAGTTGAAAATGGAAAATATTCTAAAACAAAAAATTTCAATAGTTTTCTCGCTGCTTTTCCCATTGATGATCCTGCTTATGTTGTTTTAACAATTATCGACGAACCTCAGCCTGAAGAGGGGCAGCATTCAGCAACAGCAGCAATGAATGCAGGGCCTATGCTTGCTAATATTATTCGCCGTTCCGCAAGTTTTCTTGGAATAAAACCAGATTTTCAGAAAGAATATGAGTCTCTTTTAAGCACAAAGGACAGTTCAACTTTCGTTAAAAAACGGTGAAACTTATATAAAGGTGCGTTGTCATGTTGTTTGGAACAGTTTTTACAGAATGTTTTGAAGATGAGAAGCTTTCTTCAATAGAAATAACAGGAATTAGTGCAGATTCTCGGCAAATTTTGCCAGGCTATGTTTTTGTAGCTCTTCAAGGTTATCAAGATGATGGGAGACATTATATCAATGATGCGATAAAACGTGGTGCAAAAGCAATCGTTACAGATTGTAATATTGTTCTGGACAATTTTTCTGTTCCCCTTTTGCGTGTTTTGGATGCTCGTCATAGTTTAGCGGTTGCAGCTGCCCGTTTTTATGGTTCTCAACCTGAAACTGTCGTTGCTGTGACAGGGACAAGTGGAAAAACATCCGTTGTCTCTTTTGTTCGGCAAATTTGGACTCATGTTGGATTATCTGCTGCGAGTATAGGAACGGTCGGTGTTATTTCTCCTAAACGGAATGATTATGGTTCTCTTACAACACCTGATCCGGTCATTTTGCAGCGCCTTCTTTGTGAAATTGCTAATGAGGGTGTTACGCATGCCGCTCTCGAAGCATCTTCGCATGGGCTTGATCAATGTCGACTTGATGGAGTCCGTCTTACTGCTGCTGCCTTTACCAATTTGGGGCGTGATCATTTGGATTATCACAAGAGCGTAGAGGATTATCTGCGTGCTAAAATGAGATTATTTGATACGCTTTTACCCCAAGATGCTTCTGCTTTGGTTTTTGCAGATGATGTTTATTCGCAAAAGGTTATTGATATTATTACACAAACGGGGCGTCATGTTTTAACAATTGGCCGTAAAGGGCAATTTATCACTCTTAATCGGATTGAGCATCAACGTTTGAAACAGTGTGTTGAATGTCGTTTGGAAAACAATATCTATACATTTGATTTGCCTTTAGCTGGAGATTTTCAAGTGAACAATGCACTTATGGCGGCGGGACTTGCAATTGCAACAGGTGTATCGCCTGATAAGGTGTTTCGTTCTCTTGAAACTTTGCAGGGAGCACCTGGTCGTTTAGAGTTGATTGGAAAGACAGAAAATAATGCTCCTGTTTATATAGACTATGCCCATAAACCAGAAGCTTTGGAGCAGGTGTTGCTTTCTGTTCGTCCCTTTACGCAAGGGCGTTTAATCCTTGTTTTTGGTTGTGGAGGAGATCGCGATCAAGGAAAAAGACCTTTAATGGGAAAAATTGCAGAAAATAAAGCTGATATTGTGATTGTAACGGATGATAATCCTCGCACGGAAATGCCAGCAAAAATACGCAAGGATATTTTGCAAGCAGTGCCAAAAGCCATCGAAATAGCAGATCGTGGTGAGGCTATTAGTTATGCAGTTGGGCTTTTAAACGCAGGGGATACATTAATCATTGCTGGAAAAGGTCATGAGAATGGTCAAATTATAGGGCAAAAAACATATCCTTTTTCAGATCGTTTGAAAGCGATTGAAGCTTTGCAGGAACGGATTCAATGAAAGCTTTATGGGATAAACAAGCACTTATTGCAGCAATTGAGGGTTATGCAATTGGCGATATACCGGAAACTTTTTCCGGTATATCTATTGATAGTCGTACTCTTATAGACGGTGATATTTTTTTCTGTATTAAAGGACATCATCTTGATGGTCATGATTTTGCGGCGCAAGCTTATGAACAAGGTGCAGGCGTTCTTATTGTTGCGGAAAACCGTTTGACTGATATGGAAAAAATATCCGCTCCACTTATTGTTGTTCCTGATGTTTTACAAGCCCTGGAAAAACTTGGAAAAGCTGCGCGCACGCGCTCAAAAGCTAAAATTATAGCGGTAACAGGATCGGTGGGAAAAACAACGACCAAAGAAGTTCTTAAACAAGTGTTGGCAACTATTGGGAAGGTTCACGCTAATTCTGCTTCTTTGAATAATCACTGGGGTGTGCCGCTTACCTTGGCGCGAATGCCTGTAGAGAGTGATTATGGTATCTTTGAAATTGGTATGAATCATAAAGATGAAATTCGCCCTTTGGTTAAGTTGGTCCATCCACATGTTGTTGTCATTACACATATTTCTGCGGCACATATGGGTTTCTTCAAAAATCTTGAAGAAATAGCAGATGCAAAAGCTGAAATTTTTGAAGGATTAGATGAGGAAGGTATTGCCGTTTTAAATGCGGATAATGATTTTTTTGCTTATTTAGTGCGAAAAGCAAAGCAATGTGGCGTGAAAAAAATCTTAAGCTTTGGTGAGACTAAGAATTCTGATTATCAAGCGAAAGAGATACGTCTTCTCACAGATTATTCTTCAATGGTTGTCTGTATTTTGGGGCAAGATAGGGCAATGAAAATTGGTGCTCCTGGACGGCATAGTGTACAAAACAGTTTAGCTGCAATTGCTGTTTGTGGAGCCCTTGGTGTTGATTTAGAGCCTATTTTACTTTCTTTGAGCTGTTTTTCTCTTCAAAAGGGGCGCGGTGTTCGTTACCGACTGTCTTTGCCAAGTGGGGGTGAATTTTGTTTAATTGATGAAAGCTATAATGCTAATCCTGAATCTATGCGTGCGGCTCTTGATCTGCTTGCTACAGGACCAGTCGGTGTGGAGGGAAGGCGAATTGCTGTTTTGGGTGATATGTTGGAGTTGGGGGCTTATAGTGAAAAATTCCATCGTGATTTAGTAGAGCCAGTGTATCTTTCTGGTGCTCATCCCGTTTTTTTATTTGGTGAGGCAATGAAGTTTTTAGCCACTGATCTGTCTGCATATGTTAAGGTTCATTATGCTGAAAATAGTGAAAAAATTTTACCACTTCTTTTGGAAGAAATTTCTAATGGAGACCTCCTTATGATTAAATCATCCCATAGTCTTTCTTCCTCAGATATTGTGAGGGCACTGCTTGATCACTATAAAGTGGCTTCTGTGTAGTTTTAATAGGTTTTTTTGTATCATGATGCTGTTTTTTCTTCGCTTAGTGATTGGCTCCCAGGCGTGGGTGTGTTTCGTTACATTACTTTTCGCACTATCGCAGCTGTGCTGACATCGGGGCTCATTGTCTTTTTGTTTGGTCCTAGCATTATTACTTCTCTTAAATTGCGACAGGGAAAAGGGCAGCCAATTCGTGCTGATGGTCCTCAAACACATTTTAAAAAGGCTGGAACGCCTACTATGGGTGGTTTGATGATTTTAACCGGCATTGTAGTATCAGCGCTCTTGTGGTGTAATTTATCGAATATTTATTTTTGGGTGTCCTTATTTGTTATGCTTTCTTTTGGGATGATTGGTTTTTACGATGATTATCTTAAGGTTACCAAACAAACGGAGAAAGGATTTTCCGGTAAAGCTCGGTTAAGTTTGGAGTTTTTGGTTGCGGCAATTGCTGCTTTGGTTTTTTACAAGTGGGTTCGCCTGGATTAGCTTTACCCTTTGTGAAAGATTACTTTATCAATTTGAGTTGGTTTTTCATTCCTTTTTCTGCTTTTGTTATTGTAGCCACTGGAAATGCGGTTAATTTGACTGATGGTCTTGATGGACTAGCTATTGTTCCTGTGATGGTTGCTGCTTTGTCTTTTGCTTTGATTGCTTACCTTTCTGGTAATATCAATTTTGCTGATTATCTTCAAATCCATTATGTATCGGGGACGGGTGAATTGGCTGTTTTATTGGGAGCTGTTGTTGGTGCGGGGCTTGGCTTTTTATGGTTTAATGCGCCGCCGGCTGCCATTTTTATGGGGGATACTGGTTCATTGGCGCTTGGAGGACTGTTGGGTAGTGTTGCTGTCGCAACTAAGCATGAAATTGTTTTGGCTCTTATTGGAGGACTTTTTGTGCTGGAAGGATTTTCGGTTGTTATCCAAGTCGGTTATTTTAAATTAACAAAAAAGCGTGTGTTCCTTATGGCACCGATACACCATCATTTTGAGAAAAAAGGCTGGACTGAAAGTCAAGTGGTGATACGCTTTTGGATTATTTCAATAGTTCTTGCTCTCATTGGTCTTTCAACACTTAAATTGCGGTGAAATTTTGATTTCTATTGCGTGTTATAAGGGGAAAAAAGTTGCTCTATTTGGATTAGGAAAATCCGGATTAGCTGCTGCGCAAGCTTTGATGTGTGGTGGTGCAGAGGTGGTCGCTTGGGATGATAATCCTTCAGGTGTAGAAGCGGCTCATCGAGAAAATATTCCAACAAGAAATCTTCGTCATGAAGATTGGTCAGAATTTGTTGCATTGATTCTCGCACCAGGCGTTCCTTTAACTTATCCTCAGCCGCATTGGGTTGTTGATAAGGCACATCAAGCAAATATAGAAATTATCGGTGATATTGAATTATTTGTGCGTGCGCGTAACCATTTTTTACAGCAGTATGGTTTTTGTGATGAAGATGTTCCGTTTATTGCTATTACCGGCACAAATGGAAAATCAACAACGACAGCTTTGCTTACTCACTTGTTGGAACAAATGGGTTATGATGTGCAGATGGGCGGAAATATTGGAACGGCAATATTGATGCTTAAGCCATTTGTGAAAAAACGTATTTATGTGATTGAATGTTCATCATTTCAAATTGATCTTACTCCCTCTCTTCAGCCTACCATTGGACTTTTGTTAAATTTAACACCTGATCATATTGATCGCCATGGGAGCTTTGCGCATTATGTGAGGGCTAAAAAGAATTTAGTGGCTGGGGCTTCACATGCTTTTATTTCGGTTGATGATGCAGCTTGTAAGGTTTTGTATCAACAATTGCTTGATGAAGGTCATCACGTTGTGGCAGTTTCCAAGGAACATTTTGTTGAAAATGGTTTTTACGCCGATGGAACTGAGCTCTTTTCTGTTTGCCAAGGGCAGCGTCATATGCTCGCAGATCTCTCGTCTATGGCTGCATTGCGCGGCAGTCATAATGCGCAAAATGCTCTGATGGCATTAGCAACATTGCAGGCTTTAAAAATAATTGATCCTCATATGAACAAGCATTTAGCAAGTTATCAAGGGTTGGCTCACCGTATGCAGCAGGTGCGTAAAATAGGATCAGTTTTGTTTATCAATGATAGCAAGGCTACCAATGCAGAGGCCTCTGCTCCCGCGCTTGCTGCTTTTCATGATATTTTTTGGATTGTTGGAGGGCAAGCGAAAGAAGCAGGAATTAATTCTCTTAGAGGATTTTTTCATAAAATTCGTAAGGCTTATTTGATTGGGACTGCGGCAGAAGAATTTTCTGGTGTTATTGGATCTTCTTTTCCTTTTTCGATGAGTTTAACTTTGGAAAATGCGGTGCATGAAGCTGCTGCTGATGCAATGCGTTGTAAGGTGAAAGAAGCTGTGGTCCTCTTTTCACCTGCTTGTGCAAGTTATGATCAATTTAAAAATTATGAAGTGCGCGGGGAAGCGTTTATTTCTTTTGTTATGCAGTTAAAAGAAACATAAATTATAAAAAATGTTTTTGCGTTAATATTCCGGAATCTTTTCTCATGTAATTCAGTTTTTGAAGTGTTTACTAAAAAAGTTGGGAACCATGTCACTTTGAGTGGAATTATGAAAAGGATAAGGTGAATATAATGGTTACGCGTGCGGATAGAGATCCGATTGCGAATTGGTGGTGGACAATTGATCGCTCTATCTTTGCGGCATGTTTGATTTTGATGGGGATTGGCATTATGCTATCTTTTGCGGCAAGCCCCACTATTGCAAAAAAAATCGGAATTGCAGATAGTTTTTATTTTGTTCGCTGGCATATTATTTTTAGTATTCCAGCATTTTTTACGATGGTTACGGTTTCTTTTTTTTCGCTGCGTAATATTCGCCGTTTATGCGCTCTTGTGTTAATTGCAACGGTTGTTCTTATGATCGCGACCTTATTCTTTGGTCCTGAGGTAAAGGGAGCACGGCGGTGGATTCCTCTGTTTGGTTTTTCTGTACAAGCTTCAGAGTTTATGAAACCAGCTTTTGTTGTTATTTCCGCTTGGCTTTTTTCAGAACAAATAAGGCGTAGGGGGATTCCCGGTTATACGCTTGCTACTGTACTTTATGCTTTTTGTTGTGTGCTTCTTGTTCTACAGCCTGATATTGGTCAAACGTTTTTAATCAGTGCAACATGGGGCGGTTTGTTTTTTGTTGCTGGTGTGTCTCTGAGCATTATTTTCTTATTTCTCATTTTAGGACTTGTAGGAATTGTTTTAGCATATCTTTTCCTTCACCATGTCCGAGAACGTATCAATGGTTTTTTGACAGGTGAAGGTGATACCTTTCAAGTGGATGTAGGACGTGAGGCTATTTTAAATGGTGGTTGGTTTGGACAAGGGCCGGGAGAGGGAACGGTGAAACGTATCATTCCTGATAGCCATACAGATTTTGTATTTTCTGTTGCTGCTGAAGAATATGGTATTATCCTCTGTCTTTTCATTATGATGCTTTTTGGCTTTATTGTTATGCGCTCATTTTATATAGCATTGAATACACGTGATTCCTTTATACGTCTCGGTATTACTGGCATGACGATGGTGATTGGCTTTCAATCAGCGATTAATATGGCCGTTAATCTTCATTTAATCCCTCCAAAAGGTATGACATTGCCGTTTATTTCTTATGGCGGTTCCTCTATGGTGGCGATTGCACTTTCAATGGGCATTTTGCTTAGTTTAACACGCCGCTGGCCGGAAGCACGCCTTTCAGCTTTTTCCTCTCCTTGTGTTTTGGATACTCCTTATGACTGATAGAAAAGTTGTTGTTTTGGCGGCTGGTGGGACAGGTGGGCATCTTTTTCCTGCAGAAGCTGTTGCTGTTGAATTAAGACAGCGTGGATATGATGTTCATTTGGTAACGGATGAAAGAGCACAACGTTTTGTACGCTGCTTTGATGAAGAGCATGTCCATATCATTTCATCGGCAACATTTACACGACGCCATCCTCTTGCCCTTATAAAAACATTTTGGATGTTGTTAAAAGGAATGGGACAATCTTTAGCACTTTTTTATAAATTGCGTCCTGTTCTTGTTGGTGGGTTTGGGGGATATCCTACCTTTCCTCCTCTTGTTGTTGCTGTCTTCATGAGGCGTGTAACATTTATTCATGAGCAAAATGCTGTTATGGGGCGTGCCAATCGGGCGTTGGCATCTTTTGTGTGTGCGATAGCAGGTGGTTTGTTGTCGCAAAATAATCGTCATGCTCATAAAACAGTTTTGACTGGCAATCCTGTGCGTGAGGTTGTTCTCAATGCAGCAGAAATCCCTTATTATCCTTCAGAGGGTGCAAAGCCGTTTCATTTCTTGATTTTTGGTGGTAGTCAGGGAGCCTCTTTTTTTTCACGAGTTGTCCCTGAGGCAATTGCTTTGCTTGATGAGAAAATACGTCAACGTTTGCGAATTGTTCAACAAGTTCGTGGTGATGCGGGAGAGTTAATAAAAATCTATCGCCAGATGGGGGTGCAAGCAGAAGTTGCTGCTTTTTTTGATGATATGGCTGAACGTATGGCATGGTCTCATTTTATTTTGTCACGTGCTGGTGCTTCATCCGTTTGTGAAATCGCCGTGATTGGTCGACCTGCTTTGCTTGTTCCCTATCCGCATGCTTTAGATCACGATCAGGCAGCGAATGCAGCACTGCTTGTTCATGTGGGAGGGGCTCAAATTATATCGGAACAAGATTTGACCGCACAAAGACTTGCTTTTCTCTTAACTGAAGCCTGTTGTGCACCGCACTTATTGGAAAAACAAGCGCTTGCTGCAAAAAAAGTGGGGCAACCTTATGCAACCTGTCATCTTGCTGATATGGCTGAAGCGCTGATTATGGGGCGATCTCTGTCAGATATAAAGGAGGAGTTTTTTGATGAAAATGCCGCTTAATATAGGCGTTATCCACTTTGTCGGAATTGGGGGTATTGGGATGAGTGGAATTGCCGAGGTTTTTCATAATCTTGGCTATCAAGTTCAAGGATCTGATCAAATTGATAGCGCTAATGTTAAACGTTTACAGAATAAAGGAATTAACGTTCATATAGGGCATCATGCTGAAAATTTAGGAGACGCAGAGTTTGTTGTTTTTTCTACTGCTATAAAAAAGACAAATCCTGAATATATTGCTGCAAAAGAACGGCATTTGCCACTTGTGAAACGTGCTGAAATGCTGGCAGAGCTGATGCGTTTTCGTCGAGCAATTGCTGTGGGTGGTACACATGGTAAAACAACAACGACATCAATGATTGCAGCACTTCTTGATGCCGGGAGTTTTGATCCGATGGTGATTAATGGTGGTATTATCAATGCTTATGGTACGAATGCTCGTATGGGGGAGGGTGATTGGATGGTGGTTGAGGCGGATGAAAGTGATGGTACTTTTTTAAAATTGCCTGCGGATATCGCTGTTGTTACCAATATCGATCATGAGCATTTAGACCATTACGGAAGTTTTTCTGCTGTGCGTGAGGCTTTTCGGCAATTTGTAGAGAATGTTCCTTTTTATGGTTTTGCTGTTTTGTGCCTTGATCATCCAGAGGTTCAGTCGTTGGCTAGTCGTATTGATGATCGTTGGGTGATTACTTATGGCGCAAATCCGCAAGCGGATGTTCGTTTTTTTAATCTTTCTATGGATGGTCAAAAAACCTATTTTGATGTCTTTATGCGCTCTCGGAAAACAGGTAGAGAGACTGAATTGAAAAATTTGGTTTTGCCAATGTCTGGGAAGCACAATGTTTCTAATGCAACTGCGGCTATAGCTATTGCTCATGAACTTGGCATTTCAAATGAGTCTATCAAAAAGGGCTTAGCAGAATTTGGGGGAGTAAAACGGCGTTTTACGCAAACAGGAAGTTGGCGAGGCGTTGAAATATTCGATGATTATGGACATCACCCTGTCGAAATAAAAGCTGTTTTATGTGCAGCGCGAGAGAGTGCAAAAGGGCGTGTTATAGCTATTGCACAACCGCATCGTTATTCCCGTTTGTATCATTTGTTTGATGATTTTGCGGCTTGTTTTAATGATGCAGATACAGTGTTAATTGCGCCGGTTTATGCAGCCGGTGAGGAGCCAATTGCTGGTTTTGGTGCTGGAGAATTGGTAGAACATATTCAAATGGCTGGTCATCGTGATGTGCGTTTGATTGATTGTTTGGAAGATGTTGTTTCGATTGTCTCTACATTTGCTAAGTCTGGTGATTATGTTGTTTTTCTTGGTGCTGGCAATATTACACAATGGGCTTGTGCTTTGCCTAACCAGTTAGCGGTATTTGATAACAATGATGAATTTTCAGCTGATTGATGGTGAATCGCTGTTGGCGCAATTACAACCGGTGTTAGGGAGTATAAAAGGAAAGCTTACGCCTAATATGGATATGCGCAAGGTGACGTGGTTTCGCACTGGGGGGTTGGCTGAACTTTTTTATCAGCCTACTGATGAGGAAGATTTAGCTTTTTTTCTGAAAAAATTGCCTGAATTTGTTCCTGTGACAATTGTGGGAATTGGTTCTAATCTTCTGGTACGGGATGGCGGAATTCCAGGTGTTGTTATTCGTCTTTCGGCTAAAGGGTTTGGGCAAGTCCAGCAGGTTTCTCCAACGGGCTTTTTGGTTGGTGCTGCTACGGCAGATAAACATTTAGCAGCGGCAGCTTTAGAAGCAGAGATTGCAGGTTTTCATTTTTATCACGGTATTCCAGGAGGTCTTGGAGGAGCACTCAAAATGAATGCAGGGGCTAATGGTATTGAGACAGCTGCGCGTGTTGTTGAGGTCTATGCACTTGATCGTAAAGGACAACATCATACCTTAAGTTTGGCAGATATGCATTATTCTTATCGTCATTGTACTGTTCCTGAAGATTTCATTTTTACTGCTGCTTTATTAGAGGGAAAGCCCGGCAGTAAAGACGATATTCGTGCTGCTATGGATGAAGTTGCTCTTCATCGGGAAAGGGTACAGCCTGTGCGTGAAAAGACAGGGGGATCAACTTTTCGAAATCCTCAAGATATTTCTGCGTGGCGTGTTATTGATGAAGCAGGGTGCCGCGGTCTGCGGATCGGTGGTGCTCAAATGAGTGAAATGCATTGTAATTTTATGATTAATACAGGGCAAGCAACTGGCTATGATCTTGAAGCATTGGGAGAAGCAGTACGTGCTCGTGTTTTTGCGCATTCTTCCCATCTCTTACAGTGGGAGATAGAGCGTATCGGTCAATTTGAACAAGGTCGTGTTGTCTCTTCTTTTGATCCGTTTCATTGATGAGTTCAGTGTAGTAAAAAATATCATAAAAAAAATGAGTCATTTCAAAGAGATAATAAAAAAATCTATTAAGAATCAATAAATTAACAAAGAAACACTTGCGTCATGCGTCTCAGTCTGATTCATTATGCAAAATGCTAGGTTATTGATTCGCAAGGATAAATCTTGCTCTTTCCTGTATATGGTGTGCGTGATTTCTGTGTTGTCTATATATAGTATATGAAGGAGGATAAGTTGTTATGAAAGATGAGCATATAGCTGTGCTGATGGGGGGAATTTCATCTGAACGGTCTGTAAGTTTGTCTTCAGGTACTGCTTGTGCTGATGTTCTTGAAGCGCAAGGGTATCGGGTAAGTCGTGTGGATGTTGATGGTCATATCGCTTCTGTTCTTGAGCAGTTGCAGCCTGATATCGCTTTTAATGCATTACATGGGCCATTTGGTGAAGATGGTCGTATTCAGGGGATTCTTGAATATTTAAAAATTCCCTATACCCATTCTGGCGTGATGGCATCGGCGTTGGCCATGGATAAGGGGCGTGCAAAAATTATTGTTGCGAATGTTGGTGTTTCTATTGCCCCTTCTTGTGTCATGAATCGTTTTGCGGTTGGAAGAGAGCATCCCATGGAGCCTCCTTACGTGATTAAGCCTGTCTGTGAAGGGTCAAGTTTGGGTGTGATTGTTGTAAAAGAAAATGAATCTGTGCCCCCGCGTAATGTTGTGAGTTCTGAGTGGGTTTATCCAGATGCAGTGATTGTTGAAAAATATATTCCTGGTCGTGAGCTTAGTTGTGCTGTTATGGGAAATGAGGTGTTGGATGTTTGTGAAATTCTTCCTGAAAAACACTTTCAATTTTACGATTATGATTCAAAATACAAATCTGGTGGCTCTCTTCATATTTGTCCTGCACAACTTTCATCAAATATTTACCAAAATGTGCAAAGAATGTCTTTAGCAGCACATCAGGCGATAGGTTGTCGAGGTGTTAGCCGTTCTGATTTTCGTTTTGATGAAGAAACAGGAGAGTTGGTTTGGCTTGAAATTAATACACAACCCGGTATGACGCCAACATCTCTTTTCCCTGATATTGCAAAAGCGAGTGGTCGTAGTTATGGCGATATTATTCAGTGGATGGTGGAGGACGCGTCATGTATGCGTTGAATGTTGATAAAACAAATGTTCCAATGGTGGTGTTTTCAGTGCCAGTTTTACCACGTCTTTATCGTCGCTTTTTCCGTTTCATGTTTGAGTTTGTTTTTGTCCGTGTCCATGTGCCTCGCCATTTCGGTTCTTTTGCGGTTTTGTTTTTTTTCTCTCTTACGTTGCTTTATGGGCTTTCATTGAGTGGTCGTATGGAGGTGATTGTGAAGACTGCATTATCGGATATTGGTTTTATGATTACCGATGTTGATATGAGTGGTAATAAACGTGTGGTCAAACAGGACATTTTGAAGCTTTTAGGGCTTGATGCTGCTGCTTCCTCTATATTCACTTTTGATGTTGAGAGGGCGCGTTCTCTTTTAGAACAACAGGCTTGGATTCAGTCCGCTAATGTTCAGAAAATTTATCCCAACCGAGTTCGTATTTTAGTTGTGGAGCGTAAGCCATATGCAATTTGGCAGCATGATGGCATGGTGGATATTGTTGATAGTACAGGGCGCGTTATCGTGCCTTTTCAAGCAGGGGTAGTGCAGAATTTGCCGCTTATAGTTGGTCAAGGTGCACAAAATGCTGCCAAGGGCTTTCTTCAAGCGTTGTCAGTATATCCGAAAATATACGGTCATGTTCGTGCTTATGTCCGTGTAGGTGATCGACGTTGGGATCTTATCTTGGATAATGGGATGCGCGTTATGTTGCCTGAAAATGGTGCTTTCGAAAGACTTGATTCCCTTATTAAATCTGGTGTGGTGAAAGATCTTTTTTCTCGTGATGTTTTACGTGTTGATTTGCGTCTTTCTGATCGTATTACGGTTGCTTTGTCCGATGAGGCGTTAGAGCGTCATCGTGCTTTTGTGGCAGAAAAAGAAGAACGCGTTTTAAATACGCGAAAGGCAGGGAAACTATGATGTTGCTCAGATCACATCATGGCGGAAGCCGCAAAACACGTTTTTTGACGGTTCTTGATGTCGGATCAAGTAAAATTGTCTGTCTTATTGCTTGTTTGCGTCCTTTGAAACATGCACATTATTTACATGGTCGTACCCATTCTATGGAGATTTTAGGTTTTGGAGTACAGCGTTCACGCGGTATCAAATCGGGTGTTGTGATGGATATGTTTGCAGCAGAGCAGTCAATAAGGTTGGCTGTTGATGCGGCAGAAAAAATGGCTGGTTTGGTGGTGGATTCGGTAATTGTAAACTTTTCCTCAAGCCGATTACAGAGTGCTCTTATCAATGGCATGGTTCGTTTGAATGGTCGTGAAATCACCAAGCGTGATGTACGTGTGGCATTTGCAGATGTTTCTCGCAAAGCTTTTCATGCTGAGCGCCATGTTGTTCATTCAGTTCCGGTTTCTTATGTCTTAGACGGAGATAAAGGAATTTCTGATCCTGTTGGAATGATCGGGGATTTATTTGGTGTAGATGTACATGTGCTCACGGCGGAAACGGCGTCTTTGCGTAATTTGGAAACTTGTATTAATCGTGCGCATTTGAGTGTTGAAGCAATGGTTGCGACTCCCTTTGCTAGTGGTCTTGCTGTTTTGATGAATGATGAGGCGCATTTAGGAGCAGCATGTATTGATTTTGGTGGTGGAACGACAACATTTTCAGTATTTTCTGAGGGAAAGTTTGTTCATGCTGGTGCACTTGCCGTTGGGGGGCATCATGTGACTCTTGATGTTGCGCGTGGATTCTCTATGTCACTTACAGAGGCAGAGCGTTTAAAGGTTGTCGATGGTTCTGCACTTGTTACAAGTGCAGATGAGCGACATATGATTAATGTGACAGAGATTGGCAATGGGCATCGTGAAATCCAGTATCCACGTGCTGTTCTGGGGCGTATTATCCGTGCACGTGTTGAAGAAATATTAGAGATGGTGCGTGATTGTTTAAATCGTTCTGGTTTTGGTCATATCATTGGTAAACGTGTTATTTTGACTGGAGGAGCAAGCCAGTTAACAGGATTGCCAGAAATGGCGCGTATTATGTTGGGAAGAAATGTTCGTATAGGGCGGCCTTTAGGGATTTCAAGGCTTCCTTCTCTTGCAAAAGGGGCGGCGTTTACATCTGCTGTTGGATTGTTAATTTATCCCCAATTGGTGGGATTTCAGGAAAAAACAATGCAGGCTGCAGTGGATCATTTATCGACGGGCACGCTTGGGTATTTTCAGCGTGTTGGTCAGTGGTTGCGTGAGAGTTTTTAAGTAAGTCTATTGAGATAAAGTTAAATTTCATCGCTTTGGCTTGCGATGTCTTATGAGAAGGAAAAGAAAATGACGATTAATCTGCATCGGCCAGATATCGCGGAATTGAAACCACGTATTACCGTTTTTGGTGTTGGCGGTGGTGGCGGGAATGCCGTGAATAATATGATTAATGCTGGTCTTCAGGGAGTTGATTTTGTTGTTGCTAATACGGATGCACAGGCTTTGGCTATGTCAAAAGCTGAACGTGTTATCCAGCTTGGTGCAGCAGTTACGGAAGGTCTAGGTGCTGGTGCTTTGCCGGAGGTTGGACAGGCGGCTGCAGAGGAATGTATTGATGAAATTATTGATCATCTGGCAGATTCCCATATGGTTTTTATTACTGCTGGTATGGGTGGTGGTACGGGAACAGGGGCAGCACCTGTTGTTGCACGTGCTGCTCGTGAAAAAGGTATTTTGACCGTTGGTGTTGTGACAAAGCCATTTCAGTTTGAGGGTGCACGCCGCATGAAAACGGCAGAGGCTGGTATTGAAGAGCTACAAAAATCTGTTGATACATTGATCGTGATCCCTAATCAGAATCTTTTCCGTATTGCCGATGAAAAAACAACCTTTGCTGATGCTTTTGCTATGGCTGACCAAGTGCTTTATTCTGGTGTTGCTTCCATTACGGATCTCATGATTAAAGAAGGGCTCATTAACCTTGATTTTGCTGATGTTCGTTCTGTTATGCACGAAATGGGCCGTGCAATGATGGGAACCGGTGAGGCTTCTGGTGAAGGGCGTGCTTTGGCTGCTGCTGAAGCTGCTATTGCCAATCCGCTGTTGGATGATACTTCGATGCGTGGTGCTCGCGGTCTTTTGATTTCCATTACTGGTGGTCGTGATATGACTTTGTTCGAAGTGGATGAAGCTGCTAATCGTATTCGTGAAGAAGTCGATGCGGATGCCAATGTTATCTTTGGTGCTATTGATGATGAATCCCTAGAGGGTGTTATTCGCGTCTCTGTGGTTGCAACGGGGATTGATCGTGAGGTGAGTGATGTGGTTCAACCTTCTCACCCTCAACTTCAAAGACATGCAACTTCAATTCGTAAAAATGATCCTGCAATGTCGCAGAGTTCTTTTCCTGTTCAGTCACCCCCTTTGCGTTCTGAGTCAATGGTAGAAGTGGTTGAAGCACTTGAAATAGAAAAGAGCAAATCTGTTGGAGAACAGTTTCGTCCTAAAAGTCAAATTTTTGTACAGCCTACAGACACTGTTGCTGCACGAAATGCAAATGCTGCTGCTTATGGATCAAGTGTTGTGCATGGGCAGATGTCAAATGCACCACGTGCGCAAGTAAGCCGTAGTGCACAGCCGTCACTGGTTGTGCCAGTGAGTATGGAAGCAACAGCGCATGTACTTGATGGGATGACAGGGGTTGTGCCGCAAAAAGAAAAACAAATACAACAAATGCAAGCGCGTTCACCTATGCGTATGCCTGAGTTAAAGGATTTTCCTCCTGTGGCTTATGGTCAAGGTGAGAGGTCATCTGATGAACAGGGACCGCGCAATCTTTGGCAGCGTTTGAAACAGAGTTTGACACATCGTGAGGAAACTGAGCCTGAAGCTAAGCTCGAACCTGCTGTGAGATCTTCTCAGCAGCAGGATTCCCGTGTCTATAGTAAAAATTCTCAGGCACTTTCTCAGGATGCTTCTGTTTATGTTCCACGTCGTTCTGGTGAGTTGCATCCTCATGTTGCACAAGATCAGCGTACCTTTATAAGCGAAGAAGATCAGTTGGAAATACCAGCATTTTTGCGTCGTCAAGTAAATTAATTGCTAAAAAATCAGAAAGAGGGGAGATATTTTCCTTCTTTTATGATGCACGAAAGCATTGTACAGTAGAATATGCTGTGTTTGGGAAAAATATTCTATTTTTTAATAAACCCGCTTCATAAGCGGGTTTATGTTTATAATATGCAGGTTTATTATTTCCTATGAATATAATCTTTATGGCTTTATAAATATTTCTAAAAAGGTTTAATAACTGTTCAATGAAGTGATATGATGAAGCTGGTACAGAAATATCAATCTACTCTTAAAAAAGCAGTGATATTTAAGGGTATTGGTGTTCACAGTGGGTGTTTATCTGTAGTGAAGATTTGTCCAGCCGATATTGGATGTGGTATTGTTTTTAAGCGTTGTGCAGAGGATGGAACAGAGCAAATATTTCAAGCGCACGCATCACAAACAGGAGCGACTGAATTATCAACAGCGCTTGGATATGGTGAGGCTAGAGTTGAAACAATTGAGCATCTAATGGCTGCGATTGCTGCTTATAATTTGGATAACCTTGTTATCGAAGTGTCGAGTCATGAGATCCCGATTTTGGATGGTTCTTCATGGCAGTATTGTCAAGCTTTTGAAGAAGTTGGTATTGTACAGCAGAATGCGTTGCGTTCCTATTTCGTTATAAAAAAGCCGCTGAGGGTTGAAAACACCTGTGGTGTTGCAGAATTTTTACCCTTTGATGGGCGTTGTTTCGATATAACGATCTCTTTTTCCTCGATTGCTATTGGTAAACAACATTTAACTTTTGACCTTACTCCACAAAGTTTTAGAGATGATTTGTCACGTGCACGTACTTTTGGTTTTGTCAAAGACGTGGAAAAATTATGGATTTCTGGAAAGGGTATAGGTGCTTCTTTAGAAAATTCTCTCATTATCGGCCTTGATGGCAAAATTATGAATCCAGATGGACCTTATTGGGAGAATGAATGCGTTCGGCATAAAATGCTTGATGCGATTGGTGATACTGCTTTGCTTGGGGCTCCTTTTATTGGATTATTTCGTTCCTATTGTAGTGGACATAAAATGAATTCACAATTGGTGAAAGCTATTTTGGCGGATGAATCATGTTACGAAAAAAGTTATCTATAGACTCTGTGGAAGAAAAATTGACAAGCATTTCTCGTGGTCTATTTGATTTTTAAGGGGATGATTAATCTTAAACTATTAAATTATTTAGTGGTTTTTGACGCGATATGGTATAAAAATCTTTAATAAACAATTTTTGCTACAAGGTGGCATTCTCTGGAGGCCGGAAAAATTATGATAAAATCTCATGTATGTATTGAAAATATGGCATATAGGAAATCTAGCATTGTACGCAAGATATTAGGGGTGATGCTTTTGGGGAGCACCTGCATGTTAGCGGGTTGTTTATTTAAAGAGAAAAATACCCTTAGTCCGTCTGCATATGTTTTAAAGATCGATCCACCTGATGTTCTCTATAATCAGGCACTTGCTAATCTTGAGAGTGGGCGGCTTGCTGAGGCGTCGAAAAAGTTTTTTACAATTGAAAAGCAGTATGCTTACACCGATTGGGGGCGTAAATCTTTAGTAATGGGGGCTTTTACAAATTATCGATTGGCTAAGTATGATGACGCAATTAGCATGGCTCAGCGCTATATTACTCTTTATCCAGGGTCAGATGATTCGGCTTATGCTTATTATATTATCGGTCTTTCTTCTTTCCGTCGAATTCCTGATGTTACACGGGATCAGCGCGATACGAAACGGGCTATTGCCGCTATGCAGCTTCTCATAGAGCGCTATCCAAATTCTGAGTATGTGAAGGACGCTAAAGATAAAATACGGTTTGGGCGAGAGCAGTTGGCTGGTAAAGAGATGCAGGTTGGCCGTTATTATGAAGAAGGACGACGCTATCTTGCTGCAAGTAGAAGATTTCGTACAGTGGTTGAAGAGTACTCAGACACAAATCAAATTGAAGAGGCGCTTTTCCGTTTGACGGAAGTTAATCTTGCTCTTGGTTTAACTGCGGAAGCACAAACAGCCGCTGCTATTTTAGGACGGAATTATCCCAAAAGTGAATGGTATAAATTTTCTTATAATTTACTGCAAAAGAATAAAATATCGCCACAGGAGCATAAATCTTCTTGGATCTCGCGTGCTTTAGGTGGTGATAAGAAAAGGGTGCGTTGATTCTTTATGCTGATACAGCTTTCGATTCATAATATTGTTTTGATCGAAACGCTCGATATTCATTTTACAGCCGGTTTGTCTGTTTTAACTGGAGAAACGGGTGCGGGGAAGTCTATTTTACTTGATGCTTTGTCGCTGGCTCTGGGGGGACGGGGTGATGCTTCGCTTGTGCGTCATGGTGCTGACCGAGGGCAGGTAACGGCTGTTTTTGATGTGCCCGTTTCGCATCCTGTGCGCCAGTTTATTCGTGAGAATGGTTTTGATGATGAAGGCGATATTATTTTACGGCGTATACAATCAAGTGATGGGCGTAGTCGTGTCTTTATCAATGATCAGGTAGCCAGTGTTGCATTGATGCGTCATGTTGGACGTCAGTTGGTTGAAATCCACGGGCAGCATGATGACCGCGCCCTTGTTGATGTTGCTACGCATCGCCAATTGTTAGATGCTTTTGGTGGGCTTGAGCATGAGACAGAAAATTTACGTGAATGCTATCAGATATGGCGTGAATGTGAAGGGCATTTGCAGCAACAGCGTTTGAAAGTAGAGAATGCTCTGCGTGAGGCTGATTATCTGCGTGCGTGCCTCCAAGAACTTGAAAAGCTGGATTTTCAAGTTGGTGAAGAAGAGGCTCTTTCTCTTCGTCGTGCAGATATGCTTAAATTAGAAAAAATAGCGATAGATATTAAGGAAACTGATGATCTTTTAGCTGGTTCAAAATCGCCAATTCCAGTTCTTTCTAATTTGGTGAGGCGTTTGGAACGCAAAATCCCCGAGGCACAAGAGCTTATTGCACCTGTCGTCAATTCCATTGACGAGGCGCTGCATGCACTTGCAACAGCACAAGAAGGCATTGAAGCAGCAATGCGGGCATTGGATTTTGAACCTGGTGAATTGGAACGGATAGAGGAGCGCCTTTTTGCTCTTCGGGGCTTTGCTCGTAAATACCAAGTTCCTGCAGATGAGTTAATACAGTTACGTGATAAAATGGATGCAGAGCTTGCTGATTTTGAAGAGGCTCAGAGCATATTGGCGCGTTTAGAGGATGAGGTAGGGCAAGCACAAAAAAATTATGATACATTCGCACAAGCACTTTCAATAAAGCGTCGAGAAGCAGCAAAGCGCTTGTCTGAAAGCGTTATGGCTGAATTACCAGCATTGAAATTAGAAAAGGCAGAATTTATCGTTAACATGCAAAGTGATGTTGAAAGACGTAGTGCAGAAGGAATAGATCGTGTTGAATATTGGGTTCGGACAAATCCTGGAACTCGTGCTGGACCAATGCTCAGTGTGGCTTCTGGTGGTGAATTGTCTCGTTTTTTATTGGCTTTAAAGGTTGTTTTGTCTGATCGTGGATCGGCTCCTACGCTGATCTTTGATGAAATTGATACAGGTGTTGGTGGAGCTGTTGCTGCTGCCATTGGGCAGAGGCTGCAGCGTTTATCAGAAAATATTCAGGTTTTTGCTATTACGCATGCGCCCCAAGTCGCATCTAAAGCGCACAGTCATTTTCTTATTTCAAAAGCGGAGAGTGATGACAAAGGCCGCTTTGTGACTGTTGTTCATAAAATGGAAGAGCATGAGCGTGCAGAAGAAATTGCACGTATGTTAGCTGGAGAGCAGATTACTAAAGAGGCACGTGCAGCTGCTCAAAAGCTTCTGGCATAGAGATGGTTGATTAAGTGGTAAAAATATTGCTTATTCATTATATCACTGGCAAGCATGTATTCATTTGGATTCTATGCGTGATAAAGAGCTGAGATTCTTATGGCCATAGCGCATAATTTGGAATAGGTTTTATGAACAAGGACGAAATTCAAAACCTTACTGCTCTTGAAGCAGCAAGTGAATTAGAGTGGTTGGCAAAAGAGATTGCACGTCATGATGTGCTTTATAATCGTGATGACCAACCTGAAATCTCTGATGCAGAATATGATGCTCTTCGCCAGCGTAATGCAGAAATTGAAGCTCTTTTTCCTGAACTCATTCGTCCAGATTCTCCCTCACATAAAATTGGAGCACCGGTTTCTGAAAAGTTTGAAAAATTTGTTCATGCACAGCCAATGCTTTCACTTGATAATGCTTTTAGTTTTGAAGATGTCAGTGAATTTATGGAGCGTGTTCGTCGTTTTTTACGACTGTCAGAAACACAAATGCTGGAAATAACAGCTGAGCCGAAGATTGATGGTTTATCTTTGTCTTTGCGCTATGAACAAGGACGGCTTGTTTGTGCGGCAACACGTGGTGATGGAACTGTTGGTGAAAATGTAACTGCGAATGCACGAACAATTTCTGATATTCCGCAAGTCTTACAAGGCAAATTTCCTGATATTATTGAAGTTCGTGGTGAAGTTTATATGCGGCGGGAGGATTTCCAAGCACTTAATGTGAAACAACAAGAAAAGGGCAAATTGGCTTTTGCTAATCCTCGAAATGCGGCGGCTGGTTCGCTACGTCAATTGGATTCAAGAATAACTGCTAGTAGAAAGCTGCAATTTTTTGCTTATGCTTGTGGTGAAGTGAGTGAAATATTTGCAGAAAGCCAAATGGGGATGATAGAAAAGCTAAAAGAATATGGCTTTTTTATCAATCCATTAACAAAAAAAATTAAAACATTAGAAGAGATTGTTTCCTATTATCATGATATCGAAGAACGCCGTCATTCCTTAAGTTATGATATTGATGGGCTTGTTTATAAAGTTAATGATTTGATGCTACAAATGCGTTTGGGTTTTGTTTCTCGTTCGCCACGTTGGGCAATAGCGCATAAATTTCCAGCAGAAAAAGCTATGACAGTTTTGGAAGATATTGATATTCAAGTCGGTCGTACGGGAGCATTAACCCCTGTTGCACGCCTTGCACCTATTACTGTTGGTGGTGTGGTGATTACCAATGCTAGTTTGCATAATGAGGATTATATTAAGGGAATTGGTCATAAGGGGGAGGCAATTCGTGAAGGGCGTGATATCCGTATAGGCGATACAGTGGTTGTACAGCGTGCTGGTGATGTGATCCCTCAAATTGTTGATATTGTTGTTGAAAAGCGTCCAAAAGATGCTTTTGCTTTTATTTTTCCTCATCTGTGTCCAGCTTGTGGAAGTCATGCTGTTCGTGAAGTCGGAGAAGCTGTACGTCGGTGTACGGGGGGGCTTATTTGTCCTGCACAAGCGATTGAGCGTATTCGTCATTTTGTTTCGCGCAATGCCTTTGATATTGAAGGTCTTGGTAAAAAACAAGTGGAGTTCTTTTTCCAGATTCAAGATGAAACGCTTTGTATTCGTACACCAGCAGATATTTTTACTTTACAGCGTCGCCAAGAAAAATCTCTGGTCCGTTTGGAAAATATGGAAGGTTTTGGTACTGTTTCAGTTTCTAAACTTTATGATGCTATTAATGTGCGCCGAAAAATTCCTTTAAGTCGTTTTTTATTTGCACTAGGAATTCGCCATGTTGGAGAGGTTAATGCACGCCGTCTTGCACGTGCTTATCAAAATTATAAAGCGTTTGAAACTGCGGCGATGGAAGCTACTATGCCTAGCGATAAGGTGAATGAAGAAGGCAATGAGGCGTGGATGGAGCTTACAAATATTGAGGGGATTGGGCCACAGGTAGGTGAAGCAATCATCGATTTTTATAAAGAAGTGCATAACCGCGAGGTTTTGTCTGTTTTGCTTGAAGAAGTCACACCTCTTGATGAGGAGCCTGTCATGATTAATTCTTCGTCAATAGCAGGAAAGACTATTGTTTTTACAGGAACTTTGACGCATATGTCACGCGATGAAGCAAAAGCACTCGCTGAACGGTTAGGTGCTAAGACATCAGGTTCTCTTTCTAAAAAAACTAATCTTCTCGTTGCAGGGATTGGGGGTGGATCAAAATTGATCAAAGCACAAGAGTTAGGTGTTGAGGTTATCGATGAAGAGGCTTGGCAGCAGTTGATAGAAGAACTTAATATTTAGAGGAAAAGGTTTTTTCCAGAACTAGAATAGGCTGTTTGTATGATTATTTCTTTTCACATGAGATATGTTTTCGTGGGATTTTGGCAGAATCAAAATTAATGAAAGCACAAGAGCGAGGGTGTTGAGGGTATCGATGAAGGGATTTGACCACAATTGATTGAGGAACATTATGTTTAGGGGTGATTTTCTTTAAGCATGGTGATTCATCGGTATTTGTCATTTTTCCCAACGTGTGATTTATTGACATTGAAAGTCAATATAGTGTCTTTAAGGAATTTATATAATTATCTTAAGTGTTATGAAATTTGTCCTTAGGTGGTGATATCATAGAGAGATTTTTTGCCTCATAAAGACGAAGATTCTGCCTTTGGTATTTATTTTCCTCGTTTTAAGAGATTTTTTTCTGTTGCCGATAAAGAAGAAAACTTCATCACAAATGCAATTGAAACACTTCAACTTTATTGCGAAGAAATGGCTATATTGCCTACAGCTTTAGAATTTGAAAAAATCATAGAACAGAAGGCTATTAAAGCTGCCTTTTTAGAAGGGCATTTTTTTGAGACAGATGTCTTTTATTGAAAATGATTCTGAAGTGGTACGTGCAAATATATCGATTGATTGAGGAGTTTTTTGTGCACTGAATGATCGGGCAAAAAAGAAGTTTAGTAGGATTTGTTTTTTGGAGAACAGCAGCATGCTGTGAATGAATATTTGTTAAGTTTTTAAAATGATTAACATTGAAATTCATATTATAATTCAGTTTCTTTTACAAAGAATATACAAATTTCATTATCAGAAAAAGACCATAGATTATCATTGTAAGGCAAATTGTAAAAATAACAATTGTGAACAAATATGCGAAAATTTCGAGTCTAAAACCCTATAATAAGCTATAGTAGATTGCATGGAAACTATACCAAAGATTACAATGAATATAATGAAAGTTTTCACATAAGGAAAATAAAGGAATGTAACCCTGTGGAGGCGTTGGAAGATGGTCGTCAAAATAAGCATTCTCTCCTTTCAAGGGCATCCTATTAACCAATAAAGATAATGTATTTTTTTCAACTTTAATGAGACCCCCTAATATCGTAAGATCTTCTTCTCTCAAACTCTTTCATAGTGAATCATTCAAAACTCTTCGCTTGTATGTTACAGGCGGGGTGGGCGTGTGGATAAAACTCTTCAAGAAAGGATTTTAAACACCCCTCATGAACCGTCTCAATGCAAAAGTTGTAGCAACATTGGGGACTGGCAAAGAGAATGACAGTGTCGGCTTGCACGCTCAATAAACGTAAAAATGGTGGTGCTAACGGCTTTTTATACCCTTCACCGGCGCTGTTGTGAAATAAGCTTTTATCCGCTGACAGATGTATCTTTAAAACAAGCTGCGTAAATGTGTAACATAATGGCGTTCTGTTTTGCGTTAAGAGGCGTGATCCTATTAAAAACATGAAAAACAAAAGTGTCAAGCAATGCGCATTCTCCATTCTTGAAAAGATATTGTTTCTCAATGCTTTTGCAAGCCGTAAAGCCGAATTAAAGGGTGATGGTAAGACTGGAATTGGTTTTTATCTTTACTGATATTCCTTCCAAATGAGGCTGTTTCCCCGTTTTCAGAGATTACGCAAACAAAGATATGCAATGCGCTGCTTCAATCTGGCATACAAGCTATTATAGTAGCAAAAGTCCTTATACATCTCAATCTTTGTCTCAAACATGCTGCTGCACTAGGTTTATATTTTGATTTATCAGCAACTACTAAAGTGCACGCTTTATTAGTGCATTCTCGCTTGTTTCACCCGAGGTTAGCGTTTTCTATAGCAGTAAAAAACTTGAAACATCTACAATAGAGTATTCCTGGTATTTCATGATGAAAAATGTACATTTTTCTTTTTAAAAAAGAAGGTAGGGTGTTCCTTTAAAAAGAAGAATGAGAAAACGTTCATGCTCCTTCACTTAAAGAGGCATTGTTGCTTCTTTTGCCCATTTTTTCTCTTCTTCATTTAAGTAAGGTGCGTTAACCTGATAAACATGCGCATGGTAATCATTAAGCCATTGTCGTTCTTGTTCTGTTAAAAGATCTGGGAGAATTAATCGTCGGTCAATGGGACAATTTGTCAGTGTTTCAAATGAGAGCATTTCTCTCTCTCCACCATTGATTTTTTGTGCTGGCTTCACAATGAGTAAATTTTCAATACGAATGCCAAAAACACCTTCGCGATAATATCCAGGTTCATTAGAAACAATCATTCCAGGGATCAATTCTTGGCACCCATTGCGCGAAAGGTTTTGTGGTCCTTCATGAACAGAGAGATAAGAGCCAACTCCATGACCAGTGCCATGGGCATAATCAAAACCAGCTTTCCATAAGGCGATGCGTGCGAGAACATCAATATCTTGTCCACGTGTTCCTTTTGGAAAGTATGCGGTTGAAAGAGCAATCATACCTTTGAGGACAAGAGTAAAACAGCGTTTTTCTTCTTCTCCAACACTCCCAATTGCGACTGTACGTGTAACATCTGTTGTGCCATCACGATATTGCCCACCTGAGTCAACAAGATAAAGTTCACTAGCATTGAGTTGCTTATTTGTTTCATTTGTTACACGGTAATGCACAATGGCGCCGTTTGCGCCTGCTGCCGAAATTGTATCAAAAGAAAGGTCTTCAAGTTTTTCTCCCATTTCTTTTGCTGTATTTATGCGAAATTCTTCTAATTTTTGAGCAGCAGAAATTTCATTGATGGATCCTAGTGTTTGTTTATCTAACCAAGAAAGAAAACGAGTCAATGCTACACCATCACGCAAATGTGCTTTTCGCGCACCGTCTAGTTCTGTGCTATTTTTAATGGCACGTGGTAGAGCAGCCGGGTCAGTGAGTGTCGTGAAAGAGCTTCCTTGTTCTTCAATAATGGTGCGTAATTTTTCGCAGGTTATTCGTGGATCTAAAGCAAAAACCATCCCTTTTTGAACATAATCTTTGAGCGTTGAAATAAGCTGTTCTGGTTCATAGAGTTTTGCATAACGCTCCAGATATTGTTTTTGTTCTCTACCCAATTTTTTGCTGTTAATGAATAAGATGGGACTTTCTTTGAGAGGAATGAAAGCAAAACAAAGAGCAAAAGGGGTGTTGGAAACATCATTCCCACGTATATTGAATGTCCATGCAATAGAGGAGGGGTCTGTAAAAATAAAAGCATCTGCATCGGCTTGTTGGATATTTTTTCGAATTAATGTCAGCTTTTCATCGGTTTTACATCCTGCATATTTGAGAGGATGAATTGATAAGGCAGATTGCGGAGGGTGTGGTTGATCATGCCAGATAAGATCAATAGGATTGGATTGAACTGCGATAAGTTTTCCACTTGGTTTTATTTCTAATGCTTTTTTTAATGTATCGGTCTCAGCAATAGTGTGGAGCCATGGATCAAAGCCAATAGAGAGTTTTTGTCCATTTTTTTTAAGCCATTGTGAGGGTGGGCAAGTTACCAGATCTTCATATTCAAAAATATGAGGATCGGTTTGTTGACGCACTTGGAGTTTATAACGTCCATCTGTGAAGAGGATGGCTTTGTTTTTTAAAATGAGTGCAATACCTGATGAGCCAGTAAAACCAGTGAGCCAACTAAGGCGTTGAGCATGTGGGGGAACATATTCTCCTTGATGTTCATCAGAACGTGGAACAAGAAAACCATCGAGTTCAAGGCGATTGAGTTCTTGACGCAGAGAGGAAATGCGCTGTGCAGCATAAGCGGGATTTGTTATCGCCTCAAAGGATTGATACATAGTGACACTCTTTTCTTTTATTTCAGATGTATGGTAACCCATCCTTGACAGTGGTGTGTTTCAAAATGTGTCAATCCCTGTTTGACATAAGTCTCCAAAACATGGTCATGCTGTTCTTCAAGAATTCCAGATAAAATGAGGGATCCACCTTTTTGGAGTGCTTGTACCATTTCCTGTGCAAGTTCAATGAGAGGGTTGGCAAGGATATTGGCAACAATGAGATCAAAGGGTGCACGTGAGGCAATCTCATCATGGTTGAAACCTGTTGCGCTAACAGCTGTGATATATTTTTTTACGCCGTTAAGTTCGATATTGTGTTGAGCAACTTGGATTGCTACTGGATCAATATCGGAGGCAAGTACAGAAATAGGTTTAAGCATTGCAATGCCTATGGCTAATACTCCACTGCCAGTACCAAGATCAAGGGCATTTTGTGGATTTTCATTGTGCAGTATTTTGGCAATTATTTCCAAACAGCCGGCTGTTGTTCCATGATGCCCTGTTCCAAAGGCTTGATTTGCTTCAATTTCAATAGGCAAAACATCTGGTGGAATATTATTTCGGTGATGGTTTCCATGAAGGAAAAAAGGACCCGCATGCACAGGTTTTAGCCCTTCAAGGCTTTTTTGTACCCAATCAATATTGGGTAAAACTTCACGGTTAATTTTATCAGGATCTATAGAAAGGATGCGTGCAAAACGTTTTGAAGCATTTTCTTGATTTTCTTTATTGACATAAAGTGAAAGCTCATAGATGGCATCTTTTTCATCGATCTCTGCAAGAGCAAGAGGATATCCTTCTTCATCAAAGGCTGTTTCCATAAGAACATACCACTCTTCTGCTTCATTTTTAGAAGCAGTATAATACAGACGAATTTGCTGCGACATGCTGTTCTTTCTTTTTAAATGGCTCTGAAAATTTAGTTTGAGACAAGTTTCTTGAGCTGTTCAATGGCAATATTATCCCTCAATTCTTCATTGTCTTCTTCAATTTTATAAGGAATAATACCAGCTAATTTACCACCTTTTTTTAGTAAAAAAATTGCTGCTGTGTGATTATAAGTGTAGTTTCCATCTGTTCCAGGTACTTTCACAGCAACAATGTTGAAAGAATCCACCATTTTATGAACTTTTTCAGGTTCTCCGCTGATGCCGATAATTTTATGGCTAAAATTACTCAGATATTCATGGAGGGCTTCTGGTGTATCACGTTCGGGGTCAACTGTAACAAACCATACTCCTAATTTATCAGCGTCTGCACCAAGACTTGTCAGCCATCTATCAAGATTGGTTAGCGTAGTAGGACAGCTCTCAGGGCACATGGTAAAGCCAAAGAAAATAATTGAAGGCTTGCTTCGAATATCGGCTTCGGTAATAGTGTTGCCATTGGAATCAGTGAGTGTAAAATTATCACCTAGCGGCTTATTCCTCAACGTATCATAAACAAAAATACCTGCAAGGAATAGGATTGTTAGCCCTAAGATGCGCATTACATTTTGCATAGTTTGATTCTCTTAAATCACTAGAAAATTCTAGCATTAGCGGGTCAGTTTTGCAATGTTTGTTTCATGATTCATTTGTGTTTATTAGGCGGTATTCTTTTCATGTTATTGAGAAAAAAGTAATTGGTAGAAGATAAATGGATATTGAGAAAGATCTTCGATTCCATGAGAGTAAGCCTCGTATCAATACAACAGCACGGCTGCATGGTTGTAAATTGGGGCGCTATGTAGAAATCAATGAGCGGGTGGTTTTACGGGATGTAACGGTTGGGGATTTTTCTTATTTTGAGTGTAACAGTAACGCTATTTATAGTGATATTGGACGTTTTTGCTCTATTGCCTCTCATGTTTGTGTAAATGCATTAGAACATCCCATGGAACGTCTTTCAACACATAAAATAACATATCGTCCTAATGAATATTTCCGTTATATGCCGTTAGATCGTTCTTTTCGTGAAAGACGTTGTGAAAAACGTGTTATCATCGGGCATGATGTATGGATTGGATATGGTGCGGTTATTATGCCAGGGGTGGCAATTGGACATGGTGTTATCATTGGTGCTAACGCTGTTATAACAAAAGATATTTCACCTTATACGATTGTTGCTGGTGTTCCTGCAAAGCCGTTGCGGATGCGCTTTTCTGATGATGTGATTCAAACACTTTTAGAGATGGCTTGGTGGAATTGGCCGCTTGATAAAATTTACAATGCATTACCTGATATGCAAAACTTACCCATTGAGATTTTTATTCGTAAATGGAAGTAAGATTAAAAGTAATATTAAAATGAAATGAAAACAACTTCTCCTTTCATTGAAAAAGAGAGTTTCGTTATGGATATATACTAAGCTTTGCTCACAAAACTATCGAGTACACGTTTTTCTCCTGCTTTCTCAAATGCAATGGTTAATTTGTGACCATCTATTGCGCAGATATAACCATAACCGAATTTTATGTGAAAAATTCGATCATTGATTGAAAAACTTGATGGAATTTCAGAGACTGATTGAGCGATGACTTTTCCTTCAATGTTTTTTTGTTCGCGTTTTTGTTTTGGTGTCGAATACTCATTATAAAAGGGATTGTGATGTTTAAAGTGCGACTTCCCATAACCACCATAAGATGTTTCCATTTCTACAACTTCGATATGTTCTTCTGGTAATTCATTCAGAAAACGAGAGGGAAGGGTAGATTGCCAAAATCCATGAATTCGCCGATTGGAGACAAACCATATGTGCAAATGCTTTTTTGCTCTTGTTATCCCTACATAAGCTAGTCGTCGTTCTTCCTCTAATCCTGAACGTCCACCTTCATCTAATGAACGCTGATGAGGAAAGAGACCTTCTTCCCAACCAGGAAGAAAGACTGTTTCAAATTCAAGCCCTTTTGCTGAATGAAGAGTCATAATGTTGATCGCATCAGTATTTTCATTATTTTCAGCATCCATAACCAGCGCAACATGTTCTAAAAAGCTAGGGAGACTTTCGAATTGTTCCATAGAGCGGACCATTTCTTTGAGGTTTTCTAGGCGTGTTGGTGCTTCCGGTGAGCGATCTTCTAGCCACATAGTTGTATAGCCTGAATCCTCTAGGATTATTTCGGCAAGCTCTCTATGGGGTGTGTTTTGGAGCATATTTTGCCAACGACGGAAGTTTTCCACAACGCTTCGCAAGGCGCTGCGTGCTTTAGGTTTTAACTCATCCGTTTCAATGATTTCAGTGGCGGCAACAAAGAGAGGGATAGAGCGTGTTCTTGCGCTCTCATAAAGAATGCGCAGAGTAGCATCTCCTAAACCGCGTTTTGGTGTGTTAATAATGCGCTCAAAAGCTAAGTCATCTGCTGGTTGAACCACAACGCGCAAATAGGCCATAGCATCCCGTATTTCCATGCGTTCATAAAAGCGTGGACCACCAATGACACGGTAATTGAGACCAAGTGTTACAAAGCGATCTTCAAATTCACGCATCTGGAATGATGCACGCACTAATATAGCCATATGATTTAATGGATGATCGGCTTGTTGCGCGCGTTCAATTTCTTCTCCAATGGCACGAGCTTCTTCTCCAGAATCCCAAGCAGCATGAATTTTTACTTTTTCTGCTTCGGTCTTTACTTGATCAGAATAAAGTGTTTTTCCAAGCCTTCCTTGATTATGAGAAATGAGATGAGACGCGGTTTTAAGAATATGGGATGTTGAGCGATAATTGCGTTCTAAACGAATAATTTTTGCAGAAGGAAAATCTTTTTCAAAACGTAATATGTTATCAACTTGAGCACCACGCCATCCATAAATGGATTGGTCATCATCACCAACACAACAAAGATTGACAAATTGTCCTTCAGGTTGTTGTGCCAAAAGGCGGAGCCAAAGATATTGTACTGTGTTTGTATCTTGATATTCGTCTACAAGAATATAGCGGAATTGAGAATGATATTGGCGCAGAATGTCTGGGTTATGTTGAAAGAGAGAGAGAGAATGCAATAGAAGATCACCAAAATCGCAGGCATTAAGAGTTTTTAATCTCTCCTGATAACTACGATAAAGTTCGCGTCCCATGCCGTTGCCAAAGGAGTGGGCATCACTTTCTGAAATATGTTCTGGTGAAAGTCCTTGATTTTTCCAAGAATCAATCATGATGGCAAGGTTTCGTGCAGGCCAACGCTTATCATCCAATCCTTCAGCTTGAATAAGCTGTTTTAAAAGTCGAGTAACATCATCACTATCAAGAATTGTAAAGTTGCTTTTTAAGTTCACAAGTTCTGCATGGCGGCGTAAAATTTTCGCACCAGTGGAATGAAAAGTTCCAAGCCAAGGCATGCCTTCAACAATTTCACCTATAAGTTCACCAATACGCATTTTCATTTCACGTGCTGCTTTGTTGGTGAAAGTTACCGCGAGTATTTGCTGAGGAGAAGCAAGTCCGGAGTGCAAAATATGAGAAATACGTGTTGTCAAAAACGCGCGTTTTCCCAGTGCCGGCACCTGCAAGAACTAAAAGAGGCCCTTCTGTATTCATAACGGCCTGTCGTTGTTCGGGATTGAGCTTTTCTAAATAATCGACATTATATCGTGTTTTTTCTTGTACCGTTACTGTACGAGGAATTGACCCAAAGTTATTTTCATACTTATGGGAAGGGGGTTCATCTTCAAAGAAGGGTATGTGATCGGAAAAATTATTCATTATACCCTCTGTAGTCTTTTTTTTACCGTAGTGCTAGGTCTAAAAACCTCTCTTTAAAAAACTATAATAGTTTCAGCTGAATAAAAAGATAGATATCGTAAAAAATAAAAACAAATATTAAAGGCGTTGGGTGAGAACACTCTGAAGTGCATAAATACGTAATGAAGAGGAAAGATTCACGTGTTGCGGTCTTTTACTGTCAATATCAGAGATAATAAAGGCTAAAGATTGTCCTTTATTCCGTGCTATGCTTTTCAAAATATTCAGAAACGGTTGTTCTAAAGATACACTTGTTGCGTGTCCATCAATGCGAACAGATATTTTTTGCAAAGTCACTTTTGACCAATCAATAGAATCACTTATGTTCATTCTTTCTTACTTTTCTTTAATCAGGATCTTTATCAGGACATAAACGATTTTGATCAAAAAATTTCTGTATTTTTAAAGCTTCTTTTTGTTCAAAAATTTTTTCAGTTTTCATGCGTCCAAAACGATAACGATTCTCTTCTGCATGAACGGTTTGTTCCGCACGTTTTTTTTGCTTTCGAAATTGGCGAAGGTTAATCAGTTTGCTCATAAGAAAAAGTATTTATTTTTTTCGGAAAGAATCTAAAGAAACAACGTCAGCGCTTTGTTTTCTCTCATTGTTTGAAGAGTCTTTGTTATTTGTTTTAGAACTTTGTTCGTTGGTGAATTTGTTTTCTTTTTTTTGTTTTTCCGATAAAACAACGGGTGTAGACGGGGTATTTTCTGAATTTTCATCTTCCTTAGAGTTAAGATCTGAAGGCAAGTCAAATGCTGCTTCAAATGCGGCTACAGGATCATAAAATACTTGGATAGAATGAAAAGGAATGACCAATTTCTCGCTGATTTCTCTAAAAGAGAGTGTTACCTCAAAAGCTGTTTCTGATATGTTTAAATCTCTAAATTGATGTTGTAATACAATTGTCATTTGTTCTGGATAACGGCTTTGAAGCCGAGGAGAAATTTTTACTCCTGGTGCATTTGTCAAAAAAGTAATAAAAAAATGGTGATTACCCGGAAGTCCTGCTTTAGCAACCTCCGATAAAACCTTACGTATAACCCCACGCAGTGCATCCTGAACGAGAATATCGTAACGGATTTGATCTTGAACCATCGAAATTTATTCCTTTTATTTTACACAGCAGTTGAACATGAACGATATCGTGCAATGAAATGTTTCTTTAAGTTAGCAATATTTTATCTATGATGCATCTCATTAATCGCGAAAATACTCAATTTTATGATAAATAGTATTTGAAAGTTCAATCAATTATACTCACAAAAGTGAAGGCTTCTGTTGCCAGGTGCCTTCGGACCCCGCTTAAACCTGCGACGGTTTAAGGCTTAGTTTGAAACATTCACACTGCCTTAAGCAGCGAGACGTGCTTCCGCATAGTTGTCATTTGCAACTACTCATTTAGTCCGATAACGGTGGTACTATGCCGAGTAAAAGAGCAATCTTTACACTCTTGTCGATCCTATTTCGCCCCCACCAAAATATAATCTGTGTCTCTTATATTTTGGTGGAGGCGCCGGGTACCGCCCCCGGGTCCAATAAGTTTATTTCATTGTCCATTTATTACCATAGCTGGTAAGCCAGCTCTTTAAATATAGATGAAGAACGGTCTTTGGAAAAGGGGGGGGTTGTTAATATTTTAAATCCTCTAGTTATTTATGGAGTGATAGAATGCGATTGTAAAATAGCTTTTTGTTTTTGGAGAGGAGATGTTGCAGAATGACAAATGATCTAGCAGATATTAAACTATACGATCCAAATCCCGATGAAGCTGCAATAGAACGGCTTCGTCATCGTTTGGCTTTGGTGATGAAAAAGCAGGATGCGTCGCTTGTTGCGACATCGGATCCAAAAGAGTTAGAGCGTGTTGAAAAATGGGTTCAAGATGTTTTAGGTGCTGATACACAGAGTGCTAAGAGGGGTGTTTCAAAAGTTGCAGACATGATGTCTGGAGATCGCAGAAAAAGCCGTATGACTTTTTATTATTTGGTAGCCAAACACTTAAACGCACTTCATAAAATTTAAATACGATTATAATTGAATTTTATACAATCCTTCCAAAAAAAGCCCAAGTCATTGGGCTTTTTCGTTTAATGGAAAAAGTTTACGGAGTTTTATCATCTTGGAGGTATCCTCCTTTACTCATATTCGGTACAAAGAGAAGTGCTATGAATGCAATGATCATCACACCGGTTATGTAAAAATAAAAGAGGGATTCATGTCCCATATTTTTTAATCCAAGTGCCACAGATTCGGCAGAGCCACCAAATAATGCATTTCCAATAGCGTGAGAAAGACTCACTCCTAGTGCTCGTACTGAAGCAGGGAACATTGCTGATTTTACGACGCCAGAGATCGATGTATACATACTCATAATAGCAAGCATGCCAATAATGACGGATAGAGCAATCCATGGACTATTTGTGTTGCCGATTATGCTAAGTCCAGGAAATGTAAAGACTGCGGAGAGTACGCTCCAAATGATGAGTAAAGTTTTGGTGCCAATTTTATCGGCTAGGATACCAGCTAGAGGTTGGAATAATATGAAAATAAACAATGCGACAGTCATTATTGTGGTGGCAGTATGTTTATCAAATCCGGTGGTTGTGATCAGATATTTCTGCATATAAGTTGTACAGGTATAAAAGGTGAGAGAGCCTCCTGATGCAAAGAGAGCAATTATAATAAAGGCTTTGCTGTGTTTGGTAAAAAGTTCTTTAAGACTCCCTGTGTTTCTTTGCGAGCGACTTTCTTTAGTTGTTGTTTCAGGGAGCGAACGACGCAGATAAATTGCAACCACTGCTCCACATCCTCCAATGACAAAGGGAATACGCCAACCCCATGCTTTTAGCTGATCTTCGTTAAGGTAAAGTGCTAGAACAAATATAATAAAACTAGCGATAAGTTGTCCGGTAATAAGTGTGCCAGATTGAAAAGAAGCAAAAAATCCACGATGCTTTTTTAGGGCAACCTCACTCATATATGTTGCTGCTGTACCATATTCACCACCCGCTGAAAGTCCTTGCATCATTCGGATTAAAAGTAGAAGGATTGCTGCTGTTACTCCAAGAGTTTCGTAAGTGGGAAGTATGGCGATGAGGAAAGAACCGCTACACATCATAAAAATAGAGATGAGCATGGAGCGTTTTCGTCCATAGCGGTCGGCAATGAAGCCGAACAGCCATGCTCCAATAGGGCGCATAAGAAAACCAATAAAAAAGACTCCTGCACTTTTTAACAGTTCTGTAACAACATTACCACCTGACGGAAAGAATTGTGAGGCAAAGTAGATTGATGTAAATGAATAAATATAAAAATCATACCATTCTACGAGATTTCCTGATGCGCTGGCCATGATAGCAAAGATACGTTTCTTTCTATCATCTGCTGCTAAAGTTGTTTCACTTGTCATGAAATGTTCCCCTTATAGATTTGTAATTTATTTTTTATAGTTAAGTTTGTTTCATGATTTGTATCATGAAAATAGAATTATAATAGTGAGAATTTCTTATGAAAGCTATTGGAGATGATTTATTTGGATTATAAGCTTGAGCATTTTGAGGGCGTTTTTTGCAGGATAAAGCGTGTCCAAGTGAAGCTAAGGAGGAAAGAGTGCATTGAAAAATAGCTTCAAGCTTGGTGAAATGTTGATAAAAGAGTTGTTAATGGCTGTTTTTAAAAGTTTCGATAGGATCTTTGAAGAGTGCAAAAGGTTATATAAATTTTTATTATTACGTCACTCAATGATCAAAAATATTTGAATAATCTCAACAATATAGATTTTTTACAGGTATTCTCTACCTTGTAAAGCAGCACGATATTTCTTTCTATAAGGTAAACTGTGAAACTATAAAGAGAGAATTATTTTATGTTTGTTGTTTCTTTTATTGGATTTTACAGCACTCATGAAAAAAGCCCAATTGCTCGGGCTTTTTGTATTCTGTGTAGAAATTTAATGGACCTCATCGTCTTTCAGATATCCTCCCTTGTTTATATCAGGCATTAAGAGAATCGAGATGAGTGCAATGATCATCATACCAACTATGTAAAAAGGAAAAATAGTTTCATGTCCTATATTTTTTAATCCAAGTGCTACATATTCCGCAGAGCCACCAAACAATGCATTGCCAATGGCAAAAGCAAAACCAACTCCGATTGCTCGGATTGAGGCAGGGAACAGTTCTGCTTTTATGATGCCAGCAATGGATGTATAAAAACTCATAATACAAAGCATTCCAATAACGATTGATAGTGCAACCCATGCGTTATGGGCATTCCCAATCATTTTAAGTCCAGGAATTGTACAGAGGATGGATAGGGTCCCCCAACTGATCAGTGAAATTCTTGCTCCAATTTTATCAGCTAGAAAACCAAAGAGGGGTTGGAGTAACACAAAAACAAAAAGCGCTGCAGTCATGATCGTTGTTGCAGTATATTTATCAAAACCGCTCGTCATGATCAGATATTTTTGCATATAAATGGTGTAGGTATAAAATGTGAGCGATCCTCCAGCTGTGAAGCCAACAACCAAAAAGAAAGCTTTTTGGTGGTTGCGTAAAAGTTCTTTAAGGCTACCAGCATGTTGTTTTGAGCGGCTTTTTTCTGTGGTTGTTTCATGGAGCGAGCTACGCAGATAAATTGCAATCATTGCTCCAAAGCCACCAATCATAAAAGGAATACGCCAGCCCCATGCTTTTAACTGATCTTCGTTAAGGTAAAGTGCTAGAACAAATATAATAAAACTGGCAAGAAGTTGTCCGGTAATAAGTGTGGCATATTGAAAAGAAGCAAAGAGCCCTCTGTGCTTTTTCAAAGCAACCTCGCTCATATAAGTTGCTGTTGTACCATATTCGCCGCCAACTGAGAGTCCTTGAAACATACGGATTAAAAGCAAAAGGAAGGCTGCTGTCATTCCTAGAGTTTTGTAGGTGGGAAGTATGGCAATAAGAAAAGAGCCAGCACACATCATAAAAACAGAAATAAGCATTGAACGTTTGCGTCCATAACGGTCGGCAATGAAGCCGAACAGCCATGCTCCAATTGGACGCATAAGAAAACCAATAAAAAAGATTCCTGCGGTTTTTAACAGTTGTGTAACATCATTATTATCATCAGGAAAAAATTCTGAAGCAAAATAAATTGATGCAAAAGAATAAATATAAAAATCATACCATTCTACCAGATTTCCTGATGCACTCGATATGATAGCCCAAATACGTTTTCTTGTATCATGGGGTACTAAAATTGTTCCGCTTGTCATAAAATGTTCCCCTTTTAGATTTTGTATTCATTTTTTTATTAAAATTATTTTATAATCTACCTTACAGTATTCAATTAGAGAAGAGTAGTCTTGTAGATAGAGAATGGTAGTTTTGTAGAAAAGCTGTTTGATATAGTTTATTCCATTTATCTTTTAGGAATTTTTCATTTTTCTACTAATTTATATCAAACTGTATTTTGATTTTTTATTAAATATTAAAAAAATGATACAATGAGCTTTAGCATTCAAATTAAAAGAGCATTGCAAGAAAATGGGTTTGTAATGGGAGATGCAGTGTCATTTTCATTGTTGAAAAATGAAGAAACTGTGTTTTTATGATTTCTGAGAGAGGCATAAGGTTTATCTTTTGAAAAGGTTCAGATGCTCTCTTGAAAATGAATGCTTTGCGCGCAAAGGCAGTTTTGGTTTGCAGCTACCGGTTGTGTTATGGGGCAGTTTTTGATCGATGTTCTCGTGATTAAATCGCATTATTTTGACTATGGTTAAGAAAAATAAAGTCTCTTTACTTGATTGTGAATTTTGATACACACAAAACACTTGGAGAGGTCTGATATTTCCATTTATGTCGTTTCAGTGATTTTGAAAGTGGCGCTCTTAAGTGTATTTGTGCGTTTCTTTGGTCTTTATCAATAGAGTTATACTGTTTCAAAAAATATTGATTTTTAATGCTTTCACTATAATGGAGCAAAATTTTAGCTTTTCTTGAGAGGCATTTATTATTGCACAGAGATGTGATGATAATCCACAATCCGCATATTTACAGCTGAAAACGGTGTTGCTGTTTATTCTTGTGAATTGGTCTTGTTGTGAAAAAGAAGATGGATGAGGCAAGCGCGGTTTTTGTTAAAGGAATAAGTAATTTCTAAAAGAGATTGAGTATTTTTTCTAAAGCTTTTTTTATGAAAGATAAAAATTTTTTTGATTTTTAAGTGTGTTGAGGAGTAGAAGAAGCAAGTGATACTTGTGATAATATAAGAAATTTTACTTTTTATGGGTGCATATTTTAGCCAGAAATATGGCTTTGCTTTGTTACCAGAAATAGGGGTGAAAATCTTAAAAACACTTACTTTCATTTTATATGACATATGTAAAAATTATATAACATATGTAAAAAAGCTCAGTTGCCTGAGCTTTTTTATTTAATATAAAAAGTTAATTAATATCGTCGCCTTGCAGGTATCCCTTTTTTCGAGCATCTGGCATCAAGAGAATTGCGATAAATGCAATGATCATCATACCAGCTATGTAAAAATGAAAGACAGATTCATACCCGATCTTTTTAAATTCGAGTGCTACAGTTTCAGCAGAACCACCAAATATTGCATTTGCAATAGCATAAGAGAGGCCAACTCCCATTGCGCGTACTGAAGCAGGAAACATTTCTGCTTTTACGATACCAGAAACGGACGTATAAAAACTCATAATACAGAGCATTCCAATAACGACGAATAATGCAACCCACGCATCATGAGTATTCCCAATTATTTTAAGTGCGGGAATTACACAGATAATGGATAAAGTACTCCAAGTAAGCAGGGAAGCTTTCGTACCAATTTTATCGGCTAGCGAACCAAAGAGAGGTTGGAGTAACATGAAAACAAACAATGCCGCCGTCATTATTGTTGTGGCAGTATGTTTATCAAATCCAGTAGTTGTGATCAGATATTTTTGCATGTAAGTCGTACAGGTATAAAATGTGAGTGATCCTCCAGCTGTGAAACCAATAACGAGAAAGAAAGCTTTTCTGTGGTTGCAGAGAAGCTCTTTAAGACTGCCAGCTTGTTTTTTAGAACGACTTTCTTCTGTGGTTGTTTCATGAAGTGAACGACGCAGATAAATTGCAACAATTGCCCCACATCCACCAATTGCAAAAGGAATACGCCAACCCCATGCTTTTAACTGATCTTCTGTTAAATACAAGGCTAGAGTAAACATAACGAGACTGGCAAGAAGTTGACCACCAATGAGTGTTGCATATTGGAAAGAGCTAAAGAAACCACGACGATTTTTGAGAGCAATTTCGCTCATGTAAGTTGCTGTTGTTCCATATTCACCCCCAACCGAGAGTCCTTGAAGCATGCGCAGTAAAATAAGCAGAACCGCTGCTGTTGCTCCAATCGTTTCATAGGTGGGAAGGAGGGCAATAAGGAACGAGCCACCACACATCATAAAAACTGAAATAAGTAAGGAACGCTTACGTCCATAGCGATCAGCAATAAATCCAAACAACCAGCCACCAATTGGGCGCATGAGGAAGCCGATAAAAAAGACAACAGAAGATTTTAAAAGTTCGGTAACAACATCCCCATCAGAGGGAAAAAACTGTGATGCAAAATAAATGGACGTAAAAGAATAAACATAAAAATCATACCATTCTACCAGATTACCTGATGCACTCGATATGATAGAGAGCACACGTTTCCTTGTGTCATGCGGTGCTAGAATTTTTTCATTCTCCATAAGTCTATCCCTTTGTTTATATTCATCTTTGTTTATATTCATAATGTTATGTATTTATCACCCCTGTATTTATTCCCCTAGGAGTTGTCTATAATATTTTATCTTTTGCGTCAAAAATTTCATCAAATCATGGTAATTTCTTGTGTAAGAAATTTGAGGAGAGAGATTTAAACTGTATTTTTATAAATTTTATAGTTTCTATTTTCTATATTGAATAGAATCGGCCATACTACTTTATATGAAAACTTACCTTGATCTTTTATCTCATGTTTTAAATAAAGGCGTTGATCGTACTGACAGAACCGGTGTTGGAACACGGTCGGTTTTTGGTTATCAGATGCGGTTTGACTTGCAGGCTGGATTTCCCTTGTTAACAACAAAGAAATTACATTTACGCTCGATCATTTATGAGCTTTTGTGGTTTCTTAGAGGTGATACAAATATTGCTTGGTTGAAAGAACATGGTGTATCAATTTGGGATGAGTGGGCTGATGAAAAGGGGGATCTTGGTCCTATTTACGGTTATCAGTGGCGCTCTTGGCCAGCTCCTGATGGACGCCATATTGATCAAATCAGTCATCTTTTGACAATGATTAAAAAGATGCCTGATTCTCGTCGTTTGATTGTATCGGCATGGAATCCTGCGTCCATAGAGGAAATGGCTCTCCCACCTTGCCATTGTTTTTTTCAATTTTATGTTGCCGATGGTAAGTTGTCTTGCCAGCTTTATCAGCGTTCAGCGGATATTTTCTTAGGTGTTCCATTCAATATTGCTTCCTATGCGTTGTTAACGATGATGATTGCGCAAGTAAGCGGTCTTAAAGTTGGCGATTTTATTCATACTCTTGGTGATGCGCATCTTTATTCTAATCATTTTGAACAGGCTCAACATCAATTGTCTCGTATACCAAATGCTTTGCCATTTATGCGTATAAACCCAGCGGTAACAGATCTCTTTTCTTTTAAATTTGAGGATTTTGAATTGCTTAATTATGATGCACAACCACATATCAAGGCGCCGGTAGCAGTATGACTTTTCCTATTTGTTTAATTGCAGCTGTTGCAGAAAATGGTGTTATCGGGCGAGAAGGTGCAATGCCTTGGCATTTGTCGACAGATTTGCAACGCTTTAAGGCTTTAACTTTCGGTAAGCCTGTGATTATGGGGCGAAAAACTTGGGATTCTCTTGGGCATCCTTTACCAGGGCGTACAAATATTGTTATTACGCGTAATTGTGAATTCACAGCTCAAGGTGCTGTTATCGCTCACTCTTTATCTCAGGCTTGTTCTCTCGCAAAAAAGGCGGCTTCTCAAAATGGTGCAAATGCGATTTTTATTATTGGTGGTGGGGAGATTTTTCAACAAGGTTTCGATATTGCTGATAAAATATTCCTTACAGAAGTTCTAAATTCCATCGAAGGTGATAGTTTTTTTCCTGTTTTTGATAAAGAAAAGTGGACTATTGTGCAAACACAATATATTCCAGAAGGAGATAAAGACAGTCATCCGACACGTTTTGTAGTTTATGAACGCAAATAATGGTTTTTAATTCAGTGAAAAGAGGCTATCCATTGTCTTGTAATGAAGATGTGAGGCACCCTATAGATTAAGTAAATGGTTGGTATTTGTAGGAATGGTAGTCAGTTAAAGAGGTGATGATGCCCTGGACAAATCAAAATGGTGGTGGCCCGTGGAGTGGCGATAAAAATAAACTTGGTGGTGACAAAAAAATACCCTCTAAGAATCCTTTCGGTTCTGGTGGCAGTAACGGTGGTGACAATAGTCCCAATCTTGATGATCTTTTGCGTAAAGGGCAGGATCAGTTTAAGCAGTTTGGCAGAAATGGACTTTTTGTTTTGGTGTTTCTATTTGCTGTGTTGTTTTGGCTGTATCAGTCTCTTTATATTGTTCAGCAAAATGAACAAGCGGTAGAATTGCGTTTTGGTGTACCTAAGACAGAAATTATTAGTGATGGTTTGCATTTTCACTTCTGGCCAATTGAGACCTATATGAAAGTACCTTTAACGGAAAAAACAATCGCAATTGGTGGTCAGCCAGGACAGAGGCAACAAAGTGAAGGCTTGATGCTTTCCAGTGATCAGAATATTGTGAATGTCAATTTTTCCGTTTACTATCGCATTTCACATCCTGGTCAGTTTTTATTCAATGTGAATGATCAAGAAGGGACGGTTCGTCAGGTTGCTGAGAGTGCAATGCGTGAGGTTATTGGCTCAAGGCCTGTTGATGATGTTTTACGTGATAAGAAAGAAGAAGTTGCCAGTGATGTCAGAAAAATTATCCAGTTGACGGTAGATAAATATCAAATTGGTATTGAGATAAGCCGTGTGTCTATCAGTGAAGCTGCTCCTCCTACCAAGGTTGCTGCTGCATTTAATTCTGTTCAACAAGCAGAACAGGAACGTGGGCGAATGATTGAAGAGGGAAATCGTGTGCGTTTTAATAAGATTGGTTTAGCCAATGGTGAAGCTTCACGGACACGGGAAATCGCAAAAGGTGAAAAAGCACAAATGGTTGAAGAGGCAACAGGCCGTGCTGAGCGTTTTCAAGCTATAGCGCGTGAGGCTGCAATTTCACCAGAGGCTACACGGTATCGTCTTTATATGGAGACGATGGGGCGTATTCTTTCTTCACCTCATAAATTAGTTCTTGATCAAATAAATTCTTCGGCGGTGCCCTATCTTCCTCTGAATGAATTGTTGCATGGCAATTCATCAGAAAAAGCGAAAACAAGATCAGCGCATTCTGCATCGCTCTTGGATAATCACATTTCTGGAGGACGCTAATGGTTCAGCAGTCTCGTTTCTTATTCATGTTGAGTGCCATAGTGCTTGTTTTGATGGCTTTGTGGATGTCTGTTTTTATTGTCTATCCTCGTCAGCAAGTGACAATTAAGCGTTTTGGGCAAATTGTTAAAGTGGAGTCTGATCCGGGGATTTATTTTAAAGTGCCCTTTGTGGATAAGATAATTGTTGTTGATAATCGCTTGTTACGTTACGACGTTCCTACACAATCTGTTCAGGTTCGTGGTGGTGCTTATTATGAAGTGGATGCATTCTTTATTTATCGTATTACAGATCCTAAACTGTTTTTACAGCGCATTGCTTCTGGGCGTCCGCAAATTGCTGCGCGTGAAAATCTTGCTCCGCGTTTTATCGATGCTTTGCGTGCCGTTTATGGTAAACGCGAATTTAAAGCCGCTTTATCTGATGAACGGGGAGCGATGATGGCTGAAGTACAGCGTCAGTTCTCCGTAGATGCTGGTTCGTTAGGTATTACTATTGTTGATGTGCGTATTCGCAAAACCGATTTGACCGATGCGGTTTCAGAGGATGTCTACCGACAAATGGCAGCTGAACGGGAGGCTGTAGCAGAAAATATTCGTGCTCGTGGTCAGCAAGAGCGAGATCGTATTGTGGCGGAAGCTAATCGTGAATATGAAGAAATCGTCGCTGCAGCAAAGCGTGATGCTGAGATTACCCGTGGTGAAGGTCAGGCTGAGAGTATTCGTCTTTTATTGAAAGCACGGGAAGCTAATCCATCCTTTTACGATTTTTGGTTGGCGATGGAGCAGTATAAGAATCTAGAGCGTACTCCGATGGTCATTTCACCAAATGAGGATTTCTTTTTCTACTTTCGTAATCTTCCGCAGGCAAATGGGAAATTCTCATCGACAATGAATATTACTGGGAATGCTGGGCTTAATAAAACTGTTTCAAAAGTCGGGGGAGAATAAATGATGCACTCGATCGATTGCGGACAAAAACTTTCGCATGAGAAGTGTGATATTTGGTTGTTTTCTTTTAGGATGAAATGGGTCTTGAGCCATACTAATTTTGCAGGGATAATTTGGTATGGCTCTTTGCAGTCTTTGGTTAGAGGCGTGTTATGGGTAGAAATGTCATAGGTAAAAATACGTCTATGAAGTGCTTTGTCATAAGAATTTTTGTTTGTATGGTTTTGTTTTTATCAGGGACAATGAATTTGTCCTGGGCGGGGGAGACAAAAAATACATCGCTTTCTGTTCCTGATCTGGCTGCCCAGCTTTTGGAAACAGTTGTGAATATTTCCACAGCACAAACAGTTGATGGGACTGAACAGGATGAAAATACTTCGGTACCCGTTATTCCAGAAGATTCATTACTACAAGAGTATTTTACTGATTTTTTTGCTCCTAAAGATGGTCAAAAAGAGAGTCAGTTTCAAAAAGTACGTTCTTTGGGGTCTGGTTTTGTGATTGATGCACAAAAAGGGCTTATTGTTACAAATTATCATGTTATCGTTGATGCCGATGATATTGAAGTAAATTTTACCGATGGTACAAAACTAAAGGCAAAATTACTTGGAAAGGACAGTAAGACTGATTTAGCGTTGCTGCAAGTGGATGTCGGAAGTAAAAAATTAAAAGCTGTGCGTTTTGGTGACTCAGAAAAGGCCCGTATTGGTGATTGGGTAATGGCTATTGGTAATCCTTATGGTTTTGGTGGAAGTGTAACGGTTGGTATTATTTCTGCACGTAATCGTGATCTCAATGCTGGTCCTTATGATAATTTTATTCAGACAGATGCAGCGATTAATCGGGGCAATTCTGGGGGGCCGTTATTTGATAGAAATGGTGAGGTGATTGGAATTAATACAGCAATTATTTCGCCTTCTGGAGGGTCTATTGGTATTGGTTTTGCTATACCATCTGATATGGCTCTTTCTGTTATCAATCAGTTGCGGGATTTTGGAGAAATAAGGCGTGGTTGGTTGGCTATTCGTATTCAACCGGTGACAGAAGATATTGCAGAAAGTTTGAAATTGAGTAGTCCTGTGGGGGCGTTGGTTGCAGGTAAAATGGAGCAAACGGATGTAGACAATAGCCAGTTGCAGATTGGTGATATCATTGTTTCTTTTGGCAATGCCAAAATTAAGCATGCGCGCGATTTGCCGCGTTTGGTCGCGGAAAGTCCTGAGGGAAAAGTAGTAGATATTACTGTTTTGCGCAATGGGCAGGAAAAAACAGTAAAAGTTAGGCTTGGACGTTTAATTGAGACAGAGACAAATGAGAATACAGTCGCAGAATCTGATAATGAAAAGAGCCCTCCTGTATCGAAAAGTGGGACAATTCAATTTATGGGAATGACATTAACTGAGCTTACAGGGGATTTGCGTCAACATTATTCCATTAGCGATAAACTTCAGGGATTGGTCGTGACATCTGTTGTGGAAAATAGCGCGGCGGATAAAAAGCGTATTCGCACGGGTGAAGTGATTGTTGATATCAATCAAAGCACTGTTACAACACTTGATGAGGCTAAAAAACGTCTTCATAAATTACGTGAAGCTGGACGCAAAAATGCTCTCTTCATCATTGCTAAGCCCGATGGAGAATTGCGATTTGTAACGATCCCGATGGATTGATATTTTGAGATTTAATATTTTAGCAATTCATTTTTGGGGGGAGATGTATTCAATTATTCGTGTTTTTTTTATCTCTGTAAAAATATGGGATAGGTGAGAATTTTTTCTCACTCGTTTTTAAAAGAGTAATTATACAAAAAAGGTTCATACCAGAGTTCTTCATGTGGGCATTGCTATATTTTTTTGTGGTTGATGGAAAAAATTGTAAGAAAACTGCCCACTTAAGGATGATGATCTGTGAAGAGTTTGTTCTAAATCAAATATCATCCGTTTTTATAAAAACGTAGGCTGTGTGATCATGGTTTTTTTAGCTAGCCTTATTTTAGTATATGAGTGCAAAAAGTATGCTTTTTGATAATAGTTTCTTTGAAAAAATTTATGACAGTATTTTATTATTGAATAAGGATAGAGAAAAGAGACTTTAAGATTTTTAGGCATTGTTCTTGTGTTTATTTTTCCTTTTCTCATAGGGGCAAAACTATCATAGGTACTTTCTCTTTGTGAATTGAAGAGAGCATGCTTGTATTTTCTTTGAATGCATTCACATTTATGACAATGGAGATGCAAGACAAGGTCTTTGGAGTTTTTCATGCGTCTTGCAAGAAGTTTTTGATTGATGGATATAAGGATTTCCATTCATGAAAGGCAGAACGATTACCTTAATCGCAGGTCCAACTGCCAGTGGCAAATCAGCACTTGCCTTACAAATGGCTCAGGAAAACAATGCTGTCATCATTAATGCTGATTCAATGCAGATTTATGATGTTTTAAATATTTTAACGGCAAGACCTACGCAGGCTGATACTGCGATTGCTCCGCACTATCTCTACGGTTATGTGAGTCCTAGTGTGAGTTATTCAGTCGGGAAATGGTTGTGTGATGTTGAGAAATTGTTAACTAGGTTTGCTTCGAAATCGCTTATTTTTGTTGGTGGAACAGGACTTTATTTTCGTGCTCTTTTGGAAGGGATTGCAAAAGTTCCTTATGTTCCAGATGCCGTGCGGCAGAAATGGCGAGCTCTGCTTGATAAAGAGGGGGCTGAAAGCCTTTATCGTCAGTTGGTGCAGGTTGATACTGTTCTCGCTGAGAAAATTTCTTCACATGATGGACAACGTATTGTCCGTGCTTTGGAAGTTTATGAGGCAACTAATAAAAAGCTCAGTTGGTGGCAGAAGCAAAAAACAACACCTCTCATTGCGCCGTATGTTGCAGAAAAAATTCTTCTCATTCCACCGCGTCAGTTGCTGTATGAACGTATTCATAGGCGGTTGGACTCTATGATTGAAAGGGGTGCTTTAGAAGAGGTGATGGCTATCAAGAAGCTTGCGCTTTCTCCTTTGTTGCCAGCGATGAAGGCTATTGGTATCGCTGAATTTATAGCTTATTTAGATGGGCAGCAAAGTTTTGAGAAGGCTCTTGAAATGGTGAAAACACAAACGAGGAGATATGCAAAAAGGCAAATGACATGGTTTCGTAATCAATTTGATGAAGAATGGATGCTTCTTTTTTGAGAAAGTATAAGCTTGAAAAGTAATGTAAAAAATTGAATTATGAATGGAATTTTTTAAAAGAAGTATAATTTTTTATTGACGGATGGGATCAATGGAATTAGAAATATTTTTATAGGAAGGGTTTTCCTTATATATTTTGCGCATTGGAATAATGGGGGGTAATCATACAATTTATGTTTTTTGTGTGTAATGGGCTCTCTCAGAGCCTTTTTTTATAGGCTCCTCCGGGGGCTTTTTTTATTGTGCTATCAAGTGGGCGAGTGGGAAAATGATAAATCATCCAAGAATGCAAGAGAGTGCGAACGGAAAAACAATGTTGGGTGCTGAAATGGTGGTTCAAGCTCTTATTGATCAAGGGGTTAAACATCTCTTTGGGTATCCTGGTGGAGCTGTGCTTCCTATTTTTGATGTACTTTATCAACAAGATTCACTGCAGCATGTTTTGGTGCGTCATGAACAAGCAGCAGGTCATGCTGCTGAAGGCTATGCACGCAGCACAGGGAAGGTTGGCGTTGTGCTTGTGACTTCTGGTCCAGGGGCAACCAATGCTGTGACGCCTTTGCAAGATGCACTCATGGATTCTATTCCTCTTGTTTGTTTTTCTGGTCAGGTATCAACAACTGTAATTGGAACAAATGCTTTTCAAGAAGCTGACACAGTTGGTATTACAAAGCCCTGTACGAAACGGAATTGGTTGGTTGAAGATGTCAATGATCTTGCTGCCATTATTCATGAGGCTTTTGCTGTTGCTCAATCAGGACGTCCAGGACCGGTTTTGATTGATATTCCTAAGGATATCCAATTCGCTTCAGGTCTTTATAGAGCGCCTCAAATTTCGCTATCTCGGCATTCTTCTCCACGAGTAAAAGGGAATAGCGGAGCTATCGAAAATGCTGTTTCTCTTTTAGCTCAAGCAAAACGGCCTGTTATTTATTCTGGTGGTGGTGTTATTTCATCGGGTCCTCAAGCTGTAAAGCTTTTGCGTGATTTGGTTGAATTGGGAGATTTTCCGATTACTTCAACACTCATGGGACTTGGTGCTTATCCGGCTTCCAGCAAAAATTGGCTTGGAATGCTTGGAATGCATGGAACCTATGAGGCTAATATGGCCATGCATGATTGTGATGTTATGTTAGCTGTTGGGGCACGGTTTGATGATCGTATTACTGGGCGACTTGATGCATTTGCACCTCATGCGCGCATTATTCATATTGATATTGATCCTGCTTCTATCAATAAAACCGTAAAAGTAGAAGTTCCGCTCATTGGCGATGTCGCTGATATTCTAGGAGATATAAATCAACGTTTCAATATGCAGAAACGAATATTGAAAAACGAAAGTCGTCATGCGTGGTGGACGCAAATTCATCGCTGGAGAGCTCGTAATTCATTGGCATATAGGGAAAAAAAAGATGTTATTATGCCACAATATGCTCTTGAACGGCTTTATGCACTGACCAAAGGTGCAAATGCTTATATCACAACGGATGTTGGACAACATCAGATGTGGGCGGCGCAGTATTATCGTTTTGATAAGCCAAAACGTTGGATGACTTCTGGTGGTCTTGGAACTATGGGCTATGGTCTTCCTGCTGCTATTGGTGTTCAGATTGCACACCCTGATGCACTTGTTGTGTGTATTTCTGGTGATGCTTCAATTCAAATGAATATCCAAGAACTCGCAACGGCAATTCAACATAAGACACCAGTGAAGATTTTTATTTTAAATAATCAATATATGGGTATGGTCCGACAGTGGCAGCAATTGTTGCACGGTAATCGTCTTTCTCATTCTTATACGGAGTCGATGCCTGATTTTGTAAAATTGGCACAGGCTTACGGAGCGGTTGGGATTCGTTGTTCAGAACCGGATGAACTTGATGATAAAATTCAGCAAATGATTGATTGTGACAAACCAGTTCTCTTCGATTGTCGTGTTGATAATTTAGAAAATTGTTTTCCCATGATCCCCTCTGGCTGTGCGCACAATGATATGCTGTTGTCTGATGAGGCGCATGATGAAGCCATTGCCAATGCTATTTCTGATGAGGGAAGAATTCTTGTCTGAATATGTTAACAAAATAGTGAAGGATGGTGATGATGAAGTCTTTGGAGTCTTCATCTCTGTCTCTTCTTTGTGGAGAGTTCCTATTATCCTTACAGCTCATTTTATGATTTTCATGCTTTGTTTAAAGACATGGGATATATTATTATTTGTTCATCTAAAAAATGTTATAAACCGTGTGCCCAATCGTGTGCCTAATTATGTTTGAATTGATTTATACGTGATGTTTGTTTTTTATTCATATGTTCACATTAATAGCTATTTCGTTGCATTTTTTAGATAATACATTCAATTATCTGTTATAAATTAATTATGTTGTCTCATCTATGAAAGATTCCATCGTGCAAGAAAAAAAGCTACCGTACTTGAAGGGTGCGACCATGCAAACCGTCGTGCCTATGAAGACAATAGAAAAGTTTGTCACTTTGTTTTGGTGTTGCATTATGAAATTGTTCCAAATCGCTCTTTCAAGGGCTTGATAGGAGAATCCCCCTAGTGGCTTGAAGGGAAGGGCAAAAATAACAAAGATCAAATGCAGCCATAGAAAATCAATTGACCACCATAGCTTATAATCAACTAGTAACCTCACCTGATTATGCGAGAGAAATCTGTAGATATGAGGTGTGTCGTCAATATATAAACCAGAATAATACTCAATATCACACCATTATCAGGACATTAACATTGAAAGTCAAAGACTCTTTCTTTTATTTGTTTTACATATCGATGATTCCATAAATCTGCAGACACAAACACTCTTTGAAGCCACCGCATTGGATTTTTATAACTATCAAATGATCCAAAAAATTTATCCCTAGAGTGTAGAGCCATTCTGTTATCAATGTATAATAATCTTCCTGGTTGTACATTAATTCCAAAAGATACAGCCTTAATAGCTTCATAAAAATGATCTAAAGCTTCCTTGGCTTTTTTTGACTGTGGCTCTAACATGCCCGGATAAAAAACAGCGCTGATATCTGGGAATTCACTGTCCCCTTGAACTAGGGGCACTTTACTTGTAGAGATTACCCCATTTTTTCTCCATCTATAGGGAACATTAATTATATATAAATTATCCCTTAAGCTCTTCAAATCCTCCTCACTTAAAAGTTTTAAAGCTAGACGAGCATCAGATATTCTCGTTAATGGGCCATCAACATCATTGCGAACACCAGTTAAAAGTATCCCTTTAGGAGATAAATTTAAACCTTTTATAAATTTTAGTGCAGCATTTTCTATATGAAAATCTAACTCAACTTCAGATCCTAATCCTGTATAATCTTTTTTATTATCCTCTAAAGGAACTAGGTTATTGACTATATGTTGGCCTTCAAACTTAATTGAATAAGGCTCTCCGATTAATAAGGCAAACATCACAATTAAATTTTCGCTTATATAACCGCTTTTACAAGACGAATCTAAATTATAAGGATTAGGTGATGTATTAATTTTTCTATCAATAGGAAGGTTTTCAAAGACTAAATATGGTCTAGGGGTAATAGACATCTTTTGATTCATAAGAATTACCAAGATTCTATGGGGTAGCAGCGAAAATGCTATTTTTTTTAGCTTAACCGAATATTCAATACCACCGTATGGATCATAAATAATATGGTCTAAAGCCTCCCAAAGATTGTCTCTTTCGACATTGCTCAACTCAAAAGTATTTTCATTTATCATTATAGTTTCCTCCCCAATTATATTCCCCTACTTTTTTATTAAGAAAAGTGAAAAAACAATCATTAAAATTAAAATCAACCATGTTAGTAAATAAGTGTCTGTAAAATCTTGGATTAATCCAAATAATGGTGGAGCAGCAATAATTGCGATTTGATTGACAGACATTGCTAATCCCAGAGAAAAGCCAACGCTTTCTTTCGGCGAAGAGTCTACAATATAAGCAACCCAAGGGCCATACCATCCTAATCCAAAAAAACCTAACCAAGCAGATAAAAGAGTTAAATAAATTATGGATCCACTCAAGCTCAAAATTAATATTAAAAATCCAAAAACGACTGCAATCATGCAAAACAAGACAGGAAAAAATCGTCCTTTTCTACAATGATCACTCCACGCTGCTAAAATAATTCTTCCTAAGGCACCAGAAGCCTGTGAAACAAAAAACAAATAAGTACTTTTATCTAGAGATAGGTGATAGATTCTATAAAAATAAACAGTTATAAAAATGGTTAAAACATATTGGACGATCACAAGTGAAACGCCTGAAAAAATAATATTCTTCATATGCGGCGCAGCCAACATCGCAAGACGAGATTTTACATTTGCATAGAACGAAATTCTTGCCTTGCTTTTTGGAACGATAGCGACAACTTTTGCTGGTGCGTGATAAAAAATAATAAAGATACATCCACCTAAAAAAGAAACGATGGCACCGACCAAAAATGCACCTTGTATGCCATAGACAAGCGCACTCGCAGGAAGAACCATCCCAGCTAATGCTCCACCTAATGGTAGCCCCGCCTGCCTTATTCCCATTGCAAATCCGCGTTGCGATTGTGGAAACCATGCAGAAACAGATTTAGCGCCACCAGGTTGAGCAGAACTATAAAATCCCCCTACAATGAGCAAACAAATCAAAAGGGAAATATAGTTATCTGCGATTGCTCCCAACAAAAGAGCGACAGAAACGCCGAGTGCGCCAACGCCAACAATAGAGCGCTCGTTAAACTTGTCTAGTAATTCGCCAGCTATAAGTAATCCAATAATAGGTAGGAACTGCGCTGCTGAAGACAGCAAACCTATCTGAGAGTCACTTAGCGAGAAATCCCTCTTAAAAAATTCAGCTAAAGGACCAATCCCTTGAACAAAGAAGCAGGCTGATGCTTGAGCGATAGTGGCAACAAGCAATACAATCCATCGATAATAATTCTTTTCTATAAATTGATGATTGCTCACTATGCCCCCTCCAATGAAAGCGCACTTGTAGCCTTTTTTAATAATGAGTGCAACAATAAATGAGGTATTTTATGCGGATGACATAAAAATCTGTCAATATGATTGGTATTAATATGCAAGCCAAGAAATATGCTTAATTAAAGGAAATAAGCTATTATGTGTCGTGCAAATTTGATACGCTAGCGATATAAGATAAATTTTACAAATATTGGTTCAGCTGGCATTAAGCGCTCTTCATAAAAGACGCTCTATTTTGGCAAGCTTTTTCAATATAATTCTCAAAGCTTTTTCCAGTCACATAGTCTAGATGCGGTGTGCACATAATGATATGTTGTTGCCTGATGAGGCTCATGATGAAGCAGTTGCCAATGATATTCCTGTTGAGGGATAATGTTTGGTCTAAGGAGTTCGCAATTACGATAACAGCAATTTAAACTTTTGTTTTAGTGACTTTCTTTACTTTAAATCTGATTCAACAAAAGCTGCAATATGCAGGTTGTTTTGAGTTTATTGTCTGTATTATTTTCTTGTAGGATAAGGTATTTCTCTTAATAGGCAATACATTGGTTTATAAAGATAATTCTTTTTTCGCATGTTGAATGAGAGTCCCGAATATTATAAAATTCTCTCATTTTAAATCTGTTTATGTTAAATCAATCAAAGCCATTTGCTTGCCAAGGGCAGTTTGTAACATTGGGAGATGGCAAATAGTATGGTGTGCCGGTTTGCTTCTTCATAAGTGTCAAGATAGTGGTGTTTAATAGCTTTACCATTATATCATTCATGGGCGGCGCTATTGCGAAATGGGCTTGGGAGCGTTGAGAGATGTTTTTTTTAAACAAGTTCGTGAATTGGCAATTCAATGGCGTTCTGTTTTAGGTGAAGGACGTGATCTCATTAAAAACGTGAGAAACAAAAGCGTGATAATGCGTCTTCCCCATTATTTAAAAGATCTTGCTTGAGATGCTTTTGAAAGCTTAAAGTTGAATTAAAGAATAACGGTAAAGATGGGAACTGGTTTTTACCATTACGCTTTCATATTCTTCCCAAATTAGGCTATAAACGTTTTAGAGATTACGTAAATCGAGATACACAATGTTCTCGCTCCCATTTGGCATAGAAAAGCTGGAACTGCTTGTAGAGCTTTTAATCGCTTTCATATGTGTCTCAAACACACTGTGACGTTAGGCTTGATTGAAAAGCAACAATAAAAGCACAAGTTTTGTTAGGCAAGCAATGTCATAAAATCACTCATAGACCGGCAATGGATTGGAGAGATATTTCGGCTTTTTATACAACACTTTGCGAAACACCAATCATAAATAACTGGCTTTGTGTTTGCTTATCCTTATAGGCGTTCGTGCTGCTCCTTTATGTCATTATTAATAAAAATCAGATTGATGATGAATATATGGACAATTTCTGCTCAGAATAAGAATGAGATTTAAGGAAAATGTGTGATACAAGTTTCACTTTGGTGCAAGATTGAGAGTCTGGGACGTTTTATTCGAGAGTTTTGTTGGTACAAAGGTTGACGATTGTGCTGTGAGAAGGGGAGAGTGACATGTCTCGACAAAAAACTTTTTCGATAGGAGTGTTTTCTTGATATTAGTTTTTTTTCAAAGTGCTTGCTCTTTTTATACGAATCTTATTTTGGTAAATTATGCAGTTTTCACCGGAACAGGATAATGCATTGAAGGCTGTTTCTGCGTGGTTGAAGGAGGGGCGCTCTCCGCTTTTTCGACTCTTTGGCTATGCAGGAACAGGAAAGACGACGCTTGCGCGCTATTTTGCTGAAACAGTTGATGGTTCTGTTCAATTTGCTGCGTTTACAGGCAAAGCAGCTCAAGTATTGCGTTCTAAAGGTGCAAGCAACGCCTGTACTATTCATTCTTTGATTTATTGTCCACGTGGTGAGGAAGAGGTTTCCGATGAAGTTACGGGAAAAAAGTCTATCGCACCGACATTTGCACTCAATCGCAGAAGTGCGGCTGCACAAGCAAAGCTCATTATTGTTGATGAGTGTTCGATGGTAGATGAACAATTAGCGCGTGATTTAATGAGTTTTCGTACGCCAATTCTTGTTCTGGGTGATCCAGGCCAATTGCCTCCTATTTCGGGGGGTGGTTTTTTTTCTAATAGTGCGCCAGATTTTCTTCTTTCAGAAATTCATCGACAAGCGCGGGATAATCCCATTGTTCGTTTGGCTATGGATGTGCGTGAAGGGCGTGATATTGCTTATGGTGATTATGGAGCAGCTCGCATTATTACTCGCAAAGAAGTGAATCAGCAATTGGTTTTGGATGCTGATCAGCTTTTGGTAGGGATTAACCGGACACGTTATCTTTATAACAAACGTTTGCGTGCGTTGAAGGGATTTACGGCAGATTATCCACAAGCGGGAGATAAGCTTGTCTGTTTGCGCAATGATCCGGCTAAAGGCTTGTTAAATGGCTCTTTATGGAAAGTAATGACTTCACAGAAGGAGACTGTTAAACCTGGTGTTAATCTTCTCGTTAAGCCAGAAGAGAGTGAACGTGGAGTAGTCAAGATTAAGCTTTTAAAAGCATTGTTTGAAAACCCTGAGAATGATATTTCATGGCAATTAAAAAAGAGATATGATGATTTTGATTATGGATACGCATTAACGGTTCATAAAGCACAAGGGTCTCAATGGGATAATGTCGTTTTATTTGATGAAAGTTTTGCATTTCGTGACATGTCTGCACGCTGGCTTTATACAGGAATTACTCGTGCGGCAGAGCGTTTGACTATTGTTCGATAGCGAAAATTATTTTTTATTGGACTGATCATAGGGAATGTATATTTTTCTGTCTTTAGAATTCTTTATAGGAATGGGGAGTGTCCATGGCAGTAAGACTTTCGGTTAATCTTAATGCTGTTGCTGTGTTGCGCAATCGGCGCAATCTTCCATGGCCAAGTCTTAAGAATCTTGGGCATATAGCGCTGACAGCTGGTGCAGCAGGTTTGACGGTTCATCCACGACCTGATGAGCGACATATTCGTTTTGCAGATTTGCCAGATATCCGTCGTTTAATTGACAGCACTTTTCCTACTGCGGAGTTTAATATTGAAGGGTATCCAAATGATACATTTTTAGATTTGGCAGAAAAATATGCAGATCAGATTACTCTTGTTCCTGATGATCCAGCGCAGTCCACTTCTGATCATGGTTGGGATTTTGCTTTTGATGCAGAATTTTTAATGCCCATTATTCAGCGTTTAAAGGAAAAAAAAATTCGTGTGTCGTTATTTGCTAATCCTGTTGTAGAAGGTCTTGACATTGCTAAAGCAATGGGTGCTGATCGGGTAGAGTTTTATACTGGACCTTACGGTGGTGCGTTTCAAGATAAGACAAAACAGGATCAAGAATTAAAAAATCTTACTGTAGCTGCAAGAAAAGCCAAAGAGCTGCAATTAGGTGTTAATGCAGGTCATGATCTGACGATTACTAATCTGCCTGCTCTTGTTCATCATATTTCTTGGCTGGATGAGGTTTCCATTGGTCATGGACTTATTGCTGATGCATTAGAATACGGAATGTATGAGGCTGTTCAGCGTTTCATCCGGTTATTATCTTAATTCTTTTTTCGGTTATTCAATTTTATGAATTAGGATAAAATTCTACAAATTTTATTTCAAAAATGTAATTTTGCACATACTTGGTAAAGAAGAGCGCTTTGCTCTTCATCTCTGTGGTCAGTAACTCTGTATTTTTAGCGTCTTCGATATTTTTGTATTAATGCTCTTGGTTGAGCAGGTATTTTAGTAAACATCTTTCCGTGTAATTTTTTAGTAGAGATAAAAATATTTTTTTAAAATATTGTTTTTGTTAGTAAAATTATCTTTTTCTGTTTGTTCAGTGTTTTTAGTGTGAAAGAAGCGAAATCTATACTTTACACGAGATCTGTGCTTCTTAGGAAGATTTAACAGTAAAGTACGAATGGTGGTTGTTTTATTTATAAAAGATCAGGTAGGAGAAATATGATCTCAAGTGAGAGATTGGCAAAAGATTGACTGTTTATGGGAGAGAAGTTTCGCAGATACATGTGAGATGTGAAAACCTCATCGATTTTTTTTATTAAAGAAGTTTATGTTATGTAAAAATGCGGTTTCAAGGGTGAGAGTTTTTCATTATTTACAGATAGGTTTTGTCTTATTTTATTTGTGACATGAGGTGGTGTAGAATTCGTCGATAAATCTTTATGATCATAGAGTTAGAAGGAGGGACTAGTTTTTAGAAAAATTTTCTAAGAATTGATGATATGGGATGTAGTGCTGTTGAAGATTTTTGTTTCCTTTATTCGTGTTTATTACTGTGCTAGAAGTTCTAAGTTGTTGGAAAATTATAGAAACGATCAATGTTAGAGAGACGCGTTGGAAAAGTAAACTCAGGATTTGATCACTGAGGAGCCTACACTGTCATGCGTGTTTTTAAGCCAAGTTTTTTCTTTTCATTCTAATTCCAGAGAGTGCAATGACTGTATCTAAGCAGTTTAGTTTGTTGAAGGGTAAGAAAATACATAAATGATTGTTGATATGATAATAGTTATGTTCAGAAGGTATAAAAAGAACAGGGGTAGGCAAGCAAAATATTTTGCTTTTTCTCAATTAAGCACATAGCGCAAAACGATGATGAACATGGTGATCAAACACATCATTCTATCGAATGGTTTTTCAATAAAACCAAATAGTTAAGACGTATTTTCTCGTGATTGGACAAAAAGCTTCTTCTTTTATGGGATTATTGCTTGAAGCTTTAATTGTCCTCTAGGGTTCGATGTTAAGTGCAAAAAACTAAAGTATAAATTACAGTGCTCATTTTATAATTTTTCTTGCTATCCGCTTTAATTTAGTTCATGGTCGAAGGGTCGAAGGGTCGAAGGGTCGAAGGGTCGAAGGGTCGAAGGGTCGAAGGGTCGAAGGGTCGAAGGGTCGAAGGGTCGAAGGGTCGAAGGGTCGAAGGGTCGAAGGGTCGAAGGCCGTATCATACCCCTTAATTTTAAGGGTAAAATGGTTTTTTCTGCAGAAGAAGAGTATAATTTAGAGTCTCTCTTTTTCTTTGGTAGTATTTTTTTATAATGTATCGTTTTTTGTAGAGAAGCGGCTGAAATTTCTTTTTAGATTCTCACTATGTTTTTGTAAGGATTGGGGGGCAGAGTTTTTTGTATACAATACATCTCTTTTAAGGATTATTCAATTGCAGTTCTGTTGTGAAGAATTGCTGTGTTTATGCATAGGGTGTGAAACACTTAGGGGTAGTTTTAGATTTTTATGCAATCAAAAATCTAAAATTCAGTTTTAATATCAATATAAGGAAGTATTTTCATGCGTGTTTATTATGATCGTGATGCGAATGTTAATTTGATTAAAGAAAAAAAAGTGGCTATTGTTGGTTATGGTTCACAAGGGCGGGCGCATGCTTTAAATCTTAAAGATTCCGGTGTTCAAAATGTAAAAATTGCTTTGCGCTCAGACTCGGTGACGGCTAAAAAGGCTGTCGCAGACGGTTTTGAGGTTATTCCTGTTGCTGAAGCGGCAAAATGGGCAGATCTCATTATGATGGCAACGCCAGATGAATTACAAGCCGATATTTATCAAGAGCACATTCGTGATCATTTGCGTGATGGTGCGGTCATTGCTTTTGCCCATGGTTTGAGTATTCATTTTGGTCTCATTGAACCTAAAAAAACAGTTGATGTTGTGATGATTGCTCCTAAAGGTCCAGGGCATACAGTTCGCAATGAATATCAAAATGGTTGCGGTGTTCCTTGCTTAATTGCAGTTGCACAAGATGCTTCAGGGTATGCCCATGATATCGCATTGTCTTATGCTTGTGGTCTTGGTGGTGGACGTGCAGGGGTGATTGAAACAACATTTAAAGAAGAGTGTGAAACTGATCTTTTTGGTGAACAAGCGGTTCTATGTGGTGGTCTTGTTGAGCTTATTCGAGCAGGTTATGAAACACTAACAGAAGCAGGTTATGCGCCGGAAATGGCTTATTTTGAGTGTTTGCATGAGGTTAAATTGATTGTTGATCTCATGTATGAAGGTGGTATTGCCAATATGAATTATTCCATTTCCAATACGGCGGAATGGGGTGAATATATGTCTGGTCCTCGCGTGATTACCGATGAGACACGAGCAGAAATGAAACGTATTTTGAAAGATATTCAGACAGGTAAATTTACTTCAAATTGGATTCAGGAGTATAAAGCCGGTGCTGCTCATTTTAAAGGTATGCGCCGTTTGAATGATAAACATCCTATTGAAGAAGTTGGCAAAAAGCTTCGTTCTATGATGCCTTGGATAAAGGCGAACGCTTTGGTTGATAAAGAACGTAATTGAAGTTTATAGAAAATATTATGTAAACAGCTTTTATTTTTTATGTAAACAAAAAAGGGTAACTTTGGTTACCCTTTTTTGGTATGCTTTTCAATATATAGATTTTATTTGTTATCTTCAGCAGTTTTCTTTCTTATAAACATAAAATACATTATGCCTAAGAAGATAAACCAGAATATACTATATTTCAAAGCCGTAAAGGTATCAGGTTCTAATGTCAACAAATAGAGCATGAAGGCAAAGAAAAATAGAACAATTCCGCACACGATAACGCCTCCAGGCATTTTGTAGACCGACTCAGCATGGAGATGAGGGTGATTGCGGCGATACACAATATAGCTAATCAAAATGACAGACCATACGAATAAAAATGCAATCGCTGAAATGCAGGTCACAATTGTAAAAGCACTGATGATGCTTGGAGAGGATGATGCAATTGTATAACCTAATAAAATACATAAGCAAGAAAAGAATAGGGCATTAGCTGGAACATGGTATTTAGAAAGCTTACCTAAAAGTGGAGGTGCACCTTTTTGTGTTGCAAGCCCATAGATCATGCGGCTGGTTGAGAAAATACCACTATTTGCTGAAGAGGCAGCTGAAGTAAGAACGACAAAATTGACCAAACCAGCAGCTATTGGAATGCCAGCAAGCCAAAACATCGAAACAAAGGGGCTTTTATCTGGAACAACTTGATCCCAAGGTGTGACTGACATGATCACAGCAAGAGAAAATATATAAAAGAGTACAATACGAACCGGTATTGCATTAATTGCTTTGGGAAGAACTTTTTTAGGTTCTTTAACTTCAGCTGCAGTTGTGCCAGCAATTTCTATACCAACAAAAGAAAAAATGGCAATTTGAAATCCAGCAAAAAATCCTGTAATTCCTCGAGGAAATATATCTCCACCGTTCCATACGTGACTGAGAGAAGCAACAGTGCCATTTGGAGAGGTAAAGCCTGTGACAATCATATAAAATCCAACAACGTTTAATGCTAAAATTGCTACAACTTTGATAAGACCAAACCAGAATTCAAGTTCACCAAAAAATTTTACAGCAAGGAGATTAAGGATTAAAAAGAAGCCAATGCAAGAAAAAACAACAACCCATGGATTGAGTGTTGGCCACCAGAAATGCATATAGTTAATGATAGCAATAATATCTGCAGCTCCAGTCACAACCCAACTTAACCAATAGTTCCAGCCAACAAAAAAAGCAATTCCTGGTCCTAGCATATCGGTTGAAAAATCAATAAGAGACCGGTATTGCGAGTTAGAAAGCAGTAATTCTCCCATAGCGCGCATTACAAAGTATAAGGCACACCCAATAATAGCGTAAACAAGTATGATGGAAGGACCTGCTACGCTGATTGTTTTCCCTGATCCCATGAAGAGACCTGTTCCAATAGCACCACCTAGAGCTATAAGTTGTACGTGACGGTTGTCTAATCCTCGTTGCAATTTCTTCTGAGGATTATCTTCTAAATTTTGTTTATAGTCCATTTTGAGGAGGTTCCCTTTAATTATTTAAGTTAGAATTACACTAAAAAATGTAATCTTGTTTATCGAAGCATGATATGAATGAGGAGTAAAGGAGAAAAACATTTTTTATGACTTCATGTGGATAAAGAGAAAGAATATGGAATGGGCGTGGTATACTATTTCACTCCTAAATAATGCAATAAATATTTGGAGATACGTTTTGAGTTGTAGCTAAAAGGGTTGATAAGAAGGCTTAGTGTATGATGAGAATTATAAGCTGTTTTAAATATTTGTAAGAGTGGTCTATAGGTTATTGCAAGTCCTACTAATCGGCAATTATTTTATATCTTCATATTCGAGAGAAAGTTTGATTTATCGGTTGTACAGGGTATAGAAATTGTCCTCTTACTTAAGGACAAATCTCTAGTTGCAGAAAATTTAAAATGATTTCTTTATAGGTCATTTCCGTGAATAGAAAAATCAAACATAAAAAAGAAAGTTCTAGTATTCTCTTTTAGAAGGATATTGGTAATTTGCGTGAGACGAGAGTCGTGCATCAGCGATTTGGCATGGGTTTTAATGGTTTTTCTTATTGCTGAAGGATGATTTTGATGAATGTTTCATCCAGAAATGTTATGGTTTTCTCAATTATTTTATTGGTTTTTATTTGGTAGCATAAACGGAGGAGAGCTTTTTTCTTTTGTACAAAGGAATTGAAAAAGCCTATCGGTTCTTTAATCCTAAAGTTATGAAGAAGAATTCTTTTCAGATGTTTACACTGTTTGGTAGAATGTTACGAGAAAATCCCATTAAGATTATATTGGAGGGTCTTTTAGATATGGCAGAGAACTGAGCTGTATCTATACATTTGTTCTTTATGTAAAGGTGGATAAAAATCTCTTTGTGAGAGAATAAAAGAGAAAATAAAAGGGTAATATGGTTTTGAAAGAGACAAATGTTTTCTTAAAAAGAGAGACGGATAGTTGTTATAAGAGTTTCAGAGTAATTTTTTTGTGTCCATTCTATTGCAAAATTGTGAAGATATTTTTTAAAGAATTATGTTCTTTGCACATATGCAAAGGAAAGCTTTGATTGTTGCCGTATCAGAAAGCTGGTTTATTTTAAGCAATCTTACAAGAAAGATTAAAAGGCTTCACATGACCTTTTTTGAAAGATTTTTAAAAACCTTTGAAAAAATGGTTGGTATAAAACTTACGATAAATTATGATCTATCGAAGAGCGATAAAGTGGTAAGATTATTAGGTGATATTACGCTGCTTGCGCAATGAAAGTGGAAGCTTCTTTTATTTTTAAATAATGTGCTAGATATCTGAAAAACTTTCAGTCAATTTACCCTAAAAGAGGTGACAACAACTTATTCCTGTAATTTGTCAAATAACGCGATTCCGGCAAAGGAACTAATCATTAGCAATTGTGATATTTAGGAGAAGAGAAAAAGATTCATTAAAGGGGCTTTAAATGATCTTAAAACACCCTTTT
>NZ_HE997541.1:214084-217080 GCF_000312545.1 Bartonella senegalensis OS02
ACGATAGGTTGTATAAGCTATGCGACCAAGTTTTTTCATCAGTCCAGCAGGGATAGTTTGTGGTTTAAAACCTGCTGCTTTCGCTTTTGCCATGTCACAAAACATCTCACCTTCACCTGTAACGAGCCAATGAGGATTAATGTTATAGGCTGTATAATAGGCGTTAATTGTTGAGCATGTTGGTTCGTGTGCCCCGATTTCATAATTGGCAAGGGTGCCACGTTGTAAATTAAGGCGTTGCGCAAAGATACTACGTTCTTCGTTTCCGAATATTCGTCTTATTTCACGTAGACGTTTTGCCAATGGTGTTTTGGGTTCTAGTTCGGGGCGTGCCAAAAATGCTCCTTATTTATATTGAGGTTTGTTTTAAGTTATAGGATTTTAAAAGAGATTCCCCCATTGATTTTAGAGAGGCATTACGCCGTATCTTGTGTAGTTTCTAGATGTGCTCTTTCAGCTTCTATTTGGCGCTTTAAATGCAATTTTAGAAGAGGCAAGGTAAGCTCAACTTCTTCCGTGTCGTTGATGTCTTGAACCAGCTCTTGCAACTTTATACAAAGCTCTGCTGCGAGTTCCACTATATCTTCAGGGGGGAGTTTAATTTTTGCATCGCGATAGGTTGTATAAGCTATGCGACCAAGTTTTTTCATGAGACCAGCAGGGATAATTTGTGGTTTAAAGCCTGCTGCTTTTGCTTTTGCCATGTCACTAAACATCTCACCTTCTCCAGTGAGAAGCCAATGAAAGTCTACGCCATAAATTTTGTGATAGGCAATTGCGATAGATGCTGGTGGCTCATTTATACCAAGCTCATAGTTTGCAAGCGTATTTTTTGCCAAATTAAGAGATTTGGCAAAAGCACCGCGTTCTTCGTTTCCGAGTATTCTTCTTATTTCACGTAGGCGTTTTGCCAGTGGTGTTTTGGGTTCTAGTTCGGGGCGTGCCAAAAATGCTCCTTAATTTATATTGAGGTTTGTTTTAAGTTACAGGATAAAGAGATTCCCCCATTGATTTTAGAGAGGCATTACGCCGTATCTTGTGTAGTTTCTAGATGTGCTCTTTCAGCTTCGATTTGACGCTTTAAATGCAACTTTAGAAGAGGCAAGGTAAGCTCAACTTCTTCCGTGTCGTTGATATCTTGAACCAGCTCTTGCAGTTTTTTATAAAGTTCCGCCGCGAGTTCCGCTATATCTTCAGGGGGGAGTTTAATTTTTGCATCGCGATAGGTTGTATAAGCTATACGACCAAGTTTTTTCATGAGGCCAGCAGGGATGGTTTGTGGTTTAAAACCTGCTGCTTTTGCTTTTGCCATATCACTAAACATTTCGCCTTCTCCAGTGAGAAGCCAATTCACGTCTATACCACAAATATTTTTGTAAATTGCTAACATTGATGAAGGCGGTTCACGTAGGCCAGTTTCATAATTATACATAGTACTTTCTGGTACTGTAAGGTGATCAGCAAACTGTTTGCGCTGCGTAAAACCAAGGGCAAGGCGTATTTCACATAATCGTTTTGCCAATGGTGTTTTTGGTTCGATTTCAGGGCGTGCCAAAAATGCTCCTTATTGAGGTTTGTTTTAAGTTACAGGATTTTAAAAGAGATTCCCCCATTGATTTTAGAGAGGCATTACGCCGTATCTTGTGTAGTTTCTAGATGTGCTCTTTCAGCTTCGATTTGACGCTTTAAATGCAACTTTAGAAGAGGCAAGGTAAGCTCTATTTCTTCCGTGTCGTTGATGTTTTGAACCAACTCTTGCAGTTTTTTATAAAGTTCCGCCGCGAGTTCCGCTATATCTTCAGGGGGGAGTTTTATATTTTCATCGCGATAGGTTGTATAAGCTATGCGACCAAGTTTTTTCATCAATCCAGTAGGAATGGTAGGCGGAGAGATATTGAAAGACCGAGCCATCATCATGTCTATAAACATTGCATCTTCACCGGTCAAAAGCCAATTCAGGTTTACTCCAAATTTTTCTTTATATGCTGATAAAACCGTTGCATCTGGAGTTCTATCACCGCGTTCGTAATTTCCAAGTCCTTGAATACTGATACCAATTTTAAGAGAAAATATATCACGAGATAAGCCCACAAGCTTTCTAACTTCTGTGAGTCGTTTTGCTAATGCAGTTTTGGGCTCATTTTTTTGTCGTCTCATATTATAAATATTTACAAATGGGGTTGACTAATATCCCATTTGTAGATATACCTCATATTAGAGCCCGATACGAAGGGCATTTATTATACATCTAACCCCACAAAAAACGGATGTTGTAGCATCCGTTTTAAGCAGGAGCGAAAGTTTATGACTATCACACAAACATGCATTCAAGTATGGGATCGCCATAGTATTTTAGCTGAGCTACGCCGCCGGAACATGACCTTGGCGGAGCTCGCGAAAGCTTATCAACTCTCATCATCCAGTGTTCAACACATTTGGACGCGGTCTAACGAGAAAGCCGAGCGTGCAATTGCAGACTTTATTGGCTTGCCCGTCGAGCAGGTTTTTAGCGACCGCTACCCTAAAAGTCGCCGTCGCATTTTTAAAGCAGCAAAACATGCCAATACGGATTGTGTTGTTTCTTCCCTCTCACGCGGTAATGCTGCTTGAGTTTTAGGCTCTGCGTGTTAGCGCATTTGCCATGTATTTAGATACCATAAGATAAAAAGGTTTATCAATGTCTAAAGATCAATACAAAATAGACAAGAAAGATTGCACATTGTTGCCTCATCAAGCAGCCGATTGGATGGGTTGTTTTTTAAGGTTAGGTGATCAAATTTTCTTTATCGGGGGTGGTTATGGTTGCGGCTTATAATTTATGGACCCCAGATGTAAAAAAAGAAATTTTTAATCCGTATTCGGAAGCTGAACGGTTACAAATGATGCTTTCCTGTTCTTTAAAAGCCGTGAGTGGTGGATTTCGGCATGTACCAATCCGATATATTATTGACCCCCCGCATGGCTTATTTGATGCGGTATTAGCGCGGCAGATTGCT
>NZ_HE997541.1:217509-266376 GCF_000312545.1 Bartonella senegalensis OS02
AGAGAATTTGTTTCGCAATGAATTGTCAGTAATTGACCGCGCCTTGTTTGTGCAGACTTACCGTGAATTATGGGAAAAGAAGTATGGGGAAATTAAGGTTGGTGGAGACAGAAAATCAAAGGGTAAACATTACCCTTTGATCGGTGGTGAGCAATATACAAAGGACAAAGTGGCAAAGGGACAAGTTGTCCCTTTGCCAAATGATGGTTCTTCAGAGCATCATGAAACTGGGGGTGAAGGGGATGAAAAATCAAAAGGACAAGTTGTCCCTTTGATCGGTGGTGATGCAGATTTAGAGCAATTGGGACAAGTTGTCCCTATTTCTTATACAGATGAAGAAAGTGGCAAAGGGACAGTTTTATCTTTTGCCGAACATGTGGCGGACCGTATTGGTTTGTCTTCAAAATCAGTAAGACGTCTTAACAGCATTGCTCAGCATTTACAGCCGGAGTTGCGGTCTGTTTTGCGGGGGACCGCTTTGGCGGATAATCAAGCGCAGTTGTTGAAGTTGGCGAAGATGGAGCCGGTTGCGCAACGGCGGGTGGCGATTGCTTTGCAACAGGTTGAGGGGGATTTACGGCGGGCTGTTGATTTGGTCAATGGGATTAATATACCCCCGAAAGTTAATGAGCAGGAACGGGTTTTTGCTCAATTGTTGGGGGTATGGCAGAGAGCCGATGCACAGACACGGGCGCGGTTTTATGATTATTTGAACAAGCAATCGGGGGAGGAGCAGGCATGAAGACGCGTGGTTCCCATCAACTTGATTTTTTTCAACGTCCGGTTTTTCCCTGTCGTGAACCCGTTGCGCAGATTGATTTAGAGCGGTTTCGCTCACGCATTAAGCGAGCGATGGCGCGGGCTTTACGAGAATGTCGCACTGAGCGCAGTGAGGTTGCAGAGCGTATGGCGCATTATTTAGGCATTGGTTGTTTGAGTAAGGCGAGTTTGGATGCTTATGTAGCGGAAAGTAAGCAGGTGGATATTTCTTTGCCACGTTTTAAAGCTTTTGTACGGGCGACGGGCGCCTTTTGGCTTTGGGATGAGGTGGTGAGTGAGGATGGTTTGCTGTTGTTGCAAGGGGATGAAGCGCGTTTGGCAGAAATTGCAAGATTGCAGCAGGAACAGCGTGAGATTGCCGCACAATTAAAAGCGATGCGTGCGGTTCCGGTTCGCATTAAGAGGGGGCAGCCATGAAGGAATGGTTTAGTATCGCTGAGTTGGCTGAGGCGGCTTTGCCAGGATTGCCGCAAAGTAAGGGCGGATTGCGTAAAATTTTGGCGACCACATGGCGTCATCAAAGTGAATTGATACGTAAAGTTAAAGGCGTTTCTCGTCCTGTTGTGGAGATTCATATCTCTTTATTGCCGGAGGGGGCGCGGGCAGCATTGTTGTTGCGGGAGGGGAGTGTTGATGTTTTGCAAAAGACAGAGGAAAAGAGACAAAAAGAAGCACTTTGGGCGCGTTATGAAGGGCTTTCAAAGGAGCATAAAAGCCGTTGTGAACAGCGTTTGAAGGCACTTTGTTTTTGGGAAGATTTACTCCAAGCTGGTATGGGGGTGCATGATGGAGCAAGTTTGTGCGCGGTGCAGTTTGGGGTGAGCCGGATGTCGCTTTTTAATTGGCGGCAGATGGTTGAAGGGGTCGCGCGCTGTGATTGGTTAGCGGCGCTGGCGCCTTGTTATGGCGAGGAGACTGCTTCGCCGTTTGCGCCCTGCCATGAGGGGGCTTTTGAGGTTTTATGTTCGGATTATTTACGCCCTTCTCGCCCTGCATTTTCGGCATGTTATCGGCGGATGGTTGGGGTTGCGCGTGAGAAAGGGTGGGCGCCTATTCCTTCAGAGCGGGCGTTACGCCGCCGTTTTAAGGCGCAAGTTTCCAAAGCTGTTGTCGCGTTAGCGCGTGAGGGCGAGGAGAAGGCAAAAAAGCTTTATCCCTCCCAACGGCGTGATCGGCGTGCCCTGCATGCAATGGAAGCGGTGAATATGGACGGGCATAAGTTGGATGTTTTTGTGAATGTTCCTTGGGTAGAAAAGCCTGTACGGCTTTATTTGATTGCCATTCAAGATCTTTATTCAGGCAAGATTTTATCATGGCGCTTATCAGATGCTGAGACTTGGGAAATCGTACGTTTGGTGATTGGGGATATGGTGGAGGCTTATGGCATACCAGAGCGTATGACTTTGGATAATGGGCGTGCTTTTACCAGCAAATGGATTTCTGGAGGTGTCTCCAACCGCTTTCGTTTTAAGATTAAGGCGGATGAACCGCAGGGTCTTTTGACCAGTTTGGGCATTCAATTGCAATGGACGACCCCTTATAGCGGGCAGTCAAAACCGATTGAGCGGGCATGGCGTGATTTGGCAGAAGCGATTTCTAAACACCCGTTATGTGCGGGGGCTTATACGGGGAATAAGCCGGATGCGAAACCGGAAGATTATGGTAAGCGGGCGATAGATTTGGAAGAATTCAAAGCCCATGTTGGGGTGCAGATTGTGGCGCATAATGCGCAAGCAGGACGCAAGGCGCTGACATGTGCGGGGCGCAGTTTTGATGAGACTTTTGCAGAAAGTTTAAAGGCAGAAGGGACGATTGTTCGGCAAGCAACCGCGGCACAGAGGGCTTTATGGCTTTTGACTTCAGAGGCATTGCGTACGCAAAAGGGCACAGGCGAGATTCATTTTTATGGCAATCGTTATTGGGCGCGGGCGTTGAATAGCTATGCGGGAGAAAAGGTGATTGTGCGCTTTGACCCGGATCATTTACAGCAAGATTTGCGGGTGTATGATTTGAATAATCAGTTTCTTTGCATGGCGCCTTGCCTTGCAGATGTGGGTTTTTATGATCAGCAGGCAGCGCGTTTGAATGGGCGTTTGCGTAAAGAATATGTGAAGGCAGTTAAAGCAGAAAAGCAGTTGGCGGCAAAACTTGCGCCGGATCAATTGGCGGATGTTTATGCAAAAGTTGCAAGGAGGGGTGATGATGCAAAATCCAAGCGTTCTGTTTCCCCAAAGGTAAGCCGTTTGATGCCAAAGAATGCGGGGAATCTCGCTTTAAAAGCCCCTGATGCGGTTTTAGGGGATGATGAGGCTTTAGAGGAAGAAAAATTTAGTCAACATTTGCACCAAGCTTTAAGACGCCTTTCTGTCTCTGATGAGGGGCGTGAAGTGATCAAGTTTCCTAGAAGATAGGAAAAGAGAGGGGGGGACTTACAAGAGTGCCTATAAGGGGGGCTGGTTTTGTATCGCGTACCAGCTTGAAGCGTTAACAAAGAAAGGGGGGAGGAGAAGTCTTAATCCATTTCAATATTCTCAATCAATACAATTAAGTTTTCAGGTTGTTTTGCCTTAAGAGGTGAGGAGCCATGAAGTTAGCAAGTTCCCCGATGTGTGAGAATAGAGAGGGGGATTTGTCAGGGAGCCGGTTTTGTATCGCGTACGGCTTTAAATGTTCATTGAAGATAAAAGACAAGGGGCAAGTTTTAGCCCTTCCCCTTGTCGACGTCTAAATCAATACAAGAGGGGAATATATATGAAGTACGCGATAAATGCAACCGTTGATAAAAATCCTTGGGAGCGACCAAAAAAACAGCCCGATGGGACAGCACAAAACCGCAATAGTGATGATATTGCTTTATGGAACACGCTTGTGGATTCAGTGATCGCTCTGGCACGGACGAATGGCTGGACTAAAGCAGAAGTGGCGCGGCGTATTGGCATGCCGGATGGCACCTTTTCGCAGTGGTATGCGGGCAGTTATGCGGGGCAATTGGGCAAGCAAAATGCGAAAGTGCAACAATGGGTTGAAGCATTAAAAGAAACGGCAGGGCTTTTGGAGATGATCCCTGAAAAGCCAGCTTTTCAAAAGAACCGTATAGCTTGTGAAATCATTGACACTTTAACACTGGCGCAAAGTACGGGAGATATGGTGATGATTACCCTTGATGCGGGCAGTGGCAAAACGGAAACTTGCCGCTATTACCGCTCGACCCGTCCGCATGTTTATCTGGTCACAGCAAGCCCGTATACACGCAGTGTTCATGGTATTTTGAATGATATGGCAGCAGAATTGGAAGTGGTGGAATATAATCCTGCGCGTCTGACACGTGCCATTGGTAAAAAGTTAGAGCGTGTGGGTGGTGGAACATTGTTGATCGTTGATGAGGCGCAAAATTTAACGGATGAGGCGATTAATCAGTTGCGTCATTTTGTTGATAACAATGGTACGGGGCTCGCTTTGGTTGGCAATGATGAGATTTCGGGACGTCTCGTGCATCGTCAAAATGGTCCTTCTTATGCGCAAATTAAAAGCCGTTTGGCGATGCATTTGAAACGTCGCAAACCTTATAGTGAGGATATTGCGGCGCGCATTCACGATTGGGGGATTGAAGATGCTGGTGCGATAAAGTTTTTGACCGGTATTGGTTTGAAAGCTGGGGCTTTACGGCAGATTGATAAAACCATGATGTTAGCACGCATGGCAGCCCTTGGAGATGGAAGTGAGGTGACGCTTAAACATGTCAAAGCCGCATGGAAAAACCGCAATGTGGAGGAATTGGCATGATGAGCTTAAGCCCTAAGGAATTATCCGATACGCTTATTGGTCTTTATGATGATTATCAATGCGGTTTGGATATTAGCGAAGAACTTAAATTGTGTGTGGATTTGGCTTTATCGCTTGAATTGGAATTGAGTGTTCACCGTTTGGGGGAAGCGGGTGCAGTTTTGGAAGGCCAAGTTTCAGAAGTTTTGAGTGAGTGTGACAGCACTGATGCGGATAAGAGCAATCGTGTGATTTATATGGATTTTGGAGGAGATAAATAATGGAACGGAACCCTTATATGGTGAGAGATTGCTTGATGGCTTTGCGCTCTGGCTTTTTGAAGTATGAGATGGATGGATTTTTTTGCATCCACAAGATGTTCGAGAATTGAATGCGTATTTACGGCGCTTAGCAGGCTATAACCACATTTTAGGTCATGAGCTTATGCGGTGTCGTTGGCAATTGAAAGCGGGATGTGCGCCTTCTTCAGGGGATGTTGTGTCGTTTCGTCGTTTTCAAGAAAAGAAGGAGGAGTTCTGCGATGAATAAACAGATTGAACTTGATGGCACGCGTTATATGAAGGATGCGAAAGGCGCTTTGGTGCCAGTGGATATGATCCGTCCTGCGGATTTGTTGGAAGATGAGACGGTGCGTAAGGTTATGGGGTATGCTAAAGAGCTCTCAGCACGGATTGCGCGTTTTAACAACCATACGATTGCGGATTTGAGTGATTTTGATAATTTGCTTGCGCAAGAATATGGTGTGGCGCGGCGTGGTAAAAAGGGCAATTGTACTTACCAGAGCTTTGATGGTTTGCAGCGTATTAAGGTGCAGGTGCAAGAAAGCTTTGATTTTGGTCCGCAATTGCAAATTGCCAAAAGCCTTCTTGATGAGTGTTTGAATGAATGGTCTGCGGATGCGCGCCCTGAAATCCGTGCGATTATTACGCGTGCTTTTAATACGGATAAGGAAGGCAAGGTGAATCGGGGCGAAATTTTTATGCTGTTGCGCTTGGATATTAGTGATCCCCGTTGGAGGGAAGCGATGCGGGCAATCCGTGAAGCCATCCGTGTGACGACCTCTAAGGAATATGTGCGTTTTTATGAACGAGACACATTAGAAAGCCCTTGGCGTGCGGTCACCCTTGATATGGCGAAGACGTGAGGGAAACCATGTCTTTAGCGGCACTTCATATGGGAAGGCGTGCTTTAGCGCTTGATGATGAAACCTATCGGGCGATGCTTTATCGCCTGACAGGCAAATATTCGGCAAAAGATTTGAGTGTTTTAGAGAAGCGTTTGGTGATGGATGAAATGCGCGCTTGGGGCTTTCAAGCAAAAGCTAAGCTTTTAGAGGGCACATATGCCAAAAAGCTTCAAGCTTTATGGATTGCAGGGTGGAATCTTGGCATCATTCGTGATCGTTCAGATAAGGCGTTGCTTGCCTTTGTGAAGAGACAGACAGGGATTGATCATATTCGATTTTTACGCGATAGCGATGATGCGTGTAGAGCTATTGAGGCGTTGAAAAGCTGGTTGCAGCGTGAGGGTGGGGTTGACTGGAGAGGAAAAAAGATTCAAGATTTTAAGGGGGAAACTCCTAGTATTTCTATTTTGTGTGCCCAATGGAAGCGTTTGCATCCTAGTGTTTTGTTTGATGGGAAAGCGTTTCATCAAAGTGTTATGGCATTAAGTGGTAAAGCTTTGAGCGAGATGGATGGGGGCGATTTTATAAAAGTGATGAATGCTTGGGGGCGGGCTATCCGTCGAGGTATAAAACAAGAGAGATAAGCATGGATGCAGGGTGAAGCTTATAGCCATTTTCCTCTTATTTTGCGTGAGATTGTGACGGTTGCTGGTATGGAAGCGGCGTGGAATATGGTGCGGGCTTTTGGAGGGCGACAAGTTTATCTTCCAGGGCGCGTTGAGAATGCGGATTGGTTGATTGAAATTGTAGGATTTGAGGAGGCAGAGCAACTTATTCGCTATTTTTGTTTTAATGGTTCGGGTGTGCGCCTTCTGATACCTCTTTGTACCAATGTCTCGCGTCGGCAAAAAATGATAAAAGCCTTGCAAAAAGGCTGGTCTGCGGATGATGCGGCGGCTGTTTCTGGTATGCATGTGCGCACAGCCTATCGCTTGAAGAAGAAAATATCTTCTTTGACATCAGAGGATTTTTTATTTCCAGAATTGAATGAGCCTCGTGTTTAATCGCCTTGAGCGTGAAGGACATATTGGTTTTTTGTTGCTGTAAAAGTGTTACGAGGGTGGGGCAAGAAATCAATGACTGACAGTGTCAGGCTTATATGGGGGGCGTGAGATTTCATAAACTGCGGATGAATTTTATTCATTGAGCGGTTTTTTTTATGATTTCAATAGATGCTTCTTTTCTTCATTGCCTTGCGCCTAAACTGGCGCATCATGCACGCCAAGATTATATTATTGTTGAGATGGCACGCTTCTTGCCTAAAGCTTTCTCTTATGGGGCACTCACGACGCGTTTGCGTATTGCGCATTTTTTAAGCCAATGCGCCCATGAAAGTGATGGCTTTTTTACCCTTTGTGAATATGCCTCAGGGCGCGCTTATGAAGGACGGCGTGATTTAGGCAATGTCAACCCTGGTGATGGGGTACGCTTTAAGGGGCGTGGTTTGATCCAATTAACGGGGCGGAAGAATTATCGCCGTTTTACACAGTTTTGGTGCTTAGTCGATGAACAAGCAGTTGATTGTGAAGCTTTTCCAGAAGTGGTGGAACAATTTCCAGCAGCGCTTTGGTCTGCTGTTTGGTTTTGGCAGAAGAAAGGCTTGAACAGGTTTGCGGATCAAGATGATTTGCTCAGCATTACCAAAGCGATTAATGGGGGGAAAAATGGACTTGTTCAGCGTTTAACGTATCTTAATCGGGCAAAAAAGCTTTTAGGGCTTTCATGCGAGGTGACGTCATGAAGCCATCGTATCGGGGGTCTCGGCGTTATTTATGGTGGTCCTTTTGGTTTGCTTGGGGGGTTATTTTTTTGCTGATTTTGGGTGGTTTGTTTGGGGTGCCGCACCTTGTTGATATGGCGGCGATTGCTATTCCTTCTATGGTGGCGATTATTGTTGGGAATTTGGGGGTGCATCGCGGTTTTGGTTCTTTGGATTTTTCCAATAGCAAGCGTTTTAATCCTCCTAAGAGCGGAAAATACGGGTGCAATGATGGTTTATGGATGGGGTGAAGGTGAATGTTTAATCCTGCTTTAAAGCTGTCTTTTGGGGTGCTTTTTTTTGCGCTTTTCCTTTTCACGTTGTTTGGTTGGATGAAGGGGCAAATTTTAAAAGCAGAACAAGCGCGTGATGTGTATTGGCGCTTGGAGATTGCCAAGGCTTCTTTACAGGCACAGCTTGAGCAAAATCGGCAAAGGCAAGCGGCTCAGGCAGCTGCGTATCAAGCACAAATGACAATTTCTACTTTAAGACAAGAGCTTATCAATATGGAGAAAGCAAATGGGGCATTGCCGGTTAATCGCTGTGGCCTTGGGGTTGAGCGTGTGCGCTTGCTCAACAAGCAAGCCAGTGAGTAATCTTTTTTATCACTCTTTATCGGTTGAGTTGCCGGCACTTGCACAGGAAACCTGTGAGCGGCCATCCTTGTTGCCAGAGCGTGCTTTGAATGGGCAAGAGGTTGTACGCTATTGGGGGCGTGATCGTGCGGCTTTATTGATCTGCGAACAGCGCAGAAAAGCTGCTGTAAGAGCGGTTTTAATGAAGTCAAGGAGGGGTTCGTGAATTTAGATATCAGTGTGGCCAATGGCTGGCTTTCGTTGTTGTTATCCATTGTTGCGATTTGTGGTGTTTTGAAAGCCTATTTTTCTTCTGGTGCACGGGAAACGTTAAAAGAGGTCGTTGTGCTTAAAGAGCGTATGCAAAAGTTAGAGACGGAGATGGATTTTTTGCCTGATCGTGATGCCATGCAAAGGTTGGAAGTGAATATAGAACGCTTAAATGGGCGTCTTAATACGTTTTCTGCACAGTTGCAGCCGGTGGCAGCCATAGGTGAGCGCTTGCAAGAGTTTTTATTGGAGAATGCCAAGAAATGAAAGCAGATATGGATAAAATCATCCGTGAAGAAGCGCGGTTGATTATTTTAAAAGGGCTTGCTTGTGAGCGCAGCGAAACGTTATCGAGTGCGATGATTGAGCGGCTTTTATACAGTTATGGTATCCGGCGTGATCGCGATTTTGTGCACAATGAACTGGCTTTTATGGAAGAGCAAGGCGCTGTTACATTAAAATGTGTGGGGTCTGTTTTGCTTGCGGCTTTAACAGAACGGGGGGCGCGTCATTTAGATCGGAGTTTTTCCATTGAGGGGATTAAGCGTCCCAAACGTTCATCCATAAAAGACGAGGTGAGGGATGCGCAAGGTCGGGCGTGGGCGCTTAACGGCGATTGATTTATTGCCACAAGCTTGTGATCAAATTATTGCAGAGGCGGCTGAAGCTTTAAATGGGCGTGAAAAGACGCAAAAAGCCATTTATGATGAATTTAAAGCGGCTTTGAAGGCTTTAAAAAAAGAAACGGGTCTCAATTTTTCCATTCCCTCCTTTTCGAGTTTTAATCGTTATTCTTTGCGGCTCGCGGTGATGTCACGCCGCTTAGAACAAACGCGTGAAATAGCAGCAAGCCTTTCACAGCGCTTTGATGCCAAAGCTTCTGATAATATTACTCTGTTAACAGCTGCAGCGATTAAAGAGCTTATTTTTTCCACGTTAAGCAGTGGAAAAAGCCTTTCGCCAAAGGCTGCCCAAGAGTTGGCCAATGCGCTTAAAGGGGTTTTGGCTGCTGAACATTTATCGACTACCAGACGGCAAAGATTAGAGAAGGATTTTACAAGCAAGGCAAGTAAAGCGGTTGAGGTGGCAGCGGCAGCAGCGGGGCTCTCAGAAGAGACGGCGCGGGCTATTCGCGCGCAGGTGTTGGGGATAAAACATGGTTGAAGGGCGTGAGACTTTTGAACAGACTCCTTTAAACAATGATGCAAATGGTGATCGGTTGGGTTTTGTTCTTTGGCAGACAAGTGCTTTTCCAAAAGAGAAAGATCCCTTAGCTGAAGGGGTTTTGATGGCGCATCAACGGGCATGGATTGAAGATAAATCCCCCTTAAAGTTGGTTGAGAAAGGGCGCCGGACCGGCATTACTTTTGCAGAGGCTTTAGATGATACGCTGATTGCGGCGGCAACGCTTAAAGCAGGGGGCGATAATGTTTTTTACATTGGTGACACCAAAGAAAAGGGGCGTGAATTTATTGGCTATGTGAGCAATTTTGCGAGGGCACTTACCAGCCACAGTGGGGCTGTGGAAGAATTTTTATTTCCAGATCAAAAAGAGGATGGGTCGACAAACTATATCTCTGCTTATCGGGTACGCTTTGCTTCGGGGTTTCGTATTGAAGCGCTTTCAAGCCGCCCTGAAAATATCCGTGGTCTCCAGGGCATTGTGGTGATTGATGAGGCAGCGTTTCATCAAGATGTGCGCGCTGTTTTAGATGCGGTGAATGCTCTGTTGATTTGGGGCGGTAAAATCCGTGTGATCTCAACACACAATGGGGTGCTTAATCCTTTCAATGAACTGATCCGTGAGGCGCGCACAGGCAAAATTCCTTTTTCTCTGCATCGTTACCCCTTTAGTGTAGCGGTTAAAAATGGCTTGTTTAAACGGGTTTGCGCCATGAAGGGGGAGGGTTGGAGTTTAGCTTCCCAACAACAATGGGAGAAACAAATCCGCGCCTCTTATGGGGTGCGTTTGAGTGCTATGCGGCAAGAATTGGATGCCATACCGGCTGATCAAGAAGGGGCAGCTTTAACGCGCTTGCAGATTGAAAATTGTTGTGCGCCAGATATTGCGGTGCTGCGTTTTGCTTGTGCGGATGGTTTTAAAAACCAATCGGATGATCAACGAAGCCAAGCGGCGTTTTCTTGGTGTGAGCAGCATGTAAAGCCTCTGCATGTTCGGCTTGACCGGCGGCGTCAACATGTTTTTGGGGTTGATTTTGCGCGCAGCGGTGATGCCACCTCGATTGTGGTGCTGGAAGTGGGACAAGATTTGGTACGCCGTGTGCGGTTTATGGTGGAATTGCGCAATATGCCGTTTGATCAACAAAGAGAGATTTTATTTTATGGGGTTAGTGGATTGCCACGTTTGTTAGGGGGCGCGTTAGATGCGCGGGGCAATGGGGCTTATTTAGCCGAAAAAGCAGCGCAGCGTTATGGGGCGTGTGTGCAGGAAGTACAATTGTCGCAAAGTTGGTATAGCAAAGAAATGCCGGCTTATTTAGAAGCCTTTGGGGATGGGTCCATTGTTTTGCCGCGCGATAGTGACATTGTGGCGGATCATCAGGCGCTTGCTTATGTCAATGGCATTGTGAAAATTCCAGACAATCATCGTTTTAAAGGCAGTGATGGTTTTATGCGCCATGGAGATAGTGCTATTGCTTGCGCTTTGGCTTATTTTGCCAGCCGCCAGACGCCGGAAATTTACGAATATACGCCTGTGAGAGAGGTTTATGGTTTTGATGACAATCCGCTCTTTTTGACAACAAGATCAAAGATTTATTGATAGGATGCTGAGATGGTAAAACTGGTTGATCAATGGGGAAAAGCCCTTCATATAAAGGGATTGGAGCGGGAGGTGGCAATCCCAAGCATTGGCGGTGTTCGTGATGTGTGGTCACAAACTATTGTGAGTGGTTTAACACCTGCCCAACTTGCCGATATTTTGCAACAGGCAGCACGGGGGCATCCAGAGCAGTTTTTCCAACTTGCTGATGATATGGAAGAGCGTGATTTGCATTATCGTGCGGTGCTGGGCATGCGTAAAAATGCCCTCACGGGGGTGGAGCCTGGGGTGATTGCGGCAAGCAACAGTGCATTGGACAAAAAGATTGCTGATGCGGTGCGCGAGGTGATTAGCGCGCCGACTTTTGTTGATGATTATGTGGCGGATTTGTTAGATGCTTTGGGCAAAGGCTATGCGGTTGTTGAGACCTTGTGGGACAAGAGTGCTAAGGAATGGTGGCCGGTTGCTTGGCGGTGGCGTGACCAGCGGTTTTTTCAATTGGATCGGCGAGATGGCTTTCATCTGCGTTTAAAAGAAGAGGGGTCTCTTTATGGAAGTGAATTGCCTGCTTATAAATTTTCTATTCACCGCCCAAAGTTGAAAAGTGGCTTGCCTATTCGTTCTGGGCTTGCCAGACTTGCGGCTTGGGCATTTTTGTTTAAGTCTTATACCTTGAAGGATTGGATGGCTTTCTTAGAAGTGTATGGCATGCCTTTGCGTGTGGGCAAATATGGGGCAAGTTCTTCTGAAGCAGAGCGGCGGGTTCTTATTCAAGCGGTACGTGATTTATCCAGTGATGCGGCGGCGATTATTCCCAAAGAGATGGAGATAGAGTTTATTGAGGCAGCTGGGGGCAGTGGCAATGCGGTTTTTGCCGCAAAGGCGGAATATTTAGATCGACAGATCTCTAAAGGGGTGTTGGGGCAAACGATGACGACGGATGATGGGTCGTCTTTTTCGCAAGCGCGCATTCATGAAAATGTCCGCCATGATATTGCCAGAGCTGATGCGCGGCAATTGGCTTTGACGGCTAATCGTGATTTGATTGTACCCTTTGTTGAGATTAATTTTGGGCGCCAAGAGCGCACTCCCCTTGTCTATTGGCCGATTTCGGAAAATGAAGATATTAAAGCCATTAGTGATGCGCTGCAAAAACTTGTGCCTCTAGGATTGCGTGTTGGGGCGCAAGAGGTGCGCAATAAGATTGGCTTTTCGCACCCAAAAAGGGGCGAGGATGTTTTAAGGGCTGCTTCTCTTAGGCCTAATGATGAGAGGGGACAAAAGGATGATGCGGGGCAACAAAAAGCTCATGTTTGTGCTGATTGTGGGGGTGCTTTTGATGTTTGTGTGACAAGAAAAGAAGGGGTGGAAAAAGAGCAGGGTGGAAAACATCACGACGAATTGGATCGGCTTTCGAGTGAGGCTTTAAGTGACTGGGAAGAGGATTTAGAACCCCTTTTAGAGCCTTTTAAAAAGCTTGTGAGAGAGGCTAAAAGTTATGAGGATATCCTCGAAGGCTTAGATGAATTGTTAGGCGAGATGGACCATCATGCCTTGGCAGCACGCTTGGCAAAGGTGCAAATGATTGCGCGGGGACTGGGGTATCATGGATGAGGAACTTTTTAAAACGGCACCTCAAGAGGTCACCCGTTATTTTGCCGCCAAAAATATTGTTCCAAGCTTTGATTGGCGTGATGTGGCAGCAGAAGAGCATGCCTTTTCCTTTACGGTGGCAAAATCGGTAGGCTATGACATTTTAGAGGATTTTAAACAAGCGGTTGGAGATGCCATAAAGCATCACGTTCCTTTTCAGGATTTTCAAAAAAATTTAATGCCGATTTTACAGGAAAAGGGCTGGTGGGGGAAAAAGACCAGCATTGACCCGAAAACGGGTGAAAAGAGTGTGGTGCAATTGGGCAGCCCGCGGCGTTTAGAAACGGTCTATTGGGCTAATACCATGAGTGCCCATGCGGCAGGTGAATGGGAACGTACGCAAAATAATAAAGAGTTTTTACCTTATCTGACCTATGCGTTGTCGAGTTCAGAACATAAGCGTTTAGAACATGAAAGTTGGGTGGGTTTTACGGCACCGGTTGATGATCCCATTTGGGATTGGCTTTATCCGCCCAATGGTTGGCGGTGTAAATGCAGTGTGCGGCAGGTAAGCCGTTATGAGGCGGACAATTTAGGCTATGAAGAGGGTGCAGCGCCACCCCATGTGGAGGAGCGGGTTTGGCGCAATAAGCGGACGGGGCGCGTTGAAAAGATACCAAAGGGAATTGATCCTGGATGGCATTCTAATCCTGGAAAACATCGTGCACAAAATTTAAGCAATTTTTTGAGTGATAAAGTCTCTGTCATGGAGGACAATCGCAAGCGCATTGCTATTGAAGATATTGTGGGCTCACCGCTTTTGGAAGCGATGTTTGAAGGTCGTATGCCGCGTGGATTTCTTCCCATAGCCCCGATGATAAAAAAAGTGCGTGATGTTTTTGGTGGGGACAATTCTCTTATTCGTTTATCTTCAGACAGTGTGAAACATATTTTGTTAGAACATCAAGCGCGTGCTCTTCACTTGGAGGATTTTCGGGGTGCTATTCAAACCTTCATAAAACCTTACGGTATCATCAGGCGAAAAGATACGCAGGGTGTTTTGTTTTTTGGGGAAAGTGGTGGGGCATGGTGGCGCTTTGCAGTCAAATGGGTGGCAAGCAAACAAGAATGGTGGCTGACTTCTATGCATAAAAAGAGCTTTCGTGAAATTCAACGTTTGTTACATGCTGCTGAAAAGAAGGATGAACGGTTGTTGTAAAACGAACAGCGGAAAACTTTGTTGGTGTTTGTGAGAAGAAGCGGTGTGAGGGGAAAATGAGAAGGCGTGGAGGGCGGTCAACTCCTCGCAGATCCGGCAAAGCCGTCCTGGCAAAACTGGCTCACGCCTCGCGAGCACTCTAACAGTTTAAACGTTCAAAAGCAATCTTTAAAAAAATGCGCCTTGAGAGAGGCTTTTTGTATGGAGTGATAGATTTGTACCTCTAACTTCACAACGGCGCTCTATCGCCTTTGAAGTGCCTTTGAAAACGATTTTATGAGAGGGTTTGGTATTGGGGTTTCTCTCATAAGCTAGAAGCAAGTGAAAAAAGTGTTTTTAAAGTGCTTTTTTAAAGAAGTGCTCTTTTGACTGACACTGTCAGACTTATAAGGTGAAGGGGTTTCATGCATTGTATTGCCAATGATAATTGTAAAGCAATAGGCAATGTATGGAGCAAGAATTTTACGAAGATCAAAAAGAAGGGCAGGCTGAGATATGTCATGATGAGACATTTCATGGCAAGTTTATTGATCTTTGCTCAGACGTTTTATGCCAAGACGGCACCGTTAGCCAAGCACCGGAATGGGTTGAGCTGTTGCCCAAAGCGCCAAATGTGAAGGCCCGTGATGGACGAGAATGGCATTATAGTCCGCAAAGGATTTTAAAGGCTTTTGCAGCCAATAAAGGACCGCTTGTGATTGATTATGAGCATGGGCAACATCACAGAGCGAGGAACGGCTTGGAAGCGCCTGCCAGCGGTTGGATTGAAGAACTCGCAGAACGGGATGGTGCGATTTGGGGTCGGGTTAAATGGACCGATATGGCAGCTAAAAAGATTGTGGGGCGGGAATATCGCTATCTTTCCCCTGAGTTTCGTCATTCTAAAAATGGTGAGATTTTAAGTTTGGCAGGGGCAGGGTTGGTGAACCGTCCTGCTCTTGTGATGACGGCTTTAAGTCGTGAACACCCTTTAACACCCCCTTTGATACCTCTTGTGGTGTCCCCAACAACCTTGACGGAGAAAATGATGGATTTAACAGCCATTGCCAGTGCTTTGGAGCTGGCAGAAGATGCAAAACCTGCAGAAATTTTAGCAAGCATTACAGCGCGCGAAAAAGAACGGGTGGAATTAAATGCCCAATTAACAAAAGCGCGAGAAGATCTAGCGCTTTTGCGCGAAGAGCAAAAAAAGGCAACGATTGAGAGTCTTTTAGACAAAGCGATTGAAGAGGGCAAGATTTTGCCGGCTGCACGTGAAGACTATCGTGCGCTTTGTTGCCTTGAAGGGGGCCTGGACCATTTTCAAACTTTGGTTGAGAAATTGCCCGTTCTCGCATCGACAAGCTCTTTAGAAACATGTGCCTTGGTGCAAGAACCAAAACTTGCGCCAGAAGAGATTGCACTTGCCGCACGCCATTATCAACAAGAGCAGAAAGCACAAGGCTTCGACATCACCATTAGCCAAGCGGTTGATTATATTTATGAACAAAAGGAACGCCAATCATGAGTACGACGATTTTGATGAAATCTTTTCGCGCTTTTGCAGAGATCTCTCCTTACTTTATTGTTGCAGCGCGCAGTGATGGAATGGTGGCAACAGCTTCTGGGAAGGCTGATAAATTATTAGGGAGTGCGGGCTCTTGTGGAGCCAAGGCTGGCGAAATGATCGATGTTGGTCAATGCGGTTGGGGCGAAGTGGTGTGTGGAGGCAATGTTTCCTTTGGAGACTTTTTAACCTCTGACCCCAAGGGGCAAGCCATTAAGGCAGAAGCGGCAGACCGCACCATTGGCATTGCCATGAGTGATGGTTCTGTTGGTGATGTTATTTCTTTTAAAATTAATTAATCGAGGCTTATGATGAACAGACCTTTTCCCATTGATCCAACCCTTACCGCTATTGCTATTGGGTATCGCAATCCAGCAGGTTCTCTTATTGGCGATAAAGTTTTGCCCCGTGTTTGTGTTTTAAGTGAAGTGTTTAAATATAGTGAATTTCCCTTGGCGGAAAGTTTTACGGTGCCTGAACTTGAAATTGGGCGTAAAGGACGCCCGAATGTGGTGGAATTTTCTGCCTTTGAACGGGAAGCCAGTGTGAGAGATTACGGGCTTGATGACCTTATTCCCAATTCAGATATTGAAGCAGCAGCCCGCGCACGGGCAGAAAAGCGCTCTCGTTATAACCCTGAAAAGACCGCTGTAGAGGGGCTTGCCAATTTGCTGGAATTGGGGCGTGAAGTGCGCGTTGCAGAACTTGTGCAAGACAGCAAAAACTATGCACCAGAGCGGGTGATGACCCTTAAGGGTGAGAATAAATTCAGTGATTATGACAAATCAGATCCTTATGCCACCTTAGATGAGGCGAAGGATAAAGCTCTCGTCTATACACCCAACACCATTGTCATGGGTAAAGTTGTTTGGTCAAAACTCAAACGTCATCCCAAAATCATCAAAGCCGTTAAGGGGGGTGGCACTGCTGATGGTTTTGTCACCAAGGCGCAATTTGCTGATTTGATGGAGATCGATCCCAATCGTTTATTGATTGGTGAATCGCAAGTGAATTTAGCTCGCAAAGGACGCACAGCGCAATTGGCACGCGTTTGGGGCAATAAGATCGCTCTGCTTTACATTGATCCGACCAAGCAACAAGCAGATGGTTCGGTCATCAGTTGGGGCTTTAGTGCTCAGTTGGGTGAGCGTATCTCTGGGGTGATCCAAGACCCCGATATCGGTTTATCGGGTGGTAAACGGGTGCGTGTGGGTGAACGGGTCTGTGAATTGGTCGCCGCCAAAGATGCCGGTGTGTTGCTGCAAGATGTTGTTTAAGGAAAAGACTTAATGGCCTATGCAAGCAAAACATTGATTGAAGAGCTCTGGGGTGATGATTTCTTGAAAGACTTATGTGCTTTTGATGATGAGAAGTCTGATCCAGTGCTTTTCGATCAAGCCATTGCTCTTGCCCTCGAACAGGCAAGCGGTGAGATTGATGTGCATCTCTCTCATCGCTACTTGGTCCCCATTGCCGGACAGCCGGCGGCTCTTGGCATGATCTGTGTCAATATTGCTGTTTATAATTTAGCCATACGCCATACGGCACTGACCACCACCATTGAAGATCGCTACAAACAGGCGGTTGATTTACTAAAACGCATTGCAGAAGGCAAAGCGGGTTTGGGGGTCGATGAACCTAAAATTATGAGTGAAGATGGACCGCTTCGTGATGGGGCTTTTTTTCACGCAAAACCGCGTGTGATGGGAAGATAACATGTCTGTTTCAAGTCCTATTGAGATTAAAGAGACGGGGCTTGAAGCCGCTTTATCCTTTTTACAAAAGAGTGCCCATCCCCCGATGGGAACTCTAGCACAAGGGGTTGGACGCCTCATTCAAGAAAGCACAAGGCGGCGGATTCAAAGCGAAAAAACCTCCCCCCAAGGAGAGAAGTGGAAAAACAATTATGCTTGTTCCTCCATTCTTTATGCCAGTGGGGCGCTCTCACGCTCCATTGATATGAAAGCCTCACCAGAACAGGTGATTGTGGGCTCTGGGTTGGTTTATGCGCGGATTCATCAATTGGGTGGGGTCATTCGCCCGAAAAATGGCAAAACCCTGCGCTTTTTCTTGAAAAGCAGCAAGGCACAGCACTTTATTTGTGTGCCGCAAGTGACCATGCCGGCACGTGCCTATTTAGGGCTTTCAGAACACAATAAAGTGGAAATTGTCAAAGCAGCAGAGGATTGGCTGGAAAGGGTCTTTTCATGAGACAAGCTGTTGAGAGTCTGGGGCGCATCAATCAGTTTCGTGAGGCGGTGATAAAGAGCCTTAAACGCGCTCTGCCGGATGTGCGCGATTGTGCCTGTCAATTTGGGCGTTTTAACCTAGAAGAACTTGAAACACAGATGCTTGTTGCGCCAGCAATACGTGTTGCAGTGTTAGAAAGTCGTTTAAATCCTACGCCTTCTGGACAGATGAGTGCTGAGCTTCATTTAGGGGCTTTTATTATCACCACGGGCAAAGAGCGGGATATTTCCAGTTGGCTTTTGGCAGAAGCGATAGGGGTTTTATGCCATAGCGGGCAATTGTGGGGATTAACGCATTTGAGCGCCCCGCGGGATGTGGCAATTGACCCCATTATTTCTGCGGCGATTAAGCAGCGCGGTGTATCGATAAGCGTGGTGGAATGGCGTCAAGATTTGCATCATTTGGGGCAAGATATTTTTGCGGGTGAAGACAAACGACAACTTAAAGCTGGGTTGATCTCATGGGCTAATGAATCATGTGAGATGGGGCAAGCGTGTAACAATGAGGTGTTTTCATGAATGATGCGCATTTGTTGGGCAAGACCTTTCGACAAATCATGAAGCGCCTTGATGCGCTTGAACGCTGTCTTGCCAACCAGCACATGGTGGGGCGGGTGGCTGAAGTTAATGGGCATAAGGTGCGGGTGAAACTTTTCTCTAAAGGTGCCAATGGTCAAGCGGTTTTATCGCCTTGGCTACAAGCGCAAGAAGCGGCTGGTGCTGTTTCAAGCAATATGCCTTTAAACATTGGTGATCCGGTGCGCTTGTTAAACCCCCATGGCGAAATTGGCTCTGCTTCTCTGGTTGTACGCGATAGCTATAGCGATGATGCACAAAATCCAGCACGCTCTCCGCAAGAGCTTGCGCTTTGTTATGCGGGGGGCGCACTGCGGATGACTAAAGATGAACTTATTCTCTCCCATGGGGAAAACCAAATCCGTTTGAGTGCACAAGGTCTCATGCTTTGTCATCAATCAACCCGTGTTGAATTAACGGACTGCGTGCAGATTCAAGCAGAAGATTTGCAGCACAATCAAAAATCTGTTGGAGCAAGCCACAAACATGGTGGGGTCAAAATGGGGCCCTCCACAACCTCTAGCCCTCTTTAAAGGAGTTTTATGATGGGTGAGAAAACGTATGTTATTTTAACCAATGCCGATTTTGTGGCAGGTCAACGTTCACCGGGGAAGGGTGAGGAAATTCGTTTAAGTGAAGAGGCAGCGAAATATCCGCTTCTCCTTGGTCAGATTGCTGAAAAACCAGCCCCAACGGTTTCTCTTACAAAGACAACGAAGGGGGCTTAAGTCATGCGTTGTGGGGTGAGCGAAAAAGATGGCTCTCTCTTGTATGGCTTTGAACATTGCCAACAATCGATCCATAAATGTTTAATGACACGGATGGGAACACGGGTTTTGCGTCGCCATTATGGGTGTGATGTTAGAGAGTTCCAAGATGCCAATGCCAATCCTGCAACGATTTTACGTCTTTATCAAGCCATTGCCTGTGCACTCGATGATCCAGAATGCGGAGAGCCTGGGTTTTCGCTGCAGAGAATTGATTTGATCAAAGCAACGCGTGAGGGAACATTCCACTTTGTTTTAAGGGGCATTTTTTATCCCGATGGGCATTTGGGGGATTGGTCCCATGGGCAAGAGAGGCAATTTCCGCTAGAGGTCTCCTATGGCAGAGCTTGAACATTTACCCCTTCTACAGCTTCCGCTACCGCAAGTGATTGAAGAGCTTTCTGTTGAAAGGCTTTTGGAACAAAAGATCACGCGTTTGGTGGATGTTTTTGCCGCCCATCACATTCCTTATAATGTGGAAAAGACCGCTTATGATCCCGTGGTCATTCAATTACAAGCTGCCGCTTATGAAGAGTTGCTGTTGCGCCGGCGGATCAACGAGGTAGCACGGGATAATTTGCTGGAATTTGCGCGCGCTACAAGTTTAGACCATTTGGGGGATTTTCATGGGGTCACGCGCCTTTTAGATGAGGATGATGAACGTTTTCGCCGCCGCATTCGTTTGAGCCGGCAAGGACATTCCACAGGGGGTACAGCACCTCGCTATCAATATTTTGCTCTCTCTAGTGATATCCGTGTCAAAGATGCTTTTGTTTACCGTATGGGCAAAAGCCCGCTTATTCATGTGGCTCTTTTTAGTGATGCCCCTTCAGGAGTGGCCGATGAAGCTTTGATTGCTAAGGTGCAAAGAGCCCTTGATGACCCTCATGTTAAAATGACCAATGATACCCTCTTGGTCAAAAGTGCCGTACAGCGGGTGATTGATATTTCGGCTGACCTTTGGTTGTTACCCGGTGAGCGAGAACAGCTTTTAGAAAGGGCAGAGCAGAATTTAAGAGAAGAATGGGCGCGTGCGGGCAGGCTTGGGCGTGATCTGCCTTTAAGTTGGATCTTAAGCCGCCTGATGGTTGAAGGTGTCCATCATGTGGAGGTTACAAAGCCACAGGAAGATATTCTGGTTGCCCCGCATGAGGCGGTAGCACTAGGGAAAATTGCTTTATCATTACGGGGGCATGCTTATTGATGTCCGCGTTATTATTGCCCCAAAATTCAAGCTTGTTTGAACGCTGTTTGGCTGGGGCCATGGCTTTTTCCCCGCAAGTCAAAAGGGTGCTCGAAGATATTGTGCGTGCCAAATTGATTACGCGTCCCCCTTCTTGGTTGCCCTTCTTAATTGACGAATATGGTTTACAAGAACTCACCCCTTATTTCTCGAATTCTTATGATTTGATTGACCAGGGACTTGAATGGCAGCGAATACGTGGCTCTGTCGCTGCAATTGATAGGGGGCTTCAATGGCTTGGACTCTCAGTACACTTTACACCCGCGTGGTCAGAGCGTGCATGGTGGAATTCCTTCCAACTCGAATTTGATCAATTGCCTGAACGAGGTAATCTTGAGTCTATTGAAGCGATTGTCGAGCTTTCCAAAAGCTTGCGCTCTGATTTTCGCCGCGGTGTCACTGGGTATGATGTGGGGGCTATGCAAGCCAATATGTCAAAGCTTGATGACAGTATGCTGGATTTTGAGAGTGGCATCCGCTTAACCGCTGGAGAAACATTGTTTTCCTTTGGACGCACAACAGAAATCAATCACGTTCTCACAAAAGAAGAAGGCAAACGCATTGGCAACTGGATTGATGATGGTGACGAAGAGTTAAGCTGGGACCAAATTGATTATCCATGGGATTTGGCAAATTTTCCTTGGTGTTCGGTGAAAAAACATGAACGCGATATCTTGATGACAGAATGGTTCCAAAACCGCACGCTTTATTTGGCTTTAAGAGATAAAGACGACGCTCTGATTGGCTATCGCCGATGCTATGCTGTCCAGCCTGTCGAACAAGCTTTGGAGGGTATTTACAGCCATTGTGGCAACAGATTTAATCCCTCGAAAACAGGGACAATGCTGTTTCTTGCAGCGCGCACCGATTTTAAGGATGTTGAAGACAAACAAGCCGCCTCTGTTTCCCTCCTCGTTCATGGCACGCCAGCAGAGCAGACACCTCCAGGCAAACTTTGGTGTGACGAGGGTGAACTGAATGGGGGTGTAGAGATCCTTAAAACACCCGTCGATATTCCTTTACGCGCAGATGTTCGCGAACAATTCAAGATTTTATTGAGGTTTTAATATGAAACATGAAAGTGGCTTACCCTTTGCAATCGATAGATCTGTTGGCAAAGAGGAACAACAAAGCGTTGTGTTTTATGGACAGCGCCCTTTTCTGCAAGCAGGAGAACTCAATGAAGTTCAAACCATCATAAGGGGGCGCCATAACCGTTTGGGGCGCCTTGTGGCACAAGAAGGAGACCGCGTTGAACGGGCGGACGCCTTTGTCAATAAAGATACAAAGACGGTCACTTTAACAGAGGGCAAGATTTATATCGCCGGCGATATCTTTCCGGTCTCGCAAGCCCTCTTAGAGAATGTTTCCATGGTAGGACGCGTGGAAATCGGTGTGAAGCTGCAAAAAAGCTGGGTAACTCATGAAGATGATCCACAGCTCTTGGGGCAAGTTCCAGGCACTTTAGCAGAAGGAGAGCCTGGTGCTGCCCGTGAGGTGGCAAAACTTGTCTGGGCTCTCAAAGATGATGGACAGCAAGGAACATTCTTTCCGGTTTATATTTTGCAAGATGGTGTTCTGATCGATCAAAAATCACCCTCACTGCTTGAACCCGCCATGCAAGCTATTGCAACCTATGACCGCGCCCATGGGCATTATATCGTGGGTGGTTGCCGTGTCACAGCTTTGGGCCAAGAGGGACAAAGGCAAGTGTTCAGTATTCAAGAAGGAGAAGCCAATATCAATGGCTTTAAACGCAAACGCTTAGCCGCTTTGCGCCATGAAGAGGTGGAAGACTTTTCGACAAGCGCGGTTCCTAGTGAAACCCATATTTTTGCACCCAAAAACCAAGAAAAAAGCTTTACCTTTAAAACCTATTATGCACCCATTGCGACTGTTCATTCCATTTTGTTGACCAAAGAAAAAACCGTCACACTCACGCGCGGGGCTGTAGCATCTGGGCGTGATGGCGTTCCTGACAAAAGTATCACTTCTTTTCTTAAAATTGTGCAAGGAGGCAAGGAATTTAAAGAAGGCGAGGACTTTAAAAAAACCGGTGACACCATTGATTGGGCACCTGTGGGGGATGAACCACTCCCTGGCAGTAGCTATACGGTGACCTATCAATACCGCGCAAGTGTGAAGGCTGATAAAGTCACAGCACAAGAAATCACTGTCTCAGGAGGTGCGACGAGCGGTGATATTATCGTGAATTACTCTTACAAACTCCCCCGCATTGACCGTATTGGGCTGAATACTGGGGGCAATGTGGTCTATATCAAAGGGGTTTCGGCAGACCAACCCATGGCGCCAAGTGTTCCTGATGATGTGCTCTCTCTTGCCACTATTACCAATAATTGGCTTGAAACACCCCTTGTGATCAATGATGGCACGCGTGTTGCCCCTTATGATGAGATGTGGCGCTATTTTCAACGGGTGCTTTCCCTTGACCGTCTCATGCAATTAGAGCGTATTAAAAGCAATGTGGATTCTAAAGAGCCCGTTGCTAAAAAAGGCATGTTCGCTGATCCTTTTCTCGATGACAGTTACAGAGATGAAGGTTTTGAACAAACAGGGGCTGTGGGAAACGGTATTTTACAGCTTGCTATTGATCCAACATTTTACACCGCTCATCTAACCGAACCTGTCACGCTTGACTGGAGCAATGAAGTGATCATTGCGCAAGAATTGACAACCGCTTGTGAAAAGATCAATCCTTATCAAAATTTTGCGCCTCTCCCTGGAACCATCACCCTTACCCCCGCAACAGACTTTTGGCATGTTGAGCGCACCGATTGGCTCTCCAGTGTGACCAATCAACTCAATATGGGCTGGAACCGTGGGAGAAGCATCGTTAAGACAGAAGTGCGTGATGATTTGGTGAATACAACGAGGGAGCAAATCGACTTTTTAAGACAAATTAAGCTGAACTTTAAGATTGAAGGCTTTGGCAGTGGCGAAATCTTGGACAATCTTACCTTTGATGGCGTGAATGTCTTGCCAACAAGCCGCCTTGTTGCCGATGCCAAGGGGGTCATAGAAGGAACCTTTACCATTCCTAAAAATATTACCTCTGGGACAAAGAATGTTATCGCACGAGGCAGAGGAGGAACAACAGCAACGGGACTTTTTACTGGTCAAGGGATGATTGATGTGAAGGTGATGCGGCGCACCACCACGGTAAAAATCTGGACACAAGTAGACCCGCAAGCGCAAGTCTTTACCCCCGATGAAACACGACAAATAACGGGCATTGATTTCCATCTTTGTAAAATAGGCAATCAAAACCATGATCTCGTCATTGATTTGGTCACTACTGAAAACGGCTATCCCACGGCTGATATTCAAGCCCAAACCTCCTATTCCATGAAGGGTGCAAAGGTAGGATGGGCTGGCGCACGCTACGCTGTTCCTTTGTTAGTGCCCAATGACCGCCTCACTGCTTTTGTCATTAAAACTGATGATGGGGATCATTCCCTCTCACTCGCCAAACTTGGGGATTTTGATCAAGAGCATCAAAGGTATGTTTCAAGCCACCCTTATGTAACGGGTCCGCGCTTTTCTTCTGTTAATGCGCAGAGTTGGACAGCGCACCAAGATGAAGCCTTGGCATTTCGGGTGTTGGCTGCCCGCTATACGCAAACAGAAAAAACGGTGGATTTAGGCACCTTTGATCTTGTGGACTGCTCTGATTTGCAAATCCGTGCTGCCGTTGAATTGCCTTCAAGCGATTGTTCTGTTGTGTTTGAAATTGAACGCAATAATGGCACGGTTTATCAATTGCTGCCCTTTCAATTGCTTAGTCTAACTGAATATATCAGTGAAAAAGTTCAACTTCGCGCCATTCTCAAAGGCACAGAGAAGCTCTCCCCCGTCTTATTTTCCCCGGTTCAGTTGATTGCAGGAAAGATTCACAGGCAAGCAACCTATATCACAAGAGCTTTTGCCTTTGGGGAAAAGGCAAGATTGACCAGCTATATCAAAACCTTCTTGCCGGGCGGTTCCTCTTTCACCCTCGAGATGCAACTGGATGATGGTACCTTTGTCCCTTTAAAACTGGATGAGACAGAACAACTCTCTGAACCGCTCCTCACAGAGCGCAAATTTATCAGTGGTGACAAAACAGGAAGGCAAGCACGCCTTAAACTTACCCTTACTGGTGGACCTGCTGCACGCTCCATGGTGTGTGATTTTGGTGCCGGCATCATATGATGGGAGAACGAAAAATGACTAAAACCAAAAAACTCGATATGGAATTGCCCAAAGAAGGACGTTTTATCAGTTCTGAATTTCCAATCTTGCGTGATAACCTCAATAAACTTGATCAAGCTCTTATAACTGTTGAGGAAAAGATAAACCAAAAAGCCCCTTTGCAACATATGCATACAATCAGTGATGTGACGGGTTTAGAAAGCGCTCTTAATGGCAAGATGTCCGCCGATAAAACCTTCACCTTTGCTGATTTAAGCGATATCGAGGGCGCAAAAGATGCCGCAAATAACTATGTGCTCTATAAAGCAGGCAACAATCATTTTACCTTTGGCAGTGCCGTTTCCTTATTAGGGGCACACAAACATAAAACAGAAGATATCGTGGGGCTTGATGACTTTAGAGCCAAGATTAACCAAGACCTCACAGCCTATGGTCGTCTAGCCAGCCCCAATGAATGGCAAAGTTATAATAAATTTACCAGCAAAGTCACCATTGGCGGCGATTTGGAACTCTTGAGCAATTCATCATTGAACCTTACCCATAATGGTGAAGTGGTGACACGTTTAAGTGCAACGGGAAGTACATTGAAGGGACCACTTAAAGTTGATGGTGAAGCTGTTTATACCAAGTCACAAGTGGATCAATTAATAGCTTCATTCGTCAAACAACCTGTCGAAATCCTCATGACAGAAAGTGGTCCTATACCCTTTCCTGAAGGTGTTAGTGATGACACAGAGGTAGAAATATGGGCATGGGGTGGTGGCGGAGGTGGTGGCTTTAGTAACAGTGGTGGTGGAGGCGGTGGCGGTTGCGTTCGTGTTCAAATTAAGGGATCTCAGTTAAGACGTTCAAGAAGTGCCCAAATTGGGCGTGGTGGTAATAGTGGTGGTGGTGGTGCTACAATTATTCAAGGAATTGTCAAGGCAGGTGGAGGAGGTGGTGGTGGAAATAATGGTGGGAGTGGAAGCGTTGGAGATGTTAATGGTAACGGTCGTGGAGGCAATGGTGGCAGCTACTATTCTGATAGCCCCAGTTTGAATGGAAGTGATACTACTTTCAACGGTGGTGGCGGCGGCTCTTATGGAAAAAAAGTAGGAGCTGGTGGACATGGTGGGGATTCTATTTTTGGTGGTGGCGGTGGTAGCAGCAGTGATATCGATGTAAAAGGAGGTTATAGTGGGAAAGGTGGAAATGGTGGAAGTAGTGGCAACGATAAAGCTGGTGGAGGTGGCGGCTATTTTCATGGAAAGAACGGTGACGAAGGCGGTGCCGGTGGTAACGGAGCAATATTGTTGAGATTTTTTATCTAGGAGCACTTCATGGAATATGCAGTTGTTGAAAAGGGTGTGGTGACAAATATTATTGTCGCATCAAAAGATTATGTTCACGCCTTTGATGGTGAAGCGATCCCTTCAAAGGAAGCACAAATTGGTTGGAGTTATAAAGACGGAATATTCTCTCCTCCCCTGTTGGATGAAAACAAAAAACAATCTGCATCCACGCAACCAGCAGAGAAAGACACAATCTTAGATCCACCTATAGGGGAGCCACAAAAAAGGTGAATAAGCTAAGTTATAGGAATGCTTGTTGTATAAAAGCTTAAAGGCTCATATGATCTTTAAAGTCCTTTTTAGAACTCTTTCAAAGCCCTTTTAAAGGGCTTTTTTGACTGACAGTGTCAGGCTTATGGAGTAGGGTGATGGTTGTTATTGTCTCTTCATTGATTTGGAGAGCAAAATGGCAACAGAATTTAATCATGGTATTCACCTCATTGAAGATGGTCAAGCTTCTCGCCCTTTGGAGATGTTTAGCCAAACCGCCATTGGGGCGGTTGTTACAGCCCCTGATGCGGATGCACAGACCTATCCCCTTAACGAGCCCGTGTTGGTCTTTACCCATGAGACAGAGAAAATCCAAAAGCTTGGGCAAAAAGGCACAGCCCTTGATGTTATCAATGCCGTGCGCGCGCAAGGAATTGAGGCACAAGTGATCCTTGTGCGGGTGGAGGAAAAGTCAACCATAGCTGAGACCCAAACCGAAATGGTGGGGTCAAGTGTTGCTTTAACCGGTGTTCATGCCCTAGCGCATGCACGAGGGCATTTAGGTGTGGAACCTGGAATTCTCTTAGCACCAGCTTATAGTGCAGGGCGCCTTGATAATGCTAAAAATCCGCTAGCAGATGCTCTAGAACAGGTTGCCGAAAAGCTACAAGCCATTGCGGTGTTTGATACGGGGGGCAAAAATACGGAAGAAAGCCTTGCCTTTCGGGCGGATTTTTCCTCACGCTTTTGTTATCTGATTGATCCCTTTGTGCGGGTGGCAAATAGTGAGGGTAGTGTTAGTATTAAACCAGCAAGTCCTTTTGCAGCCGCCATGTTTATCAAACGGGACAAACAAAAGGGGGGTGTTTTTTGGTCCCCCTCTAACCAAGATGTCAAAGGTATTTTAGGCACAGCGCGCCCCATTAGCTATTTTGATGGGGAAATTGATCATGAGGCTAATCGTCTTAATCAAGCCGATATTGCCACCTTTATTCCCGCCCGCCTTAGCCAAAATGCGCAAGGGCAATTGGCTGCCAATGGACGCATTTTATGGGGCAATCACACCACCTCGAATGATCCACTCTGGCGCTTTGTCAATGTGGTGCGTACCCGCGCAGCCTTGGAAAAAACCATCATTAACAATTTACGCCCTTGGGCAAATGACGAAAATCTGACCGGCCAACATGTCATTGCCATTATTCGCAGCCTTACACAGTTTCTTGATGATATGATTGCCTGTGGAGCGCTTTTAGGGGGGCGGGTTTGGTTTGACCGTGATTTGAATTCAAACAGCAATTTGCAATTGGGCAAATTGCGGGTGGAATTTGATGCAGAAGAAGTCCCTCCTCTCGAAGATTTAAGCTTTGGCAGCCGGCGCAATGGCGCTTACTTTAATCGGCTCGCTGAAGATATCCAAAAGAAAATGACCCACACTTTTGGCGATACGCTTGAGGGTTATCGCAAGGCAGCAAGGAGTGATGTATGACTTTAAGAATTGTTCGTGGTTTTACCCTGATTGTTGATGATGATGTCAATCTTCATCTTGATCTTGAAACCCTCAAACTTCCCACGTTGGAAGAAATTACCGAAACCTATCAACCAGGGGGCTCTGACATGCAAATTGATGTGAGTGGTCTTGGTGTGAAAGCTTTGAACTTACAAATGAAGATCCACAGCCACACGCCCGAAATCATCGGTATCTTTGGTGGTCCTCCTGGTCTTCGTCATAAATTTACCGGCAAAAAACATGTGGTGTCTGAAGAAGATGGACGCGAGCATGAACATTCCATTGATGTCACGGGGCGTTTGGTCAAAGTCGATAGCGAAAGCTTAACGGCTGGAAAAGCCACAGGCTATGATTGCGAGATCAAAAATATTTGGGACTATACGGAATTTTGGGATGGTTCTGTTTTACACCGCTTTTCCTTTAAACGGGGTGGTTGGCTGGTGCGCAATGGACAAGAGATCGGTGGGCGCCGCCGCTCTATTCTCAATTTATAAGTTCTCATTAATATTGATAGGAATTTCTGATGACCAGTTTACAAGCAAGTGTTGAGGTGGAATTGCAGGTTCCCCTTGTTTATCAAGACAAGGATGGCAAAGAATCAACACGGCACAAATTGATCTTTTATCGCCCAAACTTCAAGCAAGCACGCCAATTAGCTGTGCTGATTGGACCACAGCTGGCAAAGTTACTTTTGCCCGCTGTAGAAGAGAATAAAATATCTTTGAGCAATGATATTCTCATTGCCAAGCTTTGTGAGGCTTTATTTACCCATGAAGCCATGGAAGGAATCGCCGCGCTTCTGGCAGAGATGTCTCATGAATCCGTTGAACTGATTAATCGTCTTGATATTGTTGATGTTGTGGCCGTGTTTAAGGTTTTTTTTGCTTTTTTTCCCAAACACCAATCCCCTATGTCGGACAATTTGGAGCCGAACTAGCCCTTTATTACCACTGGTCTCCTTTAGAAATCAATCAGATGGATTGGCTGGAAGTGATTGCCTATCGCGATGAATTAGTGCGCTTGAAAGCCCAAGAATATGAAAGCCAAATGTTAGGATAAGATGCGATCATGGATGTTTCTCTTGTTGTGCGTTTTGTGAATCATCTGCAAGAGGGGATCGCCTCTGCCAAGCGAGACTTAAGAGCCTTTAGCCTCGATATTGCGCATTTCCAAAACCAAACACGCCAGCATTTTAAAGGGTGGTTTGACCCTGAGCACTTGAAGGACTCTACAGAAAAAGCGCAAAATGCTTATATTCATGCACGTGGGCGCATGGTAGGCGCCATTGCCCAAACGGCAACCTTAATTGCGCCTCTCTATAAAGCCATGCAATTTGACCAATCGATGAAAGGCTTGGAAAAGGTTCTGGATGCCCCCCTTGATCGTTTAAAAGAATTACGCCGCTTTGCGCTTGAAACCTCTACCAAAATTCCTCTCGCCGCTCGTGAAGTTTTAGAACTGATGACCAGTGCCAGCCAAGCAGGGATTGGTGAACAAGATCTCGAGGCTTTTAGTATTTATGCCGCCAAAGCAGCGGTCGCCTTTGATATGACGGGGGACCAGATTGGGGAACGCTTTGCCAAATTGCGCAATGTCTTCAAGCTTAATCAGGCAGGCATTGAAGATCTAGGCGATGCCATCAATCATCTCTCCAATCACATGGCGGCAAAGGCAAGTGAAGTTACAGACTTTACCAATCGGGCCACCGGTGCGGCAACCATGTTTAAACTGACAGCCCGCGAAACCGCAGCCTTTGGGACGGCGATGATTTCTGCTGGGATTGTTCCAGAGAGTGCAGCACGTGGGTTTAACTCTATCAGTGCCCGTATTCAGGCGGGAGGCAAACATATTGAAGATGCCTTTAGTAATATTGGTCTCTCTCGCCAAAAATTCATGGAAGATTTGGAGAAAGATGCCACCGGTACCTTGGTGCGCTTTTTTGATGTGTTGGGCAAATCCGAACAGGGGATGCGTTCACTGATTGCCATTGCAGGACGCGACTTTACTGGGGATTTTGCTAAACTGGTGGGTAACCCCGAACTGTTAGGGCAAGCTTTAGAGTCTGTGAAAGACCCAAAAGTCTTTAAAGGCTCTGTCGAACAAGAGGCAGACAAACAAGCAACCGGTGCCATGCGGCAATTTGAACTGTTGCAAAACCGTATCGTGGCTTTAGGCATCACCATTGGTGAGGTTTTATTGCCCCATGTGAACAGTTTAATGGCGAGTGTTGGTGGTTTTTTAAACGTGCTGATGGCATGGGCTAATGAACACCCTGTTTTAACTAGTGTGATTATCAAAACCATTGCTGCCCTGATGGCTTTTAATATTGCTTTACGGGTTGTACGTTTTACCATGGCGGGAACCCGCCTTGGGGTCCTGCAATTGATTGCCTCTTTTATCAAGATGAGGGCTGTGAGCGGTGCGCTGAAGACAAGTTGGCGCGGGCTCTTGGCTTCAGGGCGCTCACTGGGTTTGCTTACCACAGGACTTGGGGCACGTTTCCTCAAACTTTTGCGCCCCATGACTTTACTGGTGGCTGCGTTCCAAGGGGTTGCCGTCTCAGGTGCAGCATTTGCGAGTAGCTTTGCTTGGATAGGAACAGCCATAGAAGTGGTTGCTGCTGGCATAGCCTCTGTTGTGGGGGCTGTTTTTAGCCCCGTAGGGGCTGTGATTACCGCTGTTGTGGCGATCATACTGGCTGCTGGTTTTACTTTGTGGAAATATTGGGATCGCTTTTCTTCCTTTGTCAAAGGATTTGCACGGGGGCTAATACGCGCTTTTGGGCGTGCCTTTGAGGCGGTTATGCGTTTTTTTGGTGCTGACACGGCAACCATCACACGTTGGAAAAACATCATTGCCGCTGCCTTTGATTTCTCTCAAACTTGGCAAAAATTCAAACAGGGTCTTTCCTCTATTGCTCAAAGCTTTGAAGGTTTGTGGGAGGGGATTAAACAAAACCTTTCCAATTTTTGGGGGTGGTTGGGAAGTTTTTTTACACAGGAAAAGCTTTCGCAGAGTGCTAAGGCGAGCATGGAACAAGCCGGTGAAGATTTAGCCAGTTGGATTGTTGATGGTTTTATGGGCCCCATCTCACAATTGACGGATTTTTGTCAATCTTTACCTCACCGCATAAAGGGGTGGATTGGGTCGATTGATTTAAGAGATTATTTACCAAGTTTTTTGGGAGGCAAAACAGCTATTCAACCGATTGTGCAATTTGCGGGGGTAGGGCATGGCCATAGCTCTGTTCCAGAAACAAAAGAGAAAGAGCGCGTCCCCATCACCCACCATCAAAATGTCACGGTGCATGTCAATGGCGCGCGTGATCCCATTGCAACTGGTTATGCGGTTCGCCATGCGTTGCAACGGGCAGGGGCCAATGCTTTGCACGGCGGAACAGAATGAGGGCAATAGAATGAGAGGGGAGAGACCATGCAAGATCCTTTGCTGATGTTAGGACCGCATCAATTTTATGTGGACTGGTTGAACTTCCAATCTTTTGAGGAGGAGTTCTCTGCCTCATGGGTTTGCTTAGAGCGTTTTGGTGGGGCCCCTGGTTTGCAATTTACTGGTTATGGCAATGATCCCAAAACCCTCCACGGGGTGTTGTTTCCAGAAGAGTTTGGTGACCGGGTTGCCATTGATGCCATCACCAGAACCATTCGGGCAGCTCAACCCGTTCAGATGATCCGTTGGATGGGTGATGATAGCTACAGTGCCTTAATGCATGGATCCGTTGTCATTACCCATATTCGTAAAGACCATGACTATATTAGTCGCTCTGGTCAATCGGGGCGTATTCGCTATTCCATAAGCCTGTTGCCGTTTTTTGATGGGGGCAAGCCGCAAGGTCAATATCAAGTGGGGCAATATCAAGGTGATCAGTATCAAGAGGAGGACACCCCATGAGGATCCCCGCAAAGCATCTCGTTGTAGAATTAGAGGATATGAGTTTAGACTTGATTTGTTATCAGCATGCCTTGTCTGTTTTAGGAGACCGAAGGCAAGCTGGGTCATTGAGGGGTTATGTAGAAGCCACGCTGGAGGCTAATCCAGAGATTGCTGGGTATGATGCTTTTTTGCCGCGGGGCTTAAAAGTCTTTCTGCCTGAATTTGTATCATGCGAAAAGAACAGTGTGGTCAAACGGCTATGGGACTAATGCGCACATATCCCTTTATTGAAGTAAGGGTGGGGGATAAACTTGTTCATGAGGTTTTTTACCAGCGTCTTTTAACGGCAACCATCACAGACCATGCGAGTAATGAAGCCGATAGCTTTGAAGCAGAATTTGATGATAGCGGCAATGATTTAGAGATTCCCTCCAGTAACAGTGCACTCCATGTCACCTTTGGTTATCAGGACAGCATTCGTGCCTTTATGGGGCGTTTTGTTGTGGAATCGGTGATCAGTTGTGGGGGCAGTGAGGGAGAGATTTTACGCCTTTGTGGCAAAAGTGCCTCGATGCGTGAGGAGATCAAAGAACAGGTGAGCGAACATTTTGATCATCAAACCATCGCTGAGATTGTTGAGAGCCTTGCCAAACGCCATGGCTATCAAGCAAAGGTCAGTCCACAATTTACCAAACAAGCCTTGCCTTATGTGATTCGGACAGATCAATCGGCGATTGATTTTTTAACCCGCCTTGCAGATCGGATGCAGGCGCGTTTTTTGATCAAAGACAATAGGTTTTTATTTTTAAGCGGGGATAATCTGCCCCTCCAGACAATCCATCAACAGGAGTGTTCCCATTGGGAATTTAGTCTCGAGCCGCGCACCCAATATGGCATGATAGAAGCACGGTATTTTGATCGCACAAAAGGGCAACAGCACGTTGTTACGCATCGCACAGGGTATACGGGGCCCATTCGCCGTCTGCGGAGGTGTTATCCGTGTGAGCAGCAAGCACAAGCAGCAGCAGCTTCTGAGTCGGATAGGCTTTGCCGCGCCATGGGCAGTGGTTCTGTAAGCCTTGAGGGGCGCCCTGAAATCATGGCCGGTCAACCGCTTTTGCTTCAAGGGTTTCGAGGCGAAATCAATGGTCCATGGAAGGCTGCAACCGTGACCCATCGCTATGAAAAACAAAGCGGATACATCACAGAAATCACCTTAGAGGCACCCAATCAAGGAAAAGAGGCATGAGAAACTTAAACGTGTTAGAAATAGAAAAACCAAGAGATAATTTTGCCCCTTCTTTTCGGCAACTTCCCCATAATATTGAAGCAGAACAAGCTTTGCTCGGGGCAATCATGATCAATAATGATGCTCTTGAGAGCGTTTCTGATTTTCTCAAACCAGAACATTTTTTTGAAGCTCTCCATCAAAGGCTTTTTGATATCATCTTAACAATTATTCAAAAGGGAAAAGTTGCAGACCCCATTACCATGAAGCCCTTTATTGCAAATGATGAGAAAATTGGCGACATTACTGTATACCAGTATGTTGTTCGTTTAGCCAAAGAAGCTGTCACAATCATCAATACTCAAGATTACGGACAGGTTATTTATGATCTGTTTATTCGGCGTTCTTTAATTAACCTTGGCACTCACATTGTCAATAGTTCTTTTGATTCTCCCCTAGAACTTACCCCCTCTAAACAAATTGAAGCGATTGAAAATCAGTTGTTTGCATTGGCAGAAAAAGGCAAATATGGAGCTGGTTTTGAAAACTTTGATACTGCTATTACAAAAGCCATTAACATGGCAAGTGCTGCAAAACAGCGTTCCTCACAGCTCTCTGGCATGGCAACCCATATTAAAACTCTTGATGATAAAATGGGCGGGTTGCAACCATCTGATTTGATTATCCTAGCAGGGCGCCCTGGGATGGGTAAAACGTCCCTTGCAACCAATATTGCCTTTAATATTGCCAATGCTTGCAAGCAACATGATGATAGCCAAGCCAGTGAAGGGGGGATTGTCGGTTTCTTCTCCCTTGAAATGTCAACAGAACAGCTTGCAACCCGTATTATCTCAGAACAAACAAAGGTTTCTTCTTCTGATATACGACGGGGTAATCTTTCTGATGATCAATTTACCAATATCATTCATGCTATGCATTCCCTTCAAACCATTCCTCTTTATATCGATCAAACGGGAGCTGTATCTCTTGCGCAACTAGCCGCGCGTGCAAGGCGTCTTAAACGACAACATGGTTTAGATGTTTTGATCATTGATTATATTCAACTGATGACAAGCGGTTCAAAGCGTTCTTCTGAAAACCGCGTTCAAGAGATTACAGCCATTACTATGGGGCTTAAAGCGCTTGCAAAGGAACTCAATATTCCCATCATTGCGCTTTCGCAATTATCACGACAAGTTGAAAATAGAACAGATAAACGCCCCCAACTTTCCGATTTACGTGAATCAGGTTCAATCGAGCAAGATGCCGATATTGTGTTGTTTGTTTATCGTGAAGAATATTATCTCAAAAATGAAGAACAAAAAGAAGGCAGTGCTGAATATCACAAATGGAAAGAAGCAATGGAGCAAGTTAAGGGCAAAGCTGAGGTTATCATAGCCAAGCAACGTCATGGATCAACAGGAATCGTCCCTCTGGCTTTCCAATCTGACTTTACATGCTTTAGTGACCTAACGGATAACGACAACTTTTTTAGAAATATCCGCTTGAGCACAAAATAGTGATCCGATGCTTGAGAAGCAAAAACCGATAGATTCTCACAAAAAATGACGAATCTTAAAACACCCTTTGAAGACCCTTTGAGAACCCCTTAAAAATCATGTGAAACAAAATAAATTGGTACAAAACCTGGTGGCAAAATATACAAAACCCAGTGGCAAGCTACATACATACAGCAATAAATCAATAACTTATTTGTAATATAAAATTCAATGGTGGGTGATGAGGGGATCGAACCCACGACCCGCTGATTAAGAGTCAGCTGCTCTACCGACTGAGCTAATCACCCATGGTTACTCGGACAATGAAAGGTTCTATAACGCTCCTAAGGAATTCTGTCTAGATAGTTTTATTGTTTTTATATGAAAATAGTAAAGTCTCTAGCTAAACTCGTTGTAGGGTTCAAAATACAATAAGGTTAAAATATATTATACTACCCCTTGATCTTATCTAAAAATAGACCCATTATAAAAGGCTCTATAATTAAGTATTCTGATTATTATGCAGAACTGGAGTTGGAGGATTGTCGAGCGTAATGCCCGAGCAAAATACAGAGGGACCTTGGTGTGGTTGCAAATGGTGTGGGCCATCATTCTGTTTTATAAACTTTATCAATAATTTTGTGTATTTAGGCAGTGTTTTTTTATTGCTTGCTTTGCAGGCAGTTTTTTTGCGTTCAATGGTTTTGTTCAATTATGAGAATGAAAGCTCATGAGTTTGTTTTGTCAACCGCATGCTTTTGAGTTTTTAAAGGCATTTTTAAAAGGTGAACTATGATGGAATGGATCACTGATCCCCATGCGTGGTTTGGCTTGGTTACTTTGATTTTTCTTGAAATTGTTTTAGGAATAGATAACCTTGTCTTTATTGCAATTTTAGCTGAAAAATTGCCGATGCATTTGCGTGATCGCGCGCGCCTGATAGGTCTCACTTTAGCATTAGTGATGCGCTTTTTTCTACTTACGGTTATTGGATGGGTGATGAATCTCGATACGATGATTTTTGCATTTTCATCCTTTGTTTTTAGTTGGCATAGCCTTATCTTAATTAGTGGTGGTGCTTTTTTGCTGGCAAAGGGAACGCTAGAGTTACATGAAAGATTAGAAGGTGCCGCACATGAAAGAAAAACAGGTGGTGCTTATGTTGTTTTTTGGCAGGTAATTGTTCAAATTGTGGTGCTTGATGCTCTGTTTTCCTTAGATAGTATTATTACTGCAACAGGGATGATTGCAAAAGAGCAGCCAGCGGTTATGTATATAGCAGTTATGGTTGCTATGGGCGTGATGATGTGTGGATCAGGCGCTCTTATGCGTTTTATTAATCGTCATCCTACTATTGTGATCCTTTGTCTTGGCTTTTTGATGATGATAGGTTTTACTCTCATTGTTGAAGGGTTTGGTTTTCATATTCCAAAAGGGTATTTATATGCCGCTATTGGTTTTTCTGTTCTTATTGAAGCTTTTAATCAAATTGGACGTCGTAATCGTGAAAAGATGATTACAACAAATGATTTGCGTGGTCGAACAGCTGATGCTGTTTTGAGATTGTTAGGAGGTGGAAACAAAGATGGTAATCTGAGTGACACTGTAGATGTTATTGCTGAACAGGCAGCAGCTTCTGAACTGTTTCGGCCTGAAGAAAAGGAAATGATTCGTGGTGTTCTTGACTTGGCTGATCGTCCTGTTCGTTCTATTATGTCGCCGCGTAATGAGATTGAGTGGTTAGATCTCAATAGTGACGAGAATGAAATGCGTGAAGAATTACAACAGGTTAAACATAGCCGCTTAATTCTTGCACGTGAAAAAGTGGATGAATTTGTTGGCGTTGCTTTGACCAAAGATCTTCTGTTGAATTTGGCTGAGGGGAAAAAGATTAATTGGAAAAAAGCGATGCGAGAGCCGCTCGTTGTTCATGAAAATACAAGCGTATTACGATTGATGGAGCAATTCCGTCATTCTTCAATTCAGCTTGCAATTATTGTTGATGAGCATGGATCTTTTGAAGGAATTGCTACACCAACCGATATTCTTGAGGCTATTGCAGGTGACTTTCCTGATGATGATGAGGAACTCATGATAGCAGAAAAGCTTGAAGATGGAAGCCTTCTTGTTGAAGGGTATGCTGATATCCGTCGTTTAAGTGGTTATCTTGAACGTAATCTTGTTGATGAGGCAGACCGTTATACTACTTTGGCAGGATTTATGCTTTGGCGGTTTGGTCATTTACCGAATGAAGGTGAAAGCTTTGAAGCTGATGGTTTGCGCTTTCAAGTTATTGAAATGGATCGTCGTAATATTTCTAAAATTCTTATCTCTCCGCTTGTGTTGCCGGAGAGAAGTTAATAATTGGGGACAGGTGAGAGGAAAATGCTTTCTTTTTAGAAAGAGTGAAAAGAATGAGAAATTGAGCTGTAGGATGGTATTTTTATTCTTCATAGGCTTCTAAATATCAAATAATGGATAGTAAGAGCTATTCATGAATTCCCATGTCAGAAAAGGGCTTTCATCGATAATCTGCTGGAGGAATTCGAGGAGAGAAAAAAAGGTGTGTGGTGATTTTTAAATAGCCATAAATCTCAAAAAGAGTGCTTATACCTGCTTTATTTCTGCATTTTTTAAAGACAATTTTTTTCAAATTGTTGATTGTATTTTATATTGTTGTTTATAGAAATTTTTTTTATTCTTTTCTTGTATAAAAAATATGCAAGAAGGCTCTTATAAAGAAATCCAATATTTCAAATCAATTGGAGATGATAGGCAATATTATTGTTTTTCATGGTTGAATTTGTTTAGGAGGGCTAATTAAGCGGCTTTTTGAAAAAGAATTTAAGTATCAAATATTTTTCTGTATTTCGAACAGTGAGTGCGGTCGATTTTGAAAGAGAGATACTTCAAGAGACAGTCTCAAACAAGATAAATGAAAACGCCGGCAAGTCTACACACAATGAACTCAAACTTACTATGATTATCTTTATTCATATGTGTACAAAAAGAGAGCGGGTTTATTTATTCAGGTGGTATTTTTCGTGTTTTTTTACAATATTGTAGAGTTTCGAAAATTGCGACAACAAATAACGATATGATGAGCGGTATGATCAAATACAGCATTCTAAATACAATAAGTGCTGCAACAACATCGGTTGGATTTACACTGGACATGCCTGTTATAAATAAAGCTTCAAGAACACCAACTCCTCCAGCAGGGGCATTGGAGAGAAGGGTTATTGTGAAAGATGCCAGAAAAACGCCAAGCACAGAAATAAAGTGAATATCTGCGTTGTCTGGGAGCACTGCGTATATAATTCCTGCTGCTCCTAAAAGCTCTAAGGGGCCAATGAGAAGCTGTTGAATGACAATTCTCAACTTTGGATAAGAAAGTTGAATTTTTTTCCCAAAATGTAGGGGTTTTAATTGAAGCCAGCTACCAAAGATATAGAGTGCTGTACAACCAAGTAAAATCACACCAACTGTTGTGCCAAGCCATTCAGGAAGATCATCATAAATAAGAGTAATAATTTTCGGTTGCAAAATTAAAACGATTCCAAAAAGCAAGATTGTCCCTATTACAAAAGTAAAAGAGCAAAATCCTACCAATATGGCAATTTCCGTACCACTTAATCCTTTCATTTTATAAGCACGGTAGCGCACGACTGCACCAGAAAAAACTGAGGCGCCAATATTGTGTGAAAGTGCATAGGTGGTAAATGAACATAGAGCAATAAAAAACCAAGAAATCTTATGACCGAGATGTTGCAAAGCAATTCGGTCATATCCAGCAAGAGCAGCATAGGCTAAAAGAGAGCATAAACAAGCTAATAGCCAGTGTTGTACACTTAAATTGCTTAGTCGTTCCAGTACATCACTGAATGAAATGGCAGAGAGCTTTATATAAAGAATCCGGATAGATACCAGCATGGCTAAGATACCGATAAATGGCCATATTAACTGCTTCATTTTCATGCTGCTTTATCCGTTTTTGTTTTTATATATTTTCTGTCAATGCCATTCATGATTGTATAATATCTTTGATGAATCTTTGTCCAGTTATATGCTCAATAAAACCATTTGCTATTTCTTCATCATCAGTTACTACAATATCTGCTCCTAGATCAATGAGGTAAGCTGTGTCTACATCGGAGAGTGCATGTGCGATTATCGGGATATCCTTATTCATATCACGTATATTCACTATGCATTCTCCTACTTCAATAGTATTGCGCATTGTAATAACAATTTTGTATGCATTGTTCACATTTGCTGCATTCATGACATCTTGTTTGATGATATTGCCACAAATAACTTCAAAACCGTCTGCAATCGCTTTATCCGTAAGGCGCTTTGATTCTTCTACGATAACTACAGAATCACCTCTGTTTATTAAAGATAAAGCAATATATTTACCAATATGGCTGTAACCAATAATGACGATATGATTGGTTTTTGAGGTCATTGGTAAAATTTCTTGGTCAGGATCTTGCGGATCAATATCGATGATTTTTTGTGTATCTTGTAAGTTTTTAGGCACATTTTCTAAATGCTTTTTAATTTTGTCAAAGGCAATAAAAACAAGGGGATTGACTAAAATAGAAAGAATTGCTCCTCCAAGAATAAAATCATGAGCATCGTTGTTTAAAAGTCCAAGGCTTAAACTTAAACCTGCAAGGATAAAAGAAAACTCTCCAATTTGAGCCAGGCTGGCAGAAATTGTGCAAGCTGTTGCATTAGAATAGCGAAAAGCTTTCAGGATGAAAAAGGCAACAGCAGATTTTCCTAGGATAATAATGGATAATGTTGCTAAGAGAGGAAAAAAGTGCGTTAATATTTTTTCTGGATCAAATAACATGCCTACGGAAACAAAAAAGAGAACAGAAAATGCATCACGTAGGGGTAAAGATTCTTCAGCAGCACGGTGGCTTAATTCTGATTCACCCATAACCATACCTGCAAAAAAAGCCCCAAGAGAAAGAGAAACACCAAATAAATGAGCAGCTCCGAAAGCTACTCCTAGTGCGGTAGCAAAGACACTCAGGCGAAATAATTCTCGTGATCCTGAATGTGCACTTACTTTTAGTAACCACGGAATAACGCGTCGTCCAATTACGAGCATGAGAATGATAAATAGAATAACTTTGAGAATAGTGAGCCCAAAGATTCCCCAAATGCTTAAGTCTAACCAGTGAATAAGAGGATCAATAGCTTCTTTTTTTGTATTGCCAAGGATGTTTGCCAGTGATGGTATGAGAACAAGTATAAGGACCATCGCTAAATCTTCAATAATCAACCAACCAACAGCAATGCGTCCTTTTTCTGTCTCAATCAGATGGCGTTCTTGCAAAGCACGTAGCAAAATAACCGTACTTGCTGTTGATAAAGCTAAACCAAAAACTATACTACTGCTGAAACCCCATCCCATAATTAGTCCGAGGCACAAGCCTAGAAAAGTAGAAAATGCCATTTGTGCAAGGGCAGCAGGGATAGCAATCGCTTTGACAGATAATAGATCTTTTAATGAAAAATGCAGTCCAACACCGAACATCAGCAAAATGACACCAATTTCAGCAAGTTGGTTGATAATACCAGAATCTATTCTAAAACCGCCTGTGTTTGGCCCCACAATAACACCAGCTAACAAGTATCCCACGAGTGGTGAGATACGCAAACGATTGGCAATCATTCCTAAAAGAAATGCTAAGCATAAACCTGCGACGATTGTTGTAATAAGTGGTGTATCATGGAGCATAATATTTATAACTTTTTCAAAAAAATAAACTCATTCAAGCGATTATAGCTTTTTTATAAGAAGGGAAGGAATGCTATTTCATATATGAATTAACGCGGCATTTTCATTGTAGTTTCGTGTTTGTGCGATTATTTCTTTCACGCCACCAATTCCCGAGTAACAGTAAAATAGGAGCAGCAATAAAGATTGAAGATGATGTTGCAATAATAATTCCAAACACCATAGGAAATGCAAAATTATGCACAGCATTTCCGCCCCATAACGCCATAGGAAGCATAGCAAGAACTGTGGTAGCGGATGTAAAAAGACAGCGTATAAGAACCTGATTAATGGAGAGATCAATCAGTTCACGCAGGGGCATTTTTTTATAAAGGCGCATATTTTCGCGCATTCGGTCATAAACTACCACCTTATCATTTATGGAATAACCAACAATTGTTAAAAGAGCCGCGATGGCAGTTAAATTGAAATCAAATTGAAATAAAGCAAAAAAACCAATCATCTTTGTGGTGTCTAGGATGAGTGTTACAATTGCTCCAACTGCAAAGAACCATTCAAAGCGTAACCATATATAAAGAGACATAGCAATTGCGGCAAGAATAACCGCAGTAAAAGCAGCTGTAGCAAGTTCACCTGAAATTTTGGGGCCAACGACTTCTATTTGATCGAATGTGGCATGAGGATAGATATTTTGTACCGCTGTTTTAACTTTATCAATGGTAGCGGTTTGTTGTATTTCGCCACCACTTTGCTTTTGAATACGGATGAGCACGGTGTTTGCATTATCCATATTCTGTAGGGTCACTTCACCGATATTAAGAGCAGAAAGCTGTGAACGTAAGGTTGCTAAATTTGCTGGAGTTTTTGTGGTAATACTCATTTGGCTACCGCCAATGAAATCAATTCCGAAATTCAAGCCCGGTTTAAAAAACAGAAAAATAGAAGCAAGAGATAAAACAATTGAGATACCAATACCAATGAAGCGCGCTTTCATAAAGCGGAAAGTTGTATTTTGGGAGATGACATTGAAAACAGAGTGAATATGCAGTGTCTTAATTTTCCATTTACGGACAACCCAAATCATCATAATGCGCACAATGGTAATATTTGTAAACATGGAGATAATAATACCAAGCAACATTGTGACAGCAAAACCGCGAACAGGACCAGTGCCAAACCAAAATAATAAGATAGTTGCAATAATTGCAGTAACGTTGGCATCAACAATGGTTGCGAAAGCTTGTTTGAAACCACGATCCAAGGAAGCAAAGGCGCTGATGCCTTTTCGACTTTCTTCACGGATACGTTCATTGATAAGAATATTGGCGTCAACAGCGATCCCGATGCCTAAAATAATACCAGCAATACCCGGTAGTGTAAGTGTAGCACCCAGAAGGCTTAATGCCGCAAATGTTAGAATAGTGTGAAGCGCTAGGGCTATATTTGCAATAATCCCCCAAATTCCGTATAGAAGAAAAATAAAAATCGTAACAAGAACAAAGCCAATGATGCCTGTGTAAAGCCCCATTTGGATGGCATCAGCACCGAGGTTTGGGCCTACAGTTCTTTCTTCAATCACCGTTAGCGGTGCCGGTAAGGAACCAGCCCGTAAGAGAGCTGCTAGAGTTGATGCTTCTTTGGGATCAAAATTTCCTGTAATTTGGCCTTGTCCGTTGGGAATGACGCTATTGATGGTTGGAGCGGTTAAAACTTTGTTATCAAGAACGATTGCAAAGGGACGGTTAATATTTTGCCGTGTTATGTCTGCAAATATTTTTGATCCCGTTGAATTCATGGTAAATGAAATAATAGAACGCCCTGGCATTTGTGGATCAAAACCTGCACGGGCATCTTTGAGGACATTTCCATCCAAAGCAATTTGGTCATAAATTGCATAACGTTGTGTCTCATCAGTATAGCCGGGGAGAATTGAAACACCTGTGGGTAAGTTATTTATATCCACATTGGAGGGAACAAGATGAAAGGTCATCTTAGCGGTTGTTCCTAAAAGATCGCGTAGTTGCTTTGGGTCTTGTAGACCGGGTAATTGAACCATAATACGATCAATTCCTACCTTTTGAATGGCTGGTTCCGTTACACCAACCTGATCTATACGACGACGGATGATTTCTAAGCTTTGCTCAATAGCATTGCTGATACGTTCTTTCACACCAGCTTCGGTTAACATGACACGGATGGTTTTATCTTGAGCACTGATCGTGATATCACTGGCTGTAGTTCCAAAACTGCTGTGTATAGGTGTCATCAGCGTTTTTAAAGCAGAGACAGCTTTTTCACTTTCTGATGGATCGGAAATAACAGCAATGATACTATCCTCTAAGACACGAACGCTTGATGTACGGATTTGCTTTTCACGAAGCGTATTGCGCACACTGCCCAAAACCATGTGGAGTTGATCACGTTTTAGAGTTTTTGTGTCAACTTCTAGGAGGAGAGAGGAGCCTCCTTGAAGGTCAAGACCAAGCGTTACACGGGTGTCAGTTAAGAATTTTGAGTTTTTAACTTGTTCTTGCGAAAATAAATTGGGCAAGGCAACGTAAATGCTACTTAAAAGGATAAAACAATAAAGGGTAATTAACCAACTGGGTGTGCGCATAATATATTCCGCTAATAGGCAATCTAATGGTTATTAAAATGAAACGCGGGAGTAAAATAGGATGATGGTTTCATAGTTCAAGAAAAGGGGAGGGGCACGTTTTTTTGCAAAACATTGCGTGTGAAAATTACGGAGTCCTGTGCAAATAGCTATGGTAGCTATTAAAGATGTGCCTAGGATCTTTTGAAACGTCTTGAAAGGCAAAACATAATTTGTATCGAGTGTTGAAAACTCTTTGTTTGTAGCTGTTGTAATGTTCACTTGATCATACTTGTTTTCCAAGCCAAATGTATGAGTCGTAATGACATTGTTCACACGTGGTTGCACCATCAAATGAGCATACGCGCTTAGACCATTCTTTAATAACACGCCGAAGCTCGACAGAAGAAGCCAGATCGTGAAAGAAGGAAATTTTTCTTTTTTGCAATAGAGGTGCAAAAAAAACATACTTGTTTGCTTTCTTTATCTTATTTGATGTCAACTTGCTTTATTCTCTCTTTTATCAGTATTATAGGATAAGGGGAAGCTTTTATAAAAATTATTCTAACCAAGTTGAAAATATTTGTCTTCTTTCATATTTCTACGAAGAGGGGATTCCACATCTTAGACTTAAGGTAGATATGTATCCGTTTTTTTTAAAAAAAATATGCATTTTTCTCTTCACTCTTGGGAGTGTTTTAGAATCGAGCTCTTGCGTATGGGCGCATCTGGAATCACAAGCTCTTATTGAGCAATCGGTAAATTCTTATTCAACGGATGAAATTATTCAAAAGCAACAGCAAATTCTTAAAACACTTGAACAAGAGACAAAAAAATTAGAAAAAGACTTTACAAACGAATCAGGAGATGAACATGTCTTGGCAAAGCTGCGCTTGTGCGCGCGTGATATCAATAGACGTGCCATAGAAGCAGCGTTTGTTTTGCGTGCTCCTCTTCATGATATCAACGTGCTTCTTGATCAATTGACACAGTTGCAAGATGAGCCAAAAAAATTGAAAGAGCGCTTTCATCTGATGAAGAAAAAAGCACAGATTAATGATATAGTGCTGCAGTTCGAAGAGATCTTTTTAGCTACAAATAGAATAGATGAACTTTCTCTTTCTCAGTCTCGAGAACTTTTTAAACGTACCTTTACGAACAAACTTAAGTTTTCGATACCGATGCTCAAACATTTCGTTGAAAAAACAAAAGAGGCTTCCTCTGATTTTCTTTTACTGTTTAGTTCTTGGTGTAAATTTGTATTTCATTTCAAGTCTTTACAGCTTTTTCTTTCCTTTTTGATTCCACTTTTTGTTGCTGTGGGGCTTTCTTTTTTTTCTCGTAAAATTCTCGCACATGTGGACTGCCATCTTACAAAGGGCAATGAGGAAATATCCTATTTACAACGTTTGTTAATTGCTTTTGTTTCAATTCTTTTGCCTCTGCTTGTCTGTGTTGTTTGCGTTTATCTGGTGCTTTTTTTGTTTCATAGTTTTGGCCTGGAGCTAGGAAAACTCGCAACGATATTTTATACCATTGGACATCAAATTATTTTAGTCTTTTTTATCAATCGTTTAGCTCTTGTTCTTTTATCATCAAATAAGGTTCATGGGCGTCTTTTCGATCTTAGGCCATTTGAGGCACATCAATTAGTCATTTCGCTCACTTTGCTCGGTGGTATTTTGGCGTTTGATGCTGTTCTTGATAGTATTTATCAAGTCGTCTCAGCTTCTCTTTCTTTGACAATTGCCAAAAGTTTTATTGCTGTTGTTTTGTTTGCGATACTGCTGTTTATAATTTCATTGGTGCCTTTGCAGTTGAGACGTAAATTTTTTCAAGTTGAAGAGAGGAAACTGCGCTTTTTTCCACTTTATATACGTATTCCTCTCATTGTATTGGGATTTTTGCTCATTATGATGAATTCCTTAGGATATGTTGGTTTTGCGCATTTTATTATGCAGCAAATCGTGATTGGTGGTGCATTTTTGATTCTCATGTATTTGGGGATTAAAAGCGCTCAAGTGATTGGAATTAAAGGGCAATTCATGAAAACAAGAGTTGGGCATGCTTTGATGCAATGGCTCCATTTAGAAGAGAAAACAATGAATCAATTTGGGGTTATCATAAGTGTTTTCCTCAGTTTCATTGTGGTTGTATTTTGTGCGATGCCTATTGCTGTGCAATTTGGATTTTCCTATTCTGATTTGCGGACGGTGTTGTGGCAGTTTATGACGGGCTTTCAAATTGGAAATGTCTCTGTTTCTTTAATTTCTATTGCTGTTGGAATCATTGCTTTCTTTGCTTGTTGGTTCTTCATTCACCGTTTTATCTGCTGGCTAGATGAAACGGTATTGGTGCATGGGGAATTTGATGCTGGTGTCCGTAATTCTATCAAAACAGTCATCAGTTATGCTGGTGTTGTTGTTTCTACTTTGATAGGATTGTCAATGGCAGGTTTGGATCTCAAAAATTTTGCACTTATTGCTGGCGGGCTTTCACTTGGTATAGGTTTTGGTTTACAAAATATTGTTCAAAATTTTGTCTCGGGACTTATTATTCTGGTTGGAAGGCCATTTAAACTTGGAGATTATGTGGAAGCTGGATCAGTTGGAGGGATTGTCAAACGTATTAGTATTCGTGCGACAGAACTTGAAACATTGCAACGCAAAACGATTATTATTCCTAATTCAAGTCTTATTAATAATAACGTTAGTAATTGGACTCGAAGGAGCAAAATGGGGCGGATTGATATCCCTATTGCTGTTTCTCCTAATGTTTCTCCAGAACGTGTTGTTGAAATCTTGCTAGAGATTGCTGCTGCGACAGAAGGTGTTCTAAAAAATCCTGCCCCTCAGGTGAGTTTTACTGCATTCGACAGTAAGAAATTTTCATTTAATTTGGCTATTTATGTGCCTAATATTACTTCATCTTTTAAGGTAACAAATGCTCTTCGCTTTGTATTATATAAGCGTTTTGTTCAGGAAGGAATCCTGGAATGCTAAAATATCTTCGTGTTTTTGTTGCAGTCATCTTGTTGGATCTTTTTATCATGACAGCTTTTGCGGCAACTGTGAAGAATACCGATTTAAAGGTACAGTCTTTCACCCTTGTTGAAGGGAGTACCCCTGCAAATATTTCGTTGTATCCTTACCAAACAGTCACAATTTGTATGAAGGGATGTTTTATTACTTTTCCTAATCAAGATCGTTTTGCAGTAAGGGGAGAAGATAATATAGAAATCAGTGATGGTAGAGCAGTTTTTAAATAAAATAGTTTAAGATTTTTTTATGATGAGAGAAATTTTAGAAGAGCAATAATACCATTTTGGCTTTCTTTAATGATGTTATTGATGAAGCAATGGTAATAAGGGGCTGTGATCTTAAAGGGAGGTTTAGTATTGATTTTTAAGATATGGAGGATTTTATAGTATCTGTAATATGTGTTTTTGCCTAATACGTCTCAAATGTTTCTATAAGATTTGCGTATCTAGTATAGAAATTAGTAATTTAAAATAAATTCAGTTTACTTTTTATTTTTATAAAATTTATTAAAAGTGATTATAAATATTTTTTTATTATTTAAGATTTAATAAAAATATCAAGCTTTTTTTGAAATATTATATTTTATAATATATTGATTTTAATTATTTGTGTAATTTATTTATTAAATTCAAAAAAATCTGCTATGATAAAAATAAAATGTACTCTTCCAAGGGGATTTCATGCAAAAAATCTCTGAAAATCTCTGAGTGTTCTATTTTTAGAATTTTGATACGCTTATTTGAATAATGAAGAGTATTATAGTTTCATAATATAACATCTTTTGGTTTTATTTTTATAATTTAATTTATCTCTGATAGAAAATGACTTAAAAGAGATTAAATTTATTTGCTAAAATTAAATTTTAATGTCATTATATTTGATGTAATTTAGTTATAAAAGCATGTAGTTATTTTTTAGCATAAGATTTTGCGGTTTTTTCTATTTTTCTAAATATGATGTTTTTTGTTATGTTTAAATAATAGCAATGGGGTATAATTTTATGAATACAAGATTTATAATAGCATCCGTTTTTGCTTTTATTCCAGCTTCTCTAGCACAGGCTGCAGATGTAATAGTTCCTCAGCAGTCAGAACAAGTTATTCCACCAGTTATTACTTCTCCTCCTTTTTCTTGGGCAGGTTTTTATTTCGGAGGCCAAATTGGTGGTTTTTCGAGTAAAATTTCTGCCATGACTCGTGATGTTGATATTCCTCTCCATCCTGACGAGAGTAGTAAGAATAAAAAGAGTAGTAAGAATAAAAAATGGGTTCCGGTTGAGAAACAATATATGCCTAAGCTGTCTGGTTTTATAGGTGGTTTGTATACGGGAGCTAATCTCGAATTTGGAAATGGTTTAATATTCGGGGTTGATACAGACATACTGTTTTTGGGGCGAAAGGATACGAAAACTGTCGTTCATGAGGAATCTGATCAAAGTGGAACAGAGGGTACTAGTACGGAAGAGGGTGAGCAGAAGCAGGTTGTAATGAAACACAAAGAAACAGAAAAAAATAGTCTCACTTTTAGTCATACTTTGAAGCAAAAATGGACGGGTGCCACACGGGCACGGATTGGTTTTCCTGTTGCGCGTATGATGCCTTATATCTCTGGTGGGGTTGCTTATGGGCAATTCCAAGATATTTTGTCCACCTCGATTACTGGAGCAGACCCTTTTTCTGCTACGTCAGATGAGACAAAGACGATGATTGGTTATACTGTTGGGGGTGGTGTTGACTTTGCAATAACCGATGATTTTATTGTTCGTGCGGAATATCGTTATTCAGATTTTGGTAAAAAGAAATTTAAAGACGAGATTGAGCTTGATTATAAGACAAATGATTTCCGTGTAGGTATAGCTTATAAATTCTAATTTTATAAAATTCCATTGGTTTAAAAGGTTCTATCTTTGATGGAGCCTTTATTTTTTTGTATAAAATACTGTTTCGTGGTGGACAGAGGTCATTGATTTTGATTGTGAGATGGTGAAAAAAGTTTCTCAGATGCCGATTTTGAAAAATGAGACTTTTAAGATTATGAGTATAGCTAAAACGTTGTGTTCAAAAGAAGCTTTGATTCGTAATTTTCCATAATCACGGATCTGTTCAATAACGCTTTAGCGCTATTTCAAAAAGGTCTTTAAAAGGCAGTTTATTTTAATTACTGAAAAATAAGGAAAAATCCACATTTTGTAGTGCGAGCCGCTGCACCTATTTTTTCTTCCTTTAGAATTTTCTATGCTATCACCTGATAGCGCGTTTTATTTTTCTCTATTTATAATATATTGTTTTTATTAAGTTTTATTTATATAATTGCCTTTTGTATATAATCTTGGTATCAAATGAAAGCGCTCCAAGTGTGATACAAAAGGTGGTTCAAAAGGTGGTTTTTTAAAGGTGGTTCGCAGAACAAGGACACGTGATAGACTATCTGTCTTATCTGTAAAAAATCTATCTAAAGGCAAATATGCGGATGGGGCTGGGCTATGGCTTATCAAAACAGCACAAAATCAAGGGCGTTGGGTTTTTCGATTCGATTTCAATAAAAAACGTCGTGAAATGGGATTAGGCTCTTGTAGCGTTGTATCTTTGAAAGAAGCGAGGCTTAAAGCTACAGCTTGCCGTGACCTTTTGCACCAAGGTATTGACCCGATTCGTAAAAGGAAAAATGAAAAATTACGGCAGGCAGTTGATAGTATTTCTTTACAAGAAATAGTTTTAAGTGCTTTTGAAGCTAAAAAAAGCGAATTGAAAAATGAAGGTAAAGCAGCAAGGTGGTTAGCACCTCTTACATTGCATGTTTTTCCTAAACTTGGGGATATAGCAATTACTGAATTGACGCAATTTGATGTAAAAGAGTGTTTGTCGCCTATTTGGAAAACAAAAAATGAAACAGCGAGCAAAGCTTTATCACGTTTGAATATTGCTATAAAACATGCGGCAGCGCGTGGCATAGATGTGGATATGCAATTGGTACCAAAAGCAAAAGCTTTATTGGGGAAATTTATTCAAAATGTTCAAAATATTCCTGCTATGCCATGGCAAGAAGTTTCAGCTTTTTATCAGAATTTGGATGATAAGATTCTTTCAAATTTAGCACTGAAGCTTCTGATTTTGACTGGAGTACGGTCATATTCATTGCGCTATTTGCGTCTTGAACAAATAGATAAAAATATATGGACAATACCAAAAGACAATATGAAAGGTATTGTAGGAAAGGTTTCCGATTTTCGCGTGCCATTGAGTGATGAAGCCTTGAAAGTGATTGAG
>NZ_HE997541.1:267857-276483 GCF_000312545.1 Bartonella senegalensis OS02
AAGCCGCTTCGTGATGGTGTCTATGAACTGCGTATTAATATTGGTCCTGGTTACCGCGTTTATTATGCCCAATCTGGAAAGACCGTATTATTGTTATTATGCGGTGGTAGCAAAAAAACACAAGACACTGATATCACTCGCGCATGTGCCTGCTGGCGAGATTGGCAAAACCGTGAAGATTAAAGGAGTGCAAGAATGAAAGACCGTAACCATGATGATGCAATGGCAGAAATATTTCGTGATGACCCTGAGCTGGCAGCAGCTACTCTTGATGCTATTTTAGCAGATGGTGACCAGGGGGAATTGCTTGTAACACTTCGTCAAATGGCAAAAGCTTATGGTGGTGTTCAAGCTGTCGCTAAAGCAGCTAACTTAAATCCAACACAACTTTACCGGACACTTTCAGAAAAGGGTAATCCAGAGCTTCGTAGTTTAAATGTTTTGCTGCGTACTATGGGATTTCGCTTGGCTATACAACCTCTTGAACGACCTGTTCCACACACTTGATATCGGTGTTGAGTGTATTAAACATTTTCTAGCTGTAAACAACAGTGTTTTCCGGCAAATCATGAAACCTATTCTATATCTTCTTTATCCATATGGATGACGCCGTCTCCTTCATTACATGCATCGGGTGGGGCGTTTGGGTCAAGGGTATCATCTTTGTCTGGTTTTGTGTTGGCGACGTTTTTAGCGGCATCTTCTTGGGCTTTATCAAAAAGTTCGCAGTCTATTTTTGTGGTATAGCCACCCGTCTTATCAAGCTTGTGTTTGACGCTTTTGATGCGCCATTCTGCTGGAATATAGGGGCGGAAAGGGGGCTCTTGAACCAGTTTTGCCTCTGCTTGCACAAAGGGGTTCCCACCGATATCACATGAGAAAGAAGATTTCCCACGTGATGATTTATTGCGATAAGTCGCAATGGCCGCAACAGCTTCGGATTGATTATGGTAAGTATATTTGAGTTCATGAAAAGGTTCTTGACCAACCTTGACTTCCTTTTTTTCACCACTGCGGATATCGTGATAGGTGGCAAGTACACCGCCTTTTTTCTCTTGTTCTTTTTCTTCGGGTGTTTCTGCTGCTGTCTCTGCTTTAGGCAAAGTGGGGGCGTCACTTTCATCCATATGAATAACATCTTCGCCTTCATCAATTTCTTCTGGTTCTCGCGCATTGGCGGCGGCTTTTTGATCATCTCCCGCATCTGTCTTTAAGCCATTGGCGCTCCCTGCTTCATCGCGTGCGCTGTATTTAAAATCCCAAGAGGTGCAGTGTTTTTCATGAATGACAACAACGGGCAGTGTTTCACCGGTAATGGCTTTGCCTTCCCCCCGTTTGGCAAGCACCAATTGGCCATCAACGGGTTTTGCGACGGCATCATATTCTTCTGCAAGGCGCGTGGCAAAAGCCATATCACTTTCTGCTGTTTGATCAATGTGACGCACAACAATTTTGGCAAGAGCAGGGTCGACTTTTGCTGTATAGCCATTGCGCTGTGCTATCTCTTGAATGATATTGCCAAGGGTTTGCTGGTGATAAGATTGGCTTTTCGGGGTTCTATAAGATGTGTTCATAGAAGCTGCGCGCCCTGTAACACTTAAGGTTTGTGGTGGGCTGCTGACAGAGATTTCATCAATCAGATAGGTGCCCATATCGCGGTTTTTACCCCCTTCATAGCCAAGAGTGATAGAAAGGATTGTTCCAATGAGAGGGATATCAAGAAAGCCATTATCACACTCACGGGCGCGGTCATCAAGCTCGATAGTAATACGGTCGCTTTTATCTTCTGCTTCATCGGTAATTTCAATCGATAAAACATAGTCCATCAGCACGCGTGTAATGTCTTCTCCATTTGCCATTACGGTACAAAAAGGTTTCATTGTTTGCTGCCCCAAAGTCTGATAACGGGTGTGGCTTTAGGATAGGGGAGGGTTGGCAAGAGGATTGTGATGCCTGCTTTTAAGATGGGTCCATAGTCTGCAAGACCAAAATTAGCTGCATAGACGCGTTCAACAGCAAGAGCTTGTTGTCTTTTGGCATAATATTTCCAGCAAATAGCATCAACCATATCGCCTTCTTTGGTGACGTAAAGATCACTCATAGCTCTTCCCCATATTCTCTCAAATTGACGGTAAATTCTTGTTTTTTAGGCGCGCCATTTTGATGAAAGAAGCTTTGCTTTTCTTTTACAGAAAGGATAACAAATTTGCCTAAAATCTTGCCTTGCCCTGTCACGAGGATATGAGGTCCCTCATGTGCCATTTGTCGTAAATATTCCAGTTGTCTATAACCGCCTTTAAAGTCTGGATAAACCACACCTGTTAGGGAAAATTCCGCATTGGCAACAGCTGGTAATTGAAGAGCAGCCTTGCGTCCCAATCGCCCTTGCTCCACCCATGGAATGTCATAGGTCATATCGAGGGCTTGATAAGCTGCTGTTTCAATGGAAAAGATAAAATACCCTAAAGCTAACATCATGATGATTAATCCGAAAGGCTAGAGGCGATAGCCAAACGCTGTTGTTTGGCATAGTGTTCAAGAGCTTGATTGACGGCGGCACGGATTTCGTCCTTTAAACCATTGGGAACAGAAATATTTAAATTTGAAATCATCACGCGGGCATCTACTTCCACCGGCTTATGAACAGTAATGGGCTCTGAAACTTTGAAAGAGTCAACCTTTACATTTGACGCCTGCATTTGTCCTGTTTCGACTCTAGTGGTGTTAAAACCACTTTTGCCTTTTCCAGATGGAGCATTGGGAACAATGGCTGCATCAACCATTCTTTTTGCTCGTGCATTAGTTTCATCGGTAAGGGTTTTAATGGTTTGGGTTGAAGTTTTATTGATTGTAGCACTAAATCCTAACTTTTCTTGCATCCAGTTTGGCATCCAACTGGTTAATTTATTGATCTGGATCCCGAACCAATCGGATAGAGCATTCCATTTGTTTTTGATGCCTTCAAAAAGTCCGTTAATCAGATTGGCTCCTGCTGCCATTAAATCGACACCAAGCAACCATTTAATGAGTTCATTAATTTCTTTCGCTATCCAATAGAGCGGCGAAAAGGTTTTAAAGAGCGTAAAGAGGTTGTTGAAAATGTTACTGCATAAGCCAGCCAAAGAACTCAACAAATTGCGTAAGAAATTGATCACCGTATCCCAATTTTTGTAGAGCAGATATCCAGCACCTATAAGGGCTGCAATGCCAGCCATTATCCAACCTATGGGGGTTGTCATGATGGCAACACCAAGCGATATAAAAGCAGAACCAACGGCGATTATTGCCGAAATGAGTGAACCTACAAGAGTTAAAGCAAGACTGGCAACAGCAGAAGCAGCTGAGGCGAGTGCTGAAAGGAATGATCTTCCAAGAGTTGCGGCAAATCTGATAAAAGCTTTATCTGCTGCGATTATTTGTGAGAGTAGGGATTTTCCAAGATTTGCAGCAAGACCAGCAATTTTAGAACCAACTGAAGTTAAGGCTGAAAACACTGGTCCTGAAAGAGCAACAGAAAGCCTGATAAAAACTGCGCTAACCACGGCTAGTGATGTAAGTAACCAACCATTGATTTTATCCCAGTTTTTGTAAAGCAAATATCCAGCAGCAACAAGAGTTGTGATACCACCCAGTATCCAACCGATAGGGGTGGTCATGATTGTGATACCAAGGGTAACAAAAGCTGCTCCCACGGCTGCTAAAGCTGCAATGAGTGGACCAAAAATAAAGGAACCAAGAGCGACAAGCCCCACTTTAAAAAGGGTGATTTCACCAATTAAGGGCTCTAACCATTGGAACCAGCCTTTAATCCTCTCTGTGAGATCACTGATACCCTTTCTTAAATCAGAGGTAGGATCAAGCAAATCTTTGAAAGTTTGTTTTAAGGTTTTTGCCCAGCTCGCAACAGTTGTTTGAATAAGATCACGGTTTTCATCAATCAACTTTGAAAAACCATCAATTAAATCATTGATTACGGGCATAAAACGCGCACCAATAAAGCTTGCGATACCGCCTATTTTTTTCTTAAAGGCACCAAGCTTGTCGCTTAAATCTGCTGCATAGCGCGCAACATCGGCACCTATCAGCCATTTTCCTTTCCTCGCTTTTGCAAAGAGTTCTTTAATGGGTGCCATACCTTGTGAAAGCATGGCAGCCATTTCTTTACCATCTCCACCAAACAACAGTGCAGCAATACGCTGCCTTTGTGCTTGATTTTTCATCTTACTCATTTTTTCGGTAATTTCTTCCAACAAAACGGAGTTTGATTTGAGTTTACCAGAAGCATTTTTGACAGAAATGCCAAGCGCTTCAAATCCCATAATGCCTCTTTGTTGTCCGGCATATGCTTGCGCCGAACGCCTATTTAAGGTTGCCAAGGATTGTTGAAAGAGTTCGGCAGAATATCCCGAATTATCGGCTGCATCACCCCATAATTGAAGGGCTGTTACACTCATTCCTAAATGGCGTGAGGCATGGTGAAGACTATCGCCCATATGCATGGTTTTCATAGTAACGGCGGTCAAACTTGCCACAAGACCACCACCAGCAAGCCCTAGGACACCGGTAAAGACTGAAGCACGACTTGCTGCTGTAGCAAGAGCACTTTGAACACCATGAAGGCCTTTTGTCATGTTTTTGACAGCAGTAGAAAAGCGCGGAATACGCAATCTATGGGATAATGTTTTTGAAAGTTTATTGAATTTCTCTTGCACCCGTTTTAAAGGCGCGGTGAGTTCGTCTTCAAGAGACAACTTGACCTTTGCATCAGCAACTTTTTTACTCATTTTGTTTTATACCTTTCTGCTGCTTGTTTTTGCCAAAAAAGCAATTCCTGCGGTTCCATTTCCATCATCTCTGAAAGAGGCCAATGAAACACAATGGCAATATCGGCAATCAGTTTAGTGGCGGTTTCCCAGTCGAGATTTCCCGCCGTTTGGTAAAAGATTCCAAGATCTTTCCAATACTATTCATATCAGCGCTATCAATTTCGCTAATAGCGTCATACGGCCATCCAGAAAGGCGTGCAACCATCATTGTCGTCTGATCAGTACCTTCATTTTTCTCGATGGCTTTTATATCTTTTATTTTGATGCGCCGTAAGGTAATTTCGGTGTGTTCTTTTCCTTCAAATGTAATAGGTTCAAGTAATTTATATGTAACAGTTTTTTGTATAGCCATTTTTTATAATCCTATGTTTTCTCTGTGGTCTGCGAGTTGATTGACGCCATTGAATTTTCTCACCATGTTGAGGGCATCTATCTCAACGATTTCAACGTCCTTTTGGACATATTTGAAATATTGCAATGTGAATGTTGCTGTAGAAGTTGCTTTGCCTCCCGGTTGCCATTCTGCCATTTCAAAGCCTTTGCAAAGTCCTCTCATGGTAATGATAACCCCTTCTGCCGGCGTCCCTTGGGCTTGCATTGAACTGCGCAGTGAGATGTCGACATCTGTGCGTCCCAACAATGCCATTAATTCTGGAGAGCAATCAGAAATGGTCATGGTAAGCGTGAGTGTTTCAAGACCAAGATCAACTTCAATGGCACTATCCATGCCGCCGCCGCGGTAACTTTCAACGACCAAATTCAAGTTTGGGAGGGTGACACTTTCACACTTTGCTTGATAGGGAATACCGTCGACAAAAATGTTAAAATATTTCAAGACTCTTGGTAAAACGGGTACGGTCATTAAAAAATCTCCTCTAGATAATTATTGATGATTTGTGAACGGAAAGTGATGTGTTCTGCGGGTGTTGTGGGCGTGAATTCCACATTGAAAGAGACTCTGCCATCTTCAATAGCGCTTGCTGTGTTAAGCTCTGGGTCAGGTGTGCAGCGCCCACCAAGAATGGCGCCTTGTGCTTTTAAATCACGCAAATAAGCATTGACGCTTTCACTCACATCATTCAGGTAGGTCTTTTTGATATTGCGATCGACCGCCCACAGATGTCCGCGCAAAATAGCATCATTAATCATATCTGCAGTGCGTACCACCGATAAAAAGGCAAATTTTGTATCGCTTGAAAGCGTGCGATTACCCCAGAGACGATAACCGTTTTCACGGATGATGGTTGTGATATTTTGTTCGTTGAGAAGATTAGCGCGGCTTGCACGATCACCAATAGAAAAATCAATTGGGCGTGCTATGCCAACAATTCCATTGATCACTTTATTGGAAGGGGAATGCCAAAAGCCATTGGTAAAATCATTTTTGGCAATGACCCCAGCAACCGCTGCACTTGCTGGCTCTTCTAAGATCTTGCCATTGCGATTAACTTTGACAAATGGATCAATGAGAAGGGCGCGTTTTGAATCAAAATCCTTTGCTGCGCTAAGGGCCGCTTCATCTGTTGTGTTTGGTGCATCAATCACCACAATAGCGCGCAAACGTTCTGCAATGCCAATCAGTTCTGCCGCAACGGGGTTCGAGGTTGTACTGATCTGAGTTTTGGCACTATCACTCGTTCCATCAGTGGTTACACTGGAAGGGCGTTGATGGGTAAAGCCTGGCGCAATGAGAATACGTGGTGTTTGTCCCACAACAGATTGCGCTCCAATGAAAGCATGAACACCTTCATAGGCGCCATGTTCGTTCACACCACCCAGAATATTGCTGAGTGTTGCATTTTCATTGTCACCTTCTTTTACACGGATAACAACAACAATTGCTCCCACTTGCTTGAAAATAAGATCAAGAGCATTGGGTAAAGTACCACGTCGTTTGCCTGTTTTATCTAGTTTTGCAGCTTGTGAAAGAGAGCCTGCGACCAAAACGGGTGTGTTAAGAGGAAAGGCTTGTTCATCCGAATCGGGTGCTGTGCCGATAATTCCGATAACGCCAGACTGAACTGCACGAAGAGGGCGTGTGCCGTCATCAATCTCGACGATTTCAACACCGTGTAGAAAACCTGTTGCCATTTTATGCTCCTTTAAAATAGTGGCGAATGAAATGAATATGAAAAATGAGGAATGAAGAGCTGTGTTTTTCAATGCTCGGCATTCAAAAATGAAATAAAAAATATCAAAAGTATCTTGACATTATTTCTGTAATCTGTATTTTCGAATCAGGTGCCTGAAAAACGCCTTATAATACCAAGCGGATTGGTTGCCGAAATAACTAATCTTCTGAACATTAAAGATTTTGACTCATTATGTGCGGTAGCATATAACGGTCTTGTCGGGTGTGGTTACGCTATACAATACCTTTATAGGAAAGGTGTAACGACGGACTTGGTACCGTGTTTTTCAGCACCCGGCGCTCTTTTTAGAGTGTCAATGAAAAACCTCTATTACCAAGGAGTTCATAATGAACACTCTTATAGAAATTACAGAACAAGTCATTGATGGCGATACTGTCCAAACAGTAAGCGCACGTAACTTGCATACATTTTTAGAAGTTAAAACCAGTTTTAAAGATTGGATTATTCGTCGTATTAAAGAATGTAAATTTAAAGAAGGTTATAACTTTTGCTCTTTTTTGAGCGAAAGTTCAGGAGGTCGTCCTTCTAAAGAATACTACCTCACATTAGATATGGCTAAGCACCTTTCGATGATCGAGCGTAATGATAAGGGGCATGAAGCGCGTCAATACTTTATCAAGTGTGAACGGCTTTTGAAAAAGGTAGCAACACCGCAAATAAATCTTGCTAATGCTTTGGAAAATCCGCTTACGATTAAACAGCTGCTTTTAGAGAGTATCAATCAATTAGAAGACTTAAGAAATGAAGTGAGTACACTCAAGCCGAAAGCAGAGGCTTTGGAAGGTTTAAAACGCTCTGATGGTTTGTTCGGTCTTATTGAAGCTGCAAAGATGTTAGAGATACGACCAAAAGAGTTGACCGATTACTTACGTAAAAACGATTGGGTTTATCGACGTGCTCCAGGGGCTCCTCTGTTGCCTTATCAAGATAAAATCAAGAAAGGCTTTATGGACTGCCGTGCGATTACCATTCAAAGACCAGATGGGACAGAAAAGGTCCTGCCTTCAACGAAAATCACCTCCAGAGGATTGGCATGTTTAAGAGAACAAATCCATGGAGGTGTGCAATGAATACCAGTATCGACTTTTTATGCGATTTGTGGATGGCATTGTATCAATTTTCTGATCGTGATGATATTGAAGACAAGGCTTTTAATACGCTCATTGAGACCATGGATGCGATAGAAAAAGCTTTAATATTAAAGCTTCAAGATGAACCCCCAAATGCACTCAAAATTTTGGCAATGATTACAAATTTTGGAACTTTAAGACCACCTCCGATTATAGAGTCTTTGTTGAAAACTTACGAGCCGAGTTTGGAAAGCTCTGTCACGAAAGCTGCTTAATTAGAAAAACATAACCTCTCTCTTCCCTGCTTCTAAGTGGGGAAGAGTTGAGTAGATTTCCCTTAAAGAAGCTTATTCCAATTACAAAAGTGTGTTTTTTCTCCAGCGTGTTGTAAAACATCTTTACATAATACATATTATACGTACAATACGTATTATCTATTAAAGGGCTGTACTGATGAAAAAATATAGTTTTACAGATGTAAACCGCGGGGCAGGCGATATTTTAGACGAAGCGATGTCAACGCCTGTTGCTTTAACGAAGCGAGGGCGTGAAAGGATTATTATGCTTCCCGTTGATT
>NZ_HE997542.1:0-6664 GCF_000312545.1 Bartonella senegalensis OS02
AGTTTATTAAACACAGTTTTTTAAAGTATTGCATTATATTAATTGTGCATAAAACATGAAAAATTCAGTGGTTATTTAAAACTCTTGATATACATACATAAATGTATTAACATGAGATATGAAAATAAGATTTGAATGGGATGAAGTTAAAGCAAAAAGTAATCTTAAAAAACACCGTGTAAGTTTTGAAATAGCTGCTCGTGTTTTTGCCGACCCATTTGCCATGGTTAAACAAGACCGTATTGAAAACGGAGAATATCGTTGGCAAACTTTAGGACTTGTAGATGGTTTTTTATTGTTGCTTGTAGCGCATACTGTCCGTGACGATAAAGATGGCATAGAGGTTATCCGTATTATTTCAGCACGGCGCGCTAATTTGAAAGAGAGGAAACGTTATGAAGAAGAAAGTTCGTTATGAAATTGATGTAGGCCATTTATCACCTTTGACGAATAAACAGAGGGTTGAAATTGATGAACTCGCAGCAATGCCGGAGAGTGCAATTGATCATAGTGATATTCCACCACTTGGTGATGCGTTCTGGAAAAACGCCGTTCGCAATCCATTTTATAAACCAACGAAGACTGTCACAACAGTGCGTGTGGATTCAGACGTGCTAGCTTGGCTTAAAAGTCAAGGGAAAGGCTATCAAACGCGAATTAACGCCATTTTACGTGATGCCATGCTTCGTTCAATGCGATAAGTAATCTACTAATATACAGTCTTATAAATTGGGAATTTTACTTTTGGTTTTTAGTACAAGACTGTAGTGTGTAGATGGATATGTTTATTAAACTGCGTGTACGAAACATAAGAAACAATACACAGCATAAAAAATAGTACCAAAGTGCAATGTCTAAATACCCAAATACGGTATCCAATGAAAAAGAAAATTGATGTTCCACGTGCTTAGAAGTGACAGGCAAAGAAACAGCTTTTTCATAACTATTTGGAAAAATTAAAACGACAAGCGCTAAAATTATTATCTTTAAAAGTTTGTGCATATATTGTTGTAAATCATGTGTTAGGATCACCCAACCCGTTGTATCATCATGTTTATATTTTGGATTATTTTGTAATTCAAAAGGAATATGAGAATTGCATAAAATTACAAAAATGTTTGTTATTATTATCAAACCAAAAGATGCAAATATCAAAATACTTTGAATAAAATAGGGATTTTTTTTAATTCCTAAAAAATATAAAAGTTATAATACCAAACAAAGCTTTTATCTGCTTATCTGTAAACATGTTCATTTCCTGCGGCTTTTGATAATTTTTTAATTTCTTTGTTGATTTCATCGATCAACGCTTCACAATTCAAAATGCTTTTTGGTAAGTTGCCACCGTATATCCACGCTTTCACTTGCGCCTTGGTACTGAAATCCGCATTCTTTGGTGTTTTGTAATATTGACCACCATCGAATTCCTCGTACTCTCTCCTCCCATCTTCATATTTGTAGAGGTTGTAAAAATACTCTGCTGCTCCATCTCCCCATGGAACATATCCAACAGCCGTTGCTACGAACTTTTTTTGCATGGGCTGTTTACGGTTTATTAAAGATAAATTTTTAAAATGGGCATGCTTTAATCCTAACTTTACCTATGGGTTTATTTATCTCAAATTTGACTGTACAGAGCGTTTTATATTACAGATGTGGTTTTCATCATAAAATCTTTAAATCGCCTTGTACGGTATTATTTTGTCAATTTAAACACACATCTAATCTCAAAACGATCAGCACTTTTCACTATTTTGCTGTTTTTTAGTAATCTATTCTGAATTCGCCTGTTATGAGTTCATGAAGAGTTTTAGCTCGTGAAAGCAGATCTTTTTCAAGCTCTTCGCAATATTCAGAAAAATCTGATGCTCTTGGAATAAATTTTTTAGACATGCCTTCTACTTTGCCCTGTAAAATGCGTTTTAAAGCCTCTTTCAAAATCAACAAGGAAACACCTTTGAGTTCAGTTTGATAAGCTTGAGCAGACGTATCACAATCCATATCTTTTCGCATTTGAAAGCCACCACAAGAGAATAAGCGAAAGGTGTTAATGATATCATCATTGGAAGCTTTTACGGCAATAAGTCTGTGAAGCCATAGGCAAGCTTCAAGTGCATTTTCTTCGTTTACACGCATCAGTTTTTCCCATGAATTGTTCATGAAAAACTTGATGATTTTTTCTTCATTTGGTTTTTGTTTTAAATTTTCCATATAATCACCTATTTTAAGCTTATTGCTTTGGTTTGGTTAAGTAAAACAACATTTTCTCTTTTGTTTGTATTCATGATAGCTTTGCAAATAATCTTGGCTTTTGCCAAAAGGTCTAATTCTAATTTTTTGCAATATGACGCAAGCTCCGAAGCACTTGGCATGAATACTTTGGATATTTCTTCTACTTCACCACGTGCAATCCGTTTGATGGATTCTTGTAGGATTACAGATGAAACACTTTCAAGAGCCATGCCGTAGAAAAGAGCAGAAAAATCATGATCCATATCTTTGGGGGTTTTCATTCCAGAAGAAAGCAAACGAAAAGCAAAAGAAATCTCATCAGCAGAAACTTTTCTAGACACTAATTCCTCTAACTGTAGGCAAGCTTTAAGGGTATTCTGCTCTTCCTGTACGGTCATCTCATATCCAAGTTTCAGCATTGTTGGAAATCCTTGGTTCACATGCTTTAAAGCTTGTGTTAAAAAAACCTCTATCTGCGAAATCTTTGATGCGTTCTGCAATGATTTCTCCATTGCTTTTTTGTCTTTGAGAGTAATTTCCATTGTTTCCACCATTGTTGTTTGTGTTTTTTTCTTTCTCTAAATCTTCAATTTTTTTTCTTACCCAGTTACGCCATGTTGCTTGCCAATCTGTTTTGCGTGCGTCCTTGCCTGCTTTGGCTTTCCAAAAATCTCGAAACTTTGCGATTTCGATTTTGATACGCTCTGGAGGCAAGCCCTCTGCAATGGCAAAATCATAATCGGGTTCAAAATCCGCAGGCAATCGACAACCTCGATCAGTGTTAACCTGCTTGGCTTTCTTAGGAACGCTTTCTTGCTCGTGAATGGGAGGTTGGTTTTCTGATGATGTTGCGATTTGTTCTGATTGGCTCTCAACATCACCACACTCGATTGGCTCGTCAACCAAATCGGTTGTTTCTAAATCTTCAGAACCAATTTCTTTTTTTGCTAATACGATAGTATTAGTTTTTTTATTATATATGTTATTGTTATTGTTAATGGCATCATTAAGCATTGCATTAGCATTGCTTGTAGCATGCTTAAGCATATCATTAGCATCATGCTTAGCATCATTAAGCATTGCTTTAGCATCATGCTTAGCATTTTGATCATCGCTAATTGTTTTTTCTTTATGATGTTTTGCCCATTTTGCTTGCGCTGCCTTCTGTGCTCTCTCTGAAAATTTATTTATATTTTCATTTGAGTTATTGAGTTCTTCCTCAACATCTGGACTCCACAAACGACCATCTTCTAAAGAAATGATGTGCCCAGATCTAAATAAATAATCTAACGCCTTTTCAAATCTTTTTACTGTACAACAAGTAAAATGAGATAATACTCGTGAATCATTCAAAAGAGGTTCACGCGTGTGTAACATTCTTATTCGCAACTTCACATAAACATTGACTTCCATAGGTGGTAAATCAGAAAGTTTAAATAGCCACTGATCTGTATTAAGTCTCGTCCATGGTATTTTACTGGACATGTGTACCCCCTTCTTTCTTTAAATATAAAATTGCCAAAGCATCTGCTTCGTTGTCATCTTTAGGCGCGTGCCCTTTTGCACACACCGCTTTAATCATTTCTTCTTTTGAGGCATTTCCTTTACCGGTTGTTTCTTTCTTAATCGTACCAACTGGAATGCCTTCATACGGTATCTGATGATGTTCACACCATGCCGTTAAGATTGATAACAAGTCACCGTAAATATGCGCTGCATCAGTACCATTATGACGCCTCACTTCTTCAAAATACACCGCGTCAATGCCGTCTGCTGTCTGCTTTATATCTGTAAGCCATCTCTTAAAGCGCAGATAACGCATCCCACCGCCTTCAAAACGGCGTGATTTAAAATCAACGGTACCACTAAATATGCTACCATCCCCTCCACACATCGCCCATCCCATCTTCGTTCCTAGATCAAGACAGAGAATCGTGTTAGTCATTTTAAATTCCATTAAACATTTTACAAAGTTATTCGACGTTTATTATTTTTGAAATGAGGGGGGGAAATGCTTCAAGTAACATCTAAATTATTTTCTATTTCTTCTATTATCATTGATTTTGTGCACACAATTTTTTCAATTTATACTAAATACAAAGAGCAGGAAGAGCGAAAGCTAGGAGCTAAATTAGAACTGAAACTTGTTTCCCAACCAAGACGCGATAGTGTTATTCCATCAAAGAACAGAGAGTTTAGGATAGTCGCAGGATCATTAGTTCATTTATACGTAACCTTCTATAATCCTACAAAACAGATGATTAGATTGAATTATATATGGATAGATAAAAAGAGCCCCTTTCAATTTGTTCATGTCTCATATCCTAAATCCAACTTAGAATTGCATAAACAAACAGAAGACATCTTCATTAAAACGCAAGAAAACCACGTCAACTTGGTAAATCCTAAGCTAAACCCAATCCAAAATGAATGGTACGACTTGTTTAGTATTGGGGGTGAAAGCGAACTGACATTTTTACTTATTTTTGCAATGTGCAATCCATCTGAGGTACAACCTATAAATATCATTGTAGAACACACTTCTCCAAATTATCCGACCAAAACACTTAAACCTAATTTTTATCTTGGTTCCTTTTGTGATGACTAATATTTTAATTTCATGTAACTAAAAGTAATCAAAGTTACTTACTTTCTCTTATAAGTTGATAGTTTTTCCCCCATCTCGCTGTACTAAATGTGTAGACTGATTGTATTTCTGCAAATTATCTATGAAACGCTTTTTGAAACTATATGCATCACTATATGCCTTTATAGACAATGATGGTCCTAAAGCGCTTTTGGCTATTAAATTATTATTTTCATCAAGAGAAAAGTTCCAATCAGAATCATGAAAAATAATTGTGCTACCGTCTGGAAAATCCATTTCTTTTGTTGAATCTTCTAAAATGTGAAAAGTATAATATGGACTTCGCAAAACATTTGTAGAGCTTTGCATTTTTTTATAAAAGTAAAGAAAAACAAGAAACATGATTATATTGGCAATAAAAAGCACAATAATCATCGCGAAATTTTCCATCTTTATTTCCTCTCTTCTTAAGAGTGTGAATGATGCTGCTGGTGCTCGTTATTATCTGTAGGATTAGAAGCACTAAATTTCTCTATTAGATGGAGCATATCTTTTTTCGATTTTATCATTGGATGAATATCCCTATGGTATTTATTTCCATAATTATGGAGAAACCAATCTAGTGTAACCCAAGATAGACCTTTGGATTTAGACAACTGGATAATTGTATTCCAGTATTTTGGAGAAATACTATTACGGTCACGCATTTTACGCGCAGCTTCGTAGCTACATCCAATTTCTTTTGCAAATTGACGTATAGATCCCCAAGATTCAATCAAATTTTTGACATAAAGATTATTAACCATGAAATAAATAGTACATTACGTACAATTTCAAATCAAGATAAAATCGTACACAATGAATGAAAAAAATAGTGGATAATGTACGAATGACTTATTTGCCAAAAGATAGACTTAAAATAGCGCGTAAAAATGCTGGGTATGCAACACCAAGTGAAGCGGCACGCGCTATACCAGCTCTTAATCAAAATACTCTCATTAGTCACGAAAATGGAAATCGTCCTGTTTCGCGCCAAAAAGCCGAGCTCTATGGACAAGTATTTAACGTTGATCCGGGGTGGATTTTATATGGCGAATCTCCTCAAGAGAATCCTAGCCTCAATATAAGCATTCCTCTTATTTCATGGATTAGTGCAGGAGAGTTAAGTGAGCAAGATGGGATAATGGATTTTTCAGATTACCCTATGACAGAAGCTGTTAACCTTCCTGCTGGTGAATGGATTGCTTTGCGTGTGGATGGTGCATCTATGAATAAAATTAGCCCTCCAGATTCTATAATATTTGTAAATATGCGAGACAAAAAACTTGTACCTAATGCCTGCTATGTAATTGCAGATGAAACTGGGCAGGCAACATATAAACGATACAGACCTAATGATGACCCTCCTTTTCAGCCTGCTTCATACGACAAAACAATAAAAGCTCCAAAATTTGAAGGCGCTATCTCTATAATAGGTCGTGTACGACGTACTATCCTTGACATGTAAGTTCAATACGGTTCTCTGTTTAAGTTATCAACTAGATGTCATTAACAAGTCATAGCGGATTATTGATTCTTATCAAGAAACCGCATGCTTACTGATTCTTAAATTAGGCAATGATTCGTCATTTTTTTATTTTTCTAAAAAAATAGTACAATTTGTACTTGACTATAATTCGCACATAATGTACTAATATATCCATGAATTAACACAAACAATCGCCTAGAGGCGTTGGGGAGGGGAAATCATGGAAAAGCCAATTCTTATTAATTCCAATGAAATTTTATTAGTTGCCTACGAAAAAGATCAAAACATTGCAGAGTCTGGACCACTTGATGCAAGCC
>NZ_HE997542.1:7262-9750 GCF_000312545.1 Bartonella senegalensis OS02
CCAGCACAATACAATCAAAAACGAAACTGTTCAAACGGTCAACGCTCGTGAATTGCATACATTTTTGGAAGTTAATTCCAATTTTAGAGATTGGATTAAAAATCGTATTAAAGAGTATAATTTCCAAGAAAATCAAGACTTTATAATTTTCGCTAAAATTTTAGCGAAATCCTTAAGAGGACGTCCAAGCATGGAATACCATCTTACCTTAGACATGGCAAAAGAACTTTCCATGTTAGAGCGTAATGAGAAAGGTAAACAAGCCCGTCAATATTTCATTGAATGTGAACGGCGTGCAAAGCAAGCAGTAACACCACAAATCGATTATTCAAGTCCAAAAGCTATGATTGGATTTTTGAATTATTTGCAAGGTCAAATAGATCAAAAAGACAGCATTATTGAAGATTTAACACCAAAAGCCATGGCTCTTGAAAGTTTACAGCGCCATGATGGGCTCTTTGGTCTTACTGAAGCTGCCAAAATTCTTGAGATGCAACCAAAACAATTCATTCAGTTTTTACAGCAAAAAGGTTGGGTTTATAGACGTGCAGCAGGTGGAAATTTACTCCCTTATCAAGACAAAATCCAAAAGCAACTAATGGACTGTCCAACGATCACACTTCAAACCGCCAGTGGACTAGAAAAAGTCATTCCTTGCGCAAAAATTACCATAAAAGGCATGGGGCTGCTGTCTCAAGAGCTTAAAAGACAAAGCATGCATTAAGAGGAGGTTTTCATGATAAAAAAGAAATATAAACTCACTGATGAAACACTCAAAATTGATGGAATAACGCTTTACCGTATCCGTGCATTAAAAGATTTTGGTGATGTCAAAGAAGGCGATCTTGGAGGGTTTGTTGAACATGAAAGCAACTTATCACATGATGGCAATTGCTGGATATATGATAACGCTATTGTTTATGATGATACTGTAGTTTATGACAATGCAGAAGTTTTTGGGAATGCACGAATTTTTGGTGACGCCGAAATAACTGGAAATACAAAAATATCCATAATGGACCCTCTTTTTAGGTAGGGGGCGATAATCATGTATAGATATGAAATTAAGCCTACTTTATGTTCACAATTAGTTGTGAGTAATACCCACAACCAAGGTGAACTTTGTATAACTATCTCTGGAGACAAAGGCGAACCTTATGTAAGTACCATAATTCCTAAAGAAAAAATGGACATCTTTTTCAATGAAAATAGTGTTGAGAAAATGGAGCTAAAACAATCCCAATGTTTTGCAATACTCATACGAATTTAGACCGTTTGCGTGCACTAGATTTGAAATGCAACCACTAAATTCAAATGATTTTTTTATTTTGACGCTATATTCAGATGATTGTTGTTTTATAAAACGCATTCCAATTGATCAGATTATACAACCTGTAAATCGGTCTTTCTAGCAAAACAACCAACTTTCAACACATGCGTGATTCACGCCACGGGGGAATTGCGCTTTAAATGGAGGAAATCAAGATGAATGAACTAAGTACTACACAAACGGAATTCGTGGAAAAAACAAAAGATTGTGCAATCAAACCAACTGCTATGGATCGCATTTTAACCAGAGCTTTAGAAAACGATGTCGATATGGACCGCTTAGAGCGCCTGATCGCATTACGAGAAAAGGAAATAGAACGACAAAACTATCAAAGCTTCGTCTCTAACCTTTCCGCTATGCAAAGGGAATATCAAAAAATACAAAAAAACGCTACAAATACCCATACCAATAGCCAATATGCTACCCTTGATCAGTACATTGATGCCATCAAGGAGACCCTTTCAAAATACCACTTTGCTTTGTTTTCTCGTATTAAAGAACAGAGTGCAGACAGCATAACCGTAGAAATGACTTTGACGCATCCGTCTGGAAATAAAATAGCAACAGAAGGAAAATTTCCTCATGACACGAAAGGATGCAAATCAAACATACAAGCGCTTGGCTCTGCTATCACCTACGCACGCAGATATCTGTTAGGCATGCTTCTTAATGTTGTGAGTGAAGATGATGATACAGATGGGAACATGCCTCTCAAAAGTGCTTTTCCGCAGCAGATCAATGAGATCAGAAAACTCATGGCACAAACCCAAACAGAAGAAACCAAGATACTTGCTTATGCTAAAGTCAACACTCTTGCCGATATGTCTGATGGACAAGCTCAAACGGTGTTGCATCTTTTGAAAGATAAACGAAACAAACAAATGGCAAAAGCAGAGCAATCTCTCTCTCAACAAGAGCAACAAAAGGCGGTGTGAGATGGAACAAAGAATAGCAGAATGGTTTCAAGCCCGTTTAGGCAAAGTCACCGCATCCAATATTTACAACGTATTCAGTAAAACAGCCAAGGGAACTCCTACAAGCAAATATGAAGACTACAAAATCAAACTTATGACAGAGCGATTGACAGAGGAAATAAGCCAATCTTATACAACACCAGCTATGCAATGGGGTATTGAGCACGAAGAGGATGCCTTGAGA
>NZ_HE997542.1:10476-33103 GCF_000312545.1 Bartonella senegalensis OS02
AAAACGAATTGAACAGATCAATCAAGCGGTTGAAATCTTTTTAGCAGAAATAGAACAAGAGATGCAAAAGATTTTGACGAAAGCCGCTTGATGTTATGGGGGTGCTTTCTCCTCCCAGCACCCCCACCCATTTATGTAAGGAAATTAAACGTGTGTACCTTTATACATCCTGCTAAAGATGAAAAATCTTGTTTTTTTACCATTGGATATCAAGGAAAATCTCTTGAGAATTACCTTTATTGTCTCATGGAAAACAATATCAAAGCTTTGTGTGATGTCCGTAAAAATCCAATAAGCAGAAAACATGGATTTTCAAAAAGACAATTAGAGAAAGCTGTAAATGACATTGGCATTGAATATATGCACATGCCTGAATTTGGAATTGCCTCTGAAAAAAGATGCAATCTGAAAACACGAGAAGATTATGAACATCTTTTTGAAGATTACCGAAATACAACTCTTAAGGATAATCTTCATGCAATAGAAAAATTATACCAGCTTTTTTTAGATAAAAAGCGTGTTGCAATTACTTGCTTTGAAACTGATGTCTGCATGTGTCATCGGGGAGAAATTACCAAAGCTCTTACACAACTCAAAGATTGGAAATATGAAATTAAACACATCTAATAAATAACTTACAACTTTGAAAAATGAAGGTGTTCTATAACACCTTTGTCCCCACCTATTTGTAATTATTCTCAACACTTAGATAATAAGGAAAGTTTGAAATGAACGAAGAAAAATTAACTGCTTCAATAGAAAAAGTAAGCTTATTCGAACAAGCTTTACTGTCGATGCGTTTGCAACGGCTTGTCAATATACAAGATCTCTCAATTTATCTCGGAATGTCAATGACATATATTAGAGAGCTTGTAAAAATCGGAGCTTTTCCTAAGCCTATACAAGAAGGACGATACTTAAAATGGGATCTTGTTGAAATTGATCGTTATATTGAAGCTAAAAAAACAGAAAGAGATTCAGTAGAATTGTCTTGAAGAGGTCCAAAGTAACGAACTGCTCGTAGAGACAGATTAACAAAAATGATAGAAAATTATTGATAATAGCTTGATCATGAATAATTTAGTGACAATCGATAATGATGGTATTGCCGTCACGATCTCTTTTAAAATTACAGAGGGTATGGTGATTTAGTTCGAAAATATGCCTCAAAAAAGCAGCAATGATTCGTATTTTAGCACTATCTCAATACCATCTGATAGCGTTATGATGGGGTTTTAAAAGGTGGTTTAGAAGGTGGTTTAATTTTTTCTGATTTCTAACAAATTACTGAAAAATAAAGGAAAATCAAAATGTTCTGGTGCGGACGGCGGGACTTGAACCCGCAAGGTCTTAGACCGGCAGATTTTAAGTCTGCTATGTTTACCGATTTCATCACGTCCGCGATAAGGACTCTCTCATAAGCTATATCTTTTTTTGAATCAAGAATTAATGATAAGAAGAAAACTTTTCATTCTTCGTTCAATTTTTGACTGACAATGGTTGCTTTTATAGCTAGTAAGGAACCATAGTATTAATGAAGCATGAAATGACTGCTGTTATGAGTAAATTTATTCAAGATGTAAACAAAGCTATGGTGGCTTTGCATCATGTGTTTGCTGAAACACCTCTTCAAAGAAATGATTTTCTTAGTCAAAAATATGATGCAGAAATTTATTTGAAACGTGAAGATTTAACACCTGTGCGCTCTTATAAGATTCGCGGTGCTTTCAATTTTGTTTCAGAAATGATTAGCAAGATATCTCAAGATGCTGCATTTGTTTGCGCATCAGCAGGGAATCACGCGCAAGGAGTTTCTTTTGTTTGTCGCTATTTTAAACGTAAAGGCGTGATTTTTATGCCTGTGACAACTCCACAACAGAAAATTGATAAGACACGTGTGTTTGGCAAAGAATTTATTGATATCCGTTTAATTGGTGAGACTTTTGATCAGTGTTATGCAGCCGCACAATCTTTTGCTACACAGAGTGGTGGTGTTATGGCACCGCCTTTTGACGATGCTCGCATTATTACGGGGCAGGCGACAGTTTTGTGTGAGGCTGTTTTGCAATGGAAAAAACTCAATGGGGAAAGCGAGCCGGATTTGATTCTTGTTCCTGTAGGTGGAGGTGGTTTGGCCAGTGGTGTGAGCAAGTTTTTACGTGAATATGGTTGGAAAACCGAGCTTCGCTTTGTTGAGCCGCAAAGAGCTGCAAGTTTGCTCGCTTGTTTGAAGAGTGGAAAACGTGTGAAACTTGAAAATATCGATACCTTTATAGATGGAGCTGCTGTCGCTGAAATTGGTGCATTGAACTACACGATGCTGAAGAATTTTTCACCAGATTCTGTTATTGCAGTTCCTGAAAACCGTGTATGCTCTACAATGGTTGAAATGCTCAATGTTGAAGGTGTGGTCCTTGAACCAGCTGGTGCTTTATCGATTGATGCTCTTAATAGTATTCCTCCTCAAGAGTTGAAAGGCAAAAAAATTCTTCTTGTTATTTCAGGTGGTAATTTTGATTTTGAGCGTTTGCCAGATATTAAAGAACGTTCTCTCCGTTTTCAGGGATTGAGAAAATATTTTATTTTTAGTTTTCCGCAGCATCCTGGTGCGTTACGTAGTTTTCTTGCTCAACTTTCTCCAGATGATGATATCGTACGTTTTGAATATCTTAAGAAATCATCTAGAAGTTTTGGTTCTGTATTGATTGCAATTGAAACAAAAAATATGATAATTTTTGTCTTTTAGAAGAAAAATTTCAAGCGTTAGGGTGGCGTTATCGTGATATTACTGACGATCAAACGTTATTTGATTTTGTCATTTGAGAACGAATTTTTGCTGAAAAAAGAAATATAAAAATCAGATCTCTTTTTTTATTTTGTGCTGGAATTATTTTTTTAATAGTGCTCAACATGGTTTAATATATGAACTAATGCTCATAAAATTTTGAACTTCATTGTTGATATCAATCATGTTGTAAAAATGGGAATTTTATGCCTATTTCTGCTTGTATGTCCGATTGTTTTTATTAAAGAATAGCTCGTTGTTAAATATGTTGGGGGATAATTTACCTCACAGTTTTTTTAATAGCTGGGCGTTTAGTTTGAGGTTTTGCCTGCGGTGCTTATCGTTTAGACGAAACAAATATGGACTCTCTGCTCATTGATAGCAGTCCTTTTATGCTTTGATTCCGACTATGCTTGAGATGGGGGATCATATCATTCACTCTCAAATTTTGGCGGTTTTTGATAAAATATAATGGTATTTCATCTATGCTGGTTAGAAAATTTTACAAAATCCAGTTTTTTGAGATTTATCCTGATTTTAAGAGGGGTATCTTTCTCGAAAGAAACAATAATGAAAATAAGAAATGAACGATTATAGTATTATTTTTCTTATTCTTGATAAATAACTTTCGCAAAGTTCTTGCTTTTTTTTTGTTATACAATGATAGTAAGTGCGAAGGTGTTTGGGTTGGTGATCTAGCTCTTTTAAAAATGAAATTTATGCGCCTTTACACTTGGTTTCAGGGTATTCGTTAGCTGCGCAATCGCTCTTTTAAGCGTTGCTTCACAAATTTGAAATATCAAGATCTTTTTTGCGCGGATTCTTGAGTAACAGAATTCAGCTTATTTCTTTTTTAGAGTTGTTAAGCTGGAGAAAGATTTTATTTTGAACGTAAATAGAGAAAATATTTTCACAAAGTTAGGTTTGCCTGCTCTTTTAGTTAAAAACTTGAGTATTGCTGGTATGAGCAAACCTAAACCTATTCAAGAACAAGCTATTCCAGTGATGTTGAAAGGGCATGATATTCTAGGGATTGCGCAGACAGGTTCTGGAAAGACCTTGGCATTTAGTTTACCTATTTTAAGTCAGATTTTGGCTTTGGGTGATAAACGTTTTCCTAAAACCGCGCGCGCTTTAATTTTAGCTCCTACACGTGAACTTGCTGTTCAGATTGATGGAATAATTCGTGTAGCTGCGAAAGGAACGCATCTTTCAACCTGTCTCATTTTTGGTGGGGTATCACGTTTCAAACAAATTAAACGCATGGAAGCAGGTGTGGATATTTTGATAGCAACACCAGGGCGTTTAAGAGATCTTGTTCGTGAAAAATACGTTGATCTTTCTCAAACGCGTTTTTTAATTCTGGATGAGGCAGATCGTATGCTAGATATGGGCTTTATTCATGATGTACGGCACATTGCAAAACTTTTGCATCAAGGGCGTCAAACAGCACTTTTTTCTGCGACAATGCCGAAGGAAATTAACGCACTTGCAAAATGTTTGCTCAATGATCCAGTAAAAATAGAGGTTTCTCCTCAAGGGACTACGGCTGCGGAAATTACCCAAAAATTATATTGTGTTCCTACACGTGAAAAAAAGAACCTTTTAGGTAAACTTTTGACAAATCCAGATTTTGCTTCGGTTATTGTTTTTACGCGAACCAAACACGGTGCTGATGCTGTCACGCGGAGTTTAGCAGGGATAGGATATTCTGTTGCGACGATTCATGGAAATAAGTCACAAAGTGCTCGCCAGTCTGCGTTAAAAGCTTTTCGTGAAAGATCAGTGCGAATTCTTGTTGCGACAGATATTGCAGCACGCGGTATTGATATACCAGGCATAAGTCACGTTATTAATTACGATTTACCAGATGAAGCTGAAAGTTATGTGCATCGTATTCGCACAGGACGCAATGGCGCTTCTGGTGAGGCACTCACACTTTTTGATGAAGGTGTGGAGCAGATGCGGTTGCGTGCTATAGAGCGCTTGATTTGTATGAGATTAATGCGTGAAACTATACCAGAAAAGTCTGCAGCCTTTCCGGAAAAGCCTCTTGTGCTGGACGTGATAGAAAAAGAGAACACTAAGGAACCTCATTTTAGAAAATCTAAGCGTCAGAAACGGTTTAGGGGTCACAAAGATAATACTGTGCAGTCACAGGAAAGAAATTCTTCCTCTCCAAGTGTAAGGCACAAAAAAGCAAAAGCAGTGGCAAAACGTGCGAAGTCTTTTCGTTCCCGCAAGTCAGTAAATAAGGCAGCTTGAGTATATACTTAGACGAGATTGTACGTTTAGAATATTTTCTTCTTTTTGTTTTCCTCTCCGTTTAAAGAAAGAGAAATAAAAAGCAATTCTCTTTACAGAAGAAAAGAGAGGATGTTTTTAAAGTTTTCAATCTTTTATAGCAGTGAAAAATTTGTGAGGTAGAGACATCAACAAAAACAGCAATAGAGATGGTTACGTTTAGAATAGTAGGTTCATTTTGGTTTTCTAGGAAACTTTGAAAGGCATATTCTATTGGCTGGTGGTAAGAGATTCGATCAGTAAAGAAGAAGGTGTTGAAGATGAGCAGCACATTGTTCATGTGGAAATAAAAATACTTATAAAATTTAATGCTGATTTTGTAGAAATGGTTTTCAGTATGAATTACAGGAAGTGAATATGATTTCTTTTCAGTTTGGCTTTACGGTTAAAAGGTTGAATAATTAATCAAAGACAAGAGCAAAAGTGCGTTATGATATTACAAGCGTAATCAGAAAATATTTTAAACAGCTTTAGCCTCACTTTTTATAAAAAAGTTTGTGCGAAAAACGTCTAAAGAAGGGGTCATTGAAAAGTGAAAATGCCTGGTATTTATTACGTGCTTGTCGAGATTAACGGTGATTTGATTTATAGATTACTGCCACACAATTGATTCTAGAAAGCCTTTTTTTGGCAAAACGATGGATATCAGAGAAAAAAGATAGAAGATTTTTTTCAAGTTTTACAATAACTTATGCGTGTTGTTGAAAAAGCTATCATTTTATATAATTTAGTAACATATAGCTCTAGATTGTAAAAGTTCAATAAAGATGATTAGCAAGAAAATATTTTTATGTTATAAATATTTCTGCTTTGTTGAAGCAACTTGAATAACGCGTTCGTATGCTCTTTAGGAAACGCTTTAAAAGGATATAAAAGGAGCAAGAAGATGCGGAAAAGATATAAAAAATCATAAAAATTATGTAACTTCTGATCTACAAAGAATTATTACCTGTTCTGTAAAATAACCAAATCTTAATAAGGCTGTGATTTGACGTTAGCTCTTGTACTGAATGGGAAGAGGCGTGATTAGTTGTGAAGATCTAATAATTTATTGTTTTTATGGATATTTTTTATCATTAGATTGAAAGTTTTGTAGAATTGGATTTTCATACTTAAAACTCAAAAAAAGCGAAAAATTATAAAAATCGGAATTTGATAGAAAAATGAGGGAAAGCTTTGAAAGATTTTTAAAAGACCCTTTGAAAAAAATAAATCAATAAAAACCTAGAGGTTAAAATATAAAAAATCTGATGATAAGCTACAAAGGCAACAAAAATCTCTTTGACACCTTCAGAGGCAACAAACTGGTTATTTAATTTCTATAATAGACGCAAGATTTTGATTTATAAAGATAATTTACTTTTTGTGTGTTTAATAAGAAACTTTAAGACGGTGAGATTTTTTCATTTTAAATTTGTTTTGTGTTAAATCAATTAAAATCATTCGCTTGTAAGTCACAAGTAGGATTGGCATGTGAATACAAACTCTTAAAGAAAAGAGCAAAAATGCTTCTTACTGAATCTTCTAAACGCAAGGGTTTTAGTAACATTGGGAGCTGGCAAAGGGAATGATGATGTCGGCTTGCTTCAAGTGTAAAGAAGATGGATCTCAATGAATTTACCATTATACTATTGATGTGTGCTGTCGTGAAATAGATTTTGGTACCTTAATAGATGAAAGATGTATTTATTTTGGGAGCACAGATATGTATTTAGATTTATTAAGATAATCAGAGAATCTTATAGTCTTGAGGGATTTATGGAAGAGGATTTTATCAATGCTGGAAATGCTCAATATTTTCTATAACAGCGGAAAATATTTCGTATTATGGCTTAACGATTTTGATGAAGTAAAAGAAATTTGCAAAACTTCTCATTTTTTAGAAGTGGGAATGCTTTTTTCTTTTGGTATGAGTGAAAAGAAAAGCGAAAACCTTTTACTAACAGGCATTAAAAACACGCCCCAAAACCCTTGAAGAATAACACACTGTAAAGAGGCAATTGAAATACATATCCCTGACTTTAAGAAAAAAGATGTAAAAGCAATAATTTATGCTTAATAAAAAAGAATATGGCTCCCCGGGCCGGATTCGAACCAGCGACCAACCGGTTAACAGCCGGTTGCTCTACCACTGAGCTACCGGGGAACAGTGCCCAATCATGCAACTTCAAGGGCTATAGCAAAGCAAGAGTGATTTGCAAAGGATAAAATTGCTTTTTTTAAAAAAAATATTAGAAATTGTATAATGAAGAGGAAAAATGGTGAGAGAAAACTTCTATGCCTTGACGGATGTGTTGCCTTCCCTTATTGACAGTCTTTAATATTTTTTGATGGGGCCTCGTGGCGGAATGGTTACGCAGAGGACTGCAAATCCTTGTATCCCGGTTCGATTCCGGGCGAGGCCTCCAGCCAGTTTCAGTTTTAAATAGAATGGTCTTTAAGAGTAAGGCTTTCAAGGGGGATATGCGCAGGTAAACTGTTCCTTTCTATAGTAAAAATACTTTACCATGAGTAAAAACACTTTATCATGAAAAGGAATGCAGTTAGAGTTTCATTGTTCGCTAGAGCGTATTTTTTGTAAACACCTACAGGTAAAGATTTTAGTTCCTTATTGTCGCTATTTTTTTGTGGATGTAGGAGAAAAGGGGCATTATGGTTGCAGATTTTGCAGAGCTTCGCCGGAAAATGGTCGACAATCAAATTCGTATAGTGGATGTGACGAATTTATCAGTTCTTGAAGCGTTTTTAACAGTACCGCGTGAAGATTTTGTACCGGAAAACATGAAGGCTTTGAGTTATCTCGATACCGATATTCTTCTATATCCAGCGCAGGAGGGAGTTCCTGCATGCTATTTGATGGGACCTGCATCTTTAGCTAAACTCCTACAGCTTGCAGCTGTAAAGTCATCGGATATTGTGTTAGATATTGGGGCCAATAGTGGTTATTGTGCGGCATTGCTTTCGAAACTTGCGCGTTCTGTTATTGCGTTAGAATCTCATAAAGTTCTTTTAGAACAAACTGTCTCAACTTTAGAACGTCATCAATGTGACAATGTGATTGTGGTTCATGGAGCATTGCAACAAGGATATGCTGTTAAGGGCCCTTATGATGTGATTTTTATTGAGGGTTGTGTCGATTTTATTCCAGAGGTTCTCTTTGATCAAATGAAAGATGGTGGACGTCTTGTTGTCGTTGAAGGACATGGTAATGCTGGTGTTGCTCGAATCTACATAAAAGAAGATGGAATTGTTTCTGCGCGTTGTGCTTTTAATCTTGCTGTAAAACGTCTTCCTGGTTTTTTAAAAACGCCTGATTTTGTATTTTAGTGCTTGTCTTGTTTGTGAATAAAAGATAATTCTGTAATTAATTTGGGGTTTTTATTGTGTGTGTGGTGTTGAGAATAAAAAAGAAACTTCAGGCGTGTTTCTTTCTGGTGTTGAGCGTTTTCTTATCAGGGTCAGTTTGTGCCGAAACATTGATGGATGCTTTTTATAAAGCTTATATAAACAATGCTAAGTTGAAGAGTGAACGTGCAGCTGTGCGTATATCAGGTGATGACGTGGTCATTGCACGATCAGGATTATTACCACAAATTGAGGGGATTGGAAGCTATGGACGCAGTAAGTCTATTGTTGGCCCCTATAGTACTTCTGGATCTTTGGGGATAAGATTAAATCAAAGATTATTTGACGGTTTTGTCACGCAAAATATGTTTTCTGCAGCTCAGATTAAGCTTCAGGCGCAGCGTGAATATCTTCGAAATGTTGAACAAAATGTCTTTCTCGATACTGTAACAGCTTATGCTAATGTTTATCAAGCACGTCGTATTGCTGATCTTCGGAGAGAAAATTTGGCTGCTCTTGAAGAGCAAGTTCGTTCGAATAAAGCAAAATTTGATGTTGGAGAGGGAAGGCGTGTTGATCTTTCTCAAGCACAAGCTGCACGTTCTGTGGCTGTTTCAGAGTTGAGTCTTGCACGTGCTGATGTCAAGTCAGCAGAGGCTGTTTATCGACAAGTAATAGGTTGTGATCCTGAAAAATTAAAACGTCCGCCCATAGCAGAAGGATTGCCGGTAAATCTTGATGCTGCTTACCAAATGAGCACTGTATTACATCCAGCAATTCTTTACGCAAAATATCTTGTTGATGCTAGCCTTTATAATGTAAAGGCAAAAGAAGGAGCGTTGCTCCCTAAAGTTGATTTTTCTGCTACAGCCTCTTATAATCGCATTTATAGTGGTCCTGGAGACGATGGGATTTCTAAATCAATAGGACTGGTGGTGAATGTTCCGATTTTTGAAGGTGGGCGTACAACTGCTCAGATTCGACAGTCTAAGGAACAGCTTGGGCAAGCTCATCTTCAGCTTGATTTGGCTCAGAGTAATATAAGGCAGGCACTGACTTCTGCTTGGTTTCAGTTAGAAGGAGCGCGCGCATCTGTTATTGCTTATCGTGAAAGTGTTCGTGCTGCTGAAATTGCTCTTAAAGGTCGTGTGCAAGAAAACCGCGTTGGGCAGGCAACAACATTGGATGTTTTAAATTCTCGAACTCAGTTGATTAATGCTCAGATTGCGCTTGCGAAGGCAGAGCGGAATGCTGTTGTTGCAAGCTATAGTGTTCAGTCTTCTGTGGGGAAGCTAACAGCAGATTATTTAGGCTTTAAAATGGTTAAATATAAACAATAAAAGCAAAAAGTGGTTCTTTTGTCTGCACGGTAGTTTTTATCTTTAAAAGATCTGTCAATCTATAATTTACCATGTTGAAAAAGAGAACCGTTCAATTTACTTTTTATTCATAAAGAAAATTGTGTGTAGCAGCATTTTCAGGGCAAGCATGTTGGAAAATATAGTGGCAGGCATGTTGATCTTATGATTCTTTTGCTTACACTAATACTATGATTCTGTTTTTTGTTGCGTCTTTGAGAGGTTTTTAAGTATGGTACAGAGTTCAAGCGTTTTACGTGAGCCAAGTATGGATGAAATTTTAACATCTATTCGTGAAATCATCGAAGAAAATGCAGTTCATCCTGATTACTTTTCAAAGGAAGGCTTTGCGGGGAATGCTTCTAAGGAGAATTTAGAGGTACCATCAGAAGGTGTTTATGAAACAACCTTATCTGTTGATGATGCGATGAAAGCTCTGGCTGATCGCATTGGTCTCTCTTCTGAAAACCATGATTTTTCTTTAATGCAAGATAAGGAAATGCAAGGCAAAGAAAATATAGAGATGGAAAATAATATGGCTGGCGTGGATATGAAAAAGACGAGGCTTTCTTCTGAAGAACAGCGCTCTGTTCATAGGACAAGAGAATATAATGAGCCTTTTTCACAGTCTGAAAATGGCGATGCTGGTCATGTAGAACTATCTGCCTATTGCATTTCTTCTGCAGAGAAGATTGCGAAGGATGTTTTACGTCCTGCTATAGCAGAATGGTTACAGCGTAAATTGCCTGTTTTGCTTGAAGATATTTTACGTGAAGAGATCGTTAAGGCAATTAAGAAGTCGTCTTAACTTTTTGTTTTCTCATTATTTTCTTGTATATTTGTTTTGCCGGTGTTCAGCTTTTATGTGACTGAATGGAATTTCCGGAAAGTATAATCGCTTTTAGATTGTATATTGCGCTTTTCAGCAGCGTTATGGGTGAGAAGAATGTTAGAGAAAAACTATGATGCTGCTTCTATAGAGCAACGCATTGCCCAAAAGTGGGAAGAACGTGGTGCTTTTAAAGCAGGGATGGGTTCAAAAAGTGGTGCTGAATCTTTTTGTGTTATGCTCGCCCCCCCCCAATGTGACAGGCTCACTTCATATGGGACATGCTCTCAATACGACAATTCAAGATATTGTCGTCCGATTTCAGAGAATGCGTGGCAAAAATGTCTTGTGGCAGCCTGGTATGGATCATGCAGGGATTGCTACGCAAATGGTTGTTGAACGTCAGCTTGCACAGCGTCAAGAGCCAACACGCCAAGAAATAGGGAGGGAAAAATTTGTTGAGCGTGTTTGGGAATGGCGTTATGAGACTGGTGGTGTTATTACAAATCAGCTCCGTCGTCTTGGTGTTTCTTGTGATTGGTCGCGTGAGCGGTTTACAATGGATGAGGGGTTGTCTGAGGCTGTTCGTGAAGTTTTTGTCACACTTTATAAGCAAGGGCTGGTATATAGGGACAAGCGTCTTGTTAATTGGGACCCTAAATTATTAACGGCTATTTCAGATCTAGAAGTTGAACAAAAAGAAGTTCAGGGCTATTTGTGGCACTTTAGATATCCCCTTGAAGGGAAAGTTTTTGATCCAAGTGATGCTACAACTTTTATCACAGTTGCTACAACACGGCCAGAAACAATGCTCGGTGATACAGGAATTGCAGTCAATCCTGAAGATGATCGTTACAAAAACCTTATAGGCCAAAATGCTATTTTACCGCTTGTGGGGCGTAGATTGTCGATTGTCGCTGATACTTACGCTAATCCTGATGAGGGAAGTGGTGCGGTCAAAATTACGCCAGCACATGATTTTAATGATTTTGAAGTTGGCAAGCGCAATAATTTGCGCTTAATCAATATCTTTACCGAAAAAGCTGAGATTTTTTTACGTGAAAATGAAGCATTTTTTGAGGGAGTGGTTTTATCAGATGCGTTAAAGCTATTGGTGGAACATCTCGATCAAAAAGATCGTTTTGTTGCACGTGATCACATTGTTTCTTTGATGGAAGAGAGGGGGTATTTGGTAACCGTTGATGATCATCCACATACGGTTCCTCATGGAGATCGCAGTGGTGTTCCTATTGAACCTTTCTTGACAGATCAATGGTATGTTAATGCTGCAGAATTAGCCAAGCCAGCGATAGAGGCTGTGCATCAAAGAAAAACGCAATTTGTTCCAGACAGCTGGAAAAAAACCTATTTTAATTGGATGCAGAATATTCAACCTTGGTGTATTTCGCGCCAATTATGGTGGGGACATCAGATTCCGGCTTGGTATGGTCCTGATGGGAGGGTTTTTGTTGAAAAAAGTGAGGAGGAGGCTTTAAATTCAGCTCTCTCTCATTATGGTGAATCGGTGAATTTAATCCGTGATGCGGATGTTTTAGATACTTGGTTCTCATCAGCTCTTTGGCCTTTTTCAACGCTGGGTTGGCCTAATAAAACGCCCGAATTAGCTACCTTTTATCCAACATCTCTGTCAGTTACAGGGTTTGATATCATTTTCTTTTGGGTTGCTCGCATGATGATGATGGGACTTCACTTTATGGGTGATGTTCCTTTTCCGACGGTCTATGTGCATGCTCTTGTACGTGATCAGAAGGGAGCAAAAATGTCCAAGTCCAAGGGAAATATTATTGATCCCTTAGAGCTTATTGATCAATATAGCGCGGATTCACTCCGTTTTACTTTGGCTATTATGGCGGCACAAGGGCGTGATGTAAAACTTGATCCATCCCGTATTGCAGGGTATCGTAATTTTGCTACGAAATTGTGGAATGCTACGCGTTTTGCACAGATGAACGGTGTCAAGCATGATCCAACTTTTAAGCCAGAACAAGCAAAATTTGCGCTTAATCGTTGGATTTTAACAGAATTGTCTAAAACTGTTGCAGCAGTGACACTTGGAATTGAAAACTATAAGTTTAATGAATCTGCTAGTGTACTTTACCGTTTTATTTGGAATACATTATGCGATTGGTACTTAGAACTTCTCAAACCTGTCTTTCAAGGTTCTAATGCAGATGCTAAAAATGAAGCTCAGGCGTGTACGGCTTGGGTTTTGGATGAAGTCTATAAACTTCTTCATCCTTTTATGCCTCATATGACGGAGGAGTTATGGTTTCTCACAGAAACGCCAGGCATGAAGCGTGAAGATATGCTAGCATTGACGCAATGGCCAGAAGCAAGTTTTTCAGATGAAGAGGCTGCTTCCGATATTAATTGGCTTATTGATGCTGTGACTGCCATTCGGTCTGTGCGTTTTGAAATGAATATTCCTGCGGCTGCGTTAGCGCCCCTCATTATTGTAGAGGGAGGGGAATTAACGCAAAAGCGTGTAAAACGTTATGAGGCTCTGCTTAAAAAATTAGCACGTATTGAAACAATTCACTTTGCTGATAAAGCTCCAGCTATATCGGCGCAAATGATTTTGGGAGAAGCAATTTTTTGTTTACCATTGGGCCAGTTAATTGATTTGGAAGCTGAACGTGCTCGTTTGATGAAAGATGTCAGTAAAATTGAACAAGATATTGAAAAAATATCAGTTAAATTAAACAATCCCAAATTTATAGAAAATGCAAAGCCAGAAATTGTTGAGCTTGAACGTAACAGGATTGTAGAACTACGTGCTGCGCAGAAGAAAATATCTCTTGCTTTAGAGCGGTTGGTGTAAATATGTCTTTTTATCTTATCCTTTTGATGGATGATTTTATATCATTATGTTGTTTATTTTAAAAGAGAATTTCTTCTATCTTCCAATATTATCCTCTCGCATTTCAGTGGTTGGCTTATTATATGCTTTTACCCATTTTAAGGTTGCTTTTCAAAATGCAAATGTCTCTTTATTGAACAGTTTTTGCTTTTTTGTAATAAGGATGTCGGAAATAACCTATAATATCAAGAGATTTGATACAAAATGCAGAATGAGAATTTATGCTTAAAAATCAATTTTTTGCACAAAAATGTAAAAGCTTCTTTGGACTGAAATATTTTTTGCGATTTCCATTTATCTCTCTTTTCTGTTAAAATAATCATATTCAAAATATCTTGTTTCTTTTCTTAATATTAATAAGAAGAAGACTTCAGGTGCATATGAAGAAACTGTAACAGCAGTAGTATTTTCAAACTGAGATAAGGGGGGAGCGTTAGATGTTAAACAGGCTTAAGCTTTGGAAAAAAGCCGCACTTATTTTTACTTTGAGTGTGATTTTTTCTCATGTTTGTGGAATAAATATCACTGGTGCACAGAAAGCGTCTCATAATTCGTTTTATTTTTTTAAACGTGGTATGTTTGCTTATAAAAATGGACAAATAAATCAAGCTATTTCAGCATTACGTTGCGCTGCCAATATGGGGCATATTGGTGCGAATTGGAAACTGGGCCATATTTACGCAGATGGTGATGGTGTCCCTGAAGATGATTATAAAGCATATAAGTTTTTTGCATATATTGTGGAGAAAGGTATTGATCTTGGTTCAGAGAATGAAAGCTATGTTTCTGATGCGTTGGTTGAACTTGCGGGGTATATAAAAAAAGGTATTCCTCAATCTCCTGTAAAGCCTAATCCCTCTTACGCTGTTCGCCTTTATATGCAAGCTGCGATGAATTATGGCAACTCTAAAGCTCAGTACTATTTAGGACAAATATTTCTAAAAGGAGAGGGGAGAGAGAAAAACCCTGTACAGGCAGCACGGTGGTTTCAGCTTTCAGCAAAAAAGGGCAACCTTCCTGCTCAAGCGATGCTTGGCAATATGTTATTTGAAGCAGGCAAAACAGTGCGCGGAGTAGCGATGTTAACTGCTGCCTACGAAAAAGCGAATCCAAAAGATCGAGATTGGATTGGTCCTATGCAAGCGCGTGCTTTTGCTACTTGTGATGAATTTGAGAGAAATAGAGCAATGTCATTGGTCACTGATATGTTAAAAAATAGCAGTTTTTGAATATCTTACTTCAATGTTTTTTTCATTTCCCAGGCTTGAAGCTTGAACTTTTATTGTAGTATTTTACAACAGAGATAGCTTTTCTCTCACGTTATGATTAATGGTTAAGGATTTTAGAGAGAAATTCTTGTGCACGTGCTGTTCTCGCTTTTGAAGAAGAAAAGAATTCTTCGGATGAACAGTCTTCGAGAATTCTTCCTTGATCCATGAAAATAACACGCTCTGAGACTTTTTGAGCAAACCCCATTTCATGGGTTACACACATCATCGTCATGCCTTCTTCTGCTAAACTGATCATGACATCTAATACTTCCCCTACCATTTCAGGATCTAAAGCAGATGTTGGTTCATCAAAAAGCATAACGAGCGGATCCATGGTTAGGGCACGCGCAATCGCAACACGTTGTTGTTGTCCCCCGGAAAGTTGACCAGGGTATTTCTTTTTATGTTCAATGAGTCCCACGCGTTCAAGATATAATAAGCCGCGTTCAAGTGCTTCTTTTTTGCTGCGCTTAAGGACTTTGATTTGTGCAATTGTCAAATTTTCTATGACAGATAAATGTGGAAAAAGCTCGAAGTGTTGAAACACCATCCCCACGCGACTGCGCAATTTAGACAGATTTGTCTTTTTTGAATGAACCGGTGTTCCATCAATCCAAATTTCTCCTTTTTGAAAAGGAATCAAAGCATTAATAGTTTTAATAAGTGTCGACTTACCTGAGCCGGATGGTCCACACACGACAACGACTTCTCCTTTGTTAATAGTTGTTGTGCAGTTTTTGAGGACATTGATTTCGCCATACCAGTTAGAAACATTTTTTATTTCAATCATATGCGTAGACATTTTTTCTCCTGTTAGCGAATAATGGATACTTTTTTCTGTAGATATAAAACTATCTGCGACAGAGTGAAGCAGATAACAAAATAGAAAATAGCTGCCAAGATATAAGCTTCTTGCTTGACACCAAAGTTGTTAGCAACAATATCAAAACCGTTCAGAAGGCTATTGCCACTAATTGCGTAAACAAGGGTTGTGTCTTGGAAGAGGATAATAACTTGTGTTAAAAACACTGGCAGCATGTCTCTAAAAGCTTGGGGAAGAATTACGATATACATATTTTGCCAATATGTCATTCCAAGAGCTTGCCCCGCCTGTTTTTGTCCTTGCGAAACTGAATTTATACCAGCACGTATAATTTCGGCAAAATAAGCGGTTTCAAATGCAGTAAAAGTAATGAGTGCTGATTTATTTGCACCGATTGATGTACCGGTAATGAAAGGTAAAAGTACAAAAAACCACAAAATAACCATAACAAGCGGTATTGAACGCATAGCTGTTGTGTAAATTATTGCCAGAGAAGAAAGCAGTTTAATGGAAGAAAGCCGCATCATTGCCAAAAGTGTACCGAAGACAAGTCCCAATAGCGTGGAAAAAAGAGTGAGAAAAACACTAAAGAGCAATCCTGACAGAATGTAAGAGCAGAATATATCAAAAGTAAAAAATGAAAAATCAAAATCTGAAAAATTGAAAGGAAAATAAAATCCAAACTCAGAGTTTATAGAATCTATCATTATTCAACGTCCCTTTGTTTGAAGATTCGGAATTTTAAGCATCTGCTCAATCACTGTCATAATGACAAATATGAACAAGGCTATAAAAATATAAAGAATTGTGACAATCAGATAATTTTCGTAAACATGACTTACTTCTTCAATCGTTTGGTATTGGAATTGCATGAGTTCATTTATTGAAACAGCGAATGCTATGGACGAATTTTTTACAATCCCCATTGCTTCTGAAGTAAGTGGCGGCATAATTGTGCGCATAGCACGCGGTAATATGATATAACGATAAATTTGATATGTTGTAAATCCCATGGAGATAGCTGCATAGCGTTGTCCAGAAGGGATGGCTTCAATGCCTGAGCGAACCTGTTCTGCGATGCGAGCAGATGTAAAAAATCCTAAGGCACATGTTATTAATAAAATAGGTGAGTAATTTATCGCTGGGGGATAAATTTTAGGCACAACAAAGTACCATAAAAATACTTGTACAAGGAGAGGAATGTTCCGCATAACCTCTACCCAGATACACCCAATCGCGCGAAATAAGCAATTGGTCATGGATGTATTTGGTAGGGTGCGCATTGTTCCTACAATAATACCCAAAAATAGAGCTAAAATCAGTGAAGAGATGGATAAGATAACTGTATTTTTTAAGCTCTCGAGTAGTGTATCTAAGTAGGTATGACTGACACCTGGAGTTCCCAAGCATCCTGCTACCAGTGTTTGGGTAAGATCATCTTTACAAAGGAAAGAAAAGTCCATTAATTGATATTTCCTGAATTTAATTATTTGCAAATAAAATAACAAATTTGCCATATTTACATATGACCAATCTATTGAAAAATGAACAAAAATACAACCACACTCAATTTTTTAAAGAGTGCGGTTGTTTTTTCAAATTCTACAAATTATTTTCTGAGTAGTCTTCACGAGGTTTATTGTTTGGATGTTCCCAAGCATATTTTGTTGCTTCAGATAAGGGAAGATTAACAATATTATTTGCAGGCGGGATTGGTTTCATAAACCATTTATCATAAAGTTTTTCAAGTGAGTGATCTTTGATTTGGTGGACGATGCTCTCATTGATTGCATGTTCCAAATTTTTATCATTCAATCGGAGCATACAAGCAATGGGTTCGACTGAGAGTACAGTATCAAGAATCACATAATCAGATGGGTTTTTCGATTTGGCAATATGTCCAGCAAGAATTGAGGCATCCATGATAAATGCGTCTGCACGTCCTGATTCTAGTAGTAAGAAGCTGTCTCCATGGTCTTTACCCTTTACGACCTTAAAATTAATGTGCTTTGCACGTTCATTTTTGCGAATAAGCTGAACAGCGGTTGTCCCGGTAGTGGTTGCGATTGTTTTTCCGTTTAAATCTTCAAGGGATTTAATGTTGGAATTTTTCTTTACGGCAATCCGAACTTGTTCGACATAAGTGGTGTAAGCAAATGCTGCTTCTTTACTGCGAAAAATATCGTTGGTTGTTGAGCCACATTCAAAATCATAGGTGCCATTTTTTAGTAGAGGAATTCTATTTTGTGATGTGATGGGAAGATAATGAATTTTAATTGCTTTACCAATTTTTTTTGAAATGTCATCAATGATATGCTCTGCCATTTCTGTGTGAAAGCCTACATATTTTCCATTGCCAAGGGCATAACCTAAACCAGATGATTCGCGAACACCTAGAGTAATTTTCCCCGTTTTTTAATTTTTTCAAGTGTATCATTCTCAGCTTTTGCAATACCTATCAGCCCAATGATGGTTGCGGTTGCTGCAATGAATACTAAAAGTGATTTTCTCATTTTTTACTCCATGCATTTACGATTTCTTTATATTGCCATGGATTGTGTAACATATTTATTATTCTCGGTGGGATATTTTTTTAATTATTCTAATCAAACGTATGTTGTACTTTGGTTAATTAAAATTAAGGTCGATCCAAACGGGAGTATGGTCGGATGGTTTTGGGTACCCTCTTACTTCTTTTTGGCTATAAGCGCAGACAAGCTGATCAACAGCTTCTGGTGATAAAAGCAAGTGATCAATCCGAATTCCGTTGTCTTTTTGCCATGCAGCAGCTTGAAAATCCCAGAAGCTAAATGAAGGGGTGTCTGTGACATTGCGAAGAGCGTCATAAAAACCTAAATGAACAATGCGTTGGAACGCTTGTCTTGTTTGTGGAAGAAATAAGGCGTCATTACTCCATTGTTGAGGGAGCTTCGCATCTAATGGGGTAGGGATGACATTATAATCACCTGCTAAAACAAGAGGCTCTTCGTATTTCAGCAATAATTTTGCATGTTCATACAATCTTTCCATCCATTCCATTTTATAAGGATATTTTTCGCTGTTGATAGGATTGCCATTCGGAAGATAGAGCGATGCAACACGAATAACACCTTGATTTATTGAATAGACAGCTTCAATATAACGTGCTTGTTCATCCTTCTCATTGCCTGGTAATTTGCGGATAACTTCATCGGGTGTTTTTTTGGAGAGAATCGCAACACCATTGAAACTTTTTTGTCCGTGCGTTTCTATGTGATACCCTAAGTCTTCAATTGCGTCGCGCGGGAAATTCTCATTGGTACTTTTGATTTCTTGTAAGCAAATTATATCAGGCTGGTTTTTCTGTAACCATTGATACAATGTTTCATGTCGTGCTTTTATTCCAGCAATATTCCACGTTACTATTTTCATGGTACTCATCTTTAAGTATTACATGTACATTATAATGAACTCTATACAATTCATTAAATTATGATGTTAAAGTGTTCTATAAATTCTCTCCGACTATAAACATCTCTCGATATGTCACGCCCTTTATAATGGTTGTGAAGTGGATATTACTATGATAATCTGATTTATCAAGAATTCCTGCTAAAAGCTAAATTTGATCTCTTACAGTTTCATTTATTTTCATTTTTCGAAACTTTCTGATGTTTAGTTCTTGACGAATGTATGTGTTCTCGCTATTAGAGGCTATCATAACCGGTGTTAAGAGTGATGAATGTTTTTAGAGATTATTCTAAAAGGTCATTTAAACAGGGTTTGATTAGGAAATTAAAAGCGAATGTAAGTGCAAAAGGCTGTTGCCTTCTCTGCTTTTAGTCGGGTAAGCTGTTTATAGCAGTCCTGCCCGATTTTGTGTGTAAGATTAGTTATTTACTCCGATTCTATTCGGAATAGATGGAAATAAATAAAGCCCAAGAGGGTAAAACGAACGTAGATCGAATAAAGAGGAAGGTTACATGCCTACCGTAAACCAGTTGATTCGCAAACCGCGTATTGCGCCAGTTAGGCGTAATAAGGTTCCTGCTCTTCAGTCGAATCCGCAGAAGCGTGGTGTTTGTACGCGTGTTTATACAACAACGCCGAAAAAACCAAATTCTGCTCTTCGTAAAGTTGCTAAAGTCCGTTTGACAAATGGATTTGAGGTGATTGGTTATATTCCTGGAGAGGGGCATAATCTTCAAGAGCACTCTGTTGTAATGATTCGTGGTGGTCGTGTGAAAGATTTGCCAGGAGTTCGTTATCACATTATCCGTGGGTTGCTTGATACGCAGGGTGTCAAGAATCGTAAACAGCGTCGTTCAAAATATGGCGCGAAGCGTCCGAAATAATATTGAGAGACAGAGCCAATGTCCCGTCGCCATAGAGCAGAAAAACGTGAAATTAATCCAGATCCCAAATTCGGTGATTTGGTGATTACAAAATTTATGAATGCCATTATGTTTGATGGTAAGAAGTCCGTTGCTGAGCGTATTGTTTACGGTGCGCTTGATGTTGTGGAGAGTAAGGTAAAATCAGATCCTGTGGCTTTGTTTCATCAGGCGTTAGAGAATGTTGCTCCTCATATTGAGGTTCGTTCACGTCGCGTTGGTGGTGCTACTTACCAGGTTCCGATTGATGTTCGTCCTGATCGTCGTCAGGCTCTTGCTATCCGCTGGTTAATTTCAGCGGCTCGTGGGCGTAATGAGACGACAATGATTGATCGTCTTTCTGGTGAATTGATGGATGCAGCTAATAATCGCGGTTCTGCAGTGAAGAAGCGTGAGGATGTTCACCGTATGGCTGAGGCTAATCGTGCATTCTCTCATTATCGCTGGTAGGCGTGTTTAAGAAAACTAAGGCAAGTGCAATGGCTCGCGAATATAAAATTGAAGATTATCGTAATTTTGGTATTATGGCACATATTGATGCTGGTAAAACCACTATGACTGAACGTATTCTGTTCTATACTGGTAAGAATCATAAAATCGGTGAGACCCATGATGGTGCTTCTACGATGGATTGGATGGAGCAGGAGCAGGAGCGTGGTATTACGATTACCTCTGCTGCTACAACGACTTTTTGGGAGGGGCGTGATGGTCGGAAGAGGCGCTTTAATATCATTGATACGCCAGGCCACGTTGACTTTACTATTGAGGTTGAGCGTTCTTTGCGTGTTCTTGACGGCGCAATAGCATTGCTGGATGCGAATGCTGGTGTGGAGCCTCAGACAGAAACGGTTTGGCGACAGGCTGAGAAATATCGTGTGCCGCGCATGGTATTTGTGAATAAAATGGATAAAATAGGTGCTGACTTTTATCGTAGTGTAGAAATGGTTGGTTCACGTTTGGGTGCTAAGGCACTTGTTCTGCAATTACCAATCGGTGCTGAGAATGACTTTGAGGGTGTTGTTGATCTCATTGAGATGAAGGCATTAAGGTGGGATGGTTCTATCGGTGCTACGGCTACTGTCGATGAAATTCCTGCTGACTTGAAGGGGAAAGCTGAGGAGTATCGCGAAAAATTAGTTGAGATGGCGGTTGAAGTTGATGAGGCTGCGACAGAGGCTTATTTGGAGGGTGTGATGCCAACAAATGAGCAACTTGTGGCTCTCATTCGCAAGGGAACTATAGAGGTTCAGTTTCATCCAGTTCTTTGTGGTACTGCTTTTAAAAACAAAGGTGTACAGCCTCTTTTGGATGCTGTTATTTCTTATCTTCCTTCTCCCGTTGATGTTCCTGCAATTAGTGGTATTGATGTGAAGACTGAGGGTGAAACAACGCGTGAATCTTCAGATGATGCTCCGCTTTCTATGCTTGCTTTTAAGATTATGAATGATCCGTTTGTAGGATCGTTGACTTTTTGCCGGATTTATTCTGGTAAAGTTCAGAAGGGTATTTCTCTTGAGAATACTGTGAAGAGGAAGAAAGAGCGCTTGGGTCGTATGCTGCAGATGCATTCGAATTCTCGTGAAGATATTGAAGAGGCTTTTGCCGGCGATATTGTTGCTCTCGCGGGGCTTAAAGAAACAACAACGGGGGATACTCTTTGCGACCCTCTTAAGCCTGTTATTTTGGAGCGCATGGAGTTCCCAGAGCCTGTTATTGAAATTGCCATTGAGCCAAAAACAAAGGCAGATCAAGAAAAGATGGGTATTGCACTTAATCGTTTGGCGGCCGAAGATCCTTCATTTCGTGTGAAGTCCGATGAGGAATCAGGGCAAACCATTATTGCTGGAATGGGTGAGCTGCATCTTGATATTATTGTTGATCGTATGCGGCGTGAATTTAAGGTTGAAGCTAATGTTGGGCAGCCTCAGGTTGCTTATCGTGAGTCAATTACAAAAGCTGCAGAAATTGATTATACGCATAAGAAGCAATCTGGTGGAGCAGGGCAGTTTGCTCGTGTAAAAATTATTTTTGAACCTCATGAGGGTGATGATTTCATCTTTGAGTCGAAAATTGTCGGTGGAGCTGTTCCTAAAGAATATATTCCGGGTGTTCAAAAGGGGATTGAGAGTGTTATGGGTTCAGGTCCCCTTGCAGGTTTCCCTATGCTTGGTGTAAAAGCTACCCTAGTCGATGGTGGTTATCATGATGTTGATTCTTCCGTTCTGGCTTTTGAAATTGCTGCTCGTGCGGCTTTTCGAGATGGTGCAAAAAAGGCTGGTGCACAGCTTCTTGAGCCAATCATGAAGGTAGAGGTTGTGACGCCGGAAGATTATGTTGGTGATGTCATTGGTGATCTCAATTCTCGTCGTGGTCAAATTTCGGGAACTGAGGCACGTGGTATTGCAACGGTTGTCAATGCAATGGTTCCTTTGGCAAATATGTTTGGTTACGTGAACAGTCTTCGTTCGATGAGTCAAGGGCGTGCACAGTATACGATGCAGTTTGATCATTACGAACCTGTTCCTTCAGCTGTTGCTTTGGAGATACAAAAGAAATACGCGTAAATTTAAGTAGCGTGATTAATTTTTAACTTAGTCCTTGGTGGGACACGGAAAATGGAGAGCTCAAATGGCGAAGAGCAAGTTTGAACGTACGAAA
>NZ_HE997542.1:34094-272738 GCF_000312545.1 Bartonella senegalensis OS02
AAGCGCCTTTATTGTTAAAGGCGTTTTGCGTAACAAGGAAATAAAGAGCATGAACAGTCAAAATATCCGCATTCGTTTGAAAGCGTTTGATCACAGAATTCTTGATGCGTCGACGCGTGAGATTGTGTCGACCGCTAAGCGTACTGGTGCGAATGTCCGTGGTCCTATTCCGCTTCCAACGCGGATTGAGAAGTTTACGGTCAATCGTGGACCGCACATCGATAAGAAGAGCCGTGAGCAGTTTGAAATGCGTACACATAAGCGTCTTCTTGATATTGTTGATCCAACACCGCAAACGGTGGATGCGCTTATGAAGCTCGATCTTTCCGCTGGTGTGGATGTCGAGATTAAGCTCTGAGGTTTGAGGACAGAAGGAACAGACCCGATGCGTTCAGGTGTAATAGCACAGAAGCTGGGCATGACCCGTATTTATAATGATGCTGGTGAACATGTGCCAGTGACGGTGCTTCGTTTAGAAAATTGTCAAGTTATTGCTCAGCGTACAGTTGAAAAGAATGGTTATACTGCCGTTCAATTAGGTGTAGGTTTTACTAAGGTAAAAAATACCTCGAAAGCTCTTCGTGGACATTTTGCTAAGGCTTGCGTTGAGCCAAAAGCTAAAATAGCAGAATTTCGTGTCAGTCCCGATAATCTTCTTGATGTCGGTACTGAGATTACAGCGGAACATTTTGTTCCGGGGCAGAGGGTTGATGTGACAGGTACGACTATTGGTAAAGGTTTTGCTGGTGTTATGAAACGGCATAATTTTGGTGGTCATCGTGCTTCGCATGGTAATTCAATCACACATCGTGCTCATGGTTCGACAGGACAATGTCAAGATCCAGGTAAAGTGTTTAAAGGTAAAAAAATGGCTGGCCATATGGGGCAAGTCCGTGTAACAACACAAAATATTGAGGTTGTTTCTACAGATGTTGAACGTGGTTTGATTTTAGTACGGGGCGCTGTTTCTGGTTCTAAGGGTGCTTGGATTTTGGTGCGGGATGCTATAAAAAAGTCTCTTCCTGATAATGTGCCAAAGCCTGCTGGTATTCGCCAACTTGCGAAGGAGAAAACGGAAATGGTTGCTCCGATGACGGAAACCTCTAAAGCTGAGGGAGCCGAATAATGGATCTTTTGATAAAAACTCTTGATGGGAATGAGGCTGGTAAATTAGAGGTCTTGGAGAGTGTTTTTGGTCTTGTGCCGCGTGAGGATATTTTGCAACGTGTTGTCCGTTGGCAGCTTGCGCGTCGTCAACAGGGGACACATCAATCGCAGGGACGATCTGATGTATCACGGACAGGGGCAAAGATGTTTAAGCAAAAAGGAACTGGACGTGCTCGGCACTCGTCTGCTCGTGCGCCACAGTTTCGAGGTGGGGGTAAAGCGCATGGTCCGGTTACTCGTAGTCATGCCCATGACCTACCTAAAAAGGTTCGTGCACTTGGATTGCGTCTTGCTTTGTCAGCAAAATTAAAAGCAAATGATTTGATTGTTATTGATGAGTTGAATGTTAAGGATGCTAAAACCAAAGTGCTTGTTTCTTGTTTTGCTAATCTTGGGTTTAATAATGCTCTTTTAGTTGGTGGCAACGAAATTGATAACAATTTCAGTCGTGCTGCATCTAATATTCCTAATATTGATATTCTACCAGTTCAAGGAATTAATGTTTATGATATTTTGCGTCGCAGCAAACTTGTTTTGTCAAAAACAGCTGTCGAGGCTCTTGAGGAGCGTTTTAAATGAAAAACCTTCGCCATTATGATATAATTGTTAGTCCAGTTATTACTGAAAAGTCGACGATGATTTCTGAGTATAATCAAGTTGCTTTTAATGTCGCGCCGAAAGCGACAAAGCCTGAAATTAAGGCTGCTGTTGAGGCACTTTTTAGCGTTAAAGTTAAAGCGGTTAATACGATAGTCCGTAAAGGTAAAGTGAAGCGTTTCAAAGGTATTGTTGGTCGGCAAAATGATGTCAAGAAAGCGATCGTGACACTGGCGAGTGGTCAGTCCATCGACGTTTCGACAGGTCTTTAGAGAGGCTCGGAGATAAGAATAATGGCACTTAAGCAATTTAATCCAACTACGCCCGGGCAACGTCAGCTTGTTATCGTAGATCGTTCTTGTCTTTATAAGGGTAAACCTGTAAAGGCTTTGACTGAAGGTTTGACATCGAAAGGTGGGCGTAATAATCGTGGTCGCATTACTGCTCGTTTTCAGGGTGGTGGTCATAAGCGCAGCTATCGATTTGTTGATTTTAAGCGTTTTAAACGTGGTATTTCTGCAAAGGTTGAGCGTTTGGAATATGATCCCAATCGTACTGCTTTTATTGCACTTATTCGCTATGAAGATGGACAATTAAGTTATATTCTTGCACCACAACGTCTTGATATTGGTGATTCTGTTATTGCTGGTTCAAACGTTGATATTAAGCCAGGTAACGCTTTGCCGCTTGCTAATATGCCAGTAGGGACGATTATTCATAATGTTGAGATGAAACCAGGAAAAGGTGGCCAAATTGCACGTTCAGCTGGCTCTTATGCTCAGCTGGTTGGTCGAGATCAGGGAATGGCTATTCTTCGTCTTAATTCTGGTGAACAGCGTTTGGTGTCTAGTATTTGTTTTGCAACTGTTGGTGCTGTTTCAAATCCTGATCATGCAAATATTAGTGATAGTAAAGCAGGGAGGTCGCGTTGGCGTGGCAGGCGCCCACATGTTCGTGGTGTTGCTATGAACCCCGTTGATCATCCGCATGGTGGTGGTGAGGGTCGTACATCAGGGGGGCGTCATCCTGTGTCTCCTTGGGGTAAGCCTACTAAGGGTAAGCGTACACGTTCTAATAAAGCCACTGATAAATTTATTATGCGTACGCGTCATCAGCGCAAGAAATGAGAAAGGTAGTCTGGAGTGGTTCGTTCAGTTTGGAAAGGTCCGTTTGTTGACGGCTATCTTCTTGCTAAAGCAGAGAAGGTACGTGCAAGTGGACGTAATGAGGTTATAAAAATATGGAGTCGTCGCTCTACTATTTTACCGCAATTTGTTGGTTTGACTTTTGGTGTTCACAACGGTAATAAGCATGTTCCTGTTTCTGTTTCGGAAGAGATGGTTGGGCATAAGTTTGGTGAGTTCGCTCCCACTCGGACTTATTATGGGCATGGTGCAGATAAGAAAGCGAAGAGGAAGTAGGGATGGGAAAAGCTAAGGTTCCGCGCCAGCTTAAAGATAATGAGGCGAAAGCTGTGGCTCGGACAATTCGTGTTAGTCCGCAAAAACTTAATTTGGTTGCTGCGATGATTCGTGGTAAAAGAGTGAGTGCGGCACTGGCTGATTTAACATTTTCACGTAAACGTATTGCTGGGACAGTGAAAAAAACCCTTGAATCAGCGATTGCAAATGCAGAAAATAACCATGATCTTGATATTGATTCGCTTATTGTTGCAGAGGCTTATGTTGGTAAGTCGATAGTCATGAAGCGTTTTCACGTTCGTGGTCGTGGACGCGCTAGTCGCATTGAACGTCCATTTTCGCATCTTACTATTGTTGTTCGTGAAGTTACCGAAAAAGTGGAGGCAGCATAATGGGTCAGAAGATCAATCCAATAGGACTTCGTCTTGGAGTTAATCGGACTTGGGATTCTCGTTGGTATGCTGATAGTGGTGAGTATGGCCGTCTGCTTCATGAGGATTTGAAAATTCGTCTCTATGTGCTTGAAGAACTTAAACAAGCAGCTGTTTCTAAGGTTGTTATTGAGCGTCCTCATAAGAAATGTCGTGTAACGATTTATTCAGCGCGTCCTGGTCTGATTATTGGTAAAAAGGGTGCTGATATTGAGAAGCTTCGCCGTAAGCTTTCAGAGATGACAGATGCTGAAACTTCGTTGAATATAGTGGAGATTCATAAGCCCGAGATTGATGCAACAATTATTGCGCAATCCATTGCTCAACAATTAGAGCGTCGTGTTGCTTTTCGGCGTGCAATGAAGCGTGCAGTTCAATCAGCTCTACGTCTTGGGGCAGAGGGTATTCGTATCAACTGTTCTGGTCGTCTTGGTGGCGCTGAAATTGCTCGTATGGAATGGTATCGTGAGGGTCGTGTTCCACTTCATACCTTGCGTTCTGATGTTGATTACGGTACAGCAGAGGCTAAGACTGCTTATGGTATTTGTGGTGTTAAGGTCTGGGTCTTTAAGGGTGAGATTCTCGAATATGATCCAATGGCTTCGGAACGTCGTGCGGCAGAAGCAGATCATTCTGGTTCTTCGTCCAGTTCTCGTCGCCGTGAAAATACCTAATTTTATGATTGAGCTAAATTTTGGAGTAGAGAGCAATGTTACAGCCAAAGCGCACAAAGTTCCGTAAACAGTTCAAGGGTCGTATTCACGGTGTTTCTAAAGGTGGTACGGATTTAAATTTCGGTGCTTATGGTTTAAAGGCTGTTGAACCGGAGAGAGTTACCGCACGCCAAATTGAAGCGGCGCGTCGTGCGATTACGCGTTATATGAAACGCTCTGGTCGTGTGTGGATTCGCATTTTTCCAGATCTTCCGGTTACATCTAAACCAACCGAAGTTCGTATGGGTAAAGGTAAAGGAAGTGTTGATTATTGGGCAGCTCGTGTGGCGCCTGGGCGCATTATGTTTGAGCTTGATGGGGTTCCTGAAGATGTGGCACGTGAGGCACTAAGATTGGGTGCTGCGAAGTTACCTGTTAAGACACGTTTCATCCAGCGTATTGCTGAATAAAGAGGTTAAGCGATGAAGGCCAAGGAATTACGGGCGCAAACACTCGACCAAATGAAGGATGAGTTGGTAAAATTGAAGAAAGAGCAGTTTAATTTGCGCTTTCAAAAGGCGACAGGGCAATTAGAAAAGGTTTCACGTGTTAAGCAAGTTCGTCGTGATATTGCGCGTGTTAAAACTTTCCTTCGTCAGAAGATAAACGAAAGTAAGGTTTAAGGAAATAAGAGATGCCTAAACGCATTTTGCAAGGTGTTGTCGTAAGTGACAAAAACGATAAGACTGTAGTTGTTAAAGTGGAACGTCGTTATTCTCACCCACTTCTCAAGAAGACTGTTAGGCAGTCTAAAAAGTATAAGGCGCATGATGAGGGTAACCAGTTTAAAGTTGGGGATCAAATTTTTATTCAGGAATCTAAACCGATTTCGAAAGATAAGCGTTGGATTGTTGTTAAAGACAGTGTAGCGTATTAACTAGGCTTATTGTTTTGAGATTTGACAGTGGTTTTTCCATTTGTAGGTTTGAAGGCAAGAGCTTTATTGTTATTTGGCAGGCAAGTCTGGGTATGTTAGAAGCATAACCCGATATAAGTGTTAAGAGAAGGTGGCCAGTCATGATTCAGATGCAAACAAACCTCGACGTTGCCGATAATTCCGGCGCTCGTCGTGTCATGTGCATCAAGGTGTTAGGCGGTTCAAAGCGAAAATATGCTTCGGTCGGTGACATTATTGTTGTTTCGGTTAAGGATGCTATTCCTCGTGGACGTGTTAAAAAAGGGGATGTGATGAAGGCTGTAGTGGTTCGTACTGCTAAGGATATTCGTCGCGCAGACGGCAGTATCATTCGTTTTGATGGTAATGCTGCTGTTTTGGTAGATAATAAGAAAGAGCCGATCGGTACACGTATCTTTGGACCAGTTCCCCGCGAACTTCGTGGTAGGAATCATATGAAGATTATCTCGCTCGCTCCTGAAGTATTATAGTGATAAGGAGCGGATGTTATGCAGAAGATTCGAAAGGGTGATAAAGTTGTTGTTTTATCCGGTAAGGATAAGGGATGTAGTGGTGAAGTGATTAAGGTGAGTCCAAAGGAAGGTAAAGCTTTTGTTCGTGGTGTGAATATGATTAAACGTCATCAGCGTCAGACGCAAAAGCAGGAGGCTGGGATTGTTTCTAAAGAGGCCTCGATTCATTTATCTAATTTGGCCATTGCTGATCCTAAAGATGGTAAACCTACGCGTGTGGGTTTTCGTGTGAATGCAGATGGTAATAAGGTTCGTTTTGCCAAGCGTTCGGGAGAATTGATTAATGGCTGAGGAAAAACAAACGCCCCGCATGAAAACGCATTATTTTGAAGTTGTTCGTAAAACACTTCAGGAAAAGTTTCGTTATAAAAATGCAATGCAAATTCCGCGGGTTGATAAAATTGTGGTTAATATGGGGATTGGCGAGGCAACTGCCGATTCTAAGAAGCCATCTCTTGCTGCTGAGGATTTAGGACTCATAACAGGTCAGAAGGCTGTTGTTACCCGTGCGCGTAATTCTATTGCGACCTTTAAAGTTCGTGAAGGTATGCCGCTTGGGGCTAAAGTTACATTGCGTAAAGATCGTATGTTTGAGTTTTTGGATCGTCTTGTTACGATTGCACTTCCGCGGGTTCGTGACTTTCGTGGTTTGAACCCAAAGAGCTTTGATGGTCGTGGTAATTTTGCTATGGGTATTAAAGAGCATATTATCTTTCCAGAGATCAATTATGATAAAGTTGATCAAATTTGGGGTATGGATATTATCGTTTGTACGACAGCGAAAACGGATGATGAAGCGCGTGAGTTATTGCGTGCTTTTAATTTCCCTTTTCGTTCGTAACGGCAAACGGAGCGAGGTAGGATTATGGCCAAAGTAAGTGCCGTTGAAAAAAATAAGCGTCGTGAAGTGATGGTGAAGCGTTACGCTGCACGTCGTGCACGTTTGAAGGCGATCGTTATGGATCAGAAGATTTCGCTCGAAGAACGTTTTAAAGCTTCTGTCCAATTAGCAGAATTACCACGTAATTCTGCAAAAGTTCGTGTTCGTAATCGTTGTGAGGTTTCAGGGCGTCCCCGGGCTTATTATCGTAAATTAAGAATGTCGCGAATTGCATTGCGTGAACTTGGTTCTGTAGGGCACATTCCCGGTATTGTTAAGTCTAGTTGGTGAGAGGAGATTACTTAATGTCTATGTCAGATCCTCTTGGTGATATGTTAACACGTATTCGTAATGCGCTTGGTCGTAAAAAAGGAAAGGTGATTACGCCTGCTTCTAAGCTTCGTGCCCGTGTGCTTGATGTTCTTCAGGCAGAAGGTTATATTCGCGGATATAATCAAGTCGATTTAGGTGATGGAAAATCTGAAATTGAAATCGAGTTGAAATATTTTGAAGGGCTGGCTGCTATTCGTGAGATTTCACGTGTTTCAAAGCCGGGTCGTCGTGTTTATGTTTCTGCTAAGTCAATTCCTCACGTGGCAAATGGTCTTGGTATTTCGATTTTATCAACTCCTAAAGGCGTTATGGCGGATCATGAAGCGCGTGAGCAAAATGTCGGTGGAGAGCTTCTTTGTCGTGTTTTCTAGATTGTCTCAAGAAAACAGAAGAAAAATAGGTTAGAACAATGTCTCGTATTGGAAAAAAGCCCATTTCAGTTCCTTCTGGTGTTACTGCAACTGTTGAAGGTCAGTTGGTTAAGGCAAAGGGTCCGAAAGGTGAACTTAGTTATCTTGTTAATGATGAAGTTTTAGTCAAGCTCGAGGAAGATGTTATATCGGTTTCGCCGCGAGATCACTCAAAAGGTGCGCGTTCTAAATGGGGGATGTCGCGTTCAATGATTGAAAATATTTTTTGTGGTGTCAAGGATGGTTTTGAAAAAAGGCTAGAGATTAACGGTGTTGGTTATCGTGCTGCTTTGCAGGGGAAGGATATTCAATTATCGTTAGGTTTTTCGCACGATGTGATTTATAAAGTGCCATTGGGTGTCACTGTGACCGTTCCTAAGCCTACAGAAATTGTTGTTTCTGGAATTGATAAACAGCAAGTTGGGCAAGTTGCAGCAGAAATTCGGGAATATCGTAGACCTGAGCCTTACAAAGGTAAAGGTGTTAAGCATGCAGATGAGCGTATCTTTCGTAAAGAAGGCAAAAAGAAATAAGGGTCTTGCATCATGGTTTCATCTAAGGACAATATTCAGCGTCGTGCACGGCGTGTTCGGCGGAGAATCAAAATGGTTTCTAATGATCGTCCGCGGCTTAGTGTTTATCGTTCAAATCAAAACATTTATGCTCAAATTATTGATGATTTGCGTGGATGTACGCTTGTTTCTGCGTCTACCCTTGATGGTGATTTGAGAAAAACATTAAAGAGTGGTTCTGATAAAGAAGCGGCTTTTGCTGTTGGTAAATTAATTGCTGAGCGTGCCAAGAAAGTTGGTGTCAATGAAGTGGTTTTTGATCGTGGTGCTTATGTTTATCATGGTAGAGTAAAAGCTCTGGCTGAAGCTGCTCGTGAAGGTGGCTTGAATTTCTAAGGTGGCTTATTTAAAAAATTGATGTAAAGAGATTTTAGGGCGTTTCGTTTAAGTTCCTTTGCTTTGATGATGGGACTTTGTTAACGTGCTTCCGGAAAAGAAAAAGGAATGAGGAATGGCACAAAAAGAACGTAATGAGCGAGATGAACGTGAGAATGAATTTGTCGATAGGCTTGTTCATATCAATCGTGTTGCTAAAGTTGTAAAGGGTGGTCGACGTTTTGGTTTTGCTGCTCTTGTTGTTGTTGGGGATCAAAAGGGACGTGTAGGATTTGGTCATGGTAAAGCACGTGAAGTACCAGAGGCGGTTCGTAAAGCTACAGAATCTGCAAAGCGCGGAATGATTTATGTTCCACTTCGCTCTGGGCGGACTTTGCATCATGATCTTGAAGGACGTCATGGAGCTGGTCGTGTTTTATTGCGTTCGGCTTCTGCTGGTACTGGTATTATCGCTGGGGGACCCATGCGGGCTATTTTTGAAACCCTTGGTATGCAGGATGTTGTTGCAAAATCATTAGGATCTTCTAATCCTTATAATATGGTGCGTGCAACTTTTGATGCGTTAAAGCGTCAAATGCATCCTAGGGATATTGCAGTTCAACGTGGTATCAAATACTCGATCTTACAGGCACGCCGTCAGCATTTGGTTGATGTGGAAGGGTAGTTTCTGAGATTATCAGAAAAGGAATTAAGAAATGGTTCAGAAAAAATCTCAGAAGAGTAAAACTGTAACGGTCGAACAAATTGGAAGTCCGATTCGGAATTCACAGATTCAGCGTGCGACTTTAAAGGGACTCGGATTAAATAAAATGCATCGGAGGCGTGTTTTAGAGGATACGCTTTGCGTGCGGGGGATGATCGCTAAAGTTCAGCATCTTGTTCGTGTTGTGGATGAAAGTTAAAGGTTGCAGGAGTGTAAAATATGAAACTCAATGAATTGAGTGATTGCAAAGGTGCAACGAGAAATCGTAAACGTGTTGGACGTGGTATTGGTTCTGGTACCGGTAAAACTGGTGGTCGTGGTGTAAAAGGGCAAAAATCACGTTCTGGTGTTTCGCTTAATGGTTTTGAAGGTGGGCAAATGCCTATCTATCGTCGTTTGCCAAAGCGTGGATTTAGAAATTTTTTCGCCAAGGATTATAACGAAGTCTCCTTGGGGCGTATTCAGTTGGCGGTTGATGCAGGAAAGTTGGATGTTGAAAAACCTGTTGATATTATTGCGCTGAAAGAAGCAGGTATTATTCGCCGTGTTAAGGATGGAGTTCGTCTTCTTTCTGATGGTGAATTGAAAGCAAAAATTTCTTTTAATGTTTCTTATGCTTCTGAGGCTGCTCGTCTTAAAATTGAAAAAGCTGGTGGGCAAATTCATTTTCCTGAAACTGTTCGGTAAGTCTTTTCTCTGATGATGTTTGGGGGATTTATACATCATTCACAGATGTCTTTTTATGAGAATTGTTTAGCTTGTGTATTTATTTTATTATGAAAGTATGAATTTTAAAGTTATACTTCTGTGATTTAAAGAACTGGAGTGTGGACGGGAGACGTTTTATGGCATCAGCAGCAGAGCAATTTGCTTCCAATATAAACTTCGGTACTTTTTCGCGTGCCACTGAGTTAAAAAAGCGCATTTGGTTTACCTTAGGAGCGCTTCTCGTGTATCGTTTTGGTACATACATTTCTCTTCCTGGTATTAATATTGATGCTCTACGGCAAACATTTGAACATCATGCTTCTGGTGTTTTAGGGTTGTTTAATATGTTTGCTGGGGGTGCTGTTGGACGCATGGCAATTTTTGCACTGGGGATTATGCCTTATATATCCGCGTCAATTATTGTACAATTGCTTACCTCAATTATCCCTTCTTTGGAAACTCTTAAAAAAGAGGGGGAGTTAGGTCGTAAAATTATTAATCAATATACCCGTTATGTAACAGTGATTTTGGCGATTTTGCAGGCGTTTGGTATTGCGGTTGCGCTTGAAGCTGGTATAGGAACAGGTCTTCAGATTGTTATAGAACCCGGTTTTATGTTCCGTATTTCTTCTGTTATCACCCTTGTTGGTGGGACGATGTTTCTCATGTGGCTTGGTGAGCAGATCACATCGCGCGGTGTCGGTAATGGGGTTTCTCTCATTATTTTTACCGGTATCGTAGCTAATCTCCCTTCTACTTTTGCTCAACTCTTGACTGCGCATAGTCAAGCTGATTTATCAACTTTTTTATTAATAACGATTGTTTTTATTGCTGTTTCTGTTATCGCAATTATTGTTTTTGTTGAACGTGCACAACGGCGAATCCTTATTCAGTATCCGAAACGTCAGGTTGGTAATCAGATGTTTCAAGGTGATATGTCTCATCTTCCTTTGAAACTCAATACTGCCGGTGTTATTCCGCCAATTTTTGCTTCTTCTTTGCTGTTGCTACCCGCGACTATTAATAATTTTTCTGATAAAATGCCGCAGTGGGTTCAGGCTATTTCTTATTCTCTTGGACATGGACAGCCACTCTATATGATTATCTATGCCATTTTGATGGCATTTTTTTGCTTTTTTTATACAGCTATCGTGTTTAATCCAAGTGATACAGCGGATCAGTTAAAAAAGCATTCTGGTTTTATTCCAGGGATTCGTCCTGGTGAGCGTACAGCTGAATATATTGATTACGTTTTGACGCGTATTACTGTTGTAGGAGCCATTTATATTATCTTGGTTTGTTTGTTGCCTGAATTTATGATATCTGCCCTACAGGTTCCTTTTTATCTTGGAGGAACGTCTTTGTTGATTGTTGTAACTGTTACACTTGATACAGTTGCCCAAATTCAAGGACATCTTGTTGCGCACCAATATGAAGGATTGATTAAAAAGTCAAAACTTCGTGGAGGTAAAAGGAATCGATGAGAATTGTTCTTTTAGGTCCTCCTGGAGCTGGAAAAGGTACACAAGCTAAGATGTTGTCTGAGGAATATCGCATTCCTCAGTTATCAACAGGTGATATGCTCCGTGAAGTTATTCACAAAGAAACAGAAATCGGCAAGACAGCTAAAGCTCTTATCAATGCTGGTGCTTTGGTTTCTGATAACATTGTTAATCAAATTGTATCCGATCGCATTGATGAACCAGATTGCATAAATGGTTTTGTTTTAGATGGATATCCGCGCACTGTGGGACAAGCAGAAGTTTTGCAACAGGTTTTGCAATCAAAAAATATGCAGCTTGATGCTGTTATTGAGCTGATTGTTGATGAAGATGCTTTGCTTGAGAGAATGAAAAAGCGTGTTCAGGAAACAATAAATGCTGGTGGACAGGTTCGTTCTGATGATAATCCTGTTGCTTTTGCAAAACGATTAGTCGAATATCGTGAGAAGACAGCTCCTTTGTCAAAATTTTATTCTGAGAGGGGATTGTTGAAGACAGTTGATGGAATGATTGGGGTTGTTGAGGTGTCACATACGATTAGAGAGTTTCTTAAATAGGGATTTTTTTGGGAATGAATGAAAAGAGTTGACTTTTTTGCTGAAATCTATCAAAAATCTCTTTAATTTGTTTCAGTAAAATAATCGGATTCGGAGGATCTTTACGCCGGATCTATTTTTCTGTAAGGTACATCAGGTATTTTATGGTTAATTGTCAATGTAATCAAGGAGAATAGGCGTGGCTCGTATTGCTGGCGTCAATATCCCGACAAATAAGCGTGTTGTTATTGCGCTTCAATATATCCACGGGATTGGACCAAAATTTGCTCAAGAAATTACTAAAAAGGTTGGTATTCCCACAGGGCGTCGTGTGCATGAGCTTTCTGATGCAGAAGTGTTGCAGATTCGTGAAGCGATAGATCAAGGTTATCAAGTTGAGGGAGATCTTCGTCGTGAGGTTGCAATGAACGTTAAGCGTTTGATGGATCTTGGTTGTTATCGAGGGTTGCGTCATCGTCGTTCTTTACCTGTTCGTGGGCAGCGTACACATACGAATGCACGCACCCGTAAGGGACCGGCTAAGGCAATTGCTGGTAAGAAGAAATAGCAATTGCGTAGTATATTGTTGGTGAGGAAAAATAGGAGTTTCTTTAAAAAAGGCTTTTATTTTTTCAGTATTCTGTTTCTTGTTGAGGATTCTTAATAGGGATAAAATAGGTGGAGCTGCTGGTGTTACGGCAGTGCAGAGATCGTTGAAAGGAAAACTATGGCCAAGGAAGCCACACGTGTTCGTCGTCGCGAGCGCAAAAATATTTCATCAGGTGTTGTGCATATCAATTCAACATTTAATAATACGATGATTACCATTACTGATGCTCAGGGAAACACAATCGCGTGGTCTTCTGCAGGTGCTCAGGGCTTTAAAGGTTCACGTAAATCTACGCCTTTTGCTGCTCAGGTGGCTGCTGAAGATTGTGCTAGAAAAGCCCAAGAACATGGTATGCGTTCATTAGAAGTTGAGGTTTGTGGTCCTGGATCTGGGCGAGAATCGGCTCTTCGTGCTTTACAGTCTGTCGGTTTTGTTATTACTTCAATTCGTGATGTAACGCCAATTCCTCATAATGGATGTCGTCCACGCAAAAGGCGGCGTGTTTAATTGAGTGTTGTTTTTCGTTGTCGGAGGCTTCTCTGATGTTCACATTGTCCGTTACGATTGAATGGTGACGGAACTAAAGAACGGGAATAAAAATATGATCCAGAAAAACTGGCAAGAACTCATTAAACCCAATAAGGTTGAGTTTTCTAAACATGATAATCCGAATATTTCAAGAGTGATTGTGGAGCCTCTTGAGCGTGGTTTCGGTTTAACGTTAGGCAATGCGCTTCGCCGTGTATTATTGTCATCACTTCGTGGTGCTGCGATTACCGCTGTGCAGATTGATGGTGTTTTACATGAATTTTCATCAATTCCGGGTGTTCGTGAGGATGTTACAGATATTATTCTGAATATCAAAGAAATTGCACTTCGTATGCGCGAAGAGGGGCCTAAGCGTATTGTCGTTTCTAAAGAAGGTCCTGGTGTTCTGAGGGCTGGAGATATCAATACTGTTACAGATATGGAAATTCTGAATCCAGATCATGTCATTTGTACTCTTGATGAAGATGCTGAGATTCGTATGGAATTTATTGTTAATACTGGGAAAGGTTATGTTCCCTCTGATCGCAATTGTGTTGATGAAGCGCGAATAGGTCTGATCCCAGTTGACAGTCTTTATTCGCCAATTCGCAAAGTCTCTTATAAAGTAGAAAATACCCGTGAAGGTCAAGTTCTCGATTATGATAAATTAACGCTTACAATTGAAACAAATGGTGCTGTTAATGGAGAAGATGCTCTTGCTTTTGCAGCACGTATTCTTCAGGATCAATTAGCGTTGTTTGTCAATTTTGAGGAGCCACAGAAGGAAATTGTTGAAGAGTCTGCTTCCGAGCTTGCTTTTAATCCTGCACTTCTCAAGAAAGTGGATGAGTTAGAGCTTTCAGTTCGTTCGGCAAATTGTCTTAAGAACGATAATATTGTTTATATTGGTGATCTTATCCAAAAAACAGAATCTGAAATGCTTCGGACGCCAAATTTTGGACGTAAGTCGTTAAATGAAATTAAAGAGGTTTTGGCATGCATGGGATTGCATCTTGGTATGGAAATTCCTGCGTGGCCGCCTGAAAACATTGATGATCTTGCTAAACGTTATGAAGATCAGTATTAAAAATTAAAACTTAAGGAGAAGGTTTATGCGCCATAGTAAGTCAGGTCGCAAGTTGAACCGTACTGCCAGTCACCGTAAAGCGATGTTTGCAAATATGGCAGTTTCGCTCATCGAGCATGAGCAGATTGTGACAACGCTTCCAAAAGCTAAAGAGATCCGTCCTATCGTTGAAAAGCTGGTTACGCTTGGTAAACGTGGAGGTTTGCACGCTCGTCGACAAGCAATAGCTTCACTCCGCGATGCAGGGAAAGTTGCAAAGTTATTTGATACACTTGCTCCTCGTTATGCGTCGCGTAATGGTGGATATTTGCGTATTATGAAGGCAGGATTTCGTACTGGTGATAATGCCCCCATGGCTGTTATAGAGTTTGTTGATCGTGATGTTGATGCTAAGGGTGCTGTGGATCGTGTGCGTGCAGAAAGTGCTGCAAATGAAAAAGAAGCTTCTTCATAGAAATAGAGTGTTTTCTTTTTGTTAAATTTTAACAAGCCGCCCTTTTAAAGGCGGTTTTTTTGTAAGACTTTCAACATTCGATTTGCTCAAAAGATAAACAAAGTGAATAAATTATAATATATTGAATGCTATGATTTTTATAATATTTTATTGTCCAAATGGTTGTTTTTCTTCTTCACTAAAATATTAATGAATATTCTTTAGTTTATGAAAGATGAGAAAGTTTATCCTATTAATGTTAAGAGTAGGTTAGCTGTTAGTTTTTAAGGAGCGCGTCATGAGATATCGTTTTTTAGCGTGGTTTTTTTTTGCAATTATGATACAAGTTTCATTTCGTTGTGCCTATGCGGAAATTCCGCAAACACAAAAAGAAATCGCTCTTTCATTTGCTCCTTTAGTTAAGAAGACTATTCCATCTGTTGTGAATATTTATGCAGCTCGACAAATCAGAGCGCGCTCGCCTTTTGAAGGTGATCCATTTTTTGAGCAATTTTTTAGCCGTTTTCAAAATAATCTTCCTGTGCGTAAACAATCTTCATTAGGATCTGGAGTGATTGTTGATGCACGTGGTTTGATTGTTACGAATTACCACGTCATTAAGGATGCAAGCGAAATTAAAGTTGCTCTTTCTGATGGACGGGAATTCGAAAGCAAGGTTATGTTAAAAGATGAGGCAACGGATATTGCTGTACTTGAAATTGATAGTAAGGGAGCACAGTTTCCTGTTCTGTCTTTGGGAAATTCTGATGCAGTTGAAGTGGGCGATCTTGTTTTAGCAATTGGTAATCCTTTTGGTGTTGGTCAAACGGTTACAAGTGGCATCGTTTCAGCACAAGCGCGTACACGTGTTGGTATTTCTGATTTTGACTTTTTTATTCAAACAGATGCTGCCATTAATCCAGGGAATTCTGGTGGGGCTTTGATTGATATGAAAGGACAGTTAATTGGCATTAATACAGCTATTTATTCGCGTTCAGGTGGTTCAGTAGGGATTGGTTTTGCTATTCCAGCAAATCTTGTAAAAGTGATGCTTGATACGGTTAAACGTGGTGGAAAATATTTTGTTCCCCCTTATATTGGTGCATCTTTTCAAAATGTTACACCTGATATTGCTGGTGGTTTAGGTTTAGAACGCCCCTATGGTGCTCTTGTCATCGAAGTTATAAAAGATAGTCCTGCTAAAAAAGCTGGTTTAAACGTCGGCGATGTTATTTTGAGTGTGCAAGGGATACGCGTTGATAGTCCAGATAGTCTTGGATATCGTTTGATGACAGCTGGTATTGGAGATAGCCTTGTTTTAGAATATTTACGAGGTGGAAAAACTTTTAAGACAAAAATAACTATTTCATCAATACCAGAATCTGCATTTTCAAAATCTGAAAAAATTATTGATGATGGTCCTCTTTCTGGTGCTGAAATATTGGATTTAACACCACAAAATAGTCGACGGTTTCATCTTCCTGCTTCTGCAAAAGGTGTTGTGATTAGCAGTCTTGATGAAATGAGTAATGCGGCTGGAATTTTTCGTGCCGGAGATATTTTGCGGGTTGTTAATGGGCATAAGATTCAAACAGTTAGTCAATTAAAAAAGATTCTTATGCAAGAGCATCCACGTGTTTGGCAATTAGAATATGAACGTGATGGTATGTATATTCGCCAATTTATTCGCTGAGGTTTTTTTTGAGTAAAGATTTTTTTATTTCGTCTTTTGAGCACCAGGTTCATGAAAAACAGCCGCTTGCAGAAAGAATGCGTCCTCGCTCTTTTCATGATATAACGGGACAGAGGCATCTGGTGGGAGAAGAGGGCTTGCTTTCACGGATGTTAGCAGCTGGCTCAATTGGTTCGATGATTTTTTGGGGTCCTCCAGGGACAGGAAAAACAACAATTGCCCGTTTGTTAGCACTTGAAACGAATTTGGCTTTTGAGCAAGTTTCTGCTATTTTTACTGGGGTTGCTGAGCTTAAGAAGATTTTTGAAAGTGCTCAAACACGTTTTCTGTCTGGACGTCAAACAGTTTTGTTTGTTGATGAAATTCATCGGTTTAATCGTGCACAGCAGGATAGTTTTCTTCCCGTTATGGAAAATGGTACTGTTATTCTTATAGGGGCAACAACAGAGAATCCTTCGTTTGAACTTAATGCTGCTCTTCTTTCGCGCGCACGTGTTTTAACATTTCTTCCCCATGATAATGTAAGTTTGGGCATACTTTTGAAGCGTGCTGAAGAATTGGAAGGAAAAATTCTTCCCTTAGATGGTGATGCCAGAGACGTTTTGATAGGGATGTCTGATGGGGATGCACGGGCGGTGTTAACATTGGCAGAGGAAGTTTGGTCTGTTGCACGACCGGGAGAGATATTTGATGCTGCTGCTTTGCAAAAAATTATTCAGCGTCGTGCTCCAATTTATGATAAAGGGCGAGATGGTCATTATAATCTCATCTCAGCGTTGCATAAATCAGTTCGTGGCTCTGATCCTGATGCTGCACTTTATTATTTAGCTCGTATGTTTGATGCGGGTGAAGATCCTCTTTATATTGGTCGAAGATTGGTGCGTATGGCTGTTGAGGATGTTGGTTTGGCAGATCCGCAGGCTCTTGTCATTTGTAATGCTGCAAAGGATGCTTATGATTATTTAGGATCTCCAGAAGGAGAATTGGCGTTAGCACAAGCGTGTCTTTATGTTGCAACGGCACCAAAATCAAATGCAACCTATCTTGCCTATAAGGCTGCTATGCATTGTGCACGCAAAAATGGCTCGCTGCCTCCCCCTAAGCATATTCTTAATGCGCCGACAAAATTTATGAGGGAAGAAGGATATGGGCATGGTTATCGTTATGATCATGATGAACCAGACGCTTTTTCTGGACAGGAATATTTTCCTGAAAAACTTGGGCGTCAGAGCTATTATCAACCAGTTGAGCGTGGTTTTGAACGTGAAATTGCTAAGCGTCTGGAATGGTGGAAACAATTGCGCAAAAAACGCGCTGATCAAAAATGATATCTGAGTTGAGACAAGGTCTTTTATTGGTTTTACACTTATTTTAAATCGGTGATGTGATTGTAATTTAATTTTATTTATTGTCTCGGTTATATTCAAAACTTTTATTCTTCTTCGTAGAATAAAAGTTTTGCGTTTTGTATAAAAATTCATATAGGCTTAAAAAGCAGATTTAACAAATATTTGTCTAGCTATCATTCTTAGGCTGTTTTTTTATTTTTGCTTCCAGTTGTGTGCGGTGTACGCAGTTTTGCTTGCAGATCGCTTTTTTTATTAATGCAGGGGATGAAAATTACATCTCTTAAGTGCTTATAAAGAAATATTAGGAGGACTCTTTATAGAGCACCCTGTTAAAATTTAAATTGTTTCTTTTCGAGAGGAGATATATAAATATATTGAGTTTCTTTCCTTCATAGGGACATGTTTTTTTGAAGTGTGTGGGTGTTTAGAAGGAATAGTAGTTTTTTCTATCATAAAGGAAAAATATTATGAACCTAATATGGGGGAAAAAATGGAAATAGTCTGTGAAAATCTCAACTGAAGACTTTAGTTAAGTTCAAATAACAGTGTACAGTGGATATTGGATTATTGTGAATCGGTCAAGGATATAATCGTGGATAAAATAAAAGCTCTCGATGCTGCTCTCTCACAAATTGAACGTTCTTTCGGAAAAGGCTCAATTATGCGTCTTGGGCAAAAGGAGCAGGTTGTTGAAATTGAAACAATACCAACAGGTTCATTATCTTTGGATATTGCTTTGGGTGTTGGTGGATTACCAAAGGGGCGTATCGTTGAGATTTATGGACCAGAAAGCTCTGGGAAAACAACATTAGCTCTTCATGCTATTGCTGAGGCACAGAAAAATGGTGGAGTTTGTGCTTTTATTGATGCGGAACATGCTCTTGATCCTATTTATGCGCGTAAACTTGGTGTTGATTTAGAAAATTTATTCATTTCTCAGCCTGATACGGGTGAACAGGCGTTGGAAATTACGGAAACATTGGTTCGTTCTGGTGCTGTTGATGTACTCGTTGTTGATTCCGTAGCCGCTTTAACGCCGCGTGCAGAAATTGATGGTGAAATGGGGGATGCTTTGCCTGGGTTGCAAGCTCGCTTAATGAGTAAAGCTTTACGCAAGCTTACCGCATCAATTTTCCGCTCTAACTGTATGGTAATTTTTATTAATCAAATTCGTATGAAAATTGGGGTGATGTTTGGCTCTCCTGAAACGACAACGGGTGGAAATGCTTTAAAGTTTTATGCTTCTGTTCGTCTGGATATTCGCCGCATTGGTTCTATTAAAGATCGGGATATGATTGTTGGCAATCAAACCCGTGTTAAAGTGGTTAAAAATAAATTAGCACCTCCATTCAAACAAGTTGAGTTTGATATTATTTATGGTGAAGGTATTTCCAAATTAGGTGAGTTGATTGATTTGGGGGTAAAGGTTGGTATTGTGGAAAAATCTGGTTCGTGGTTCTCTTATAATTCTCAACGTTTAGGACAGGGGCGAGAAAATGCGAAGCAATTTTTACGCGAACACCCAGAAATCGCTGCAGAAATCGAAACAGCTTTGCGTCAAAATGCTGGTTTGATTGCGATTGAATTGTTAGAAAATGCAGGATCAGAAAACACAGAAAGCGATGAAGTCATTTGATGGGCGTGTTTGTTTGAATACCCTTCCTGCCTTTAAAATTTTTCTGTTTTTATGTGTCAGAATTTTTGAAGATAAGACCGGTTATTTCTCGATTCTTTTAAAAACTATTCCACTTTTTGATTAAATTGACTCTATGCTTGATCAAGAAGATGTTTAAGGAGAGGCAATTTTGCTTTTAGAGTTTTATGCCCATACTCTGCAGGTGTCGATATGAATAATGTTAATAGTATCCGCTCAACTTTCCTCGATTATTTTCAGCTTAATGGGCATAAAATTGTTTCTTCTAGCCCACTTGTTCCGCGCAATGATCCTACACTCATGTTTACCAATGCAGGGATGGTGCAGTTTAAAAATGTTTTTACTGGACTTGAACAACGTTCTTATAAACAGGCAACAACGGCGCAGAAATGTGTTCGTGCGGGTGGAAAGCATAATGATCTTGACAATGTTGGCTATACGGCACGCCATCATACATTTTTTGAAATGTTGGGTAATTTTTCTTTTGGTGATTATTTCAAAGAAGAAGCCATTTTTTTATCATGGAATCTTTTAACGAAGGAATTTTGTCTTCCTAAAGATAAATTGTTGGTGACAGTTTATCATAGTGATGATGTTGCTGCTGAATTATGGCGTAAAATCTCAGGTCTTCCAGATGAAAAAATTGTCCGTATTGCGACGGCTGATAATTTTTGGGCGATGGGAGACACAGGTCCCTGTGGTCCTTGTTCAGAGATTTTTTACGATCACGGTGATCAAATTTGGGGAGGTCCGCCTGGGAGTGCTGATGAAGAGGGTGATCGCTTTATTGAAATTTGGAATCTTGTTTTCATGCAGTATGAGCAGGTGAGTGAGGAAAAGCGTGTTGAATTGCCTCATCCTTCTATTGATACAGGTATGGGATTAGAGCGTATTGCTGCTGTTTTACAGGGTGTTCATGATAATTATGACATTGATCTTTTTCGTGCGTTACTTGGTGCGTCACAGGAAATTACAGGGGTTGAGGCAACGGGGGATTTTATTGCGAGCCACCGTGTCATTGCTGATCATCTTCGCTCCTCTGCATTTTTGATTGCTGATGGTGTTCTTCCTTCTAATGAAGGAAGGGGATATGTTTTACGTCGTATTATGCGCCGTGCTATGCGTCATGCGCATCTTCTTGGTGCTAGAGAGCCCTTAATGTGGCAGCTTTTGCCTGTTTTAATTCGCGAAATGGGACAAGCTTATCCGGAATTGGTACGCGCTCAATCTTTGATTTCAGAAACTTTAAAATTAGAAGAGATACGTTTTCGTAAAACGCTTGAACGAGGACTTGGTTTGTTGAACGAAGCAAGTACCGATCTTAAAGAAGGGGATCACTTAAATGGTGAAATCGCTTTTAAACTCTATGATACTTATGGTTTTCCGCTTGATTTGACGCAAGATGCTCTTCGATGCCGTGGAATATCTGTTGATGTTGCGGCTTTTGATAAGGCGATGGAATGTCAAAAAGCACAAGCCCGTGCTAATTGGTCTGGGTCCGGTGAAGCTAAAACAGAGTCCATTTGGTTTTCTGTTCGTGATCAGGTGGGGGGCACAGAATTTTTGGGTTATGAAACAGAAAAAGCTGAAGGCATTCTGACAGCTCTTGTGTGTGATGGCAAAATTGTTGATCATATTTCTTCAGGGCAGAAAGCCATTCTTGTGGTAAATCAGACACCCTTTTATGGCGAATCTGGTGGGCAGGTTGGTGATAGTGGCATTATTTCTGGTGAGGACTTTATTTTTAAAGTGTATGACACTCAGAAAAAGGCTGATGGTGTTTTTATCCATATTGGAGAAGTTAAGTCTGGTCAAGCAAGGACATCTGATTGTGTAGAATTAACCATTGATGGTGTTCGTCGTAAAAAAATCTGTGTGAACCATTCTGCTACCCATTTATTACACGAAGCTTTACGTCAAGTATTGGGATCTCATGTTACACAGAAGGGCTCTCTTGTATCACCGGATCGATTGCGTTTTGATTTTTCTCATCCAAAATCAGTTTCTTTGGAAGAATTGAAAAAAATAGAAGATTTAGCAAATGAGATTGTTCTGCAAAATAGTGAGGTAACAACCCGCCTCATGCTGGTGGATGATGCAATTTCTGAAGGAGCGATGGCACTCTTTGGTGAGAAATATGGTGATGAAGTTCGTGTTGTTTCTATGGGGAACCAGCTTGAAAAAGGAGACTTAAAGAGACGTTGGTCTATTGAGCTTTGTGGAGGGATACATGTGAAGAGAACAGGGGATATTGGTTTAATTCATATTGTTTCTGAAAGTTCTGTCGCGTCTGGAGTGCGTCGTATTGAAGCTTTAACAGGTTCAGCAGCGCGTCTTTATCTTTGTCTGCAAGATGAACGTATCGATGAGATTGCTGATCTTTTAAAAACTGTTCCTGATGATGTGGGAGAACGTGTGCGGATTTTGCTCGAGGATCGTCGTAAACTTGAAAAAGAGTTGAGTGATGAACGCAAGAAGAGTTTGCTAAGTGGTGGAATGGTAAAAAATGGTCAAGAGGATATTACTATCATTAATGGTATTTCTTTTATGGGGCGTGTTGTTGAAAATATTTTGCCACGAGATCTTAAGGCATTAGTCGATTCTGGAAAGAAGACAATTGGTTCTGGAGTTGTTGCTTTCATTGGTGTTTCAGAAGATGGCAAGGGGAGTGCTGTTGTTGGTGTTACGGATGATTTAACGAATAAGTTGAATGCTGTTGATTTGGTGCGTATTTTGTCTGGTATTCTTGGTGGTCAAGGTGGTGGTGGACGTCCTGATATGGCGCAGGCTGGTGGTTCTGAAGGAAGTAAAGCTGGTCAGGCACTTGCAGCACTCAAAGCCGCTCTTGAGGAATAATTTCTGATTTTTATGATTGGGATTTGAGATCTGTCAAGAACGATTTTGAGATACGGTTTTTGTTTAAAGAGGGAGAGGTTATTTTATGATGCGATGGCTTCTGCAAGGGGATCACATTTACATCTTCTCTTTTTATCGCTGGTTGGTTAATTGTCAAACCACCAGCCTTTAACAGTTTATAGAAACGACCACCTTTAGCAATTAATTCTTGAAAACTTCCTTTTTCAATTAAGTGACCTTGTTCTAGAAAGAGCACAAGATCAGCGCTGCGCACTGTTGAAAGGCGATGAGCTATAATGAAAGTGGTTCGGTTGTGACTTATGCTCTCAAGAGCGTCTTTAACGCGCGCTTCTGTTTCGACATCAAGGGCACTTGTCGCTTCGTCTAGAATAAGAATGGGAGCATTTTTTAAAACAGCGCGTGCAATTGCTAGTCGCTGTTTCTCTCCGCCGGATAATTGAGAACCCCGTTCACCAATCATTGTATTATAACAATTGTTTTTTTTCAAAATAAAATCATGAGCAGCTGCTATCTTTGCTGCTTCATAAAGCTCTTCATCTGTTGCTGTTTCTTTTCCTATCGAGATATTGTCGTGAATAGTACGGTTGAAAAGACCAGCATCTTGAAACACTGTTGCTAGAGATTTTCGTAAGGATTCACGATTAACAGAGCGTATATTTATTCCATCAATGGAAATATGCCCAACTGTAGGATCGTATACGCGCTGCAAGAGATTGATTAATGTTGTTTTACCAGCACCTGTTGGTCCTACAATCGCAACAGTTTGTCCTGTTTTAACCTCAAAGGAAATGTCAAAAACGCCTTGAGAGGAATTTGGGAATTTATAGGTCACGTGATGGAATTGTATTGCACCCTTAACGTTTTGCAAAAAAGGAAGGTTTTCAGGTTCTTTGCTCTGAAAGGTTGAGTCTTCCATTGCAAAGAATTCTTGTAGTTTTGCTTGTGAGGATATGGTTAGGTTAATGAAACTGCTCATTTGATCAAGACGACTAATCATTAATTGTGCAAATCCGACAAAAGCAACAACTTCACCTACACGTAATTGGCCTTTTGCTACAAAAAAAGCTCCAAGGAGAAGAACACAAACTATTGAAATGGTTGAAGCCATGCGATTTAAGCCACTGGCAAGAGCCCACCAATTGAGAACAGGGTTTTGCGCTTTAAGAAGGTCATTTGTATGCTGATGTAATATAGAAGTTTCTTCTTTTATTCGGTTATAACTTTGTACAATGGAAACGTTAGAGATTGAATCACTGACATGTTGAAAAAGATTATGATGATAGGACTCTACAGCGGCTTGACCATCTTTTGTTTTGCGCATCACTAGGCGTGCAATTAATACATAAATGATGGCGAGAACAACCAAGACTATTGAAAGGCGCCAATTCATGTTAAAAGCTATGGGGATGAGAACGAATAATGCAACAAGAGTTGAGAGATGTTGACGCATAAAATCAAGCCATATGGTTGACATAGAGTCTATAGCACGCAAAAGTGTATGGAGAGCATTAGAAGTTCCGCGCTGTTGATGCCAGATTAAAGGCATAGCAATAATACGTTCGAAAGATTCTGTTAAAACAGCTAAGCGACGTCTATGTGCTAAGCGGTCAGCACCGCGAGCTATAAGTACATAGGCAAGAATATGGGAAATACCAAAGCATATCCAAATCGTAAGAGTTGGGATAATAGCTGATTTTTCTGCAATAGAGTCAATGACGTGTCCAAATAAAATAGGTTCTGCAATGGTGATGATAGCCAACATAACATTCGTAGAACAGATTAAAAGGGATGCATTTTTTTCTTTATTTAGATAAGTGAGGACACGTGCATAGGTTCTCAATAAAGCCACAGATGATCATCTCCACTCAATTGTAATCGTTAGGCTTTTAAGTAATAAAGTTTTGATAGTAAGAAAATGCAATTTTGGATACGGATTGTAATATGCTGTGATAAAACCAACTGTATAGAATATGGATTTTTTGTTTATAAAGAGAGTGTGTAAAACGGGTCAATAAAATTATTTGGCAAAATTATTTGATAAAATTACTGGGCAAGGGAATTTTCATGGCAGGCGTAGAAATAAAAAAGGTTGAAGCAGATGAAAGCGGAATGCGCTTAGATCGTTGGTTTAAAGCGCATTACCCGGGACTTGGATTTGGGCATTTACAAAAATTGTTGCGTTCTGGACAGATACGAATTGATGGTGGGCGTGTTAAAGCTGAGACGCGTCTTCTTATGGGCCAAGTTGTTCGCATACCACCTTTATCTTTTAATGACAAAGAAAGTCTTCCGGTAACGGATAAAACCCTTCGAGGACAGGATGATGGGGTCATTTTGAAAAAAATGCTGCTTTATGAGGATCCAAAGGTTTTTGTTTTTAACAAGCCAGCTGGTTTAGCGGTACAGGGTGGCTCTGGCTTGACGCGCCATATGGATAGTATGCTTGAGGTATGGCGTAATAAAAAAGGTGAAAAACCGCGGTTGGTTCATCGTCTTGATCGTGAGACATCGGGTGTGTTGATTGTTGCGCGGTCAAGAGGGGCGGCACAGGCTTTAACATCGGCTTTTCGAACACGTGAAACAAAAAAAACTTATTGGGCATTGGTGCGGGGTGTGCCTAAAAAAAAGCAAGATAAAATTTCAACGTGGATGGTTAAGGATAATACTTCCCAGGGTGATAAAATGCGGGTTTGTGAACATGGGGAGCCAGACTCTTGTCATGCAGTTTCCTACTACCGCGTTATAGATACACGAGGGCGCGCTCTTTCATGGCTTGAAATGGAACCTTATACGGGGAGAACACATCAGCTGCGTGTCCATGCTGCTCACATGGATCACCCGATCATTGGTGATGCAAAATATTTTTTTTCTGATAGTAATTGGGAGTTACCAGGGGGAATTCAAAATCGCCTTCATCTTCATGCACGCCGGATTCGCGTTCCTCATCCTTCAGGGGGGATATTGGATATCGTCGCACCTTTACCACCTCATATGGTACAAAGTTTTAATCTTTTGGCTTTTAATGAGAATGATGGTGAGACAGAATAAACAAAATAAAAGAAGAGTTTTTGTTATTTGTTTTTTTGAGTTGTGCAGTTTTTTGTAAATTTAAGAAGGTGTTATCTATATCACTTGTTGTGAAGAGAATTCTTGATAAAATAATCGCTCTTAAAGGATTGTATTTTTTAAATGATGAATTTGTAGATATCGTTTACAGATTTTTTCTACAGTTTCATTATCTTATTATGCCGTATAAAACATCATAAATTCACATATCAGATGTGTTTTGCTGTTGGATATATTGACAAATAATGTCAATTGGTGTGCATCCAAAGCTCATAGGGAAGTAGGGAGGTGATCAAAGGTTACGGCCCTATTACTTTTTTTGAGTCATAAGCGATTTTTTTGTTTTAGACTTTTATTAGAAATATCTTTTAAGCTGTTCATGAGTGTAGATATTGCTATTTGAGGTTGATAGCTGCTAGGAATATGAACGTGATACTTTTACTTTCAAATGCAAGACAAATATTCTTAAAAATAAAATGTAAATATTCTAGTATTTTTCAGTAAAAATTTTTATAATATGCTTTTTATAAATAATAAATTAATTTTTATATTTAAAATTCAGTGTTTTTATTTAGTTTATTTTTTATAAATTATTTATAAGATAGTAAAGTAATAAATAAAGTCTGCTTTTAACAGATCCTATGCAATTATGTAAAGATTTTAAATTTGAGATTTAATCGAATGATAAGTATAAGTCTGCAAGATTAAACAATTTTATGGATGTGCTCCTGTGGTGTCTAATGGGGTCACGACCTTCATGTAAAACAGAATGCCACCCAGTCGCCAATTTAAGGGCTTGTTTTAAAGAGACCTCTTAGTGCACCAAAGCCCATTTCACGGCGGCGTCCGTAAAGGGTATAATGATAAATCCGTTGAGCACCGCCATCTTTACTCTTATGAAGAAGCCGGTACCATCATACTCTTTGCCAGACCCCAATGTTACACAAGCCCTTGGCACTTGAGACGATTCATAAGAGCGATTTTTAGTCCTTTCTTAATAATTTTTATCCAGATATTCATCTCACTTGTTATGTGCAAACAAGTGGTTTTAATTGATGCAATATAAACAGGATTGAAATGAGAAAATCCTAACAGTGTTCGGGGCTCTTATTTAATATGAATGACGCTATATTATCGTTATAAATCAATGTTTTATTTAAGAGAGACTTAACATAGAAAAATGATCAATAGTAACAGGAGAGCAACTTTAATTTTTATCATCCTATTATGCCATAAAATACTGTCGTTTAGGGCGGTTATATAAGGAAGGGAAATTGTTCCGTGAGGGGTGGATTGCTTGGGCCTATGTTAGGCGCATAATGGCGGTACTTTGGGGGATGTTAAGCAAGGTATCAAGGTATAATTATGAGTAAAATGCATGGCTCTCTTTAGCTTTTTTGGTGATGCCCTTTCTTGTTCTTCAACACTTTATAGAAGCATTTTAAAAGCTATGAATGCTTTGTAGATATCACTCTTGTAGACGGATAATTTGCAAAGGTAGTAAACATGCTTACTTTTACTCTCAAGTTCGATGCATTTAAGTTTTTAAATCAAGAAAAATCCTTTTTAAAAATTACTCTCACAGTTGTTTCTGAATGGAAAAACAAGGCATTATCGTTGTCTTGTCTATAAAATAGATCTGAAATATAGTTCTCAATCAGATTGGAGCTGGTAAGGCCTTTTTTCTTCTTTAGGGAGGGGTGACAGGTAAACTCAACCCTATAAGGCATACAGAAACTTGAAAACTAGTCAATTTTTTGAAAATATCAAAGGTAAAATGATATGCGTGAAATTTTGAATCATTTTGATAAACCCTTGAATAAAAATCATTCTGTCCAGAAGATTGAAAATCTTTCTTGCCAGTCACTTCCAAAACGATTTTATAGCGAAGTAAAGGTTGCTTGTGAGGAGGGAGGATTTTCCCTCTTATTGGATGGATTTCCAGTTAAAACGCCGGCTAAGCGGCATTTTCTTGTGCCAACAGAAATGTTTGCTGCATTTGTGGCAAAGGAATTTGAAAACCAAAAGCAAGTTATTGATCCAGCAAAAATGCCAATGACACGTCTTGTGAATACTGTGATTGATGGCATAGCTGATAATATGCAGGTTGTATTTGAAGATTTATTGCGTTTTGTCGCATGTGATATGACTTTTTATCGCGCACAAACACCAAAAGAGCTGGTACAGCGACAACGTGAACAGTGGGATCCTTTATTAGATTGGGTAGAAGAAAAACTTGGTGCTCGTTTTCATGTAGCAGAAGGGCTTATGCATGTTGAACAATCACGCGAGGCTATTCAAGCAGTAAGCAATTATCTACGTAAAGTAGAATCTCCCTATATGCTTGCAGCACTGCATACGATAACAACCTTAACAGGATCAGCTCTTCTTGCTCTTGCTGTTATGGAAGGAGAAATGAATGCAGATCATGTTTGGAATATTGCCCATTTAGATGAAGATTGGATGATGGAACAATGGGGAGTTGATGAAGAAGCAATGATGCGCCGTGCTTATAAGAAAAGTGAATTTGACGCAGCAGGAACAATCATGACAACTTGTCTATAGGTTAAATTCTCTGCTGCTTTTCTTCATGCACTCATTTCTAAAACATCACATTATTTTTGTGATTTTTTGCGGATTGATTTTTATTTTCTCAAGTCCAGGAAATGCATCACTGGTTATATTTAAAATTGCTTCGTCATTCCCACGTATAAAATACCATTTGTTGTCTGAAAGAAGAGCAATTACTTCAGTTTGAATAGAGCGCTTTTTTCCAGAGTTTGTTGTAGTTATAAAATTCACGGGTATAACGAAATAAGGAATACCATTATCAAGTGTGCCTTCACGTTTTTGCTTTTGGTTGATTTGTATACTCTCAATCTTATAATTTTCTGCCAATCGTTGTATTTGGCTTTTCATGATTTGTTGGAATTGTAATTTACTAATGTTTTTTTTATTCATTAAGCTGCTGATAATTTGGGGGGGAATAGCATTTAAAATGGCATTTGCATCGGCATTTTGAAGCGCTTTACTGTAAGCAAATGCTGCTTCTTCAAAGGCTGTAGATTTTGGGGCTGTAAGTTTTGAATTTGTAATTGTATAAGCTTGAGTTATTGAGATAATAAAGGCAATGCATAAAAGAATAGGAAAAAGATAAAAAATTTGCAGCATTAGAAACCTTATAAATAATTCGAAGAGATTCAACTAGTATTATAAAGTAAGAGCACGAAAGCAAAAAGCTATTTGTGCTCTTTTATAAGCATAATATCCACAGAAATGGAGTTTTAAATTCCATTTTTAAATCGAAAATAATGATTATATTTTAAACAGAATAGTACATATCGAATTCCACGGGATGTGGAGTTGTTTCGTAACGTAAAACTTCTTGCATTTTTACTTGAATGAAAGAATTAATCTGATCATCATCAAAAACGTCACCAGCTTTAAGAAAACTACGGTCTTTATCCAGTGCTTCAAGTGCTTCACGCAGACTCCCTGAGACAGTAGGAATATCTTTGAGCTCTTTTAGAGGAAGATCGTAAAGATCTTTATCCATAGCGTGTCCAGGATGAATCTTGTTTTTGATGCCATCAAGACCAGCCATTAAGAGTGCTGCAAATGCTAAATATGGATTTGCTGTTGGATCTGGAAAACGAACTTCTACGCGTTTTGAATTTGGTGAAGGAGTCATAGGAATGCGGCAAGAGGCAGAACGATTACGTGCGGAATAAGCAAGAAGAACGGGCGCTTCATAACCAGGAACCAAACGCTTATAAGAGTTTGTTGATGGATTGGTGAAGGCGTTGATTGCTTTTGCGTGCTTAATGATACCACCAATAAAAAATAAGCAGATTTCTGATAGCCCGGCATATTCATTTCCGGCAAAGATTGGTTTGCCATCTTTCCAAATGGACAGGTGAACATGCATCCCTGAGCCGTTATCACCAAAAACCGGTTTTGGCATAAAAGTTGCTGTTTTTCCGTAGCTGTTTGCTATTTGATGCACAACATATTTAAAAATTTGCATCTTATCAGCTTCACGGACAAGAGTATCAAAGCGAATACCCAATTCATGCTGGCCTGCTGCTACTTCATGATGATGCTTCTCAACCCGGACTCCCATATCTTTAAGTGCTGTAAGCATTTCAGAGCGCATATCTTGACAGGAATCAATGGGGGGAACTGGAAGATATCCACCCTTCATTCGTGGGCGATGACCGAGATTGCCCGTTTCATATTCTGTATCGTCATTTGATGGAAGTTCGCTTGAATCGAGTTTAAATCCTGTGTTGTAAGGGTCAGTTTTATAGCGTACATCATCAAAGATAAAAAATTCTGCTTCTGGACCTACATTGATTGTATCTCCAATGCCTAAAGATTTCATATAAACTTCAGCTCTTTTGGCTATAGAACGAGGATCTCTACGATAAAATTCTCCAGAAACAGGATCGAGCACATCACAAAATATGACCAAAGTTGATTGGGCAAAAAAAGGATCAATGTGGGCTGTTTCTGGATCTGGCATCAAAACCATGTCGGATTCATTGATTGTTTTCCATCCAGAAATTGAAGAACCGTCAAACATAACGCCATCGCTAAATGTATCTTCACTGATTTCTGCAATATCCATGGTAACGTGATGCAACTTTCCTCGTGGATCGGTAAAGCGTAAATCAACAAAGCGGATGTCATTGTTGTCAATCTGTTTAAGAATGTCTGATGCGGTTGTCATATTCCATTTCCTTATTGGACTGAGGGAGATAAAAAAGATGAAAGACTTTATAGCTGTTAAAGAGCATCGATTCCGGATTTGTCTGTGCCGATACGAATGACATGATCAATGGAAGAAACAAATATTCTTCCATCTCCAATATGCTGTGTTTGAGCTGCTTTATTTATGGTATCAATAGCCTGTTCCAGTTTTTCATCGGCAACAACAATCTCAATTTTTACTTTAGGTAGAAAATCAACAACATATTTAGCACCGCGATAAAGTTCTGTATGTCCTTTTTGACAACCAAAACCTTTTGCTTCTGTTACTGTAATACTCTGCAACCCAATCTTTTGAAGCGCTTCTTTTACTTCATCAAGTTTGAAGGGTTTTATGATGGCTTCAATCTTTTTCATGCTGAAATTATCTCCAACGTTATTATGTCCTTTTAGACTACACCACCTTATATTGACAACTGTGAGATATATTAAAAGATACTTTCTACACGGAAAATGCGAAAATTATGTCACGATATATTTGGAGAAGACAGATTCCTTTACAGCATACAATGAAATGCTGTTATTTTATAGGGAAAGCGCTTTGAGTGTCGTAAAGAATCAGAATGATACAATAAAACTTTGCTCTTCTTTTTTGTACTGTTCTATTATGTATTTTATAACATGCAGACTTTTTAAGAATTTAGATTTATAAAGGCCGGCGCAGCAAAATTTCTTTTAGGAATTTTCCAGTGTAAGAAGCAGAAACGCTAATAATATCTTCAGGTCGTCCAATTGCAACAATTTCACCACCGCGATCTCCCCCTTCTGGTCCTAGGTCAATAATCCAGTCGGCTGTTTTTATAACTTCAAGATTATGTTCAATGACGGCAACTGTGTTTCCTTGCTCGACAAGTTCATGCAGGACTTCAAGAAGTTTAGAAATATCGTGAAAATGCAGCCCTGTTGTTGGTTCGTCCAAAATGTAGAGCGTACGACCTGTTGTTTTGCGTGAAAGTTCTTTAGCAAGTTTTACACGTTGGGCTTCACCACCGGAAAGTGTTGTGGCTTGTTGTCCTACTTTGATGTAGCCAAGGCCAACTTTCATGAGGGTTTTCATTTTGTTATGAATAGCTGGAACAGCTTGAAAAAATTCTTCTGCTTTTTCGATTGTCATATCCAAGATATCGGCGATAGACTTTTCTTTAAATTTTACTTCTAGGGTTTCTCGATTATAGCGTTTTCCTTGGCATACATCGCAGGTCACGTAGACATCAGGCAAAAAATGCATTTCAATTTTGATCACTCCATCGCCTTGACATGCTTCGCAGCGTCCGCCTTTAACATTGAATGAAAAACGTCCAGCTTTATAGCCACGGGCTTTTGATTCTGGAAGTTCGGCAAACCATTCACGAATTGGGGTAAAGGCCCCTGTATAGGTTGCTGGATTAGAACGCGGGGTGCGTCCAATAGGTGATTGGTTGATATCAATGACTTTATCAAGAAATTCTAACCCTTCAATTTTATCATAGATTGCGGGACTTTGATGTGTGCCCATGATATGATGTGAGGCAGCTTTGAAAAGAGTTTCAATGAGGAATGTTGATTTTCCTCCACCTGAAACGCCAGTTATGCAGGTGAAGGTTCCAAGAGGAATGGCAGCACTGATGTTTTTGAGGTTATTGCCTCGGGCTCCAGTTATTTTCAATGTTTTTGATTTTGATATTTTGCGTCGTTGAGCAGGTATGGTAATGGCCATTTTTCCTGAAAGATATTGCCCTGTGAGAGAAGAAGGATTTTCTATAATTTCCTGCGGCGTACCTTGCGCTATGATTTCTCCACCATGAACGCCTGCTGCTGGACCCATATCAACGACATGATCTGCTGTGCGAATGGCATCTTCATCATGTTCAACAACGATAACCGTGTTGCCTAGATCACGCAGATGATGCAGCATCTCCAAAAGGCGTTCATTATCACGTTGGTGTAAACCAATAGAGGGTTCATCTAAAATATAAAGGACACCTGTAAGACCAGAGCCAATCTGGGATGCCAACCGAATACGTTGGCTTTCTCCACCTGAAAGTGTCCCTGAATTGCGAGATAAGCTAAGATATTCAAGTCCTACATGATTTAAAAAAGCTAAGCGTTCACGAATTTCTTTTAAAATGCGAACTGCAATACTCCGTTGTTTTTCAGTGAGATATTGATGGATGTTAGCAAACCAATCATCTGCTTTTAAGATGGAAAGTTCTGATATTTGTCCAATATGCTTTCCGTGGATTTTTACAGCGAGTGCTTCTGGTTTTAAACGATACCCATGACAAGCTGGACAGAGCGAAGAAGACATATAATGCTCGATTTCTTCACGTGACCAAGCAGAATCGGTTTCTTTCCATCGTCGCTCCATATTAGGGATAACACCTTCATAATATTGGATCATTTTATATGTGCTTGGAGTATTTTTGTTGTCAAAGGAGATTTCCTTTCTTTTTATGCCATAGAGAATAGCGTGTTGCGCTTCATTTGAAAGTGTGTTCCATTTATCCGTGAGTTTGAATCCATAAATTTTACCTAATGCCTCTAAGATTTGGCTCTGAGAGGGTGAGGCTGATTTCGACCAAGGGGCAATTGCTCCAGCTTGTAAAGTGAGATTTTCATTTGGTACTATTTTTTTTGGGTCAATTGCCTTTTTTGTGCCAAGTCCATCGCAACTAGGGCAAGCACCAAAAGGGTTATTAAATGAAAAAAGCCGTGGTTCAATTTCAGGGATAGAAAATCCAGAGATTGGACAGGAAAACTTTTCTGAGAAAATAAGCCGTTTGTGCGTTTCATTTTTTGATTTGTGAGCAGATTCCTTTGAAGTTACTTCTTTTGCTAAAGGTTGGTCTGCCATTTCAACAACAGCAATTCCATCTGCTAGCTGTAAACAGGTTTCTATGCTGTCAGCTAAGCGAGAGGTAATGTCATCTTGCACGACAAGACGGTCTACCACAACGTCTATGTCATGTTTATATTTTTTATCAAGAGGAGGAATATCAGGAATTTCATAAAAAATTCCATCAACTTTAGCACGTTGAAATCCTTTTTTTAAAAGCTCCGTTAACTCTTTTTTATATTCTCCCTTTCTGCCTCGCACGAAAGGGGCCATAATAAAAATCCGCGTACCTTCTGGTAAGTCCATAATTTGATCAACCATTTGGCTTACCATTTGGCTCTCAATAGGAAGTCCTGTGGTAGGAGAATGAGGGATACCAATGCGGGCAAAGAGAAGGCGCATATAGTCGTGGATTTCAGTGACGGTTCCTACCGTTGAACGTGGGTTGCGGCTGGTTGTTTTTTGTTCAATGGAAATTGCGGGAGAAAGCCCATCTATGCGGTCAACATCCGGTTTTTGCATCACTTCCAGAAATTGGCGTGCATAAGCAGAAAGGCTTTCAACATAGCGGCGTTGACCTTCAGCGTAAATTGTATCAAAAGCTAAAGAAGATTTCCCTGATCCAGAAAGTCCTGTTATAACGATCAGTTTGTCACGAGGAAGGTCTACATCAATATTTTTAAGGTTATGCTCACGTGCACCGCGAATGGAGATATATTTTTGATGAGCCATATTTTATCCTTGGCATATATGACAAAAGTTAAGCATAGCATCCAAAGTGGAATAAAGCTATTTCCTTAGATTGTAAGCATTGCTTTAACGTGAAAAGAGAGTGCAAGCTCTTCGGAAAAAGATTAAAAAGAAGCTTTTTACTTTCTAGTGATGAAATAAACTATGCGTTGTTATCATCTTTTGCTATAATCGCACGATACAATATTTTAAAAAGGGTAGCAAGATCCACATTGAGGTCAATTGCAAATGCAAATGTAGATGGGTAAGTGATAAGATCAAGATAGTAATAATAGCGAGAGAACGGAAGTTGTTTTGCAAATTTTAAGACTTTGGAGTTTATGAGATGGCTGGTAGCCTTAATAAAGTTATTTTGATTGGTAATCTTGGTGCTGATCCTGAAATTCGTCGTTTAAATTCTGGTGATCAAGTGGCAAATTTGCGTATTGCGACTTCAGAGAGTTGGCGCGATCGTAATACAAATGAGCGTAAAGAGCGCACAGAGTGGCATAGTATCGTTATTTTTAATGAAAACCTTATCAAAGTTGTAGAGCAATATTTAAAAAAAGGCAGTAAGATCTATATTGAAGGTCAGTTGCAGACACGCAAATGGCAAGATCAAAATGGCAATGATCGTTATACAACAGAGATTGTTTTGCAAAAATACCGTGGTGAATTACAAATGCTTGATGGGCGAGGAGCAATGGGGGGAGAACAAATGCAAGGAGCACATCAGTCAAGTAGCGCTTATAGCAGTGGTAGTTTTGGTGATAACAGCGCAAATCAGAGAGATGTTTTTGGTTCCAACAATAGTCAGTCGGGAGAAAGCTTTTCACACAAATTAGATGATGAAGTGCCTTTTTGATGATGCTTAATAAGCACTTTTGTTATTGATCTTTATATCTTTTCATTTGTTTGTTTGAGGTTTTTGACGTTCAAAAAATGATGCCCGATTGATTTTATCAGCGATTTTTAACATAAATAACATGTTGAAAGTTATTGTTAAATTTCCTTTCTCTTGTAGGGGAAGTTAGCATTTTGATGTGTTTTTCGCTATACAAAGAGTAAAGTGATTCTTTTTGAAAGTCTTGAAGCTGTGAAAGATCTAAACCCATATCCAGAACGTGATGTGCTAACCGGTATTGAACCGGTTAGTATTCTTGATGAAATGCAACGCTCCTATCTTGATTATGCGATGAGCGTGATTGTTTCGCGTGCTCTTCCTGATGTTCGTGATGGTCTTAAACCTGTTCATCGACGTATCCTTCATGCCATGAATGAGATGGGGCTTTCTTTTAATAAGCCTTATCGTAAGTCTGCAGGTGTTGTTGGTGAAGTCATGGGGAAATTTCATCCTCATGGAGATGCTTCGATTTATGATGCTTTGGTGCGTATGGCACAGGATTTTTCTTTACGCAATCCTTTGATTGATGGGCAAGGAAATTTTGGTTCTGTTGATGGTGATCCGCCTGCGGCAATGCGCTATACAGAATGTCGTTTAGAAAAAGTTTCGCAAGAGCTTCTCGCTGACATTGATAAAGATACCGTTGATTTTCAGGATAATTATGATGGGCGTGAGCGTGAACCTATCGTCTTACCAGCGCGTTTTCCTAATCTTTTGGTCAATGGATCAGGTGGTATTGCCGTGGGAATGGCAACCAATATTCCGCCCCATAATCTTGGTGAAGTTCTTGATGCTTGTATCGCCTTGATTGATAATCCCGATATAACGCTTGATAAAATCATTGAAATTATTCCTGGTCCTGATTTTCCCACGGGTGGTATCATCCTTGGTCATTCCGGTGTTCGTTCTGCTTATGAAACGGGACGCGGTTCGATTATTATGCGTGCTAAGGTTGATATTGAAGAAATTCGCAATGGTCGGCAGGCAATCATTGTAAGCGAAATCCCTTATCAAGTTAATAAAGCAACGATGATTGAGAAAATGGCCGAATTGGTGCGTGATAAACGCATTGAAGGAATTTCTGATTTGCGTGATGAGTCTGATCGTGATGGGTATCGCGTTGTTATTGAGCTTAAGAGAGATGTTGTTGCAGATGTTGTTTTGAATCAATTGTATCGTTATACGCCTCTGCAAACTTCTTTTGGTTGTAATATGGTGGCGTTAAACGGCGGAAAACCTGAACAAATGACATTGCTTGATATGCTGCGCGCATTTGTTTCTTTCCGCGAGGAAGTGGTCAGTCGGCGAACAAAATATCTTTTGCGTAAAGCACGGGAACGTGCGCATGTTTTGGTCGGTCTTGCACTTGCTGTTGCCAATATTGATGAAATTATAGCGCTCATTCGCAAGGCACCTGATCCACAGACAGCGCGTGTGCAGTTAATGGAACGGCGTTGGCCGGCTGCTGATGTTGCACCTTTGATTAGACTTATTGATGATCCTCGTCATATTATTCATGCTGATAATACTTATAATCTCTCTGAAGAACAGGCGCGTGCTATTTTAGAATTGCGTTTGCAAAGGTTAACGGCGCTTGGGCGCGATGAAATTGCTGATGAATTGAATAAAATTGGAGTGGATATTACCGATTATCTTGATATTTTGGCATCCCGTTCACGAATTATGAGTATCATTAAAGATGAACTTAATGCTCTTCGTGAGGAATTTGCAACTCCTCGGCGTACCATATTTGGTTCTGGTAGCGCTGAGATGGATTGTGAGGATTTGATCGCATCGGAAGATATGGTGGTCACGGTCAGCCATAGTGGTTATATTAAGCGGGTACCTTTGAGTACATACCGTGCGCAACGGCGCGGGGGTAAGGGGCGTTCTGGTATGTCCACTAAGGATGAGGATTTTGTAACGCATTTGTTTGTGGTTAATACCCATACACCTGTTTTGTTTTTCTCAACGCGTGGAATTGTTTATAAAGAGAAAGTTTGGCGTTTGCCACTTGGTACGCCGCAATCACGTGGGCGGGCTCTGATCAATATGCTTCCCTTACAGCAAGGTGAGCGCATAACAACGATTATGCCTTTGCCAGAAGATGAAGCGCGTTGGAGCGCATTGGATGTGATGTTTGCAACTACGCGTGGAACTGTGCGTCGTAATAAATTATCAGATTTTGTTCAGGTTAATCGCAATGGCAAAATTGCCATGAAACTTGATGAAGAGGACGAAATTCTTTCTGTCGAAACCTGTACAGAACATGATGATGTCGTTTTAACAACAGCTAAGGGACAATGTATTCGTTTTCCTGTTGTTGAGGTTCGTGTTTTTGCAGGTCGCAATTCGGTGGGAGTGCGTGGTATCAATTTGGCTAACGGTGATAAAGTCATTTCAATGACAATCTTAGAGCATGTTGAAGCAACGTCTGTTGAGCGTTCTGCCTATATTAAACGTGTGATTAATGAACGGCGTGCTGCTGGTTCTGATGCTGAGGATATTGTAACTCTTGAGGAGGAAGAGGAGGCAGCCGAAACAGAGTTAACAGAGGAACGCTATGCAGAGCTTCATGCGCGCGAACAGATGCTTTTAACAGTGAGTGAATTTGGTTATGGAAAACGATCTTCCTCCTATGAGTTTCGGATTTCGGGACGTGGTGGAAAAGGAATTCGTGCCACAGATCCATCTAAGACAGCTGAAATCGGTAAATTAGTGGCGGCTTTTCCAGTGAAGGCGCAAGATCAAATTATGTTAGTGTCAGATGGTGGGCAGCTTATTCGCGTCCCTGTTGAGGGTATTCGTATAGCCGGTCGTTCAACTAAGGGGGTGACAATTTTCAATACAGCTGAAGGTGAAAAAGTCGTATCGGTTGAGCGTATTTCTGAATCTGAAGATGATGATAACCAATTAGAGGATGAAACTGGAAAAAATTCTGAAGCAGTTGGTGATTCTGATATGGTTGATATGAGCGAAGGGCAATAATTCTCAAGAGTGCGGAGTAAAATGATGAAAATTGCTCTTTATGGGGGTTCCTTCGATCCTCTTACAAATGGTCATCTTGATATTTTACAAGCCAGTTTTGTTTTAGCAGACAAGGTAGTTATGGCTATAGGTATACAGGCTAAAAAGAAACCACTTTTTAGTTTTGAAGAGCGTGTTGATTTGATTACTCAGGTAGGAAAAGACTTGTTAAATATAGGGACTGATCGGTTACAGGTTGTTTCGTTTGATAGTCTTTTGATTGATAAGGCTCGTGAAATTGGTGCTTCTTTTCTTATTCGCGGGTTGCGTGATGGCGTTGATCTTGATTATGAAATGCAAATGACAGGGATGAACAGCATCATGGCTCCTGAATTGCAGACCGTTTTTTTACCGGCAAGCGTTTCTGGGCGTATAATAACCTCTACATTGGTACGCCAGATTGCCTCTATGGGAGGGGATGTGGCACCTTTTGTTCCTGCAAATGTTGCTAGAGCTTTGTCCTTAAAATTTCAATCTTCAAGGGAGAATAATTGTGTCTCTTAGAATTCTGACTGTTTTAACATGTGTTTTTTGCTTTTTTTCTTTGAGTGTTGTAGCGGATGATTTGAAGAGAGCTGACGATTCTCATGTTCTTGTTTTATCTCTTAAAAATGGTGATGTGGTTATTCGTCTTCGCCCTGATTTGGCACCAAAGCATGTCGCACAAATCAAGAGGTTAACAAAGGAAGGCGCTTACAACAATGTTGTCTTTCACCGTGTCATTCCAGGTTTTATGGCGCAGACTGGTGATGTGCAATTTGGAAAAAAGGGGAGTGCAGATTTTGATCCTAAACGCGTTGGTATGGGCGGATCAAATTATCCCAATATATCAGCAGAGTTTTCAAAGGAGCCATTTAAGCGTGGCACTGTTGGAATGGCACGTTCGCAAGATCTGAATTCCGCGAATTCTCAATTTTTCATTTGTTTTAATGATGCTGCTTTTTTAAATGGTCAATATACTGTTGTGGGAGAGGTCATCAAGGGAATGGATGTTGTTGATAAAATTAAAAAAGGTACCACAAGTAATAATGGATCTGTAACAAATCCTGATGTTATTAATACTGCCACTTTACAAGCTGAGTGATGAGAAGGAGTTTAACTGTATGGCCGAAATTAAAGATCCAGAAAATACCTTAATTCTTGAAACAACGAAGGGAAGGGTTATTATTGAATTTTTTACTGATTTAGCACCTATTCATGTTGCACGGGTTAAAGAGCTTGTGCGTGAAGGGGCTTATGATAACGTTATTTTTCATCGTGTTATTGATGGTTTTATGGCGCAGACTGGTGATGTGCAATTTGGAAAGAAGGATGGTGAAAAATTCAATTTATCACGTGCTGGTATGGGTGGTTCAGCAAAACCTGATTTAAAAGCAGAGTTTTCGAATCTTTCTCATAAGCGTGGTACAGTTTCTATGGCACGTAGTCAGAATCCAAATTCTGCTAATTCGCAGTTTTTTATTTGCTTCGCCGATGCTCCTTGGCTTGATCGCCAATATTCTATATGGGGGCAGGTTGTTGAAGGTATGGAAAATGTCGATCAAATTAAGCGTGGTGAACCTGTTATCGATCCTGATGCAATCATTAAAGCTACGATTGCTGCGGATAGAGAGTAGGATAATGAACTGGTTTCAACCATAAGCTTGTCAAGCGAAGATATTCCCGTTTGATTGTTGTCTTGAGTTTGGTGGAGATCCGTTATTTCTGCTTATGATCTCCATAAAGCATTTTGACTGCTTTATATTTCTTTACAGTCTGAAATTCTATCATCTTTAGATGAAAGTAAGCTGGTTGTGCCTTTTTTATTATTTTTTCTAGTTTATTGCTTACTTATGGCGGTTTATTAATGTTATTTTGCACGAGATTTTGTACTCCTGAGAAGAGATAAAAATATGTAGTAATTCATTGTTTACAATGAATATTTTTTGCCACTTTGCCACTATGAAGTATGATCTCAAATGTGAGAGCAAAATTTTGAAAGAAGTAGGAAAAATTTCTAAAATCGAAATCTTACAGAAAAAAGGGGGAAAGTCTCTGAGAGATTTTTAAAGAATCGGTGAGAATTCGTTGAGAAATAAATTTGTGCAAAATTAGATATCAAATTAAAAAAAACTATCGTCAAGTTACATCCAAGTCTGAGACTTTATAATTACTATGCCACTTTTGTCATTCTAGCACGATTAACTATGTTCAACAGAGCTCAGGAGTATAGGATAATTACTCCTTCACTGTTTTGTGTTTCATAAACGTCCGTTCTATCTCTCCAATCCATAGCTGGTTTATTCGTGGTTTTGGTGTTGTTGTTTATGATCAAGCTTTTGCTTTTTCTGTTATCTGTAAATTAACATCTAAACTTGGTGTTGCAGCATGTTTGGGACAAAGATTGAAACGAAAATAAGGGTTTTCTCTACTGTTGCAGCTTTTGTATGCCAAATAGAAACAAGAATATTGCTTATCTCTTTTGGTATAATTTCTAAAACAGGGAGACAGACTCATTGTGGAAAATATGGATTTGTGGAAGTAAAAACCAGTTAACAGCTTACACATCACCTTTTGGTTAGATTTTACCACTTTCAAAAGTATTTAGGAGTAATGGTGGGTAGCTGCGCTATAGAGGAGCTGCTCCAGCAGCAACTGCTGGAGCAGTAGCACTAGCTAGCTACTGTGAGTAGAGCTTCAGCTTTTTGCGGAACAGGGAGTGCTTTAGGAGGAGGAGCAAGTGGTGGAATGGGCGCCGGAATGAGCGGTGGTGGTTCTATGACGGGAGTAGGTAACAATATAAACGCTTATCAAATGACAGGAAACTCTTTTAAAATAGTGATAATAAACCTCAATCGGGCGGAAATCCACATGTAGTTGGAGGGGGAAAATCGTTTTACCAGAACGCATCAGTCTCAAGCTAAATCGGTTTCTCTAGATCAAACTCGATCAGTTTTTTGCAAAATTAGAGATATCACCGATATGAATTTAAAAGGCATTGGAACTATGGCTGTTTTTTGTGTTCTCGAAATGGAAGATGCAGCAAACCTTAGTTTTAATGCTTCACCTACACCACTAGAATATAACGATATTAAGTTCTCTCGTGATAATAAATCCCAATTCGATGGAGCTAGAACAAATAATATTTTTGCAAATACAATTTCTGGAGCATCATCTGAGATAGATAAGAGTTAAAGAAGCTATGATTTATTTTTGAGAAATGGATGGTGGCTTCTTTATTTTAAGATTTATAATTCATGATTTTATCATTGTAGGATATTTTTAAAATGCATGTCAACGATCTGTAGATGATGTATCTGTTTCAAAAAACTTTTTAGCTTGTTCTTCTTTTTGTTCTCGGCGTTTTTCTTCTTCACTTTTACCACAACCTGTAATGCCTCAATCCTGTAGTCAATATAGCCATGCATATTAAAATAATTTTTTCGTTTTCTTTCTCAATAACGTGAACTTGCAGATATATCTCTTTCCTCTCCAGTATTAGGATCTACCACTTTTGCTTCGTGATAGGTGTCTTAAAATAATCTGATTACCAGTACAAATTTCAGGTTCGTTAAGAAAAGGATTTTCATATGGGGAGCATCGTTTTTGTTTGTAACAATTTTTCCCCACATGCCAGCTGCGATTATGACAGGCGAGCGACTTTCATTGATTCACTATGAGAGAGTTTGCAATAAGAAAAATTTATTGTGTTCGGGATTATCATTCAAATTGAAAAATGGTTTATTGTCATTATAAATCAATAAGTTGCAATAATTATTGCAGTGTAGCTCCTATTTTTATGCAAGGGGAATTAGGAGGAATCTAATGGAAAGAAAATAGTCTAGCGTAAAAGTTAGTATGAAGGTTTTTTTGTCTAGGTGAATGAATTATTTTGTTTGTTTCACAAGCAGATATAAGAAGATTTTTATATTCACCTCATTTGAAGGTTTTCGATGAAGGGAAGATGTAAGTTTCGAGCTTATGAAAGTTATTTGAATTTAGTAAAAAGCCATTGATACTAGCTGTTATATGCCGTTGATCTATATGGGGCCTGCTAAACCATGGTTAAGATATTTTAAGATAAGAAAAGTCTGAAGCTTTTGTACTTGTTAAAAGGTATAGCAAAAATGCTAGATTTTTTTGTTTAAGCTACAATTTCAGATAAAAGGTGGAGCGATGATAACGGTTTATTTGTAAAGAATAGGATTATTAGCATCGAGAAGTCTGGCATCAGATTTTATGGATTGGCAAAGGATTTATTGTTTATTGGGGGATGGTTTTTTAGGATGTGAGTGAGGAGTTAGAACTTTATCCGTCGTTTTTATTGGGAAGTTCATTTTATTTTAAAAATAGTAAGAGTTCTCCTGATATCGCATCGATAAATGTTATAATCTTGGCATCAGGCAAGAGAATTCATGTCCGGTTTTTGGAAGCATTTGCCAAGAATTATCGGTTATGATGGTGATTTATGAGGGATAATGCTCCCTTTATTTTTGTGCATGTTTTTACTGAAAGTGTAGATGATGTGCTTGAGAGGTTATTTCTCATAAGAGGGAAGTGTTGAAAAAACAAAGGTTGGAGCAGGAGAGTCATGCCCGTAGTGGAGTGCTTTGAGTTGTTTTCTTAATATTTGCTTCTCATTCCAGATATTGCAATGATATATAGTCCAATCAGATTAGCTTGTTGAATGTTTAGAATGCACAAATTATTAGTGATAGAGGGTGGGTTGAGAGAAACAAAAACTCGGGTTAAGGAAGCAAAATACCCTTCTCTTCTTTTTTCTGCTCAATTCAAAAAACGGTTTAGAACAATGATAAACATCTTGATTAAAATGTCACTTTATCAAATATTTTTTAATCAATTCGAATACTTCACATATATGTACGCCCTAATGTTTTGATAAGAAAGTATTTTCTTTTTTATAAGTTTTCTTTCTTAAGTTTCAATTATTTTTTGGGATCAAAGCGTGAGAAGTCTATAGAATCCCGTTACTCTGTTTGCATTTTATCAAAAAATTGCTAGACAACTAATTTTCTACCTTTCTTATAAAGGTAGAATTTTTTTATTTGTAAAAGTGAAAGGTGTTAGAGACGATGCAATGATTCAAAAGTTTCTTCTCTCCAAGCTCAGTTTGCTTGGTGTTATTGGTTGTTAAGAGCCTATAAAAATAAGAACATATTGTCGAAACAAAGTTTTTTTAGTTGTTTAACACTGTTATGAATGATTGTAGCTATCTTGAGGTATTTCTGTATTAAGCACCCTCAGTATTTTTGTGAACTTAGATTATCAACTTAATTATTGTGATCGCTTAATGATACAACTTTATTCATTTTATTGTTTCATGCTGAAGTACATATTTAGCGAATCAAAGATCAATTTCCTACAGCTCATGATGAATGTTATCAAAAGAGTTCTCTCTTTGTTTTCTATGACGATATGAGTTTATAAAATCAAAAAGACGAGAGTGATGATAAAGACATTTCATTATAGAAAAATTGCTCAAGATGGGTGTGCACGTCGGGGTGAAATTATAACGGGACGTGGGTGTATTCGTACACCGGCATTTATGCCCGTGGGAACAGCTGGAACCGTTAAGGCTATGTATATGGATCAGATACGTGCTCTTGGAGCAGATATCATTTTGGGCAATACATATCATTTAATGCTGCGTCCAGGAGCTGAGAGTGTTGCACGTTTGGGAGGTTTACATCATTTCTCACGTTGGCATGGACCTATTTTAACCGATTCTGGTGGATTTCAGGTTATGTCGTTGGCAGGAATCCGTAAAATTACCGAACAAAGCGTGATTTTTCGCTCTTACATTAATGGAGCGTACTATGAAATGAGTCCAGAGCGTTCCATTGAAATTCAGGGGCTTCTTAACTCTGATATCCAGATGCAGCTCGATCAATGTATTGCATTACCTGCAAGTGAAAAAGAAATAGAGTCTGCTATGGAACTTTCATTGCGATGGGCACAGCGTTGTAAAACAGCTTTTGGTAATCAGCCAGATAAGGCATTATTTGGTATTGTTCAGGGCGGTGATAATATGAAAATGCGTGAACGTTCTGCTCAAGCATTAAAAGAGATGGACTTGAAAGGCTATGCTATTGGAGGGCTTGCAGTTGGTGAACCGCAGAGCGTTATGATAGCTGTGTTAGAGGCTACTTGCCCAATTTTGCCAGAGGATAAGCCACGTTATCTTATGGGAGTTGGAACACCTGACGATATTTTACAAAGTGTTGCTCGTGGTATTGATATGTTTGATTGTGTAATGCCAACACGTGCAGGGCGTCATGGTCTAGCTTTTACCCGCTTTGGGAGGATTAATTTGCGTAATGCACGCTATGCAGAAGATCCACATCCTCTTGATCCACAGTCACTTTGTCCTGCAGCAAATGATTATAGTTGTGCTTATTTACATCATTTGATTAGATCTGGTGAATCTCTTGGTGGTATGTTGTTGACTTGGAATAATCTTTTTTATTACCAACAGCTTATGCAGGGAATTCGTGATGCTATTGAGGAAGGGTGTTATGCTGATTTCTGTGCTGAAACTCGTTCTCTATGGAAGAAAGGGCGATAAACCACTGGTCTTCTGTATAGCTGTTTACCTTTTACACATTGCTCAATTATTTTTATAGTAAGAACTTTTGCTTAAAATATGAAGTTAGAAATGCTTTCCAAAGCATAAAATTACACTGCTCTCAAAAATGGATATGCAATTTTATCGGCACATATTCCCTCTGGAAGGTAATACCTTGGTGATTGCAAGCAAAACTGTTACTCCGGTACGCACTACCTGATCCGGAGAAAAACAGTTTCTCTGTTGATGATGATTGTTTAGAGCAACAATATTAATGAGGAGTTAGCGAACCCTTAAAGAAGTATGAAGATTGCGTTTTTATAAGGTATTTTTGTATTTTTTCTTTCAAGGTCACTGTTTGAAAGTAAATTTCAATAAAAATGTAATTTATATTACAATTTTGAAAATTTTCATAAAAAATTTAAAATATTTATTAATATTTTATTATAATTAACTAATTTATAAAACATCAATAATTCTATTTTATAAAATAATAATACTTATAATATAAGCTAAGTTTATATTATTTTTATCTAAAAATTTATATAATATAATATATAAATATTTTAAATTTGCAGAGATATATTTTAATAAAGTTATTAAGAAGCCAATAGAAAAAAGTGAAAATGTAGGAAGGCAAATAAATGTTGTTGATAGACAACACATTAAAATAGATAAAAAACTATCTGATGATATTCCCACCTATCAGATGAGAGAGAAGGCAATATTCCTAAAATAAAATTATTTGATAAATGTAAAAAACAAGCAATCTTATTATAAGAGATTTTAAATGAATTTAAAATAATTCATCAAGATGGTTTCACAGTACAAATTATGGATTAGCCATTTGATGGACATACATTCTCTTATGAAGATAAAATCATAAATAGAGAAATAATAGATTTTGTAGCAGTTTTGTATTTATATCAAAATAGTGGTGAGATATTATTTACTCATTTGCAATGTATTCTTCGACAAATCTTATAAGTGTTTATAATATATGGCATACTGTCTCAAAATAAATGTTTCATTGTAAAATTTAAACTACTGAAAAGATGGGAAAAAGTTCATTATCTTACCACACTTATAAAAACAGGTGAACAAATCTATAGCTGTTAGGCATTCAAAAATTTTTCATTAAAGAATAGCACTTAAAACCTCATAAAATGCTCCATATATCAAGATATTCTTAAAAGCTTTATTGTGGATGACTTCATATGTGTGTGACAATGTTTTGAGTTTTTGTTTATTCATTATTACAGATATTTACGATTAAAAGTTCTATCTATATAGAAGTGATTATATGAAGGTTTCTCATAAACAAAACGTTCTTGTATCAGGAATTGATGTAAGAACACGGCGTTTGGCAATCTTAGCTCTTGCGGTGGGAAGTTTTGCTATTGGTACGGCAGAGTTTGTTGCAATGGGATTGCAGCCGGAGATAGCGCGAAGCTCATCTGTTGATATTCCGACAGCGGGTCAATATGTTTCTGCTTATGCATTGGGTGTGGTGATTGGAGCACCTCTTTTAGCTGTTGCGACAGCTCAGTTCTCACGCAAAACTGTTTTAATAGGGCTGATGTTTTTTTATGCGCTGGCAAATATTGCTAGTGCTTTTTTTGCTGATTTTAGCATATTAGTAGCGTTGCGCTTTCTGAGTGGGCTTCCGCATGGCATCTATTTTGGTCTTGCGACTATGGTTGCAGCTTCAATGGTGGAAATGAATCAACGCTCCAAAGCTGTTGGATCTGTTATGCTTGGTTTAACAATAGCGACCGTTTTGGGAGCACCTGGTGCAACTTGGATGGGACAGATTGTTGGTTGGCAGATTGCTTTTATTCTTGTCGGTACTCTTGCTTTATCGTGTTGTTTGCTTGTTTGGAAATTTTTGCCTTCCGTTCTCAATGTTTCAAAAACAAGTCCTTACCACGAATTGAATGCGTTAAAGCAAAAGCAGGTGTGGTTTCTCTTGCTAATGGTTTCTGTGGGAGCATCAGGATTATTTTCTGTTTTCACTTATATTAAGTCAACATTAATGCATATTTCTGGTGTTTCGCTTGATTGGGTGCCATTTATTATGCCGTTCGTTGGATTAGGGATGGTGGTCGGTAATCTTTTAGGGCCTAAATTTGCAGTGAAAGTTGGTATTTCACCAATGATATTTTGCTCTATGCTTTGGAGTACATTTATTTTTTTTCTTTTTTCTTTTTATCCCATGCTCCATTAACAGCAGTATTAGGATGCTTTTTGATTGGTACTTCTTTTGCATCTATGCCTTCTATACAAACAAAAATCATGGATGTTGCTTGCCATGGACAGATTTTAGCAGGAGCATTAATGCAATCTGCTTTTAATATTGCCAATGCTCTTGGAGCAGAATCTGGAGCGTGGATTTTGAAGTTAGGTTATAGTTATGAATATACCGCTGTTCTTGGGGGGCTTTTAACACTCTGTGGGTTAATAATTTTTTGCTTTTCATGGTATACGGAAAAATGTGATTAGCATTTCTTTTCGCTTTTGAGAGAAAAAATATTTTTTATTCAGTTCTTTGATTGTCCTGTTGGGTTTTTAAAGACGCTATAAGAAACGCGTAAGGCAAATGGAATACCAAGACAAAATAAAAGACTGATGAGTACTGCAAGAAGAGTTTTTGCTGCTAAAATCATTCCTATGGTTCCTCCAGGATTAAAGATCCCAGCAAGATTGGTGATTGTTCCTGCGAGTGTTGCGCTTAAGGCGGCTGAAAATAATTGTACAGAGGTGAGGGATTCGCTTGCACGTAAAGAATCCTCATCATTTGCACATTGTAAAATCCGTTTTAACAAATGCGGCCATGCTATACCAGCACTTACTCCGATAGAAAACAATGCTAAGCAAATAATAAAAACAGATTCAGGTCCTGAAACTTCTGTTGGAATGAGCCATAAAAGAATGCCTATGCCTAACAGGCTTAATATGGGGGAATAGAGAATCATTCGATGAATTTTTTTTGCTGATATATTGGCACTTAATAGCACGCCACATGTCCAACCAAGGCTCATGAGTGCCACTATGTAACCGGTAGTAAGTGGCGCTTGTCCATGAAGCTCTTGAAGAAAAAGTGGAAAATAAAGCTCTATACTGTATACGACTGTCGTCATAATGAGGATGAGTGCATAAACAGGAAAAAACTCAGAAGAGAAAGAAAAGGATTTACGCGGTAACATAGGATGAAGCGTAGAGGATTCGATCTTTGCGAGAAAAAAGAGAAGGCTTAATCCGATAATTAATCCGCAGATTTTTGTGATTGTTGTGTCGGTAGCGCCTCCAGCAGAAATGATAAAAATTGATAAGATAAGTATGAAAAGTTGTGGGAGAGGGAGCGGAGATGTTGGAATATGGTTCTTATGTTCTTTTGGCAAAACTTTCAAAGCTATAAGTAAAAAAATTGTTGCTAATGCACCAATTATCCAGAAGGATATTCTCCATATGCCATATTGTACAGAAATACCACCGATAGCTGGTCCTAACAAGGTTGATATTCCCCACATTCCAGAGATAATGCTCAATGCATGCGACCATAAAGATGGATTGAAAATAATACGTACCATAGAATAGGATAAGGATAGCAGAGAACCACTTCCAAATCCCTGAATAAAGCGTCCTGCTAAAAATAATGGCATATTCGAAGCAATACTGCACGTAAAAGTGCCAATAATAAAAATGAGGTTAGAGATAATATAGGCTTTGCGAGGGCCTATTTGCCCTAATATTTTTGTCGCCAGTGAAGTACCAAGGAGTGAAGCTGTAATAAAAACAATAGCTACCCACGAATAATATAACTCACTGCCAATATCATTCATAAGAGAGGGCAAAATAGTAATAACAATATAAATGTTAGTGGCATGCAACAAAACGCCGCCTGTAAACGTTAAAAAGCGGATACCATTCTCACCCGATAAAAGTGCAGACCAATTCTGTTTTTTCACTTTTTTACTATTTATAAAAAATCCATCTTTTCTAATTTATAAGCGAGTTTTTTGTCTTTGCCAAGAGAGGTTTCAAAGCCCTCCTTTTGTAGAGCTTTGGAATTTTGGAATTTAAATGAAATGATGATTTAATTTTCCATTGCTTTTTTGAGATTTTCAGCAATTTTATCGAGAAAACCTGTCGTGGAAAGCCATTTTTGTTTAGGTCCAATCAGAAGTGCAAGATCTTTGGTCATAAATCCTTCTTCAACGGTTTTAATACAAACGTTTTCCAATGTCTCGGAAAAGTTTTTTAATTTCTCATTGTTATCAAGTTTGGCACGGTGCGCCAGTCCACGTGTCCATGCAAAAATAGAGGCAATAGAATTTGTTGATGTTTCTTCATTCTTTTGATACTGACGGTAATGGCGTGTTACTGTACCGTGTGCAGCTTCTGCTTCAACGATTTTACCATCTGGTGTCATGAGAACAGAAGTCATAAGACCAAGGGAACCAAAGCCTTGAGCAACAATATCTGATTGGACATCACCATCATAGTTTTTACAGGCCCACACGTAGCCCCCTGACCACTTCACCGCAGAAGCAACCATGTCATCAATCAGGCGATGTTCATAATATAATTTGCGGTTTTCAAATTCAGCTTTAAACTCTACATCAAATATTTGTTGAAAGATGTCTTTAAAACGACCATCATAGGCTTTCAGAATGGTGTTTTTTGTTGAAAGATAAACTGGAAGATTCCGTTGTAGTCCATAATTAAAAGATGCCCTAGCAAAATCACGAATTGATTGATCAAGGTTATACATAGCCATGGCAACCCCTGCACTTGGGGCATCAAAAACATCATGTTCGATAACTTGATTGTCATCACCAACAAATTTAATACTTAATTTTCCTTTGCCAGGGAATTTGAAATCTGTTGCTTTATATTGATCAGCAAAAGCATGACGTCCGATAATGATTGGTTTTGTCCAGTTAGGAATGAGGCGGGGAACATTTTTACAGATAATAGGCTCGCGAAAGATGACACCTCCTAAAATATTACGGATTGTGCCATTGGGTGATTTCCACATTTTTTTTAAGTTGAATTCTTTAACACGCGATTCATCCGGTGTGATGGTTGCACATTTTATACCAACACCATATTTTTTAATAGCATTAGCGGAATCGATAGTTACCTGATCATTGGTTGCATCACGATTTTCCACGGAAAGGTCGTAATATTTAAGTTCAATATCCAAATAGGGATAGATCAATTTTTCTTTGATATATTTCCAGATGATACGGGTCATCTCATCCCCATCGATTTCAACAACGGGGTTTTCCACTTTAATCTTTATCATTAGAAGTCCTTTTTCGTTTAAGTGAAATTATTTTATAGCACTTCCAGGCTTATAATGAAAAGTAAAAACAGGAATGATAAGGGGCCATTTAAATGTGACACGATTAGAGCATATCATTTATAGAGTGTAAAATTTTAATTGAGAGACTCATGTTTTATAGATTTCACTGAGAAATTAGGATGTTTGTCACATTTTTGTCTTCTGGAGAGATTGGAGAAAAGTGCACACCCACTTGGAATAGGAAAAATCAAAGGGTGGCTTTATGCTTTAGCTGAACATACAGATTTTTTTATAAGAGAAACAAATGCTTGCTATAAAGTCCTTACATAAGCTCTTATGATTCGCTTAACAATGAAACTTCTCTTATATGTATTAGAATTTTAAACGATTTACTCTAAGAAAGTTTAGAATCTTTGAAAGAATTATTAGAAAAATCTATCAAAAAGGGACAAGCTGGTTAGCCGTATTAAGAAATCTTATTCCCGCACCTTTATTCTAGTGCCCCTAACCCTAAAAAAAGATATGAGAAATCAGCATGTTATTTGATAAAAAACAAGCATGGTACGCCCAAGGGGAATCGAACCCCTGTTTCCGCCGTGAAAGGGCGGCGTCCTGACCGCTAGACGATGGGCGCAAACCAATGATGAGGCTTATAGAGAGGATCTTTTTACTTCGCAAGCCCTCTGTGTAATTTTTTTGAAAAAAATGTGTTTTTATTAAATTATTTTTTGCCTACGCTTCTATTACTCTCATCTCGTTTTTTACTTTTTAAAATTTTGTGTGAAAGAATATAAAGAAGATTTCTAATACTGAATAGAAAGTTTTGCTGTTAGAGTCATGACAATCGAATGTTCTTTTTGTTGTTTCTGTTTTATAAAAAAGTAGAGAAATAAAATCAGCTGTTTTGAGGTATAGTATGTTATTGTTTTGTACGGTGTGTGCATGGTGAGAATCTTGCTTTAATTCCTTAAAATCTTTCATGAAAAACAGTATTATTTTAGAATTTTTTGTAGTAAAGAAGTTAATTTAGAGCATTTTACTGAAATAAAACAGCAATATTTATTGCTCATTTCATTAATAATGCTATCGTGTAAAATTACCTCTTATGTATAAGTTTATAGATTGATTTAATGGAATAAAAGAGAATTCCTCCCATTAAAAATGAAAAACATTGAATCATATTGCGTAAAGCACAAGTCAATCATTACTCTTCATATTCACCTCTCAAATAATTAAAGCTGAGAAAACTTTGAAAAAATTACAGTCTTACTCCTTACATCTGAATTGTTTTTGTCTAGAGATGTTTTTTATGCAGAGAGATGATTGAAGTATGAACAATCTTAATTTTCTAGTATTTTAAGCTTTTGTCGATCAGTTGATATCAAATTTGGGGTTTCCAAATTTCACCTTTATTTGCAATATTTCAGGATTGCATTGTATATTAAATCAGCTTTTGTAATTTCTGCTTTGATGTAAGATCTCATTTAAGCTGTAGGGTGTTTAAGACTTTTGGATGAAAGGAAAGAGACTTTTCAGAGAGAGCAAGCTGTGCAATGATAGTATGGTATTATCTTTTAGCCTGTCTTATTTCATCCATTCTCTTAAATTTATCTTATGAAAGACTGTTATTTGTTCAATCGTTATTAAATTGGGAAAGGCATTCTGCCTATATTTTGTAAGTTTTCAAAAAGCAGTTGTGGATTGTTCGTTGAGAACTTTTTGTTTCTTGAATTTATTTTTTATGGAAAAGATTTTGTTTTTTCTCAGAAATGAAACTGTTCTTTTCTAAATTTATTTATGACAATCTGAATCTGTAGGTTTTAAAATTTTCCATTGAGAGTATCTGTAACAGTTTAGTTCATGTGTCAAACATGTTTTAATGTTAAGATAAGCAGATCAGTTTTTCCCTTGGAAAAAGATGAGTTATAGTTTTTTATGTATGTAAAATCCTATTAGAGTATGATGCATTTCTATTTTTATAAAAGTTATCATTAGGAATGCCTTTTAAAAATAAGATTTCTTTGTATCTTGCTATCATGCGAAAGATGTATAAAAGAACTGTGGGGGCGTAAGTGCAAGTTTCTCTTGTACTCATTGCAGTCTTCAGTATTTAAATCAATCACTTTATAAAAGTTTTTAGTCTTTGAAAAAGATAAATATTTGTGTTCTCTAGGAATTTTAATTGAACAAGCAATGTTATCATATTAGAAAAAAATTAGGTTAGAGAGAGTAGGAGACTTTTTTAGATTTTATAGGTTGCAGAGTATCATTTTGCGTTAATTTGCACATCATGTGACGTTTTTGAGTAAAGATTTAAGGTAAGCAATTAGATAATGGAAGAAACTTTAAAAGTTGGCATTGCAGGACTTGGTACGGTTGGGAGTTCAGTTGTTCGAATTTTATACGAAAAAGCCGAGAGTTTTGCTTGTCAATGCGGACGATCAATCAAAGTTGTTGCTGTTAGTGCGCGTGACAAAAATCGCAATCGGGGAATTAATCTTAGTAATGTAAAATGGTTTGATTCCCCTGTGGACATGGCGTCTTCTGATGAGATTGACGTTTTTGTTGAGCTCATTGGTGGCGAATCAGATGTTGTGCATGCAGCTGTTAAAAAGGCACTTGAGAGCGGACATCATGTAGTTACTGCCAATAAAGCGCTCCTTGCTCGGCATGGGGAGGCACTTGCGGTTAGTGCAGAAAAAAAAGGGATTTTTGTTCATTTTGAAGCTGCCGTTGCAGGGGGAATTCCTGTCATTAAAGCGATGAGAGAATCACTTGTCGGTAACCACGTATCACGGATTTATGGTATTCTTAATGGAACTTGTAATTATATATTAACACGCATGTTTACTGAAGGACTTTCATTTAAAGATTGTTTGGCAGATGCGCAGAGGCTTGGTTATGCTGAAGCTGATCCCACTTTCGATATTGGGGGAAATGATACCGCCCATAAATTAGCTTTATTGACAAGTTTGGCATTTGGAACAACGGTTTCATTAGACGATGTGTATGTCGAAGGAATTAGTAATATTTCACAGATTGATATCCGTGCAGCTGATGAATTGGGGTATCGCATTAAGTTGTTAGGGGTTGCATTAAAAACCGATACTGGAATCGAGCAACGTGTTCATCCAACAATGGTACCGACATCATCAATGATTGCGCAGATTCACGGTGTGACGAATGCTCTTTCTATTCAAAGTGATTTATTAGGGGAATTACTGCTTTCTGGTCCTGGTGCTGGAGGAATGGCAACAGCATCAGCGGTTATTGGTGATTTGGCTGATATAGCGAAAGCACGTTCTGGTTTTCAATATGCACCTGTTTTAGGAAGACCAGCATTGGGACTTATTCCTCACAAAAAAGCACGTATCTCTCATCATGCGGGTGGTTACTTTATTCGTTTGAATGTTTATGATCGCGCTGGTGTTTTTGCAGCGGTTGCAAGGCATATGGCTGATAATCACATTTCATTAGAGTCGATTGTTCAAAGACCTTTTGTAGAAAGTCAGAGTGTGAAAACAATTATTTTAATAACTCATGAAACAACAGAGGTGAATGTACAACAAGCACTTACTGCTATTGAAAAAGATGGTCATCTTATTGCAAAGTCTCAATTTATTCGTATCGAACCTATGGTATAGAATTGACACTTTGTTTTATATAATAGCAAAGAGGAAGCTTGAGTGTTTTTTCTTTTAGAAAGTTCTCATCTTTGTCAAAAGCTTTATTTTAAATGCTTGGTGATAAATACTCATATTTTTTATAGTACTCATTCAGTAGGATTTTTCATATGCCCACAACTCAAAAAAAATTAAATGGACTTGATCGTATTCTAACGCTTGAGTTAGTACGTGTCACTGAACGCGCTGCTGTTGCAGCTGCACGCTGGCGCGGGCGTGGTGATGAAAAGGCTGCTGATCAAGCAGCTGTAGATGCAATGCGTCAGGAACTTAATCGATTGCCTGTTGATGGTACAGTGGTCATTGGCGAGGGTGAACGTGATGAAGCTCCTATGCTTTATATTGGAGAAAAAGTAGGTCTTCAAAATGGATTGGCAATTGATATTGCACTTGATCCACTTGAAGGAACCACAATTTGTGCAAAAAATCTTCCTAATTCTTTAGCTGTGGTTGCAATTGCTGAAAAGGGTAACCTCCTTTATGCTCCTGATGTTTATATGAAAAAAATTGCTATTGGTCCTGGTTATCCAAAGGGGATTGTTGATATAGATGTTTCTCCTAGCGATAATATTCACGCCCTTGCAAGGGCTAAGGGAGTGGCTGTTAATCAGATTACTGTTTGTATTATGGATCGGCCTCGCCACGAAAAACTGATTGATGAAGTACGATCAACAGGGGCATCAATTCGCTTAATTGGTGATGGGGATGTTGCTGCCGTTATTGATACAACTGATCCAGAGGAAACAGGCATTGATATCTATATGGGTATTGGGGGGGCACCAGAGGGTGTGTTAGCTTCCGCAGCATTACGCTGTATCGGTGGGCAGATGCAAGGATGTTTGCTGCTTGATACAGATGAAAAAATCGCACGTGCAGCTAAAATGGGAATCGATAATCCTCATAAAGTTTATACAATGGAAGAAATGGCAAAGGGTGATGTTTTATTTTCTGCAACAGGTGTAACGGACGGAAATATGCTCTCAGGTGTTAAATTCACTTCTCGTTACATTCAAACAGAAACCCTTGTGATGCGTTCAGGTACTGGTACTGTTCGTAATATCAAAGCACAGCATAGAGACCATTCAAAATTTGATTAATTCTCTCTTTTTGCTGTTGTTATTAAAAAATAGAACAGATCTTTTGCAAGCAGATGCTTCCATGAAGGTTTTCAGAGCTGCACTTATGGAAGCATCGACAGTTATATTTAGAAATATCTTTTTTATTGCTATGAGATCTGAATAGAATGTACCCAGCCATTTTCATCTTCTCTATTGCCTTTTTGTAGGTCAACAAGTTGTGTACGAAGTTGCTTTGTGACCTCGCCAATCATTCCATTTCCAATAACAAGTTCACCATCTTTATATTTGAAATGGCCGATTGATGTGACAACAGCAGCAGTACCGCAAGCAAAAACTTCTTTCAGCTGACCACTTCGTGCATCTTCCTGGAGCGCTTTAAAAGAATAAGGGCGTTCTTCTGTTGTTAAACCCATTTGTTGTGCCAACTGTAAAATTGAATGACGAGTTATTCCTGGAAGGATGGTGCCATTAAGTGGAGGGGTTACAAGTGTATTATCTGCCATAATAAAGCAAACATTCATACCGCCTAGTTCTTCAATCCACTTATGTTCAACCATGTCAAGGAAAAGTACTTGACTACAATTGTTTTGTTCTGCATTCTTTTGTGCAAGTAAGCTTGCTGCATAGTTACCACCACATTTTGCTACACCTGTTCCGCCTGGACCAGCACGGCTATAATCTGTTTCAAGCCATACGCTGACAGGTTTTTCTTCTCCTTTGAAATAGGATTCAACAGGAGAGGCTATGATACAGAAAATATATTCTTTAGAAGGGCGAACACCCAAAAAGTTCTCACTGCCAAACATGAATGGACGTATATAGAGGCTCGCATTGGGATTTCCAGAAACCCACTTCTGATCAATTTTTACTAATTGATGAACGGCATCTAAAAAAACATCTTCTGGCAATTCTGGCATGGCTAATCGTCTTGCCGATTCTATAAAACGCTGTGCATTGGCATTAGGGCGAAATAACAAAATACGTCCATCTTTTGCACGATATGCTTTGAGACCTTCAAAAATCTCTTGCCCATAATGCAGAACAGTACTTGCTGGATTAATTTCTAAAGATTTGTATTGAGAGATGACAGCGTTATGCCAACCTTTCTCTTTCGTCCAGTTAATGATCACCATGTGATCTGTAAAAAATTGACCAAAACCAGGATTTTGGAGAATACGCTTACGCTCTTCGTTTGATAGAGGGGATGGATGTTTTTCTATTTTAAATGGGATTGATGATGTAGGAGATTTCATAAGTAAAACCTTTGATACGTTTTATTGCTAAGTATTTTTTATTATAAAAAACAATGAACTGCTTTCATCACAACTTTATTATTAGCAAATGATTTGTGTCAATGCCTTATTATAGAATTGAAAGAGAAGGCTCTTGAGAGGTATTGTTTATTTCTTTTTTCATGATTTTTCTTCGCAATTCTATCAAGTCATCTGGAACCTTTATACCTCTTTGTCGTTTTCACAAAATAAGGACCTGAATAATTTCGTATATGTATATCTTTTAAGCAAAGCTAGGGGAATTAGGAAAAGGAATTCACTATGATTGATAGAAATTACCAAACATATGAGGAGCGGATAGCTGCAGAAAAGACAGAGCGTGAACAGCGCAATTCACTTGGCAAAGGCATTTTTGCTATTCTTCTTGCCCTTTTCGTTCTCTGGTTTATTTTTGGCTTTTTAGGATCTTTTTTTACAAAATCTCCCGAACGGATCTCTCATGGTAACACCATAGAACCAAGTCAAACTATTACACGCCCGAGACAAGATTTAAATCCGACAGTTCCAGTCCCTTATAGCCATAAGGATATGAGATCGCCTTCATTTTATCAGCAAAATTCTTCAGAGGAAAGAATTCAACCAAGTGCTGATCAAGGTGTTCAATAATCTTAAATTCTTGAACTGGAAAAAATCTGATAGGATACTCATTTCTGCAATAAAATCTGCAATAAAACAAGTCATTACTTCATTGGGAGAAAAAACAATAATGCAACGGCTGTTAAAACTGTTGCATTATGTGTTTAGCATTTGTTTAGCGTGTGATGAAGCAACTTCCTCCAGAACTTTTGATGTCTTCACAAAGGTTTATCGCTTCACTACGGTTTTGTGCTTGAATACGAACACGGTAATAGGTTCCTTTTCCAGGTATGAGAGCAGACTGAATATTTAAAGGACGCGTGCCGATAAGGAATCCAAATTTAGACTTCATTTTTTTCAAAGAATCCTGAGCAAGTGCTTGTGTTGGTTGAGATGCAAGCTGTACATAATAATTTTCTGAATTCTGTGTGCGCACCTGAACTGGCGGGATTTCGCGAGAAGCTGCAGGCGTTTGTACTTGTGAATTGCTCTTTGTATGTGAAGGAAGTGGTACAAATGAATTTTCAGTTTTTTTCTCAACATTTGCTGTCGAAATATTTTCAGAGATTATTTGATCAATATCGGTCCTGAGATTATCTTCTGTTTCTTTGTTTTTTGTATTAGAAAATTGTGAAGAAACGGATTGGGATTTTTGAGGTTGATCCACAGTAGTCTGCTCGATCTTTTCTGCTTCATGTTCGTCCGCAGTTTTTTTCTCTGTTTGATTCATTGGGGCGAGCATAACTGTGCCATCTTGTTTTACAATAACAGTTTGTACTTCTTGCGTTGGAACAGTATGATTGAGAGCTTCTGTTACTGCATCTTCAACATCAGAATCATCAACAGAAGAGGGAGAAAGGCTTGGAGATTCTTGTTGATTTAATGCTGCTAAATCTTCAGGGTGTTCCGAATTATCAATAAGAAATTGTTGCGTGTTTTCTTGTTTTTCAGTTTGTCCTGTTGTTTGTTTATAAATATCTAAATTATACGCGACATCACTCTTTGTTTCTGTTGATTCTTGCTTGAATTTAAAAGGTGTGTTGTCAGCGTGGATAATAGGTGTGCTTTCATTCTTTTGTGAGGACATAAAAAAGCGAGAATAACTTACAAAACCAACTGCTATCAAAATAAGAAGAATAACACTCTTGGTAAGAGTTTTACTAACAATAGAATTCTTTAGAGGAGGAGGCGTTGATGAATGAATGGCGGGTTCATCTGCATCTGTGTATGATAAATTTTCCGTAAGAGAGGAGGAATAATACCCCATATTGTTCGCAGAAAAATGATTGGAACCCTGTTCTTGGCGATTTATAGAAGCATTTTCTTTTGAATTTTGTATGGTTTGATGAAAGATTTCATTGAAAACTTCATCTTGTTGTTTTGGCTGTGAAAAATTTTCTGCTGGAATATTTCCTACATTCAATACATCGGCAAACTCTTCTTTTAAACCATCAGTAGGTACATTATATTCTGGGATTTCATATGGAACTTCTGGAACCATAATCGGTGCAGTTTTTTCTACGATTTCTTCAGCAAATTTATAAGTATCGACATTTGGAGGAGGAGTATCCCTGTGCACAGTAGTGTTATGAGCAAAAAAATGATTTTTTTGCGTATCCTTAAAGACACCTGATGAGGATAACCTCTCATTTAAATTCTTTTGTTTATAAGCAACCTCTTTTTCATTGTTTTGCTTAGAGATATTTTCAGTATTATTGATGTATTGGGCTTGAGAATCAACATATGGGGGAGTTTGTGCAGCAGAAGTTTCTTGTTTTGAGAATTTCTCTTCATAAAATTGAGGATAGGAATCAGTATGATTTTCTTGTAGAAAATCTTTTAAATCAGATGGCTTGTTGGTTTGCGCCGAATCCAAAGATGGTGGAAAGTCACTTGTTGTTTCATTTCTTGCAGAGTCTTTTTTCTCCGAAATAAGGTTGGCAGATGCAAAATCAGCGTTTGCTTTCATAGAAGGAGTTGGAGCATTGGTATAATATTCTTCAATCCAATTTTCTTGGTCAGCTGAAACTTCATAGGGATGGTTTATAGAAGCGCTATGGAGGTTTTGATTGTCATCATGATTTTGTTGCGGCACAATTTTTTGTGAAAAATGGCTCTCTTGTTCACCTCGTTCTGGAGGAGCTCCACTCTTAACGGGTCTTTCAGTTCCATCAAAAAAGAAATTTTTTGATGGTGCATCGAGTTTGTTTTTTTCAAAAGAGGAACGAGCAGGAGCCCATGCTGTCTTATTTTGAGATGACAGATTCTTCTGAATGGGTAAGGGAGAAAGCGCGTCTAAAATTTGCTCTTCATCATGGGACGAAGGTAAAGAGTGTTCTTCTTTAGACAAAAAACTGTTTTTTTCTTGATTTTTAAAAGAAGAATTTAATGTAGTATCTGAAGTTGTTTTATTGCTGGTTTTATGTAAATTATACTGTTTTTCTTGCTTATTAAGTGGTAAGTCACTGGTTAAATTATTTTCGAATTCTGCTTCTAAAAAGGACAAATCAAAATCATCATCATGAAATGAAGTGTTAGAGGGCTTAGTTCTCGACTGGTCATTTTGTAAAGAAGAGGGGTCTTTTTGATTTTCGCTCTTTTTATTTGAAGCAAAAATTTGCGTAAATCTCTCCAGAGGATTATGATATTCATCATCCTGTTTCATTTCATGCGGATTTTTGCGATTGTTATCGCTCATAGCTTTTCTCACATAACGCTCTGCATCTGCGTGCAACAAATAGTTAATTCTGATTGTTTATATTCTTAAATATAAACCTCACCACTCCTAAAAGGGTACACGAAAAATTTATCAATAAAGCACTCATTTTACGCATTTGTACAACTTTTTCAACGCATTTCTGTTGCAGCTTTGATTCCCACAATTGCAAGTCCTGATGATAAAATATTCATGATAGCTTTTATCAAGCCCAATCTGGCAAAGGAGAGTTCCTTATCATCAGGCTGAATAAAACGTAAATCGAGATTATCACTTCCTTTGTTCCAATGGGCATGAAAGCTGGAAGCAAGATCATAGAGATAAAATGCCAATCGGTGCGGTTCTTTATGGACCACGGCTTGTTCAATGATGCGTGGATATTCAGAAAGTTTGCGTATTAAAAATATTTCATGATCGTCTGTTAATCGGTTAAGATGTGCAATCATTTTGTCATTTGAAACATTTTCAATCTGGAGGGTTTCTTGCGCTTGACGAAAAACTGAATGGCAACGTGCACTTGCATATTGTACGTAAAAAATAGGGTTATCTTTTGATTGTTCTGTCACTTTTGCAAAATCAAAATCAAGAGGTGCTTCACACTTACGGTATAGCATCATAAAACGTACCGGATCACTCCCGACTTCTTCTACAACATCTCGTAAAGTGACAAATGATCCTGCTCTTTTCGACATGCGTACAGGATGACCGTTGCGAAACAGTTTTACCAATTGACATAAGAAAACACTCAACTTCGCTTTATCATTAGAAATGGCTTTTGCCATTGCTTCTAATCGCTTTACGTAACCTGCATGATCTGCCCCTAAAATATAAATCATTTCGTCAAAACGACGATTGAATTTATCATGAAAATAAGCAACATCGGCAGCAAAATAGGTGTAAGAACCATCAGATTTCATTAAAACACGGTCTTGATCATCTCCAACATCCGTTGAACGGAACAAAGTTTGTTCACATGGCTCCCAGTCTTCAATGTTTTGTTCTTTTGGGTTTTGTCCTTTTGGTGGTGGGAGCTTTCCTTTGTAGATATATCCCTTTAAAGTAAGGTCATTAATCGTATTACGAATAGCGCGCGCATTATCGGCATAAAGCATCCGCTCAGAGAAAAAGATATCATGATAAATATTAAGGGCAGCTAAATCTTTACGAATCATTGACATCATTGCATGAATCGCACGCTCTTTCACGATAGAGAGAGCTTCTTCTTTATCCATGGTGAGTAATTTATCGCCAAATTCTTGAGCAAGCGATTGACCCAATGGTATCAAATATTCACCAGGATACAGCCCTTCTGGAATTTCATCGATTTTTTGTCCAAGAGCTTCACGGTAACGTAACAATACGGAGTGGGCAAGGACTTCGATTTGTTTACCAGCATCATTGATGTAATATTCTTTTGTAATGTTATAGCCAACAAATTGCAGCAAGTTAGAAAGAACATCTCCCACAACAGCACCACGGCAATGCCCTACATGCATCGGGCCGGTTGGATTTGCTGATACATATTCAACATTGATGCGCTTTCCCTGTCCCATGGGGATACGACCATAAGATATACCTTTTTCAAGCATGGATTTTATTGCATCTTGCCAAAATGATTTCGTAAGCTTAATATTGATAAATCCAGGGCCAGCAACATCAATACTCTCGATAGAGGGATCATTTTTGAGAAGTTCCATGATTTTTCCTGCAAGTGCACGTGGATTTAACCCAGTAGCTTTCGCAAGCACCATGGCAGCGTTGGTTGATAAATGTCCATGTGAAGAATCGCGCGGAGGGTCAATGGTGATTTTTGATAAATCTAAATCTTCTCGATTTTTTCCTTTTATATCAGATAATTCTAATGATTTTTTAATTTTATTCTCGAAGTTTTTAAAGACATTCATATTCAACTTCCATTATGTATTCAAAAGCGATTAAACGAAATTATCTGTGCAGTCAAATAAACGCTGATATTCACGTAGAGCATAGTGATCGGTCATACCTGACAGAAAGTCAGCAATGAGACGCGCTAACTCTTGATTTGTTAAATGAGCTGCTTTGTTGTGCCAATTTTCAGGCATGACATTTGGATTTTTATAATAACATTCGAATAATTTTTGCACAATGCGTTTTGCTGCATTGCGACGATAGAGAACTTGATCATGGTAATAAAGGTTTTTAAATAGAAAGTCTTTTAGTTCTTTTTCGTAAGCAGCCATCGTAGGAGAAAAGGTCACAATGGTTTGTTTTGCTTGGTAAACATCGTTTATGCTTGTTGGTTTGATATATGCCAAGTTTTCTTGTGATTGTTTGATAACATCTTCAACCATGGTTGTTATTTGTCGGCGCACGAGTTCGTAGCCACGCCGAGTTTGATCGAGTTGTGGATGCGCTTTTCTTATATCGTTCAACAATGCCGCAGTGAGTGAAACTTGTTCGAACTGATCAAGTGTTAAAAATTGTGATCGTAATCCATCATCAATATCATGTGCATTGTAAGCAATATCATCAGCAATTGCAGCACATTGCGCTTCTAGTCCAGCGAAACAATTGAGCTGAAGATCCTGCTTTGCATTATATTGTAGAATATCGATAGGAACATCTTTGTTGTTCGCATAAGGACCTAAAAGGGGCCCGTTATGTTTCACAAGTCCTTCAAGTGTTTCCCAAGTCAGGTTAAGTCCATCAAAATTGGCATAGCGCTGTTCTAGTTTTGTAACAATGCGTAACGCTTGTGCATTATGATCAAAGCCGCCATAAGGTGCCATTGCTTCGTTAAGGGCGTCTTCTCCTGCGTGGCCAAAAGGTGTATGTCCAAAGTCATGAACAAGGGCAATGGCTTCGGCAAGATCTTCATCAAGACAAAGTGCACGAGCTAATGTTCGTGCAATTTGAGAAACCTCTATTGAATGTGTTAGTCGCGTACGATAATGATCACTCTCATCAGCAATAAACACTTGGGTTTTATGTTTCAGACGTCGAAATGCGTTAGAATGAATAATACGATCTCTATCGCGTTGAAAAGGTGATCGTAGAGTATTCGTGGTTTCATAGAATAATCTGCCACGGCTTGTCTGTGGGTTGGCACTATAGAGTGCTCGAGATTGGTAATTGAAATTGATCTTGCTTCTATCCATTGCAAGCTATCCATTCTCATCCTAAATTTAAATTGAGATTGCTTTTTATTATGAATAAATTCCTTTTTATTGAGAATACTCTTTCTTGATAGTTTAATGCAAGGATATATAAAATGGGCGTGAATATTTCAGATGCAGCTGCTAAACGGATTGCACAGATACTTTCTAGTGAACCGGATAAAATAGGATTACGGATTTCCGTTGAAGGTGGTGGGTGTTCCGGTTTTTCTTATAAATATAATTTGGTTTCTGAAACAGGTGAAGATGATTTTGTTTTGAAAAAAGATGGGGCGATTGTCCTTATTGATTTACTCTCGCTTCCCTTCATGGAAGGGGCTGAGATTGATTTTGTTGATGATCTTATGGGGCAGTCTTTTCAAATTCATAATCCCAATGCTGTTTCATCATGCGGTTGCGGTGTAAGTTTTTCGATTTAGAATGGTGACTTTGTGGTATTGTTTCTTGAAAAGATTATCGCTTTGGTCAACAATGCAGAAATGGCTATTCTTACAAAAATATGGCGCCGATGTTTGTGGTTAGGCGTGACATTTATTCTTTCAGTGATTTGGAGTCATCATGCTTTTTCTCAGGAAGGGGGAGAGCAGAAGCGTCAACAAGAACAATCAAGAAGTTTTATTTTAAAATCTCAAAACACTGAAAAAGAAAATTTAGTTTCTCAGACCCAACTCATATTGCATGCTCGGTTAACAAATAGCAGTGAAAATATTGTAAAAGGACTTGTATGGCGGGTGTATGCTCCTATCCTAGGGGTTGATAATAAATTACCACTGATTGCAACTTATGAGGGGGGGAGCGCACGTTTTGATTTAGAACCAGGAAGTTATCTTGTTCATGTTTCCTTTGGTCATGCAAGTGCGTTGCGCCATGTAAACTTAGAAAATGGAAAGAGCCTTGTTCAAAATTTTAATCTTGATGCTGGTGGTATTATTTTAAATGCTACATTATTAAATGGTGCAGTTAATGAAAAGGAGTTACGCTTTACCATCTATGAGGATGAGAAAGAAAACGATGATACGGGTGTGATTCTATCAAATATTAAACCTCATTCTATTGTACGTTTGAAAGCTGGTCGCTATCATGTTGCTTCCCATTATGGTTCCATTAATGCTGTTGTTCGTTCGGATATCCAAGTGGATGCCGGTAAAATTACGGAAGTCACTCTTGAACATCAGGCAGCTCAAATCGTTTTAAGATTGGTACGGCAAGAAGGAGGAGAAGCGCTTGCCGATACAAGTTGGTCTATCACCAATGATTCTGGTGATATCATTTACGAAACAGTTGGTGCTTATGTTTCGCTGGTGTTAGCTGAGGGGGAGTATATTGCAGTTGCTAAAAATAAAGATCAAATTTATCAAAAGGTTTTTTCGGTTGTTTCTGGCCGTGATGAAGATATAAATGTGGTGGCGAAAGCACAAAATATGCAACAAATTAATGAAGAAATCGATTAATGCTTGTGCATGTGCATAAACTATTATGGAAAGCGGATAGAGAGTTTTGGTTGTAGAAATTTCGACAATTGGTGTATTTTTTGCTGGTGCACTCTCTTTTTTATCACCGTGTGTTTTGCCGTTAGTTCCTCCTTATTTGTGCTATATGGCAGGTATTGGTATTGATGATTTTCGTTCAGAAAACCCTAAGGGGAGAGTGTTTATACGGTGGGCGCTGTTATCTTCTGTTCTTACCTTTGTGCTGGGGTTTACAACCGTTTTTGTTGCTTTAGGTGCTAGTGCAAGCACAATTGGAAAGTTTCTTACTTATTATCGTGATTGGTTTGCACTCGCTGCTGGAATTGTTATTGTTATTTTTGGTTTGAACTTTTTGGGTCTTTTAAAAATTGCTTTTTTATTTCGTGAAGCACGTTTTCAAACGCTCAAAACGCCTTCTGGTCCTTTAGGCGCTTACATTATTGGTTTAGCTTTTGCATTTGGTTGGACACCTTGTATTGGTCCGATTTTAGGACCCGTTATCACACTTGCTGGAACAAAAGAAACCGTGGGTGAGGGAGCTGTTCTTTTAGGGGTTTATGCTTTAGGTCTTGGTGTACCTTTTTTGATGGCAGCTTTATTCTCAAGCAGCTTTATGAGATTTTTAGGAGCTTTTCGTATTCATTTAGGGAAAGTTGAAAAAATTATTGGTATTTTTTTGATTGTTACGGGTGTTTTATTTTTAACAGGTTCTATGCAGGATTTTTCATTTTGGCTTTTGGAACATTATCCTTCGTTGAATAAGATTGAAGCTGTTCATTGGCATGATATTATGAGTTTTTTAGGATTTTCTCGTTAGTTTGGTGAATTTTGTGATGAGAAGTTGTCTTTCTATTGTTCTTGCAGCAGGTGAGGGGACGCGTATGAAATCCTCGCTTCCTAAAGTGCTTCATAAAATTGCTGGATTGCCGCTTATCTGCCACGTCATAAAACAAATAGAATTCGCCGGTGCTTCACAATTAGCAGTCGTTGTGGGGTGTGGGGCTAAGGATGTCACTGAAATTGTTCAGTCATTTGTAAAAAATACAATGATTTTTGAACAAAAAGAGCGTTTAGGAACGGCACATGCTGTTTTATCTGCTCGCGCAGCTCTGCAAAAAGGGGTGGATGATGTGCTTATTGTTTTTGGTGATACTCCTTTGATTGAGCAAGATTCATTGCTGAAAATTCGTGCACAACTTGCTACTGGAGCAGATGTGGTTGTTGCTGGTTTTCGGGCTCAAAATCCAACCGGTTATGGGCGTCTGCTTGAGAAAAATGGTAAACTTATTGCAATTGTAGAAGAAAAAGATGCGAGCGATGAAGAAAAAAAGCTCTCTTTTTGTAATGGTGGGATATTGGCTCTTCAAGGAAAGCATGCACTTTCTCTTTTAGAGAAGGTTGGTAATAACAATGCGAAGCAAGAATATTATCTCACAGATATTGTTTCTCTTGCAGCATGTGAAGGATTAGATATTCGTATTGTTGAAGTGCCTTTTGAAAATATTGTTGGGATTAATAATTGTTTTGAACTTTCTGAAGCTGATGCTTTGTGGCAAAAACGGAAAGTGCGCGATTTAATGTTGGCTGGTGTGACAATTCTTAAACCAGAGACGGTTTATTTTTCTTATGATACAGAGATTGAACCTGGTGTTATAATTGAGCCAAATGTTTATTTTGGATTAGGGGTGAGAGTACACTCTGGTGCAGTTATTCATGCATTTAGTTATCTAGAGGGTGCTGTGGTTGGTACAGATGCGCGAATTGGACCCTATGCACGTCTGCGACCTGGAACAGAGTTGGCAGGATCGGTAAAGATTGGAAACTTTTGTGAAGTCAAAAAAGCTAAAATAGGAAAAGGCTCCAAGATTAATCATTTGAGTTATATTGGCGATGCAGAAATCGGAGCACAGGTCAATGTTGGAGCTGGAACTATTACTTGCAATTATGACGGATTTCATAAACATAAAATTATGATTGGTAATCACACTTTCATCGGATCTAATTCCGCACTTGTTTCTCCATTAATGATAGGAGATGGCTCTTATATCGCTTCAGGCAGTGTGATCACTGAGGATGTTCCTGTGAACAGTATAGCTTTGGGGCGTGCACGACAAGTGACGAAAAGGGATTATGCAACGAAATTGCGTGCACGTTTATCAGAAAATCAACAGAAAAAGTGATCATTTTTACGCTATTTTTCTTTGTTTTATGGTGATCTAAAATTTTGTAAGGGGCTTTTTAGATATTCCCTGCATATCTATATGATTTATTTGATATCTGAGAGTTTTGAAGGAAGATAATTAATTGTTTTATGAGATGATATAAATCTCAGATATAAGTTGGAGCTTTTTAATGTGTGGGATTATCGGAATTCTTGGAAAAAAATGTGTTACATCCTCTTTGGTTGAGGGGTTAAAGCGCCTTGAGTATAGAGGGTATGATTCATCTGGTATCGCAACAGTTCATAATGGGCGTCTTTATCGTGTACGGGCTGAAGGGAAGCTTGTTCATTTAGAAGAAAAATTACAGAAAACGCCTTTAAAAGGAAATTTAGGGATTGGTCATACGCGTTGGGCTACGCATGGAGTTGCTGTGGAGCGGAATGCTCATCCTCATGTAACGGAACGGCTTGCGATTGTTCATAATGGTATTATTGAAAATTTTGTAGAATTGCAAAAAGAACTCATTGAGGATGGTTATAGCTTTGAAACAGAGACGGATACAGAGGTCATTGCTCATTTAATTACGCGCGCGTTGAAAAAAGGTCTTTCTCCGCAAGAAGCAATACGCACAAGTTGGAAACGATTGCGGGGGGCTTTTGCTATTGTTGTTATTTTTGAAGGTGAAGACAATCTTATGATTGCTGCTCGTTCTGGTCCTCCGCTGGCAATTGGCTATGGAAAAGATGCGTTTTTTGTCGGATCTGATGCAATTGCGTTGGCTCCATTTGTAGATCGCGTCAGCTATATGGAAGATGGGGATTGGGCCGTTCTAACACGGGAAAGTGTAACAATTTACGATGCAGACAATCAACCGGTAAAACGCTCTATTACACCCTTATTTGAAGGGGCTTTATTGGTTTCTAAGGGAAATCATCGCCATTTCATGCACAAGGAAATGTTTGAACAGCCTGAAGTTATTTCTCATAATTTGGCGCATTACCTTGATCTTGGCAATTATACGGTTCGCTCGTTTCAAAAATTGATTGATTGGAAGAAAATTAAGAGGATACTCTTTGCGAGTTGTGGAACAGCTTATTATTCAACTTTAGTTGCACGCTATTGGTTTGAGAGTTTTGCTGCTTTAAGTGTTGATAATGATGTTGCTTCAGAATTTCGTTATCGTGAACCTCCTATCAATTCTGATGTTTTGTCGGTGTTTGTCTCTCAATCTGGTGAAACAGCTGATACATTGGCGTCTTTGCGTTATTGTCGCGAACATGGTGTCAAAACAGCAACAATTGTCAATGTTGAGCAATCAACAATGGCAAGGGAGGCTGATTTTGTTTTACCAACACGAGCAGGTCCAGAAATTGGTGTGGCTTCAACAAAAGCTTTTACTTGTCAATTGGCTACCCTTGCTGCAATGGCGCTTGATGCTGCTAAGCAACGTGGATCCCTTTCAGAGCAATCAGAACATCAGTTTGTTCAGCAATTGGCAGAAGTTCCTAGGATGTTCAATGAGGTTTTAAAGCTAGATAATAAAATTGAACAGATTTGTCGCAATTTAGTAAATGTAAAAGGTGTTCTTTATCTAGGGCGTGGTACTTCTTATCCAATTGCGTTAGAAGGCGCGCTTAAACTGAAGGAGCTTTCTTATATTCATGCAGAAGGTTATGCAGCGGGTGAGTTAAAACATGGGCCGATTGCATTGGTGGATGATGCACTACCTGTTATTGTTGTAGCACCTTATGATCGGTGGTTTGAAAAGACTTGTTCTAATATGCAAGAAGTAGCAGCGCGCAATGGTCGTATTATTTTGATAACTGATAAAAGAGGGGCAGAGGCAGTTCATCTTGATACTTTGTCAACGATTGTTTTGCCGAATATTCCAGAATTTATTGCGCCTATTATTTATGCTTTACCCATTCAGTTAATTGCTTATCACACAGCTGTTTTACTAGGAACCGATGTTGATCAACCGCGTAATTTAGCAAAATCAGTCACTGTTGAGTGAAAAGAGGTATTTTGGAACTTTGGGAAAATGATTAAGAAGATAAAAAATTAATTGATTAATGATGATTTATTTCTTTCCTTCTTGAATGAGGACATTAAAGACAGGAACATTTTCCTATTTTTCCCTTCCTGTTTTAGAATTAAAAGATGTTTTTTTGTGCATGTCACAAAAGAGAGGGAATGCGTGAAGAGGCAACAATTTATAAAAGATCTCTTTACTCTTTATTTTAAATATTTTTTTTCACATGCCAACTCTGTTTATGATGTGCGGTTGAGTGAATTTTATTGATTTAATATAAGGGGATTTGAGATGGAAAAATCTTAGAATATTCGGAGAGAATCTAATAGGAAAAATGATAAATTATCTTTATAATCAATGTTCTATTGTAAATATTTAAGGTTTTAATTTCTATCGAATTGTTTTTTTGTTATCCTGCTCGTAGTAGGCGCATAGCGTCGTCGTGGTCGAAAAGATAAAGGAGCAAACGTAAAGCTTGTCCTTGTTCTGAAGAAAGGTGAGGATCGCGTTGTAAAAATAAACGTGCTTCTCTTCTTGCAAGTGATAAAAGATCACTATGGACTGCAAGGTTTGCTATGCGGAATTCAGGCATACCAGATTGTCGTGTTCCTAAAAGCTCTCCTTCTCCTCGCAAACGCCAGTCTTCTTCTGCAATTTTAAAACCATCTTCTGTACTCCGTATAATATTAAGGCGTGTTGCAGCCATTTTTGTCAATGGATCTTTGTAGAGCAAAATACAGGAGGATTTTTTTTCTCCTCGTCCAACACGTCCACGCAATTGGTGCAGTTGTGAAAGCCCAAAATGTTCTGCATGTTCGATGATGATGATCGAGGCATCTGGAATATCTACTCCTACTTCAATGACCGTAGTTGCAACTAAAATACGTATGTTACCGCATTTAAAAGATGCCATAGCTGCTTCTTTTTCATCCGTCGACATTTTTCCATGTATCATACCAACAGAGATTCCAAATCGCTCTTGGAGCATAGCAAAACGACTTTCAATGGAAGTGAGTTCAAGAGTTGTCGATTCTTCTACTAAAGGACAAATCCAATAGAGCTTTTCACCTTTTTCTAAGGCAATAGCAATTCGTTCTATGAGTTCGTCAATACGTTTTAAAGAAAGTATTGCTGTTGTAATTGGTTGTCGTCCTATTGGTTTTTCAGTAATTTTGGAAACATCCATATCACCAAAAGCTGTCAAGACTAATGTACGTGGAATTGGAGTGGCGGTCATTACCAGCATATCCGGTTTATGACCTTTTGCTGTAAGAGCAAGGCGTTGATGTACCCCAAAACGATGTTGTTCATCAATAATGGCTAAAGCAAGATTATGATAAGTGACATTATCTTGTATGAGGGCATGGGTTCCGATAATAAGAGAGGCCTGGCCTGATAAAATATCGTTCAAGATCTTTGTACGCAATTTGCCTTTTTCTCGTCCGGTTAAAAGAATTGTTTGCAATCCGATCTTTTCAGCAAGAGGTGCAATTGTTGCGAAATGTTGCCTGGCAAGAACTTCTGTGGGGGTCATTAAAGCTGACTGTCCTCTATTTTCAGCAATTTGTAGCATTGCCATGAATGCAACAATGGTTTTGCCTGCCCCTACATCACCTTGTAGAAGCCTTAACATTGGTTCTGGTGAAGCAAGATCGTTGGCAATATCTTCTATTGCTTTTGTTTGTTCCTTTGTAAGTTCGAAAGGGAGAGTTTTTAACAATTTTTCAGTGTAAGTTCCTGTTGGTGGTCGAGAGGTTCCTACAAGAGATTTAGTTTTCAAACGCACGAGCCCAAGAGCTAATTGACAAGCGAGCAATTCATCATAGGCAAGACGTTTGCGTGCTGTACTTTCTAAAATTAAATCATCGGGATCAATGGGGGCATGGATGCGACGTAAAGCAACAGAAAAAGAAGAAAAATTTTGCTGTTTTTTGACGCTTTCCCCTATCCATTCTGGTAAGAGAGGAACATATTCAAGGGCGTTTTGTATTGTACGCCTTAGCGTTTTTGCTGATAGTCCAGCAGTAGAAGGGTAGATAGGTTCGATCAAGGGCATCTGGTTTGATTGCTCAGTTGGAGCGATATGATCGGGGTGTACCATAGAAAGTTGTCCGTTAAATCGTTCAACTTTACCGGATACAATAACTTTTTTTCCTTCTGGGAGTTGTTTTTTTAGCCAAACGGACTGGGCATGAAAAAACACCAAATTTATTTTTCCTGTTTGATCATGAGCGCTAACACGGTATGGTAATCGGTTACGGCCAATGGGAGGTGGATGATGTTGATCAACAATAATTTCAAGAGTTACGGTGTTCCCTTCTTGTGCAAAAGCAATATTGGGCCGCATTCTACGGTCTATAACGGAATGAGGCATTAACTGAAGAAGGTCAAGAATGGTTGGTTCACCTTGTGTAGCGCTAATGTTTAAGACTTTGGCAAGTAAGCCACATATCTTGGGGCTTATTCTTGGCAGAGTGCGTACAGAGGTAAAAAGAGGACGAATAAGGTCTGGAATCATAAGCAAATTTAGCCGGCTCTTTTTGTTTTTTCCAGTGTTTTAAAAGAGTTTTTTGAGGATAACACACTGAATATCATAGGGGAAGTTGCTTTATTGATAGTTTGAGTTTTAAGCATAAAAGTGAAGCTTTAAAGAATGGATACAGTAACACTATAAAAGGAAAAGTGCTCGTATTCGTACTATTTTATTTATTCTATAAAATTTTCTCCTTTTTATTTTTGTGCGTTTCTTTGTTATGATTTTAGATATTTTCTTGATGGATGTCTAATATGCAATATAAATAAAATTGAAATGTCTTGCCTTTCTCAGGAGCGGAAGTCTTAAGTTGAATATGATGGGTAAAAATGTTCTCTCTTGTGAGAAGGAGGAGAGCTGTTATTTGGCATCTATTTTGTAGTGGGAAATTTTCAGAGTGTCAGAAGATAAAAATAAAATACGGGATGAAAAACAATCTTTTCCTCGCTTTATTCATTTGAGGGTACACTCAGCTTATTCATTGCTTGAAGGGGCTTTAAAAATTCCACAAATTATTCAACATGCTATTTCAGATCGTACACCAGCGGTTGCGATTACGGATACGAATAATTTATTTGGTGCTTTAGAATTTTCGCAATATTGTTTTTCGCATGGGATTCAACCTATTATAGGTTGTCAGCTTACAATTGACTTTGGAGATGGAAATGATAATCCGCGTTTAGTTAAATGGCGTCATCCTTCCGATTTTTGCTCTCTTATTTTGTTGGCTGCTAGTGAAATCGGTTATGCTCATTTGGTTCGTCTTGTTAGTCGTGCTTATCTTGATAAATGCGATACTGATCCTCCCCATATCAAAGCCAATTGGCTGTTATCGCAGAATGAAGGAATCATTGCTTTGACTGGCGGGAAAGGGGGGCCTATTAATCTTTCTTTGGCAGAAGAGAGAAATGAGCGTGCTGTTGAACGCTTAACTTATTTGAAAAAGATTTTTGCTGATCGCCTTTATGTGGAATTACAGCGGCATGGCTCTTTTGATCAAAAAATAGAAGCTGCACTTATTGAGCTGGCTTATGCACATGAAATTCCTCTTGTTGCAACAAATGAAGCTTTTTTTCTGAATAGGGAAGGGTATGAAGCCCATGATGCACTGATGGCAGTTGCAGAAGGGCAAATTGTTTCTAATCCAGATCGCAAACGTGTGACACCAGATCATTATTTAAAGTCACAAGATGAAATGGTTGCACTGTTTTCTGATCTTCCAGAAGCTTTAGAAAACAGCGTTGAGATTGCCTTGCGTTGTCATACTGCTACGCCAACTCGAAAACCAATTTTGCCTCGTTTTATAGAGCAATCTGTTGATGCAAAATTTAGTTTAGAAGAAGAAGATAGAGAACTGTTAAATCAGGCTAAAGCTGGTTTAAAAACGCGACTTAAAACAATTGGATTAGCTGAAGGATACGCAATTACAGATTATGAGCAGCGGCTTGATTATGAAATTTCAGTTATTACGCGTATGCAATTTTCTGGCTACTTTCTTATTGTTTCGGATTTTATAAAATGGGCAAAAGTCCATGATATTCCGGTTGGTCCAGGACGTGGCTCTGGTGCTGGTTCGCTTGTTGCTTATGCATTGATGATTACCGATGTTGATCCATTGCGTTTTTCTCTTCTCTTTGAAAGATTTCTCAATCCAGATCGTGTTTCTATGCCAGATTTTGATATCGACTTTTGTCAAGAACGGCGCGAAGAAGTTATTCGTTATGTTCAAAAAAAATATGGTCGTGATCAAGTCGCACAAATTATTACCTTTGGTAAATTGCAGGCACGTGCGGTATTGCGTGATGTTGGGCGTGTTTTAGAAGTACCTTATCGTCAAGTGGATTATCTTACAAAGCTGGTTCCTGCTGCGCCTGGAAGCCAAGTTGAATTGGCTGATGCTATTAAGGATGAACCAAAATTTGAAGAAGAAAAGAAAAAGGATCCCGCTGTTGGACGCACATTAGATATAGCGCTTCAGTTGGAGGGACTTTATCGTCATGCATCAACCCATGCGGCAGGCATTGTTATCGGTGATCGGCCACTCTCAGAGCTTATCCCAATGTATCGTGATCCTCGTTCCGATATGCCTGTGACACAATTTAATATGAAATATGTTGAACAGGCTGGGCTGGTAAAATTTGATTTTCTTGGATTAAAAACGCTGACTGTTTTGAAGATGGCGGTAGATTTTGTTGCACGAAAAGGTATCACAATAGATCTATCAAATATCCCTCTCAATGATGAAGCGACTTACGCCATGATGGCACGTGGTGAAACGGTTGGCGTGTTTCAGGTTGAAAGTTCTGGTATGCGTAAGGCGCTTATTGGCATGAAACCAGATCGTATTGAAGATATTATTGCTCTTGTTGCGCTTTATCGTCCTGGTCCGATGGAGAATATCCCAACCTATAATGCACGCAAACACGGGGAAGAGGAAATTGCTTCTATTCATCCTAAAATAGATCATTTGATTAAAGAAACACAAGGCGTTATTGTCTATCAAGAACAGGTGATGCAGATTGCTCAAGTGCTTGCTGGTTATTCGCTTGGAGAAGCGGATTTATTGCGTCGGGCTATGGGGAAAAAAATCCACGCAGAAATGCAAAAACAGCGTACACGCTTTGTGAATGGAGCTGTTGCTGGTGGTGTTGATAAGGATCAGGCTGATGTTATCTTTGACCTTTTAGCAAAGTTTGCCGATTATGGTTTTAATAAATCGCACGCTGCTGCTTATGCGATTATTTCTTATCAAACAGCTTATATGAAAGCACACCATCCCGTTGAGTTTTTAGCCGCTTCCATGACCTATGATATGATGAATACCGAAAAATTAAATGATTTTCGGCGTGAGGCATTAAGGTTGGGTATTGAAGTTGTTGCACCTTGTGTACAAACATCACATCGTGTTTTTGAGGTTGGTGATAATTGTATTTATTATTCTCTTGCTGCCATTAAAGGTGTGGGAGAAGCGGTTGTTGATCATATTGTCGCTTGTCGTGGAAATAAGGTTTTTAAGGATCTAGAAGATTTTTGTGAGCGTATTGATCCGCGTATTGTTAATAAGCGTGCAATGGAAAGTTTGGTTTGTGCTGGTGCTTTTGATTGTTTTAATATTGCACGTGAGGTTTTATTGGCAAGTCTTGGAACTCTTCATGCGCGTGCACTTCGCATTCTCGAGAATAATTCTAGCGGACAGACTGATATATTTGGAATAACCAGTGTATTAAAAGAGCCTTTGATTCTATCACAAGCCTCTCCTTGGTCACTAGCTGAAAAACTTCATCGAGAATTTCAAGCAATAGGTTTTTACTTTTCTGCTCATCCTCTCGATGAATATCAAGCTATTCTTGTTAAAAAACGTATTCAGAGTTGGGTTAATTTTGCTGATGCCGTTAAAGCTGGTGCAACTGCTGCGAGGTTAGCTGGAACTGTTGTGGCAAAACAAGTGCGTAAAACAAAATCTGGTAAGAAAATGGGCATTATTCATTTTTCTGATACGAGCGGACAGTATGAGACAGTTCTTTTTTCGGAGGCGCTTTCGGATTATGAGGAGATACTGGAACTCGGGAAATCTTTTATCATTACGGTGAGTGCAGAAAATCGCTCTGAGGGGATTAGTTTGCGACTTGAGACGGCTCAATCTTTGGAAAAGGAAGCTGCACAGCATCATAAAATGATGCGTCTTTTTATCAAAACAGTTGATATGCTTCCACAAATTGAACAAAATTTAAACCTTGGTGGAAATGGAGAAGTAGCGCTTATTCTGATTCAAGAAGATGGATTACGAGAAGTCGAAATTGCGCTTTCAAAGCGATACAAAGTAAACTCGCGTGTGGCAAATACTCTGAAATCAATTCAGGGTGTTGTTGATGTGGAGTTAACTTAAATCAAGAGCTCTGAAGTAACTGCTTATTTAAGGAGCATTTTTGTTGCATTGGTGATTTAAAATTTAGCTTTGAATTAGCCTGTCGATTTTAAAAAAATCTTTCTTTTATTTGAGATCAGTGAGGAGCAACTTGTGTCCTCTTAATTATTAATTTTGTATTATCGACATCCATGCAATCTCAAGCAGTCTGATCTCACAATGTTTTTCTGTCTCATGCACTCTTATTCTATTATAAAAAAATTGTATGATCTTGGTTTGACCAATAGGGGGAGTGAATATAAAAATTATCAATTGTTTTCGTATCAGAGTAGAGGCAATGGTAGATGTTTTTAAATACAAGGTTGGCATTTGTTTATAGATGTTATGAGTGTACATTTAAGAAATTCAAGACATCGCTCGTAAGAACCAAAAGCAATTTAGAATTTTAAATTTTATCATTTTTTGACCATATATTTTTTTCACTTTTTTGTTAGGCGCATCGCATCATAGGTATAAAGCCAATCCAGACTCGACATAATGTTTTCTGCTGTACGAATTTTCATGATAAAATTACGTGCAATCGCTAGGGGACCAGTTGCATGGTAGGCTATTCTGTTAAAATCTCCCCGTTTTTTGACTGCTGTAATGCGAGGCCTGCGTATTTTTTCGTATAGCGAAATGGCTTTCATTAAGGGTAAATCTTTAAGAGAAAGGACTTCTGCTAATGTTGCGGCATCTTCTATTGCCATAGCTGCACCTTGCGCTGCAAAAGGAAGGGCTGCGTGTGCACAATCACCAACAAAGACTTGTCGTTCTAAACCTAAAAAACGATTGTGTTTCATTTGAAATAGCGGCCAATAGCTCCATTCATCTATAGGGTCAAAGATTTGCAAAATTTTCTGATTCCAACCTTTAAATAAAGATTTAAGCTCTTCTTTTTTTCCTTTATGTGCCCATCCTTCTTTTACATTTTTTCCATGTGTAATGGCTACAAAATTAAAAAGTCTTTCTGATGCGTGAATGGGATAGATGATAAGGTGATTTTTAGGTCCCATCCAAGCAGTAACTGTCTTTCTATTTTGTAATACAGAACGAAAGCTTTTGGGAAGATTTTCAAATTCTGTTGTTGCACGCCAAGCAATAAAGCCACTAAAACTTGCTTTTTCATGAAAAGGAGCCAATTGTCGTAATGTTGACCAAACTCCATCGCATCCAATTAGAAGAGATGTTGAATAAGACTGGTGGTGTTCTGTTTTCGTTGCTGCGTCTTTTTTTATTGTTTTTATGTGAATGCTGTTTGTAGTTTGTGTAGACGCTACAACAGCTTCACCTGTTTTGTATTTGATAAGAGGATTTTCTATAACAGCTTTGTGTAAAACTTTTTGTAAATCCGCTCGATGAATCATAAGGTAAGGGGATTTCCAATTTTTTTCTGATAAATTAAGAAGATCAACGTGCAGATGTGTTTTTAAAGAGACTCCATCTCTTAATTGAAGAAATTGTGGGGTTATACCCATTTCTGTGAGTTTGCTCAGAATGCCCCAACGTGCAAAAATGTGCGTCGCATTTGGAGTAAGCTGAATACCCGCACCTACACTCTCAAGCTGTGTACGTTTTTCAATAATGGTGCTTGCTATTCCTTTATAAGAAAGTGCCAAGGCAGAGCTTAAACCAGCAATACCACCTCCAACGATGATTGGTGATTGGTCCATGAGTTACTTTCTTGCATTTGAAAAAGAAGAGCAGACATTATTTAGGGTTATATAAACATCCCTTAGGCTTTGTTTGATCGTATGATAGCAAGGGATCATAACGATAAAGCGTTGAACAATAAGGGCAAATTTTTTCATCAGCTGATCCCATGTCAATAAAGATGTGGGGATGGTCGAATGGTTGTGTAGCACCTACACACATAAACTCTTTTACACCAATTTCGATTATTTTATATCCAAGATCATTTTGGAAATGGGGGATATTATGATCAGCCATGCTGTACAAACTCCGGATAAATTGCCTAATAAGGCATGATTTGGACTATCTATTTTATATCCATTAGTTTGTGATAAAGCGTATAATAATGCAAGGAGCTTTTTAGGATATTGGTCTATAGGAGTAAAATAAGTGCAAAAGTTTTAAAATGTGAAAATAAATATCATGAGGAGAATTGGAACTTTGTGATTACGGTAACATATCGTAAAGCGTTATATGATATATTTCTTCATCAAAATTTTGGAGAATATACAAGGAAAAATATCTAGAATATATGGAAAAAACGATTGCAGATCAGATTTCTTTATCGGATGTCACAATGAAGAATCCGGCGCGGTTTATTAACCGAGAATTTTCATGGCTACAATTTAATAATCGTGTTTTAATGGAAGCTGCTCATTTAAAGAATCCTTTATTAGAGCGACTACAGTTTCTTTCAATTTCAGCAACAAATCTTGATGAGTTTTTTATGGTTCGTGTTGCTGGACTTGCTACTCAAATTCGCGCTGGAGTTACAACACGCAGTGCAGATGGTCGTACACCGCAGGAGCAGCTTGATTTTGTATTAGCTGAAATTTCGCGTTTGCAGGATAACCAACTACGAGAATTGAGTGTTTTACGGCATGAATTAAAACAAAATGATATTGAAATTATTTGTTCTGCTGGGCTTTCAGAAGTTGAAAAATCATGGATTGAAAAATATTTTCTTGATAAAATTTCTCCTCTTTTAAAACCTTTGTTTGTTGATCCTGCTTGCCCTTTTCCATTTATTCCTAATTTAGGGTTTTCCATTGCTGTTCAATTATCTCGCTGTGCTGATCAAAACTCTTTTATAGCGTTGTTGCCACTCCCAACGGTCTTGAGGCGTTTTGTTCTTCTTCCTCAAGAGAACAATCGTCTTCGTTTTATTGCTTGTGAAGATGTTATAAGCCTTTTTATACCTCGTATATTTCCTGATTATGAAATTGAGGGAATTGGTACATTTAGGGTGATTCGTAATAGTGATATTGCAGTAGAAGAAGAGGCTGAAGATCTTGTTCATTTTTTTGAAACTGCACTTAAAAGGCGGCGTCGTGGGCAGGTTATTCGGATTGAATTTGAGGCAAAAATGCCAATGCATTTGCGCCAATTTATCACCAAGGGTCTTGCTGTTCCTGATCATTATATCAATGTTCTTGATGGATTTTTGGCCCTTAATATGCTTTCAGAAATTGTTTCTATTCCACGCAATGACCTAAAGTTTGCTCCTTATCATCCTCGTGTTTCTGAATGTATTCGTCAGCATAAGGGCGATTGTTTTGCAGCTATTCGTCAAAATGATATCGTGATTCACCATCCTTATGAATCCTTTGATGTTGTTGTAGAGTTTTTACGTCAAGCTGCTCGTGATTCTGATGTTATAGAAATTAAACAAACGCTTTATCGTACGTCAAATGATAGCCCTATTGTTGGTGCTTTGATTGAGGCTGCTGAACAGGGTAAGTCAGTGACCGCTTTGGTAGAACTTAAAGCACGTTTTGATGAGGAAGCCAATATTCGTTGGGCACGTGATCTTGAGCGTGCAGGCGTTCAAGTTTTTTTTGGTTTTATTGCTTTAAAAACACATGCTAAAATGTCTCTCGTTGTGCGGCGTGAAGGAAAACGCCTTTGCTCTTACGTTCATCTTGGAACGGGAAATTACCATCCCATTAATGCTAAAGTTTATACTGATCTTTCCTTTTTTACCAATGATGATGATATTGCTCATGATGTTGCATTGTTGTTCAATTATATTGCTGAATATGTGCGCCCAAGTGAAGCCATGAAGATTGCTTTTTCACCCTTAACATTGCGTGGTCGTATTTTGCAGCATATTGAAGAAGAAATTAACAATGCGCGCCAAGGACGGCTTGCTGCTATTTGGATAAAAGTCAATGCATTGGTTGATCCTGAAATTATTGATGCTTTATATCGTGCTAGTCAAGCGGGTGTGCAGATTGATTTAGTGGTGCGGGGCATATGTTGTTTGCGTCCTGGTATTCCAGGCATTTCTGATAATATTCGTGTGAAGTCAATTGTAGGGCGTTTTCTTGAACATAGTCGCATTTTTTGTTTTGGCAATGGTGCAGATTTACCCAGTGAGAATGCCGTTGTTTATTTCGGATCCGCTGATATGATGCCTCGCAATCTCGATTACCGTGTTGAAATATTGGTTCCAGTTTTTGATAAAACGATTCGTCAACAAATTCTTTTACAAATTATGCTCGCGAATATCATTGATAATCAACAAAGCTTTGATATATTAAGTGATGGAACATCAAAACGTATAATACCGCAAAAGGGTGAAAGCCCATTTGATGCGCAGGAGTATTTTATGATCGAATCAGGTCTTTCAAGAAGCGAAAGGTCTTTTAAGTCTTCTGCTTCACGTTTGGTTGCGTTGTATCAGCAGAAAAGTCGAACTATATAAAGACTGAAATTCAATGACATATATCAACGCTCAAGGTCGGCTAAAAGGGTGTAAGCCTATCGCTGTTATTGATATTGGGTCAAATTCTGTTCGGCTTGTTATTTATGAGGGGCTTGTTCGTTCACCAACGGTTTTATTTAATGAAAAAATTCTCTGTGGACTTGGTCAAGGCGTTGCAGAAACTGGATTTTTAGAAGAAAATTCGATGAATATGGCGCTGCAGACACTGAAACGGTTTCGTGCACTTTGTCGACAGATTGGAGCAGATGAAGTTTATGTTCTTGCAACAGCAGCAGCGCGAGAAGCAAAAAACGGGTTAGTTTTTATTCAGAATGCTGAAAATATCTTACAAAATAAAATACATCTTCTTTCGGGGAGTGAGGAGGCTGTTTATTCTGCTTATGGTGTTATTTCGACTTTTTATCAACCAAAGGGTATTTCCGGTGATCTTGGGGGGGGGAGTCTCGAACTTGTTGATATTGATAATGCTGATGTCGGTGAGGGGATAACTTTACCATTAGGAGGATTACGTCTACAGTATATGTCGAATAATGATATTGCTGTTGCTGCAAAAATTGCTCATGAGTGGTTTGGTAAATCTGCTGTTGTTCGTAAAAGCATGGCACATTGTTTTTATGCAGTTGGAGGAACTTGGCGTAATTTGGCAAAACTCCATATGGCAACCAAACATTATCGGCTACCGGTTATGCATGGCTATGAAGTTGATGCAGGTGAAATGGAAGATTTCTTGCGTTTTGTCTTAAGCGGCAATATTGATAATATTAAAGGAATTTCAGCTGTTTCAAAAAACCGTCGTCAACTTTTGTCTTATGGGGCAATTGTTCTTATTGAACTTATTCGCTGTATCGGGTTTGGAAAAATAATCTTTTCTGGAGCTGGGGTCCGTGAAGGTTTTCTTTATTCAAGATTACCGCAAGAAATTCGTGTTTCTGATCCTCTCATTGCAGCATGTACAAAAATGGCTATTCTACGAGCACGTTCACCAAAACAGGCAGAAGAACTGATTGATTTCACAACCAATGCCTTTGAAGTTTTTGGAATTTCAGAAACTGAAAATGAATGTCGTTACCGTAAAGCAGCCTGTCTTCTTGCCGATATTGGTTGGCGTATTCATCCCGATTATCGAGGCAATGAGGTGGCCCATCAGATAGCACTGGGATCTTATCCAGGAATTTCTCATGAGGGGCGTGCTTACGCTGCACTTGCTGTTTTTTTTCGCAATACCAGCTCACTTATTGATAAAAAATCTCTTCCTATTCTTCAACTCGCAAGCAAAAATATAATCGAAAAAGCACGTATTCTTGGTGAAGTTATGCGTATTGCTCATCTTTTTAGCGCTTCTACCATAGGAGTTCTCCCACACTTATCGTGGCATAAAAAAAGAGATCATGTTGTGCTACATATTCCAGTGTGTTACGCTGATTTATTGGGAGAACGTCCTCTCACACGGTTGAAAAAGTTGTCAAAAATAATAAAGCAGCCTCTTGCTTTTGAGACTTTCTGATTCTTTTTTCCTCAAATGAGTCTCTCCTATAATGGTATACCTCTCTTGCTCCTGTATTTTCGTTATTCTGCAAATTCATTTTGTGGTGGTTTTGTTGCAATTTTGAGGGGGCATTTATCTTTCAGATATGGTGATGTGGAATGTTGCTACAACTCTTACAGTGAGATACTTCATAAAAACCATTTTTATCTTTTTTTTAGTGTTTTTCTTTTACACGCTAAGCTCTATTTGTGGCGCGCAAACCAAGTGATCTTCATTGATTGAATACATACAGATTTGAAATGAGATAATCCTTATGATATTTAAGACTCTTACTTCAACATAACAATGGATTATCCTTATAAATCAATATCTTGCCATTTTATATTTTCATGCTTTGTTTTCACACCAAGCGGCTGTTTTTTTATGATAGGGTAAACTATTTTATAAATTTTTTTCTCATTTTTATTTTAAAATTAAAAGCTTTTTATTTTTCTAGATTTCTGTTCTTTACTAAGGTTAGTCTTCTGATTTGACTAACATTTATTTGTCATTCTTGAATAATTGATTGAATGTTAAAATATTCAACTGTTATTTATCTTCTTTATATGACTTTTATCAATTTTTACGTGCACTCCCAATTGATGTAGAAAAATGAATGGCATATTTTCTAACATGAGAGTGCTCGATTTTTTTAAACTCTTCTGTATCTTTTAAAGAGCAGTGATTCATTTTGCAGATGAAAGCGCAAAGTCTTGCTCGTTTAAGCTGGAGCCAATTTTATAGTGAAAAAGAAAAATGGACCTCTTTAGAAGAATTTTATTGCATCAATTATCAAAAGATAAACAGAGGCAATTTTCTTTATAAATTAAAGATGTTTGGTGTTTATTTTTCCATTGCTCAGATAAAATCCTATCTTACCCTTTAGCATTTGTTCAGCTTTTTGACCAAATATTTCATAGCGCCAACCATTCATAGCGGGAATATTTTTTTTTATACATCCATTTGCGATTTTTTCTAAGTCATTGGAAGTTGCGATAATTTTCGGTGCGATGCCATTTTCGTTCGCAACAAGTTTTAATAACACTTTGAGCAGATCAAGAACGGCAGATGATGTTTCATTAAGTGGATTATATTTAGGAAGAGCAGGTAAAGTCGCAAGATCAACCTCTAAGCCTTCGTGGACAGCTTTGATTAATGTGTGTGCAATTGAGAATTTATCCCAATTTTTGTTCAGACTGCGCAAACGTTTTAAGTCAGCTTCATTTTTGGGTTGTTGGGTTGCGATTTCGATGAGACATTCATCTTTTATGAGATGGCGACGTGGAATATTATAGTGTCGTGCTTTACGTTCACGCCAAGCTGCTATTTTTTGTAATACGGCAAGTTCACGTGGTTTTTTAATTTTTCCTTTCACTTTTTTCCATGCTTCATCTTCTGGCATATCGTAGGTTTTAGGTGCTAAAAGGATAGCTATTTCATCATCCATCCAGTGGGTACGTTTATTTTTTGCGAGTTGTTTTTTCAATAAAAGGTAAACATCTCTTAGATAGGTCACATCCGCAAGTGCATAGAGCAATTGTTTTTCAGAAAGAGGTCGACAGCTCCAATCTGTAAAACGGGATGATTTATCAAGTTGATGCCCCGTGCAGCGTTGTACGATTTGATCATAAGAGATAGAATCGCCAAACCCGCAGATTGATCCTGCTATTTGAGTATCAAAAAGAGGAGAGGGAATGACACCTCCAAGATGATAAATCGTTTCAATATCTTGGCGTGCAGCGTGAAAAACTTTAACAATTTTTTTATCTGTCATGAGATCAAAAAAAGGTTTTAGATCAATATCTTGTGATATTGGATCAATCAGAACTGTCGCGTCTGGTGATGCAAGCTGGATTAAACACAGTTGAGGCCAAAAAGTTGTTTCGCGGATAAATTCGGTATCTACTGTTACAAAATCGGAACTGCGTAAAGTAGCAAGTGCAATTTCAAGATCTGTTGTTTGTGTAATAAGTTTCATCATTCTATTATAACCAGATAAATTTAAATTTGTCTTTTCTTGACTTTTTTTTAAAGTCTTTGTCCTCATATCTTGACAAATGGTTGTTAAAAAGCGTTTGTAGCGCATGTGAGTTATTATAATCAAAGGCAAAAACTATGCACCGTTATCGCAGTCATCATTGCGCTGCTCTTCGTAAATGTGATGTAGGAATAAAAGCGCGTCTTTCAGGATGGGTTCATCGTGTTCGTGATCATGGCGGAATCCTTTTTATAGATTTGCGTGATCATTTTGGAATCACACAAATTGTTGCTGATCCTGCTTCTCCAGCTTTTAAAATTATCGAGAAAGTGCGTTCTGAATGGGTCATTCGTGTAGATGGGGAAGTGCGTGCGCGTTCTGATGAAGTTATTAATACATCTCTTCCAACAGGTGAGATTGAGATTTTTGCGAAAGACGTAGAAATTCTTTCAAAGTCTGATGAGCTTCCTTTACCAGTTTTTGGCGAACCTGATTATCCAGAAGATATTCGATTGAAGTATCGTTTTCTTGATTTACGTCGTGAAACTATGCACAAGAATATTATGCGCCGTACTGAAATTATTGCTGCTATCAGACGCTCTATGCAAGAGAATGGTTTTACAGAATTTACGACACCGCTTTTGACAGCTTCATCACCAGAAGGGGCACGTGACTTTTTGGTTCCAAGTCGTATTCATCAGGGAAAATTTTACGCCTTGCCACAAGCGCCTCAGCAATACAAACAATTGTTGATGATGTCAGGCTTTGATCGTTATTTTCAAATTGCTCCCTGTTTTAGAGATGAAGATCCGCGAGCTGATCGTCTTCCAGGGGAGTTTTATCAATTAGATGTTGAAATGAGTTTTGTTGAACAGGAAGATGTTTTTGTAACGATGGAACCCATTATGCGTTCTCTTTTTGAAAAGTTTGCAAATGGAAAGCCTGTAACACAAAGCTTTCCTCGTCTTTCCTATGAGGAAGCAATGCAAAAATATGGCTCGGATAAGCCTGATTTACGTAACCCTATCATTATGGAAGATGTCTCTCAGCATTTTTATGATTCTGGTTTTAAAGTTTTTGCTCAAATTTTAGCGAATGATGAGAAAGCTCAGGTATGGGCTATTCCAGCTAAAACGGGTGGAAGTCGTGCTTTTTGTGATCGTATGAATGGATGGGCACAAAGTGAAGGACAACCAGGACTTGGTTATATTTTCTGGCGTGAAGAACAAGGAAAGTTTGAAGGAGCTGGTCCTATTGCCAAAAATATCGGTGAACAAAGGACTGAAGCACTTCGTATGCAGCTTGGACTTGAGAGTGGTGATGCCTGTTTTTTTGTTGCGGGAGACCCAAAGAAATTTTCATCTTTTGCCGGAACTGCACGTACTCGAGTAGGGGAAGAATTAAATCTTGTTGATCGAGATTGTTTCTCTTTGGCGTGGATTGTTGATTTTCCGTTTTTTGAATGGAATGAAGATGAGAAAAAGCTTGATTTTGCACATAATCCTTTTTCAATGCCTCAAGGTGGAAAAGATGCTCTTGAGTGTCAAGATCCTCTTACTCTCAAGGCTTTTCAGTATGATCTTGTTTGCAATGGTTATGAGATTGCTTCGGGTGGAATTCGTAATCATTCTCCAGAAATGATGCTCAAGGTTTTTAATCTTGCTGGTCTTTCTAAAGAGGTGGTAGAGGATCGTTTTGGTGGTCTTTATCGTGCATTCCATTATGGAGCTCCACCGCATGGTGGTATGGCTGCGGGGGTTGATCGTATTATTATGCTTTTACAGGGTGTTAAAAATTTACGTGAGGTTGCCTTATTCCCTATGAATCAGCAAGCGCTTGATCTTTTGATGAGTGCTCCTTCTAACGTTTCTTCTGCGCAATTGCGTGATTTAGGGATACGAATGGCTCCTATTGCAAAAAATTGTTAGTAAAGTTGCTTATGAGTCTTAGTATTATGACTGCTTTCTTTATTTTGCTGCGTTTTGTAAATTTTAATGATTTAAAATTATTTCATTTTTAATGTTATTTAATAATAAAAAAAGAGACTATATTTCATTTTTATAATATTAATGCATATATTTATAAATATATGCATTAATATTTATGTTAATAATTGTACTTTATGTAAAATATTATAATAATATTAAATATATATTCTCATATATTTTTATCTTAAGATATAACTATTAATTTTACATTTGTTTTTATATTATTCTTTAATTTAAATTTTAGATGATATTTAAAATATTATGATTTTTTATAATATACATAAATTGTAAATAAATATTTTTACTTATTTATATTAATTTCTTAAAAGAAATTATTTATATATTTTTAAGATTAGTTATTTAATATTAAGGTATTTCTATTTTTTTATTTAGATAAAATATAAAATACGCGGTTAAATTTTTAAAATTGCTATAATTTTCTGTTCATGTTTTAATTATAGCGCTTACTTTTGTATAATCAGTTTTTAATAAAAATAGTTGATTTATAAAAGCTCACGCTGAAAAAATCTTATGAAATAATTGCTTATTCTTTTGGGAATTGTTGTCCTAATATTATGTCTGATAAAATGAATTTACCTTTTGATACAGAACATATTGAGCCAATAGAATTACGTTCTGCTTTGCAAGAACGTTATTTGGCTTATGCGCTTTCTACTATTACGCACCGTGCGTTGCCTGATGTGCGTGATGGTTTGAAACCTGTGCATAGGCGTATTATTCACGCTATGCGTTTACTCAAACTTAATCCAGGACAGTCTTATGCGAAATGCGCACGGATTGTTGGCGATGTCATGGGAAAATTTCATCCACATGGTGATGCATCTATTTATGATGCATTAGTGCGCTTGGCTCAAAATTTTGCTGTTCGTTATCCCTTGGTTGATGGACAAGGGAATTTTGGCAATATTGATGGTGATAACGCTGCTGCTATGCGTTATACAGAAGCACGCATGACTGAAGTGGCTGCATTGCTGCTTGAGGGGATTAATGAAAACGCTATTGATTTTCGTTTAACCTATAATGAAGAAGATGAAGAACCAGTTGTTTTACCTGGAGCTTTTCCTAATCTTTTAGCAAATGGTTCATCAGGTATTGCTGTTGGTATGGCGACATCTATTCCACCCCATAATGTTGCTGAACTTTGTGATGCAGCGCTTCATTTAATTGCGCATCCCAATACCGATGATGAGGAATTAAATCACTTTGTGCTTGGACCTGATTTTCCAACAGGTGGTATTTTAGTTGAGCCTAAAAAGAGTATTGAGGAATCTTATCGTGTTGGGCGTGGTTCTTTTCGATTGCGTTCGCGTTGGTATCAGGAGTCTGGTAGTCGTGGTTCTTATGTGCTTGTTGTAACTGAAATTCCCTATCAAGTTCAAAAGTCACGTCTTATTGAAAAAACAGCAGAATTACTGCTTGCAAGACGCTTACCCATGCTTGAAGATATTCGTGATGAGTCGGCAGAAGATATCCGTATTGTACTCATTCCTAAAAATCGTACAGTTGAACCTGAGATTCTTATGGAGTCTCTTTTTAAATTGACTGATTTTGAAATAAGATTTCCTCTCAATCTTAATGTTTTATCTTTGGGAAAAAGACCGAATGTTCTTTCTTTGCGGGAAAGCTTGCAACAATGGCTTGAACATCGTCAAGAGGTGCTTATTCGCCGTTCTCGTTATCGGCTTGATGAAATTGAACGTCGGTTGGAAATTCTCCATGGATATCTTATCGCATATTTGAATCTTGATGAGGTAATCCAGATTATTCGGGAAGAGGATGAACCGAAAAAAAAGCTCATCGATCATTTTCAATTAACAGAAAATCAAGCTGAAGCCATTCTTAATATGCGCTTGCGTTCTTTACGTAAACTTGAAGAATTTGAAATTCGTAAGGAATTTGAAACCTTGAGAACGGAAAAAGAAAAATTGCAAAATTTGTTAGATTCTCGGACAAAGCAATGGAAAATAATCTCAGAGGAAATCATAAAAGTTCGTAAAGCTTTTGGTCCTGATACTCTCTTAGGAAAAAGACGTACAACATTTGAAGAAGCACCAAGACATGATCTTGATGATATTCATCAGGCAATGATCGAAAAAGAACCTGTTACTATTGTTATTTCTGAAAAGGGCTGGATGCGTGCGTTAAAGGGGCATTTGAGTGATTACAATGTGCTTTCTTTCAAAGAAGGAGATTGTTTAAAATTGGCATTTCCAGCATTTACTACAGATAAAATTGTAGTAATCAGTACTGGCGGAAAGTTTTTTGCTATCGCTGCGAACATTCTACCGGGAGGACGGGGGCACGGTGAGCCTATTCGTATTTTAGTTGATATGGATGATGAGCATGATATTCTAACAGCTTTTGTGCATCATACACAGGAAAAACTTCTCTTAGTTTCATTGCATGGAAATGGTTTTATTGTACCTGCAACCGAAGTGATTGCTAATACACGAAAAGGCAAGCAAGTTATGAATGTGAAATTTCCTGATCAGTTAAAGCTTTGTGTGCCAGTAAAAGGTGATCATGTTGCAATGGTTGGTGAAAACCGTAAAATGCTTATTTTTGCTGTTGAACAAATACCAGAAATGAGTCGTGGTAAAGGTGTTCGTTTACAACGTTACAAACAAGGGGGTGTTGTTGATGCTAAAACTTTTAATTTATCAGAAGGTTTAAGTTGGCAAGATACAGCTGAACGTTGCTTTAATCGCCAAGCCAGTGATCTTGTTGAGTGGATGGGCACTCGTGCTGGAGTAGGGCGTGTAGTGCCGAAAGGCTTTCCAAAATCAGGAAAATTTACCAATTAAATTATGCTCTATATCTAATTTTTAAGTCTTATATTTTCAATCAAGATTTGAAAAAAAAGATGGAGTGGTGATAAAGCTCCATTTATAAAAAACAGTAATTTTATTATGGAAATGATGATATTTAGTGCAGAAATCGGTAAAGGATTGAACGTTTAGAGAGGATGAGTTCTAATATTCGCCTAAGGACTGAAAAATCCTCTGTTATTTTAATTAAAAGATTGTTCGTTTTATTTTAAATGAGGGCTCAAGGGTGCAAGTCTTGCTCTTATAATCATGTAATCGTTTAGTATCTTTTACAGCCTCAATTCTGTGTGAAAGAAAATATATCAAGGACTATAGGTAATAATGGTCTCTCTGTGAGAATCAATTTATAGCTTTGCGGGGCTGGACACTCTATTGCGGATGTAGATGGGGCATAAAGTAGACTATAGAAAAAATTTAGCATTGATATGAAGTGCTGGTAAAAAGGCGAACTTGAAAATTTTCCTTCTAAAATCATGCTATCGATTGATATTTTGGACCAATTTTGGTTTCATCCTCTCACTTTTAGAAACAGCAATAATATGCTTCAAGCATTCTAACTTATTGGAGAGAATGAATCTACACAAACTATTGCTGAGAGAGTTTATGTTTAGAGGTACAAAGAAAAATGATGAAGTGGCAGAACTCCATTCCTGTTTTTTCTTCTGCTCAACTGAGAAAAGTTAGCATAAGATGAATCGTTGGTAAAATAATCGCAGAATGATGATAAATATTTTTATAAAGAACGCCGTTTTAGCGAATAGCATTTTCAATGAAATTAAATATTTCAGACTTGTTTTCTGCTGAGTTGATAAAAAATTTTTTCTTTTGTGATGTTTCTGACTACCGTTTTAATTTTTTCCAGTTTAGAAAGAATTCTGTGCACATAACTCAGACTTTATAGATTCTGCTTTTTATACGGTATCATAAACAAATATTTTCAACTTTTTATAATTTGCGTTTATTGAGTATTATATTGCCTAAAAAGATGCCCACGTTCTGCCCATAACACAAGAAGTATCGCAATGAGGCTCAAAAAGAAAAATCCTGCCGAATTGGGGGTGGTTGTTTCATTAAATTGTTGTGCAATGAAAAAGCTTAGTCCTGTGCCGATCGATGTTTGAAGAAAGCCAGATACAGAAGATGCTGTTCCAGCAATTTCTCCTACGGATTCAAGAGCGAGTGTATTAAAATTGGCCATAATGCCGCCGCAGGCAAACATCAGTATACAGAATAATAGCATGTATAAAGGAAAAGGGATAATGCCGCCTGTTAAAATGGATCCTGTAAACAAGATGCATGCAGTAAAACAAAAAAGCAAAAGCATAGTATGTGCGATACGTCGCATTCCAAGGCGTCCAACAAGTTGAGAATTAAAGAATGATGATAGAGCTTGAAAAGCTGCACCGATGGCAAACGCAACGGGAAACCAGAGTCCTAGATTATAAATCCCTTCATATGTTTGTTGTGCCGTATTAACAGCGGTAAAAATACAAGCCAGAATAATAGAAGTTGCTAGTGTGTAGCAAAGTGTTGTGCGATTGGTTATAACAATCCATAAATTATGTCTGATTGAAGAAAAAGAAAGAGAGCGTTGTGCATAAAGAGTCTCAGGCAAGCGCAGTTGAATCCAAATCATCAGTCCAAAACCAATAATTGCCATGAAGATAAAAATAACTTGCCAGTTTCCAAACAATAGAATGAGTTGTCCTGTTGCAGGGCCAATCATTGGCGCAATCAGAAAGATCATCATGACGATAGACATAACTTCTGCCATTTTCCGACCACTATAAAGATCACGTACAACGGAAACAGTAAGGACGCGCATAGCGGCACCTCCTATACCTTGCAAGATTCGTAAAATGAGTAATAGAGAAAAATTAGATACAAAGGCACAAGCAATCGATGCAAATGAATAAAATGCAAGCCCAATGAGAATAGGTTTACGTCGTCCATAACGATCACTTATCGGACCAAAAAATATCTGTGTAATGCCATAACTCATAAGATAACCAGAAATGATATAATGTTGATCATTTTCATTGATAACATTTAAGCTTTCCAGAATATCAGGCATAGCTGGAAGCATAATGTCAACAGCTATAGAATTGATGGCCATAAGCGCGCCAATGAGAATAACAAATTCTTTATAACCAATCTTTTTTTGAATCGCATTCCTATGCGTTTGTTCGTCGATTGAATATGACATACGGTATCCTTGAAATAAAAATTTCGACTAAACACAACTCTCTAAGAGTTTGAATAAAATGACAGATACCTATGCTTTATTGCAGGGAATATCTTTTTCTTTTAACAGTTCCTGTAATTCATTACTTTGGAACATTTCTTTAACAATATCACAACCACCAATAAACTCACCTTTGACATAAAGTTGTGGAATTGTGGGCCAATTTGAATAGTCTTTGACCCCTTGACGCAATTCATCAGACGTTAAAATATTAATCCCCTTATAACTCACCCCTAAATACTCAAGGATTTGAACAACTTGTCCTGAAAATCCGCATTGTGGAGCATCAGGTGTTCCTTTCATGAATAAAATGACATCATTTTCTTTAATTTCTCTGTCAATAAAATCACGAACAGTGGTCATCTTTATTCCTCGATATTGCAGATTTTTCTATAATCTATAAGCATACATTCACGATCTCATTTTCTTCTAATCGTATTGAGTGAATGAATGCAAGAAGAAATTTTAAATTATTTTGGAATATTCGTTTGCAACATTAAAGCATGAAGGTCATTTCCCATATTGCCTTTAAGGGCATCATAGACCATTTTATGTTGTTGAACGCGGCTTTTACCACGAAAACTTTCGGAAACTACTTCTGCAGCGTAGTGTTCTCCATCACCGGCAAGATCGCGAATTGTTACTGTTGCATCAGGAATGCCTTCGCGAATAAGTGTTTCGATTTCACGGGTACTCATTGCCATGACTATTCTCCTCTATTTGTTTATTTTTGCAAAAATAGCACCCTCTCAAGAGAGACGCATAACTTTTTATTCCTCGCCCATAAACCTTGGAAACCAACTTTCATAGGCTTGTGTGAGTTCCTCTACCGAAAGTGTTAATATCCCCTCTATATCGAGAGAACTACCTTCAACTTTACCAATTTCTGTTAAAGAAACCGCGTTAATCTGTGCAAGTTCTTTCAGGTGATTGAGGGCATGAGGTTTGATGCTTAAGAGGTAACGTCCTTGATCTTCTCCAAAAAGCTCCGCATGAGATGGTAATTTGTTACTTAATTGGGCTTGAATTCCTTTCTCTGCTTTAATAACCATTTCTGCAAGTGCAACGGCTAGTCCTCCGTCAGAAATATCATGAGCGGCATGAACAAAACCACGATGAATGACATTTCGAACAAATTGTCCATGTTTTTTTTCAAGCTGTAAATCTACATGAGGTGGGGCACCTGTATCAATATTCAAAATGTTGCGTGCGTAGGTTGATTGCCCTAAATGAGATCCGCAATTTCCAATTAAAACAATACTATCTCCATTTTGCATACCACTGATTGTTACCATTTTAGACCAGTCGTCAAGAAGACCAACGCCAGCAATTGTTGGCGTGGGAAGAATTGCTTCTCCATTGGTTTCATTATAAAGAGAGACATTCCCTGAAACGATAGGGAAATCGAGAATCCTACAAGCTTCACCTATACCTTTAATGGCGAACACCAATTGTCCCATAATTTCAGGTTTTTCAGGATTACCAAAATTAAGATTATCTGTGGCTGCTAATGGCATTGCACCTGTTGCGCTGATATTTCGCCAGCACTCTGCGACGGCTTGTTTTCCTCCCTCATAAGGATCTGCCTCACAATAGCGAGGCGTCACATCCGAAGAAAAAGCAAGAGCACGTTTATCATTACTGCTTATACGGATAATTCCTGCATCTCCTCCTGGGCAAACAAGAGTATTTCCTTGGATGATTGTGTCATATTGTTCATACACCCATCTGCGTGAACTTTGATGCGCAGAGTTTAATAATGTCAGGAGGGCATCACCAAGATTTTCAACTTTTTTAACTTCTTCCACTTTAAGAACAGGTTGTGGGGTAGGCTCCCTCCAAGGGCGATCGTAAACAGGGGCTTCGCTCCCTAGTTCTTTGATGGGAAGATTGACGACTTCTTCCCCTTGATGTAACACACGAAAACGTAAATCATCTGTTGTTTGTCCAATAACGGAAAAATGAAGTCCCCATTTATGAAAAATTGCTGCTGCTTGTTTTTCTAATTCTGGTTTCAGCACCATGAGCATACGTTCTTGACTTTCAGAAAGCATCATTTCATAGGCTGTCATATTTTCTTCACGAACGGGAACTTTATCAAGATTAAGTTTTATTCCTAAATCTCCTTTTGCTCCCATTTCAACTGCAGAAGATGTTAAACCTGCTGCGCCCATATCTTGAATAGCCACTACAGCTCCTAGCTCCATGAGTTCTAAGCAAGCTTCAAGAAGACATTTTTCGGTAAAAGGATCCCCCACTTGAACAGTTGGGCGTTTTTCACTGATTGAATCATCAAATTCGGCAGAAGCCATTGTCGCGCCACCGACACCATCACGCCCTGTTTTGGCACCAAGATAAACAACAGGAAGCCCGATTCCTTGCGCTTTAGAATAAAAAAGACAATCTGTCTTTGCAATACCAGCGACAAAAGCGTTCACAAGGATATTACCATTATAACGCTCATCAAAATTTATTTCTCCACCAACGGTTGGAACACCAAAAGCATTACTATAACCACCGATTCCAGAAACAACACCAGAAACAAGATGGCGTGTTCGGGTATGATCAGGGGAGCCAAATCGCAAGGCATTCATTGCTGCAACAGGACGGGCTCCCATTGTAAAGACATCCCGCAAAATACCACCAACACCTGTTGCTGCACCTTGATAAGGTTCAATGTAAGAAGGATGGTTATGACTTTCCATTTTGAAAACCACGCATTGTCCCTCACCAATATCAACAACACCAGCATTTTCACCGGGACCTTGAATGACACATTTTCCTTCTGTTGGGAGAGTCTTTAGCCATTTTTTAGATGATTTATAGGAACAGTGCTCGTTCCACATTGCAGAAAAAATTCCTAGCTCAGTAAATGTTGGCTCTCTTCCAATTAAGGTTAGGATATGTTGATATTCATCCTCTTTTAAGCCGTGTTGTGCAATTAATTCTGGTGTAATAGCGGTGTTATTGCAAGGATTCATGAGTACGTTATCCGTCAAATTAATCGAAATTTAGCATTTTTATTGTTTTAAATCTAGCAGCTTAGATCATCAGTGATTGAGTTGTTTGATAGACAGCACTCCATAAGCCATCACTGGAGATGCTGATTGCGTTCTTTGCGATTCAAAGAGCAGAAATGGCTTTTGAATAAATTTTGTGTGTTTAGAAAAATCCACTCCATTGTATTTATAAAATTTTTAATTCGTAAATTCACAGCGCAAGAGATAATACAGATTTTTAACTTTAAAACAGTAAGATAGCATAAAATCTTCTTTGTCATTATCCCTTTGCCAATTCTAAAACACTTTGAAAAAGTAGACGACCATCGGTACCACCGTGAGCAGGTTCAATGAAATTTTCAGGATGAGGCATCATACCAAGGATATTACCAGCTTTATTGATAATACCAGCAATATTATTCACCGAACCGTTAGGGTTTGTATTTTCTGCATAGCGAAAAACAATTTGCTCATTCTCTTCCATTTGTTTTAATGTTTCACTATCAGCAAAGTAATTTCCATCGTGATGCGCAACAGGACAACGAATAATTTGTCCTTTAGAATAATAGCAAGAAAATTTTGTGTTAGCGTTCACGACTTCAAGCTTTATTTCACGACAAACAAATTTTAATGAAGTGTTACGCATTAAAGTACCGGGTAACAAACCAGCTTCCAACAAAATTTGAAATCCATTGCATATGCCAATTATCGTGACACCTTTTTGTGCTTTCTCACGGACAGCTTGTAAAACAGGTGTTCTCGCGCCAATAGCACCACATCTTAAGTAGTCACCATAAGAAAAACCACCAGGAATGACAATGACATCTACATCTGGAATTGTTGATTCTGTTTGCCAAATTTTTAATGGCTCAATTCCTGTTATATCACGGAGTGCTGCAATCATATCCCGATCGCGATTTAATCCCGGTAATTGAATGACGGCAGTTCTCATGGGAATTCCACTTAAAGAAGTTCTATTGTATAATTTTCAATGACAGTATTTGCAAGGAGCTCTTCACACATTTGTTCAAGTCTCTTCTTGGCATTTTCAGCAGGTTGATCATCGAGCACAATATCAAAAACTTTTCCTTGACGAAGAGAGTGAATGCCTGTGAAAGATAAACTCTTTAAAGCACCGACAATTGCTTCCCCTTGCGGATCAAGAACACTGCTTTTGAGAGTAACTGTAACGCGTGCTTTCATTTTTTATTTCCTGTTGTTAGGAGCGCCGCTCTTTAGAGAGGTATACTTACAATAGTGAAAATAAAGGAAGGTGACATTCATGTTCCCTTGTTTTTTATTTCACTAAAACTGGACCGCTTGGTCGTGGAGGTTCATTTTCATTGATGATACCAAGACGCTTTGCTACTTCTTGGTAAGCGTTAATTAGTCCTCCCATATCACGCCGGAAACGATCTTTATCCATTTTTTCCCCTGTCTGCATATCCCATAACCGGGCAGAATCAGGCGATATTTCATCAGCAAGAACAATGCGCATCGCTTCATCTTCCCATAGTCTGCCAAATTCCATTTTAAAATCAATGAGTTGAATGTTAATCCCTGCAAAAAGTCCAGAAAGAAAATCATTAATACGAATTGAAAGTTGCATAATGTCTTCTATTTCTTGTGGAACAGCCCACCCAAAAGCAGTGATATGTTCTTCGGTAACCATGGGATCATCAAGAGAATCGTTCTTATAGTAAAATTCAATAATGGATTGCGAAAGAGGGGTTCCTTCTTCCAATCCCAAACGCTTAGAAAGAGAACCCGCGGCAACGTTACGAACAACCACTTCCAATGGAATAATTTCAACAGCTTTAATGAGTTGTTCACGCATATTTATACGCTTGATAAAATGTGTTGGGATGCCTAAACGACCAAGATGGCTGAAGATATGTTCTGAAATACGGTTATTCAAAACTCCTTTTCCATCAATGATCTCATGCTTTTTTGCATTAAAAGCAGTTGCATCATCTTTAAAAAATTGAATATAGGTACCCGGTTCAGGTCCTTCATATAGAATTTTGGCCTTGCCTTCATAAACACGGTGGCGACGATTCATTATAATTCTCTATTATTTTGAGAGGCTTTGAATAGCCTTGATGAATGATATTATCCTAATTGGCATAAATTCTCAATGATTGCTACAATACTTCGTAAAATTTTTGTTACTACGCTGTTAATTTAAAAGAGAATAAGACTAAACAGACACAGTCAAGAACATTATTCCTATTGGGTCAAATTTTTGCAAGAAAATGGCAGAAAACCATCAATCCTTCAGGCCAAGGTCCATGCCCAGATTCTACATTAATATGTCCAGACTGCCCAGCATCAACAAAAAGTGATCCCCAATCACCAGCAAGTTTTTCTGCGACTGAGAATTGGCAAAATTCATCATTGCGACTGGCTATGACTACAGAGGGGAAAGATAATCTTTTGCAATGATAGGGACCAAATGTTCTTAAATGTTTGGGGCGTATTTTTTCATTGCTGACATCTGGAGGGGCAACAAAAAAAGCACCACAAACCTTTTCTGCGTTTTGTAGCGTTGCATGAATAGCTGTCGGAACTCCCAATGAATGGGCAATAATTACAACGGGTTTTTGAGCCCGCGCAATGGCGCTTTTAACCTCATTAACCCATTCTTCACAAACGGGCTTTGACCAATGGGTTTGTTTAACACGGCGGGCTGTAGATAATTTTTTCTCCCATCGTGTTTGCCAGTGGTCAGGACCCGATCCTTTGTAGCCAGGAACAATAAGAATATCGAGTTGATTTGCTTTCATAAATTGTTCCCTTCATTACAATAGATTCTGTCTCATAGGGCAAAACAATGTGCCTATCCCTTTTTATGCGATTTTCGTCACTTTCCAAAAACACGTTTAAAAATTGTGTTGATATGTTTGGTGTGGTAAGAAAGATCAAATTTTTCGCGAAGTTCTGTTTCACTTAATACTTTTGTAACATCTGTGTCGTGGAGCAATTCTTCTAAAAAATCTTTTCCTTGTTCCCAAACTTTCATCGCATTCCGTTGTACAATGCGATAAGATTCTTCACGACTTATTCCTGCTTGTGTAAGTGCTAAAAGTACTCGTTGTGAATGAACAAGTCCCCGAAACTTATTGAGATTTTTTTGCATATTTTCTGGATAGACAATTAAATTTTCAATGACGGATGTTAGTCTAGAAAGAGCAAAATCAAGTGTAATGGTGGCATCAGGACCAATATAACGCTCAACAGAGGAATGAGAAATATCACGTTCATGCCAAAGTGCTACATTTTCCATGGCGGGTATTGCAAATGCACGCACCATACGTGCTAATCCTGTTAAATTTTCTGTTAAAACGGGATTCCGTTTATGGGGCATAGCGGAGGAGCCTTTTTGCCCTGGTGAAAAATGCTCTTCTGCTTCTAAAACTTCTGTGCGTTGTAGATGGCGTATTTCTATAGCTAATCTTTCAATAGATGAAGCAATAACACCAAGCGTTGCAAAGAACATGGCATGACGATCACGTGGTATCACTTGAGTAGAAACCGGTTCAGCACGCAATCCCAATGCTTTTGCTACATGTTCTTCAACGCGTGGGTCAATATTTGCAAAAGTTCCTACAGCTCCTGAAATAGCACAAGTAGAAATTTCTTCCCGTGCAGCAAGAAGACGTTTGCGACATCTTGAAAATTCAGCATATGCAAGAGCAAACTTGACTCCAAATGTTGTTGGTTCAGCATGAATGCCATGACTCCGCCCGATGGTAATTGTCTCTTTATGTTCAAAAGCACGTTTCTTTAATGCTTGCAAAAGTTGATCTATGTCTTTTAGCAGAATATCACTGGCACGCATCAACTGAATATTCAGTGTTGTATCTAAGACATCTGATGATGTCATACCTTGGTGGACAAAACGTGCTTCTGGTCCAATAAATTCAGCTAAGTGGGTTAGAAATGCTATAACATCATGCTTGGTGATTTCTTCAATCTCATTAATGCGATTGACATCAAATTCTGCTGCTTTTCCTTTTTCCCAAATTATCTTTGCTGATTCTTTTGGAATAATCCCTAGTTGAGCGAGGGCGTCACAGGCATGCGCTTCGATTTCAAACCAAATGCGGTATTTCGTTTCAGGCGACCAAATCGTTACCATTTCAGGACGAGAATAACGTGCTATCATAATTTTTTTCCTTATTGTGAGAGGGTTGCAGCTTGGCGCAATGCGTTAATGCGTGTCTTGTAAAGCTCTTTGTTTCCATCTTTATAAATTGCAGAGCCTGCGACAAAGACATTTGCACCAGCTTTTGCAGTTATTCCGATTGTATCAACAGTGATACCACCATCAACTTCAAGATCAATAGGCCTGTTTGCAATCATGCTTTTGACTCGTTTGATTTTATCTTTTATTCCTGGAATAAAACTTTGTCCGCCAAAACCAGGATTAACTGTCATGATGAGGATAAGATCTAATTGATCAAGCAAATATTCAAGCACATATTCTGGTGTGCTTGGATTGATTGCAATTCCTGCTTTTTTCCCCATTTCTTTAATTTTTTGGAGTGAACGATGAAGATGAGGGACTGCTTCGGCATGAATGGTTATGATATCTGCACCCGCTTTTGCAAAGGATTCTAAATAAGGATCTGCTGGTGCAATCATAAGATGAACGTCAAATATTGCTTTGGTTAATGGACGTAGTGCCTTGACGATATCAGGACCAAAAGTGATATTGGGAACAAAGTGACCATCCATAATATCAAGATGAAGCCAGTCTGCACCAGCATCAACAACATCTAAGACTTCTTGGCCAAGTTTGGAAAAATCAGAAGCCAGGAGTGAAGGTGAAATAAGATGAGAGCGAGGCATTAAGATCTCCTTGATTGGCTTTTTTAGCATGGTGTTCTGTAGACTAAAATATTATTTGTGTTATGACGTGAAAGAAAGAGTCTTTAGTAGTAGATCTTTTTATAGAAATATCATTTGAAATTTTTAAGCTGTGTAAGTGAAAGAGATGTCAAATCATACGACACATTTAATGCCTAAAGTTCAACATAATATTACTGTTTCTTCACAAGAATATCGAGACGCGATGAGTCATTTTGCAGGAGCCGTGCATATTGTGACAACAAGTGGTATTAAGGGAAAGCGTGGAGTGACAGTTTCAGCATGTTGTTCTTTATCTGATAACCCTCCTACACTTCTCGTTTGCCTCATGCGCCATAATCTCAAAAATCAGTTATTTATGGAAAATGGCAACTTTTGTGTGAATAGTTTGGCTGGAAAGCATCGTCCACTAGCGGATATTTTTTCTAGGCGTTGCAATTATACAGAAATTGAATGTTTTGATAGAGCGCGGTGGCGAACTTTGCAGACTGGTGCTCCCAGTCTTTCAGATGCGTTAGCGTCGTTTGATTGTCGACTGATTTGCTGGCATGAGCATGCAACCCATTGCGTTTTGATTGGTGAAGTTGTTGCAATTAACCGTAATCAAGAGAAAGATGCTTTGATGTATTTGAATCGTGGATATCATACTCTGCCTTTATAAAGATTTTTATTTCTCAATATTGAGATGACTGGTTCTGGATATGTTTGAATTTTAGTTCAATGAAGGAATAAAATTATTCACCTGATTTCCAATATTTGCATTTTTTTATTTTATAGGTTTTGAAGTATGTCTTGAAACGGGATGTATAGAAAATACCTACCCAGTCATTCTCTTAAAAGAGGATATTTTATACAGAAAAATGGCTGAAAACTTCAAAAGTGTCTTTAAACACATTTTTAGGGTGTTATAAAAAAGCATTTTACACTTGTGTTGATCGATATTGAACAATATATAGACCGCACATACCATATATGGAGGTTTTTATGGCATGAGCGAAGAGATTGATGGTCAATATCGTCCTAGTGAAGATGAGCCTTTTATGAATGAACGGCAAAAGGCGTATTTTCGTGCTAAATTGGTTTCTTGGAGAAATGATATTTTAAGAGAAGCCCGTGGAACTTTGGAAAATTTGCAGGAAGAGAATGCTGGTCAACCCGATTTAACGGATAGAGCGTCTTGCGAAACTGATCGTACAATCGAATTACGTGCTCGTGATCGTCAGAGAAAACTCATTTCAAAAATAGATGCTGCTTTGGAACGTATTGATAACGGGACTTACGGTTTTTGTGAGGAAACTGGCGAACCTATTAGTATAAAGCGCCTTGAAGCTCGACCAATAGCGGTCTTATCATTGGAGGCGCAAGAGCGCCATGAACGGCGAGAAAGAGTTTATCGTGACGATTAAAAGCGCTTTCGATGGTGAACAAATGGAGTGTATGGTACTAGAGTTTAAGTGTTTTATTTTTTGGGAACAGGAATAAATAAAGAGGGTTCTTGCCGTCCTTCAATTTCGGCGCTAATTGCTGAATCTTCTACGTATTGATTCATCAAATGAGCGGAGACTTCGTCTTGTGTGTGTTCTTTCTCACTTACAGAAAAAGATCCTTTTTCTATAATGTGAGGATTTGGATTGCTTTCTGTTGTTGTTAATGTTTGCTGAATCTTTTTCTTTTGCATGATGGGTGTATTGATAATATGAGATTCTACAACAATATCCGTTAATCCACCAATAAGGAGCAAATGCTCTCTATTATCACAACGTATCAAAATAAGACGGCGTGTGCGATCAATAGCAATGGTATCACATAAGGTTAATCTCGATGGATGTTTTTTTCTATTGAGACCAAATCCTTTTGTATTTAAACGGCGTAAAAACAAAATAATTGCGGCAATAGCAGCAATTGTTATGATAAAAAATACAAGGCTTGTGATTATATTCGCTGCTGATGTGCCTATTTGGCTTGATAACCATACATACATAAATTCTCTCCCATTTTAGAATGGAAACATTATTTTTTATTAAGATAGGTTTGTAAAGATATACTTGAAAAGTTCACTTGTAACAGAAAACAAGGTCTTTTAAACATTGAGTGATTTTTCTTCGGTGGATATATTCTAGTACAGACTTCATAACAATGATTATGGGGGGAACTTGTGGCATAAGAAATGTCTATAATCAAGGCAAAGTGAGATGGATAAAAGTTTTAAGAATAGTGAGAGATTATCTCCTTCTTTTGTATATCGAGAAGGTCTGATTCTCAGAAGTGTTTTTATAATAGCTTTTCTCTTCATGATAGGTCTTCTAGGTTTTTTTTATCCACAGGGCTTTTTACAAAAGATTGGAATGATCGCTTTTTTAATCTTAGCAATTGTAGGGGTTGCTGCACTTGTTCTGAGTGCAATAGGTATTTTGAGATATAAGGCAGCACAGCTATATGAAGACTTTGATTTTAGCATCTTTCAGAATACCAATGATGCAATTATTATCTCTGATTTATGTGGTTTTGTTTATTATTCTAATCAAAATTATCAAAAAATCTTTACCTATAAGCCTCAATCCTCCTGTTATGCTGTCATTGCTGATCTTCCAGGAGCAGGTGCGTTGGCGTATCGCTTAAAGGTTGCAGCATGGAATGATCTTGCCGCACAAGAACAATTAAGGATGGAACAGCCGATTTTTGTTCATTCATCGCAAAAAAATCTTTTTGGTATAATATCTCTGTTCAACCAATGACAAAGCGAGGAAAAAAGCTTTTATTTTGGCGGATTGCCGATATTTCGCATTTGCAAGAGTGTCGTGAGGTTTTTTTCTCAAATCTCCAAGAAGCTATCAACCATTTAGATCAAGCACCTGTTGGTTTTTTATCTGTTAATACACAGGGAACGATTCTTTATACAAATGCGATTTTTGCTCAATGGTTTTCAATTGATTTGGCAAATTTTACTATTGGAAAATATAGTTTTGATCAATTATTTGATAGCCTTGGAGCCAATAGCTCATGGAGTGATATTTGTTTGCAAAATAACAAATATCAAAGTTCAGGATATTCTTTACCTTATAGGTTTTCATTGTGTGTAAATTTAGAGACCGGTGTGAAAACCCTGAATTGTTTTATGTGTGCTTCTTCTCTCTTAGAAGATGAAGCTATTTATCGTATTGTGGTAATCCCACAGCAACTACAAAAGCAAGAGAACGATGATCAATTGAAATTGCCTAGTACCTTAAGAGAGTATTTTGATGCAAGTCCATTTGCAATAGCGGTAGTGGATCAGAAAGGACAATTTCTTCATATAAATAATGCCTTTTCATCACTCATGGGATGTACCGGAAATGCTAATCTTTATGATGTTATATCCCACCGTGATCGTGTGCAGTTAGAGCGCGCATTTTTAAAAATTACGACAAATAAAAATTATTCTGTTTCGTTAGAAACAGTTCTAGAAAATAGTGAAGAACGCCATTTGCGTCTCCATGTTATGCCTATAACGCCGTATCATGATGATGGATTGCGAGATTTCATCATTATCTCTGTTATAGAAACAACAGAACAAAAAACATTTGAAGATAAAATAATGCAAAGTCAGAAAATGCAAGCTGTTGGGCAATTGGCTGGTGGGATTGCGCATGATTTTAATAATGTTTTAACAGCAATTTTGATGTCGTGTGATCTTCTTTTAAATACGCATCGCAGTTTTGATCCAGCCTATGCTGATCTTATTAATATCAAAAATAATGCTAACCGTGCGGCTGCACTTGTACAGCAATTACTCGCTTTTTCTAGAAAACAAACACTTCGACCAGAAAAAGTTGATTTTACAGAACTTTTGTCAGATATTCGCAATCTTATTTTACCTCTTTTAGGCAATAATATTCAATTGAAAATTATTCATGGGAGAGATTTGTGGAACGTTGAAGTTGATCAAGCATCTTTCCAGCGTGTTATTATGAATTTAGTTATTAACGCACGTGATGCTATGCCTAATGGTGGTCTTGTGACAATTACAACCAACAATATTACAAAACAACAGAGTGCTGATTTTGATTATGTTGGTTTTGGAATTGGTGAGTATGTACAGTTGGCTATTTCAGATACAGGAACTGGTATATCAGCTGCAGTACAAGAAAAAATGTTTGAGCCATTTTTTACAACAAAAGAAGTTGGAAAAGGAACCGGGCTTGGTTTATCAATGGTTTATGGAATTATTAAACAGACAGGTGGGTACATTTACTGTGATAGCCGAGAAGGAGAAGGGACAACATTTCATATCTTTCTTCCCCGTTCTATTCCTAGTATTGGTGGTGAGATTGCTCAACAGATTGAAAAAGATGAAGAGCAGGAAAAAAATACCGACTTAACCGGATCTGCAACTGTTTTGCTTGTTGAAGATGAAGATGCTGTCAGAATAGGTGGGGTAAGAGCCCTTCAAATGAGAGGATATACTGTTTTGGAAGCTGCAAGCGGGGTGGAAGCGCTTGCTATTCTTAAAGAAAATAAGGGGGCTATTGATATTATTGTTTCCGATGTGGTAATGCCAGAAATGGATGGTCCAACTTTGCTTAGAGAAGTGCGCAAAAGTTATCCGGATATCAAATTTATTTTTGTTTCTGGATACGCAAAAGATGCTTTCACTAAAAATCTTCCACAAGATGCTGTTTTTGGTTTTTTATCTAAACCTTTTACACTCAAACAGTTAACTTTAGCTGTTAAAGAAACACTTGCACAATAAAATGAAAATTATGCAACAAAGAAATTATTCTATTATGCGGTATATATAAAACTGTGTTGTTTAGAGTGATGATATAATAGAATAAGGTACGTAAAATTTGTATATTAGAGCTTTTTGTTAGTTATAAAGAGTGAATATTTAGGATAAGGTATTGTCCATAATATTTATGAAATAAAGCATATAAAATTGTCAATTTTGGCAACACGCGAAAAAGATGTAGTTATTTATAGAGTGTCGAGGCTTGGAATCAGCGTTCTTTAGAGGGGGAGGGGATAGATTCTTTAAGACTCTTTAGGCAGAAATTGAGAGTATCCTGAAAAGATAACAGAGTAATATGCAAAATTACTGTATCAAATAAGTGAAAGTGATTTGGTGATCTTAGCAATTAAAAAAAATCACAAATCTCGCATAAAATTATTTGTGGAGATAATGGATTCTTTTATGTTAAAATTTGTGAAATTCAAAATAATTCGAATTGAAAGCAGATTTCAACTGCAATATTGGAAAATACTAAACGGCATATTCAAAAGGACAAAAGTTGCTTTTGCTCGTCTGTTGTTTTACTGTTTTTCTCAATGAATCTTTTTAAGGCTTCTGGATAAAGTTTATGTTCAGCTTTAAGCACTCTTTGTGCTAAGCTTTCAGCGGTGTCATTGGGGCATACTGGAACGGCAGCTTGAGCAATAATCCTTCCTGCATCCATATCGTTTGTAACAAGATGGACTGTGCAGCCAGCAATTTTAACACCTGCTTGTAAAGCTCTTTCATGCGTATTTAAACCTTTAAATGAAGGTAAAAGAGAAGGATGGATGTTTAAAATTCGCTCATCATAGAGCTCTACAAAACGCGGGGAGATGAGACGCATATAGCCAGCAAAGCAGAGAAGATCCGGCTTATATTGCTCTAAAATTGTGAAGATAGACTCTTCATGTGCTTCTTTAGTTGGATAATTTTTGCGGTTAACAACGTGAATAGGTAAGTTATGGTCACGTGCTTTTTCAATGCCGGAGGCATTAGGATTATCGCAAATAACTGCAACAATTTCAGCCGGATATTCCTTTTGTTGGGTTGCTTTAGCGAGGGCTACCATATTTGATCCGTTGCCGGAAATAAAAACGATAATTTGTTTTTTCATAAATGGAGTACACCTTTATAGAGTATTCTTTTAGCCTGACATTTTGTTAAAGTTCCAAGTGAGGTAACAGTTTCTCCTTGTCTTTCAAGTTCTTGGATAATTTTTTCAACCTCATCTTGTGCTACGATCATGACCATACCAATACCACAATTAAATGTTCTTAACATTTCCGTTTGTTCTATTTTTCCTTGTTTAGCAATCCATGAAAAAACTGATGGAACATGAATGGCAGAAAGATTGATTTCAACACACAGAGAGGAGGGAAGGACACGAGGAATATTTTCAGGAAAACCTCCCCCTGTAATATGAGCAAGAGCTTTAATGCCTTTGTAATTTTTTATAATGGGCAAGAGAGATTTTACATAAATGCGTGTTGGTGTGAGAAGCGCTGTACCAAGATTCATTTGGGGATTAAAAGGGGCATAATCATCCCATTTTAGACCACTTTGTTGAACGATTTGTCTGACGAGAGAGAAACCGTTGGAATGAATTCCAGAGGAGCTAAGACCTAAAATAATATCTCCCTCTGCAAGGTCTTTGGAAGGCAATAATGCACTTCGTTCAGTGGCTCCTACAGCAAAGCCCGCTAAGTCATAATCTCCTTTCGCGTACAGACCAGGCATTTCTGCAGTTTCTCCACCAATAAGAGCTGCACCTGCTTGTTGACATCCCATTGCAATACCAGAAACGATAGCAGCACCTTGTTCAGGATCAAGTTTTCCTGTTGCAAAATAATCGAGAAAAAAGAGAGGTTCAGCACCTTGTACGAGTAAATCATTGACGCACATAGCTACCAGATCAATACCGATGGTATCATGAATACCTATTTCAATAGCAATTTTTAGTTTTGTTCCAACGCCGTCATTGGCTGCTACGAGGATCGGATCGGTAAAGCCTGCTGCTTTTAAATCAAAAAGTCCACCAAAACCACCAATTTCTGCATCTGCTCCAGCTCGTTTTGTAGCGCGTATAAAGGGTTTAATTTTTTCCACCATGGCATTACCCATATCGATATTTACACCGGCTTCTGCATAGGTAAGACCATTCTTAGATTTATTATTTCTGAGATCTTGACTGCTCATTGGAACTTTCCTTATGGGAAATCAGATTTTGGAATTATGCAATGCCATGATAGAGGCATCTCTGCAAGAGATATTGATAAAAAAATAAACAACTTTGCTTGTGACCTATGTAAAAGAAGTTTATAATTTTTGTGAAGAGTTTTTTTAGGATATTTTATGAGTAAGATATCAGATAACCACGATCATTCTGCTTTGCCACTTATGAAGAAGAGGATTCGTGAGAATGGATCACGTGATATTCATCAGAGTTATGTGCCGGCTTATACTCAAGTGCCTTTACCAAATAATATGAAAAAGCAAATTTTTTTCTGGCTTGGTGCGCTGGTTTTTTTCATTCTTTTTATGCTTGTTTTTGGATCAGTTTTGCTTCCTTTCGTAGTAGGCATTGTGTTGGCTTACTTTCTTAATCCGATTGTTCAACTATTTGAAAAATTTGGTATTCGTCGCGTTTTTGCTACTATCCTCATCACTTTGTTTATTGTTGTGGTTTTTATTGCGGCTTTAATCATTTTAATTCCTATTATCAGTTGGCAAATACAGCAATTTATGTACAATGGGCTTCCCGTTTACATTAATCGTATTCAAACTTTTTTTGTTGAACATGATTTTGATTGGGTCAGGCGCTATTTTGGAAGTGATCCAAATGAACTACAGAGTAATATTAAAGGTCTTTTAGGACAAAGCTCTGATTTTATTACATCGCTTTTGAATTCACTTTTGAAATCAGGAAAATCTCTTGTAAATATCGTCAGTATTTTTTTCGTGGCACCTGTGGTGGCATTTTATATGTTATTGGATTGGCCGCGTATGGTTCAAGCAATTGATGCGCTGATACCACGGGATCATCTTAAAACTGTTCGCAGTATTTTTTACGAAATGGATAGGGCTATCGCTGGTTTTGTTCGTGGTCAAGGAACGGCTTGTTTAATATTGGGGGGGTATTATGCTATTGGTTTGACTATCACAGGGCTTAATTTTGGTCTTTTAATTGGTATGTTTATTGGCCTTATTAGTTTCGTTCCTTATATCGGTACAATGAGTGGTTTTGTACTTTCTGTTGGTGTTGCGTGGGTCCAGTTCTATCCGGATAATTGGGGGTGGATCATTGTTGTTATGGTTATATTTTTAATTGGTCAATTCATTGAAGGCTACATCCTGCAACCAAAGCTTGTTGGTTCGTCAGTGGGATTGCATCCGGTGTGGTTGATGTTTGCACTTTTTGCTTTTTCTTCACTCTTTGGTTTTACTGGTATGCTTATTGCTGTTCCTGCGGCGGCGGCTGTTGGCGTTTTGGTTCGGTTTGCTCTTCATACTTATCTTAATTCTCAGATGTATTCGCGAAGTGGAAATTCGGAGCAGCTAGAATGAAGAAGCATGAAATGCAATTGCCTTTAAATTTTTCTTATAATCCGATTTTTCGATTTGATGACCTGGTGATAACAGAGAGTAATCGTATGGCTTTTCAGCTTATTGAGCATTGGCCGAATTGGATTTTACCTATTGCAGTTTTGGTTGGAAAAGAAGGGTCTGGGAAAACCCACTTCTCTAGCGTATGGGCTGAAAAAGCGGATGCTTTAAGATTTCATCACAGTGAGATTGATCAAGCTGTTGCTTTTGCTTCTTCAGGCAGATCATTTTTAATCGAGGATGTTGATTCGGGTGAAATTAGTGAGACGGGACTTTTTCACTTAATTAATAGCATTAAACAAGCAAATCTTGATACCTGTCAAGCGACGTTATTGATGACAGCACGCACAGTACCCTCAGCATGGAATTTAAAATTAAATGATCTCAAGAGTCGCCTTAATTCAGTTATGTTAGTTGCAATCAATCAGCCTGATGATGCATTGTTAACAGCTGTTGCTTTTAAACTTTTTTCTGATAGGCAGATTACTGTTCATCCGGAGACTGTTTATTATCTTGTAAATCGTTGTGAGCGCTCTTTGTTTTCATTGAGGCGTGTTATTGATTGTGTTGATCGTTTGGCATTACAAAGAAAAAGCAAAATAACACGTGCCGTCATTGGTGAAGTCCTTAATATGCAAGTCCAGTGAAAGCTGTTTTTAGCGTGTTTTCAGTTGTTAAAAAAGCACTTGTGTTTTATTATTATTCCAATGTGTGCGGGGAAGCTCTCTATTTAAGTTTTCTGTTTTTGCTATATCTGTTGCAAGGGAACAAAAAGGGATATTTCGTTTGCTTATTTTTACGTAAGGGTGTTTTTTTTAATGCGCTCAGTGTGGCATTATGCATTGTTTGCATAGCTATTAAGCTTTTTTTACTCACAGAAATTATGCTTTCTCTATAGTTCTTATAAAAGGTTCGTTATTAAGCTTTGCAAAGTGATTTGAATTCGACTGAGAAAGAGTTCTTGCTTTTTTCTGTAACGAGATTTTTATGGCTTGAATCTAAAAAGGTTTGTTTTTTAAATGTATCTACTGGTGGAGGAGGACTAGAAGAGTATAAAAAATTTCAAAAAATAACAATAGTTGTCAGTATCAGAGAATCAATAACAGTCGGTTTTTTTACGGTGCGTGCTAGATTTTGTATCGTAAAGGAGTGGTTTTGCAATTTTATGCTCTTTTCGAATTTTTTATGATATTCAAGTTGCTTTTGGGCTCGCAATTATATCTTCTAGATTTTGCTGATGTGATTGAAATTCTCATAAAACAATAGGAAAGTTCGTGGATTTTATGAAGAATTCCGTTATTTTGTTTACAAGGAGTGAGTTTTTTCTTTCGTGGATGCGTTTTTTCTGTTTCTGTCAGTTCTTTCTTCACAAAGAAAAATTTTAAAAAGCTCTTTCTTGTAAAGAAATGCAACAAAATTTAAAAAAAAATGTGTTTTTCTCTTGCACTTCTGTTGTGAAAATTTTAGTGAATATGCATCAAGTGAATGTAAATGGCGGAGCGTAGCGCAGCCTGGTAGCGCACCTGATTTGGGATCAGGGGGTCGTAGGTTCGAATCCTATCGCTCCGACCATCTTTTGCTTGATGTGAGAGAATGGCCCAATTGGGTGCGTGTGGTGAGAAATTATCATTCAAGCGTTTTCTAATTTGAGGGAAAAGAACCATGATCGCACGTATTTATAGTCCTGCGAAGACAGCTATGCAGTCAGGTAGAGGCAATACTGGTTTTTGGATACTACAGTATGAGCCTATGAAAGCGAAGATGCTTGAACCTCTTATGGGGTATACTGCTACATCCGATATGAATAATCAGGTAAGGGTTAGGTTTAAGAGGAAGGAAGAGGCGGTTGCTTTTGCGCGTAAGAATGGTATTCCTTATCGTGTAGAGAAAACACATAAGCCGATTCGGCGTGCTGTTTCTTATTCTGATAATTTTCGCAGTGATAGGCAGCAACCTTGGACGCATTGAGTTAAGGATGTTGTTTTCTCTTGCAAAATGATCAGTTGGTCCCGTAGCTCAGCTGGATAGAGCAACGGCCTTCTAAGCCGTGGGTCACAGGTTCGAATCCTGTCGGGATCACCATGTTTAAGTGGAATCAATAGGGTATAAGAAGTTTGAGAATTTTCTTTCCATTGGTTTTTTCACTTATTTTTTATTTGTTGTTTTGCTGTAAAGGGAGGTATTTTATCTGTTGTTTTGGTATAAAGGGAAATATTTTATTTTTGGTTTAAGCCGAACAATCGCTTACATTTATAAAACTGTAGCACCTGCATTTAGCTGAACGTGTTGCTATTGTTTTTTTGTCGATGTATTAACTTTTAAATATTCGCTACGTGACATGCTTTACGAAATAGGTTGCCAAAACTTTCTTTAGCAAGTTTTTTCCGTTTTATCGCAAATGAATGTTTCAACTTTCAATAAGACCAATTTAAAGAGTTTCTTATAAGTCAGGCAAAGGGAAAAACATCTATTTTAAATTGGTTCTTGTTTGTTTTGAGATGGATAATAATATCTTTGATGTCTTTCCAATAGATTTAAATAGCATCATCATGATGCAAGAGTTTATAGAGAGGAAATGTATCATTGTTAATGCTATTTTTATTGGATAGCTGAGAGTGTTTTTTCATGTCTTTTTTTCATCAATGGCATGGTTGTTTTTTCCTTAAAGGATTTTAGCAATTTTATTTTAAAAGCAGAATTTCTTTTTCTAAAGGTTTTCTCAACTACTTAATTATGAAGGTTATTTAAAACCTTAAAAAATATACTCTTCTAGGAAAGATATGGTGTGTATGAATGCTTTCTGACACAACTCAATATTGAATGATGTTTGTTACAATCAAAAATGTTTTCTTTTTTCTGATTGGCATCATAAGTTTGAATTGGAACAGAGATTCCCTTCTTGTTTTAAAATCGTTTTTGTTACAGAAATATACCGATTTTTAGTTTGTTACGGTGTTTTTGATAGGAAATTATCTTTTTATCCAACACTTAGTTCTGTTTATAGCGTTCTAAATCATTCTCTCTCATGTGTTTAGAAAAAGCTTGAGAATATCAAAAAAACCTATGAATGGATTTGATCTGATCAACGCACTGAATCAATATAGATATTCATAAAATATCCTGAAGAATCTTACTTGTGCTGCTATTGCTTATAACGATTTTCAAGAAAATAGTTGCATGAATTGCATGCAGAAATTTCACAGGACTATAACGTGATTGCAATAGTTATGATGGATTTCTAATGATATTTTTTCAATTTCCAAATCCTATTATTCCATTTACGCGTTTGCTGATTATCAATATAAGGTTTATTGTTCATATCCTACGATGATCTTGCGCTTTATTGCTGGTTCTAAAAGTTATTGTTCCTCAAAATTTATCCACAAACATAGCAGAAATAGCTATGACATTTCGCATAATAGGATAATATCCATCGACTGGAAAGACATGCATGGGTATGTAGGGTAAAGTTTTTTGTTCTCAACAGCAACGCTGAATCTGCAAACGAGTAGTTTATCGTACCAGAAAATAAAGAAAACAGATAATCCTTCTTGTTTAGCAAGATCCATTAATTGCGGTAAACAAAAATGATAAACTGCAGTTTTTATAGTTCGCAGCAGTTTAAAAACTTAGATTGTAATCCTCCAAAAGCAGGTTTGATCAAACTTTAGCTGGATTTATCTGTTTGATAGAATTCTAGGATCATTCATCGTGTACATTGGTTAAGTTTGAATATGCAATACATAGGGATAGTTGGTAAGAAGAATTGTCATTATCAAGATTTTGTAGACTATGAGTCTTTGTAGGAGGGGGTACATAATAGAAACAACAAATACGATTATCTTTTTGCATTTTATGCTAATTTTTTATCTCTAGATTTAAGATTATTTTCAGTTTCAAAATAACACAGTACAAGTGTAGGAAAAGGAGTGCTGAAGCTATACAGTATCTTGAGTGTGATGCGTTTTTTGTTTTTGATGATAGATGGCTTCTCTCAAATTGGTTTTGATGGTTAGCTCTTTCTGATTGGCTTTAAATGTCGAGAGGGCTGTTTTTACAGTTTTTGATAAGTTTACATTTTATGGGATGCGAAATGTTGGCTGATCCAATTATAAATGTGTTTACTGTTTATTAAAGAGTAGCAATAATCTGCAAACCACTTTTTTATGAATTTGGATTTGCCAGAATTTATTAGATGATTCATCAATGCTCTAAAAAGTTTCTTTTCGTCTTTAAAGTAGGGGCTTATGAAGAATTAATATTTGTTTAGATTTTTCTATGTTCATGCTTTAAAAGTTCAGCATGTGTTCCTAATGCAAATTAAGACTACCAATTTTTCTCTTTTGCTTTGATAAGTCAGCGGTTAATCTTGTTCGAAGTTCTTGTTGTGGCGATTTGCCCAAGTCGCTTTGAAGTGTGTGATTATAATAATGGTTAGCGAATAGTTTTTCTTCAATTCGCAGATTCAATGGCTTATAGAGCTTATTCCATATTTTGCTGCATTTTTATAGCTTGTAAAATTTAGTTTGAATTTTTCTGAATGAACTAGGAGTGAAGTAAATCAGACGCTTTATAGGTTCTTAAACAGAATATATGTTGTGCATGTCACAAATATTTGTTCTTATTCCTTGGTTGCTTTATCCTTTTTCAAAGAATCCTGCTGGACATTTTAATACTAAAAGGCAGACACACTTTATTTTCAGCTAGAGGTAAAAATAACGTGAATGGGATTTTATTAATTATGTTCTAAGTTGATTTTGCTTTTTCTTATTTTGGTAGGAAAATGCAAGTTCGAACCCAAAAATCAGCTTACATCGTGATTTTTTATTCTCTTAAATACATATGAAATACCATCATACATAACGGCTGCTATGGGTAAGAACTATTGATAAAGCTAAGAAATGGACAATCCAAAGGCATAATTTTGAAGCAATATATGTGATGCAGAAAAAATTCCATAATTGCATCTAACCTCTATTGGGAAGGAATCTGCATTGTTGTCTTGTGTTCAATTGTTTTGACAAAAAGTTTTCTTTGGTAAAAATAAAAAAAGATTTCCTCTGAAGAAGAGAGTTAATTTTTATCAAGAGACAACAGCATTTTTGAGAAGAGAATAAAACGCTTTTTAGGAAAATCTTTACAACAAAATGTTCTGATTTATTTGAGGATGAAATTTTTGGTATGTTTGTTAAAATTTTGCAGAGTTTGTCACAACAAGACTTAGCAGAATTGAAAAATTGTTAGAAAAATTTGGCAAAAAAACATGTGCCTTTTAGGCATGTTAGAAAATCCTATTCCCTAACCTTTATTTTAGCTCCCCTAACCCTTAAAAAAGGTATAATAAATCATAAGTTATTTGTTATATAAAATCACATGGTGGGCGTGACAGGGATTGAACCTGTGACCCCTACGATGTCAACGTAGTGCTCTCCCGCTGAGCTACACGCCCACTTACTAACGTTGCATACACCACATAGAATTACAAACGTCAATGCCTAATTTAATTTTTTCTTTAACCAATCACGAATAATTTGGCAAAAACCGCCTTTAAGCAGCAATAAGTATTTTTTCAACCTCATTCACGAGATCGCGCAGGTGAAATGGCTTAGAAAGTACTTTTGCATCAGGAGGGGCATCACTATTTGAATTGAGTGCAACTGCTGCAAAGCCTGTAATAAACATCACACGTAAATCAGGATCTATTTCAGTAGCGCGTCGTGCTAGTTCGATCCCATCCATTTCTGGCATTACAATATCAGTAAGGAGAAGAGAAAATGGTTCTTCTTGTAAACGTTCATATGCGCTAGCACCATTATCAAAATCGGCAACTTCATAGCCTGCACGCTCTAGAGCCTTTGCTAGAAAGCGGCGCATATCGTTATCATCTTCTGCAAGCAGGATTCGTTTCATGATTATGTTCCAATTACTCCATTGGTCAGAGTTTTTTGCTTCATTAATTATACAATATAGAGTATTTATAAAAAAAGTGATAAAATGCTCATAATTGGAATGAATAGCAAAATGGTTAATTCTTATCTATTGGTCTCATAATATACACTATTAGTTGTTTATTGGTTAAATTCGAAATGTATATGATATTGAAAGAAAGAGGAGTGTGCGGGCATTTTAATGTTCGTTTCTGTTTCTTTTAGATTAAACTCATTTTAGTCAGCACTCTACGAAACAGTTTTTAGAAATATTCGTTTTAGAGTTTGTCTCTATGAAGAATGGGAGGGTGAGGGTGTTGTATTGATTTTACTGCTTTTAAGAAGTTAGTATGCAAAACAGAGTTTTTGTAGCCGCTCATTTGCTGTATGTTTTCACCAATTTATGTTGTGAATGTAATAGATTTATTTTTAGAGATCCGATTCTGTTAAAATGTGTTGTTCTATAAGATGATATCATTTTTTATCATAGATTAGGAATAGAGTTTTTCTCTTTTGATTTCTCTGGCTATGTTATGTTGTTTTAAGATTTTTCTATCGATCATTGTTATTTTTGCAAATTGAGATTAACTTATTGAATGATTATATGAGCGTTCTACATTTGATAATCGGTTGATTTTTTTAAGATTGAAGTTTGCTGAAAAGATTTTTCATAGACGTAAGATTCGCACAACTTCTATTAAAGAAAAGATTGTATGTATATTTTTATTTTAAATTTAGGTTAGCCATTCGTTTTATATTCGTAAAGAGTTTTACATTATTATGCAAAGGTAAATAAAATATCAGGATTCTTATTTCATATTTCATAATTAACATAAAATTCTAATTAAGCACTTAGGTTACTCTCACTTTTTCTCTATAAAAACTTATTTAAGCACTTCTCGATATTTTATTGAGGAATGACAGCGTTAGGCTGATAAAAGAGACGTTTTTTGCTTTAAATTTTTACCGAAATTTTCCTTTTTTATCATAGAAAATCGTCTTAACTTTTAAGATTCAGTAAGGATATATGTAGTGAAGCTTAGATGTTGAATTGGGGGGCACTATCATGAAGAGTTGGTATTGCAGATTCTAAAAAAACTCTTCTTACCGCAATCATATTTTATGTCTGATTTTTTGCTGAGGTTTTCTGGGAGTATGATCTCCACATAACGTCTTTTTATAATGAATAGAGTTATAGTGCTTATTTAAGATTTTTTCTCTGTCTTTTTTTATTTTATTTGTAATCCTAGATTATAATCTTGTTAAAGATGCGATCTTGTGTGCATTTCACCCAGGAATAAATGCATCAAATGCAGCCCAAAATTGTTTTTGGTAACTTTCTTCATGCATGATGGTATCGAGTTCAGCACCCGTAATTGTAACACTGTCTGTTAGATGGGTATGTTGGCATAACTGTCGTACTTCAATGTTGTTAGCAATATTGTTTTGGTTGGCAAGAATAAACAATGTTGGAATTTGTAAAGACCCATTAAGGATGTTTTTTTTCATGCTGTCAATTGCATTGAGTACTGATGCCATCCATCGAGATGTCGGACGTTTTATAAGAGAAACAGTGGATGAAGCTACTTCATTGAAACGCAAAAATTGCATATTTTTTTGTTTTAATTTTTTTCCACCTTTCGCTGGTAAAAATCCAAGACCTATATCAGAAAGAAGTTGTGTGAATTTATGCTGAAAGCCATTTGTTTTATTCCCAAATGGAGCAAAAAGGGGAGAAACGCAGAGCATTCTATTAAACTTATGATTAATGAGAGCCAGTCCATTGAGTGCTATCAGTCCACCTATGCCATAGGTTAGCATGTAGTAAGGGGGTGGACAATTAGGATAAACAACATTTTTAAGAAATTCATTTAAATCATTAATATCATTGTTAATATTAAAACAATTATGTCTATTCTTTTTTTGTTTATTGGGTTGCAATTTTTCTCGACCAAACCAATCAAATATTGCTGTGTAAAAACCGCGGTTGGAAATTTCCTTCATTGGTAAAAAATATTCTTCTAGAGCATTTGCATGACTTTCAAGAATAACAATTGTTCCTTTGGCTTTTTTCATTTCAGGATGTGTTGTCGCAAAACGAATTTTGCGATCAGTGGCTATTTTGAGATGACCATTATGGATATTGGCAGGAGGAACTCTCAAGTCTGTAGAATGAAGAGCTCTTTCCAATTGACATCCTTTATAGTTTATTTTTGCAATCTACGACAAGGCAAGGCGAGATGAGAAAAAACTCATATCTTTAGTACTTTAATATAATGATGATGAAGCGTTAAGAAATAGTTATGTTTTTTTTGCATATTTTTACGAATTGAAGCTTAAAAGAGTTGAAATAGAATGGAACAATTACCAGATAAATGATGCGGTCGCCACTCTGGGGCCGTTGGTTCACGGGCAGGTTTGCCATTTGGGAACTTAGTGAGTCAATCATAGTCGCTCTAAAGGAGGGCAATATTATGCGTCAAGTAGATTTTTCACCATTTTATCGTTCAACTGTGGGTTTTGATCACCTTTTTAATTGGTTTGATTCTAGAACACAACCTGATGATGTTTCTTCTTATCCACCTTACAATATTGAACGTTTAACTGAGGATTCTTATAGAATTTCTATGGCTGTTGCTGGTTTTTCTCAGGATGAGATTGATATCGAAACGCATTGCAATCAGCTAATCGTTAGGGGTGAGAGAAAACCTGAAAATGACGATGAAGAACGAGAATTTCTTTACAGAGGTATCGCTTCGCGTGCTTTTGAACGGCGTTTTCATTTGGCTGATCATGTTAAAGTTATTGGAGCAGAACTTGGTGATGGACTTCTTCATATTCAGCTTAAAAGAGAAATGCCGGCTGAACTAAAGCCCAAAAAGATAGTTGTACAGGCGTCATCAGCTGCTGAAAAAAATGGTAACAATCATGGTATTGGTAAAATAAGCTTAAAAGATGAGAGAACTGAATAATTAAAAACTTCTTAAAGAATAAAGTAACGCGAGACAAGTATCTCGCGTTTTTATGCTGTGTTAAAAATAAAAAACAAGCTGTTTGAATAAAAGCTATTTCTCTCAAACTTCTTAGTATGGCTTTTAAATTGAGAAAAATGCATTTAATTTTAAAATGTTTTGCGTATACCGTAATATTATTTCATTTTTAAAAGACAAGTATGCTACTTTTATACTAAGTGGGAAGAGATGGGAATACGTGATGCTTCATTGTTTTTATGAATATTTTTGTACCATTAAATGAGAATTTGTTAAATTGGATTTTGGCAGCTAAGATTGTAAAAAAACAGTAAAAAATAACAAAAATCGGAATTTGAGTGTAAAAATAAGAGAAAAGGCTTTGAAAGGTTTTTAAAAATATTTTGAAGATTTTTAAAAATTCTGTAAAATCCCAGAAAGCTGCCTTTGCAGACTCATTGAAAAAAATTCGATAAATTGTGAAGCTCACTCCGAAATCAGTCAAAAATGATCCAAAAAGCAAAAAAGATTTCCATATATGCGTGAAAATATCAGAAATTAGAATAAGGAATATTACTTATCAATATGTTATGTTAAATACTTAATGTGAAAAGATTTCCATATCGATTTTTCATTTTAGAGAGGCATTACGCTGAATTTTTTGTGGCTGTTGAATGTTATTTTTAGCTTTCACTTGACGTTTTAAATGCAATTTTAAAAGAGACAAAGTAAGCTCGATTTCTTCGCTATCTTTGATGTTTTAAACCAACTCTTGCAGTTTTCTATAAAGTTTTGCAGCGAGTTCCTCTGTATTTTGGAGAGGAGTGGAAGTTTTATTTTTGCATCGCGATAGATTGTATAAGCTATGCAATCAAGCTTTTTTTATCAGTTCAGTAAGAATGGTAGGCGTTTAAAATATTCTGCTTTTGTTTTTGCAACATCTATAAACATTTCACCTTCACCTTTAGCTAGCTATCCACAGATACACCGCAAATATTTTTGTAAATTATCAATATTAATAGAGGTTGTTTGCGTAATCCGGTTTCGTAGTTACTCATAGTATTTTCAGGTACTGCAATATGGTCAGCAAATTGTTTGCGTTTCACAAAACTAAGAGCAAAGCATACTTTACGTAGACTTTGTTTTAGGTTCTTTTTTAGGACGTTCCCCCAAAAGCTCATAATTCATATTTAGGTTGAGTAATTCATGGAAATGAATATACCTCTTATTACTACCAGTTATGTTGGGTAGTTACTATGCATTTAACTCCACAAAAAACGGATGATTGCAGCATCCGTTTGAAGTAGGGGTAAAAGTTATGACTATCACATAAAATGGGGTTGTCCTAGTATTTTAGCCGAGTTACGCCGTCGTAATATGTATGACCTTGATGGAGTTCACAAAAGCTTATCAGATACCTTTTTTTACGCGGTTTCAAAAACATTTGGACGCGGTCGAATGAAAAAGCTAAATATGCCATTGTCAATTTTATTGGCTTGCCCGTCAAGCTAGTTCTTGCCGACTTTTGCCCCAAAAGCTGCAGTCGCATTTTCAAAGCAGTAAAATACATCAATAAAGATTTTTTTATCTCTTTCCTACCAGCATAATAACGCTGTTTGAACTGCGTTGCGAGAATCTGAGTGTGTATGGCACGTATTTCCTATGATTCCAAGTTACTTTTGGTTATGAGGGAAGCATCCGTGCCTTTATGGGGCGTTTTGTTGTCGAATCGGTTGTCAGTTGTGGGGGCAGTGAGGGAGAGATTTTGCGCCTTTGTGGCAAAGCACCTCGATGCGTGGGGAGATCAAAGAACAAGCCAGTGACATTTTGACCACAAAACCATTTGCGAGATTGTCGAGACACCCGCCAAACGCCATGGTTATCAAGCAAAGGTGAGCCCACAATTCATCAAACAAACTCTCCTTATGTGGTGTTGCATGGATCAGTCGGCAATTGATTTTTTAACCCGCTTTGCTGACCGAATGCAGGCGTGTTTTTTGATCAAAGACAATAAGTTTTTATTTTTAAGTGGCAACACTCTGCCCCTTCAGGAAACCCATCAACATGTGGGAATTTAGTCTCGAGCCGCGCACGCAATACGGCACTATTGAAGTCTGTTATTTTGAGCGCAGCCAAGGGCAACAACATCTCGTCAAATATCACACAGGTTTTAGTAGTCCAGTGCGCTGTTTGCACAATTGTTATTCATGTAAGGAGGAAGCACAAGCTGCTTGCGCCTCAGAATCCGACAGGCTTTGCCGTGCTATGGGCAATGGTTCTTTGAGCCTCGAGGGACGTCCTGAAATCATGGCAGGTCAACTCCTTCTCCTCCAAGGATTTCGTGGAGAGATTAATGGTCCATGGCAAGCAGCAACCGTGATCCACCGTTATGAGAAGGCAAGCGGATATACAACAGAAATTACCCTAAAAGCGCCAAAAAAGGGAAGGGAAAGCAACAAAGAATAGAGGCTGGGCTTGGTTGCTCAGCCAACGGGACTTAGGTTTGCTAACAACCCGTTCGATGCAATTAAACTCAACATCGCAGCCACTTCTTATCACTGAAAGTAATGAAAAGAGGGCTAATATAGAGATGAAAGAATGTTTAAAAATGGTGGATACACTTTATGCTGAAAAATTAAAATCCGTTGATCCCCTCTCACCAGCTGCTGCTTATACTGGGGGAAAAATCAGGTTGGTGAAGACTATGTAGTAGTGGTTTCGATATTTTAGCATATAGCAATAAGCGAGTAAAAACATATAAATAAGTACACCGTGAACGGAAGAAGCACAAACTCTTGTTGAAATATTCTCTACAATAGATATAAAGTGTCGGAAGATCACGACTAAAGTAGGAGGAATTCGTGAGTAATATCCCTACTTATTCTATCACCCCAAACCTACAGTTGGTATACGTATCAAATGTCAGAGTATTCTACCGCTTTTTACAAATTCATCTTCAAGAAAGAGCCTGTATTCATCTCTTCACGCTATGTTGCATTTGCTTCTTCAGGTGATGCACTCTTTGCACTCTGGCCTAGGGGCGAGTACCTGGGGAAAATGTGCCTCGTTTTTCAGAAATCGGCATTATGTTGCCTACAGAAGAAGATGTAGATAAACTCTATGCGGAATGGAAAGAGCAAACCACCGTTGAGATAAATGTCTTGAAGGAACCGTATTTGGACGTACCTTCCTCATCAAAGATCCCGATGGCCATGTTATTCGTGTTTGTCCACTGAATTAAAAAGCCTTTTAATCGCCAGAATTATAAGAATTGTCTGTTTCCAAAACCTACAAGCTATGTACGCTAGAGGCTTATTTACGACGCGTGGCTTATCTGTTCGGTACTGTTCCATTACTTTCAACTTCACAACTTGCCTGTTCCCAAAGGCGGTCTAATTGGCTGTGGGATCAGTCGGCATTATTGCATGGCCAGTGAATCAGTATTTGTATCAGAATCATTGAAGCTATCACCCATCGCACTTATGTTGAGCCTTTTGTTAGCATGGAGGGACATTCTTTAGGAGGAAATTGATTTCCCCTGCTGAAATCATCAATGATTGTTCAGGGTATGTATGAATTTTCTTCGGGTGTTGCAACGCTATTATCATCCTTTTTATAGATCTTTTGCAATTTCAGATAAACAACCATAGCTTTATCTAAATCATAGAGCTCTATAACTGCATCTTCCATTCCTACTGGAACAGATTTCTTGCCAATTTCTAAGGAAGACAAAAACACTACTGATACGCCTAACCTTTGAAAAAGGTCTAAAAAAACTCTCAATTATCAATGTAAAATTTGTATAAAATTTTACTAAAAACTGTTTTAAGAGCAAAAGGGAAGCTATTCAAAGATTAACTGTTTCAAGAGGTAATGGAATGTAAGATTTTATTACGGATGCTATATTGCCATTTGACTTCTTTTAACAAGTGATTCACCTAAGATGAAATTACTAATTTAGAAGAATCCTTAAAAAGAACTATATCTTAGAAATTATTTTGATTGGCATTCAAACAGTTTTATTAAAAATGTTTAGAAATTCATTTAAATGATTGACCTTTTGCACGAACTTTGTAAAAAGACGTAATGAGTTTGGAGGGGTGGTCGAGCGGTTTAAGGCACCGGTCTTGAAAACCGGCGTGCAGGAGACTGTACCGTGGGTTCGAATCCCACCCCCTCCGCCACAGCACTTTTATCATGCTATAACTTATTGGTTTTATATGTGTGTAGCTTGTCAGCAGGTTTTATAGCAATTTATTTTTTTCAAAGGGTTTTTAAGGGATTCTCAAAGGATCTTCAAAGGTCATTTAAAGACCATTTCATGAATCTTTTTCTCTTCTCTTAAAAGGTCGCAATTGGTAATGATCAATTCCTTTGCCAGAATCGCACTATTTGAAGAGTTACAGGAATAAATTGTTCTCACCTCTTTTAGGGTAAATTGACTGAAAGTTTTTCGTATCTCTGGCACATCATTGAGAGAGAAGAAACTTTTCCTTTAATTGCACAAGCAGCGCAGATATCGTCTGGTAATCCTCCCGCTTAAAGAAGTCCTTTTCGTAGCAATCCTCAATGCCCCAATAAGGCGAATCTATAGATAAAATAAAGTGTTTTGCTGGTCATAACGCACAATAAAATCAGACCAATCTAAATGTTCAATGATAATACCCGCTAAGTGGTAGTCTTATGAGTTTTAATAGGCTTTCAAGTTTCAAAGGATTAATACAGTCTTTTTTAACTCCAAACGTACGATTGACTATCTTCCCGCTAAAGCTTAACCACTGCAAATATAAAAACCTTGAGACTCGCTCTAAATCCGTGAGAGTTTCTGGATCTTGAGTACGTCATTATTGAAACGTTTCACGACTTCTCTCTTAAAAAAGAAGCCTATGCTTGTCGAAAAAGCTTCATAATTTCACAATCAAACCCTCTATTCCGTTGCAACACGAAACTGTTGTTATGTTTATGAGACTTTTAGATGGGTTAGACCAAGAAAGAGGCTTTAGCAGACTTTAAAGAAACATTAGAAACGTTGTGCAAAACATGCTTTTTAGAGGGATGTTAGAAAAACCTATTCCCGCACCTTTATTTCAGTTCCCCTCACCCTTAAAAAAGATATTATAAATCAACAACTTATTTGTAATATGAAATGCAATGGTGGGCGATGAGAGACTCGAACTCCCGACATCCTCGGTGTAAACGAGGCGCTCTACCAGCTGAGCTAATCGCCCAATGCAATGATCAACAACTGAATGTGCACTGTTTAAGGAAAAATTTTTCTAAACGCAAGAATAAAGATGTTGTTTAATGATTTTTTTGAAAAAATGCATAAGCCCGCTTGACATAAACGAATGAACCCCTTACACGAGCCATTATGCCAATTGGTAAATTGGTTCAAAGAATGCGCGGGTGTAGCTCAGTTGGTTAGAGTGCTGGCCTGTCACGCCGGAGGTCGCGGGTTCGAGCCCCGTCACTCGCGCCATTTTGAAATCTTTGATGAATTTTTTCTTTTTGATTAAAGTACGATTAAATAGAGTGAGAAATCTTTAGAATATAGGCTTTAGGGTTTTTCATAAAGTATAACTTTTCTTTCTTTTTACGTGGTTTATAAGAATAGGGCTTGCGTCTTTCTTTGCTCTGCGTTACCTATGCCATTAAGAGAAATATTTCCAGACATGTCCTTAAAGCAGTGCAAGTGGAATCAACAAAACGGTTAATTACAATTTGTCTGTTTTATTTAAGGATTTTGAGTGATTGCTTTATTCAAATATTTCACTAAAGTGGGAGAGGGTTATGACTGATTTATTAAGCTCTTATTTGCCGGTCTTAATTTTTATGATTGTCTCAGCCGTTATTGCAGGCGTTCTTTTAGTTATGCCTTATATCGTGGCTTATCGTTCCCCCGATCCCGAAAAATTATCTGCTTATGAGTGCGGGTTTAATTCGTTTGACGATGCACGCATGAAGTTTGATATTCGTTTTTATTTGGTATCAATTTTGTTTATTATTTTTGACCTTGAAGTTGCTTTTCTTTTTCCTTGGGCAGTTTCATTTGATGCAATAGGTCTGTTCGGTTTTTGGTCGATGATTCTATTCTTAACGCTTTTAACTGTCGGATTTATATATGAATGGAAAAAAGGAGCTCTTGAATGGGATTAGTCTCTGGCAATTCAATAATTACTGCTCAAAAACCAAAAGGAATTATTGATCCTAATACGGGTGAGTTGATGGGGTCTGACGATAGATTCTTCCGCGATGTTCATGCTGAATTATCGGAGAAAGGCTTTTTAGTTACCTCAGCAGATGCTTTGATTACTTGGGCACGCACCGGTTCTCTTATGTGGATGAGTTTTGGTTTAGCGTGTTGTGCTGTCGAAATGATGCAGTGTTCAATGCCCCATTATGATAATGAGCGTTTTGGATATGCACCACGCGCTTCACCTCGTCAGTCAGATGTTATGGTAGTGGCGGGAACTCTCACGAATAAAATGGCACCTGCTTTAAGGAAGGTTTATGATCAGATGCCTGAGCCGCGTTATGTGATCTCTATGGGATCCTGTGCAAATGGTGGTGGATATTATCATTATTCTTATTCGGTTGTTCGTGGATGTGACCGTATTGTGCCTGTGGATATCTATGTTCCAGGATGTCCTCCTACAGCAGAAGCATTGCTATACGGTATATTGTTGTTGCAGAAAAAAATTCGTCGTACTGGTTCCATAGAACGATAGGGGGCTTCATTATCATGATGAATGAATCATTGGTCGAACTTGCATCCTATTTAAAAAGTAAATTAGGAGATAAGCTTGAAGAAACTGTTCTTGCATTTGGCGAGTTAACTATTATATCGCGTCTTGATGCAATTACAGATGTTTTGATGTTTGTTCGTGATGATTCCCGTTGCCAGTTTATCAATATTACAGACATTAGTGGTGTTGATTATCCTTATCGTGATAAACGATTTGATGTCTCTTATCAACTCTTATCTCCTCGTCATAATTTACGGTTGCGTGTTAAGGTACGTACTGATGAACACACTCCCGTTTCTTCTGCTTGCTCGGTGTATCCTGGAGCAGAATGGTATGAACGTGAGACGTACGATATGTATGGGATTTTATTTTCAGGGCATCCAGATTTAAGACGAATCTTAACTGATTATGGATTTGAAGGGCATCCTCTGCGCAAAGATTTTCCAGTAACGGGATTTGTGGAGTGCCGTTATGATAATGAAGCAAAGAGGGTAATTTATGAGCCTGTTGTTTTGCGACAGGAAATGCGAAATTTTGATTTCCTTTCTCCTTGGGAGGGAGCACAATATGTTTTGCCATGTGATGAAAAAACAGAGGGTGAAAAATAATATTGGAGCTGATAAGGTATAGAATTAGAGTTGTAAGATTCTCAAAGAACTGAATATTTTCAATATCATGAGAATTTTTCTTAAAATTTGATATAAAGTTTGTTTTAAAAAGCAAGGGGTTAATTGTGGCTGAGGTCAATGTTCGAAACTTTAATATCAATTTTGGTCCGCAACATCCGGCAGCGCATGGGGTTTTGCGCATGGTTCTGGAATTGGACGGTGAAGTTGTTGAGCGTGTAGATCCGCATATTGGACTCTTACATCGCGGTACCGAAAAATTAATGGAAACAAAAACCTACCTTCAAGCTGGCCCTTATTTAGATCGCTTGGATTATGTTGCTCCTATGAATCAGGAGCATGCTTTTGTGCTTGCCATTGAGAAATTATTGGGTGTTGAGGTTCCTAAACGAGGACAGTTAATACGTGTTTTATTTTCAGAAATTGGGCGTATTCTTAATCATTTGCTTAATGTAACAACGCAGGCAATGGATGTTGGTGCTTTGACGCCACCACTTTGGGGATTCGAACAGCGTGAAAGATTAATGATTTTTTATGAGCGTGCCTGTGGAGCGCGTCTTCATGCCAATTATTTTCGCCCCGGTGGTGTACATCAAGACTTACCGGAATCTTTAATTGAGGATATTGGTAATTTTATTGATCCGTTTCTTATTGCTCTTGGGAAACTTGATGCGCTTATAACGCCAAATCGGATTTTTAAGCAGCGTAATGTGGATATTGGTGTGGTTAGTATTGATGAGGCTTGGGCACGTGGTTTTTCTGGAGTTATGATTCGTGGAGCGGGTGTGCCATGGGATTTGCGTAAAAGCCAACCTTATGAATGTTATGAGGAAATGGAATTTGATATTCCTGTAGGGAAAAACAGTGATTGTTATGATCGTTATCTCATTCGTATGGAGGAGATGCGTCAATCAGCAAAAATTATGCGCCAATGCGTGGATCGTTTGCTTAGTACTGAAAAAAATGGACCAGTTTCCAGTTTAGATCGAAAAATCGTGCCTCCAAAGCGGAGCGAAATGAAAAGTTCAATGGAAGCGCTTATTCATCATTTTAAACTTTATACGGAAGGTTTTCATACACCTCCTGGTGAGGTATATGTTGCTGTAGAAGCTCCGAAGGGTGAGTTTGGAGTTTATCTTGTTTCTGATGGAACAAATAAGCCTTATCGTGTTAAGTTGCGTGCTCCTGGCTTTGCTCATCTTCAAGCCATGGATTTTTTAACCCGAGGTCATATGTTAGCGGATGCTACCGCTATTTTGGGTTCGATTGATATTGTTTTTGGGGAGGTTGATCGCTAATGTCTGTGCGCCGTCTTGCAGATGATGTCTACCAGCCTGCAGAATTTTCTTTTACAAAAGAAAATCAGATCTGGGTAAAAAGTACTATAGAAAAATATCCTGTAGGGCGTGAACAATCTGCGGTCATTCCGCTATTAATGCGTGCTCAAGAGCAAGATGGTTGGGTAACACGTGCTGCGATTGAGCATATCGCCCAGATTCTTTCCATGGCCTATATCCGTGTGTTAGAGGTTGCAACTTTTTATACTCAGTTTCAGCTTCAGCCAGTTGGAACAAAGGCACATATTCAAGTCTGTGGTACAACTCCTTGTATGTTACGTGGATCTGATGAATTGATTAAAGTTTGTCAGAAAAAAATTCATCATCAACCTTTTGTGACCAATCAAGAGGGAACCTTATCATGGGAAGAGGTGGAGTGTCTTGGTGCTTGTGTCAATGCTCCTATGGTTATGATTTTTAAAGATACTTATGAAGATCTTACAGCAGAGCGTCTTGAAGAAATTATTGATGCATTTGAAGCCGGGAAAGGTTCTGAGATAGCTGTTGGTCCGCAAAATAGTCGCAAATCATCAGAACCGATTAGCGGTTTAACTTCTCTTATTGATGCAAAAGAAGAGAAGTTGCTTCAGTTTTTAAAGAAAAAGGATAAAAAAGAAATGGGTGTGGAGTGAATATTTTTCTTGGAAAAATATTTTGCTATTTTATCCATTCTGTTAAGGTTTAGCTAGAAGTAAATATTTTGAAAAAGATATTTAGAATTTGCATTTGAGGGAAAGCTAAGAATGCTAAAGGCAATAGGAAAAAAGGTGGGGTATGCTGGCTGATAAAGATCGCATTTTCACCAATCTTTATGGTTTAAAAGATAAATCATTAAAGGCTGCAATATTACGTGGACATTGGGATGGTACCAGGGCAATTATCGACAAGGGTCGTGATTGGATTATTGATGAGGTGAAGGCATCGGGGTTGCGTGGCCGTGGTGGTGCTGGTTTTCCTACTGGAATGAAGTGGTCTTTTATGCCAAAACAGAGCGATGGTCGTCCTCATTATTTGGTTGTAAATGCAGATGAATCAGAGCCTGGAACCTGTAAAGATCGCGATATTTTGCGACATGACCCCCATACTTTGATTGAAGGATGTGCAATTGCTACTTTTGCGATGGGGGCAAATGTCGCATTTATTTATATTCGTGGTGAATATATTCGTGAACGTGAAGCGCTTCAAGCTGCCGTTGATGAATGTTATGAGGCTGGTTTGCTTGGCAAAAAAACAAAATATGGGCATGCTTGTGACATTATTATTCATCATGGTGCTGGTGCTTATATTTGTGGGGAAGAAACAGCTCTTCTTGAAAGTCTTGAAGGAAAAAAAGGACAACCTCGGCTTAAACCGCCATTCCCTGCAAATATGGGGATTTATGGCTGTCCAACCACAGTCAATAATGTAGAGTCTATTGCTGTTGTCCCAACGATTTTACGTCGCGGTGCTTCATGGTTTTCATCGATTGGGCGTGCAAATAATGTTGGAACTAAATTGTTTATGGTTTCTGGACATGTGAATGCACCTTGTACATTTGAAGAAGCTCTTGGAGTTTCCTTTCGTGAATTGATTGAAAAACATACCGGTGGTATTCGTGGTGGATGGGATAATCTTTTAGCAGTTATTCCAGGGGGAGCTTCTTGTCCAGTCGTTCGTGGTGAGGATATGGTTGATGCGATCATGGATTTTGATGGGATGCGTGATGTTGGATCTTCTTTTGGCACAGGGGGTGTGATTGTTATGGATAAATCAACTGATATTATCAAGGCAATTTGGCGTATAGCGGCTTTTTTCAAGCATGAGAGCTGTGGTCAGTGTACACCGTGTCGTGAAGGAACGGGTTGGATGATGCGTCTTTTAGGACGTATGGTTGAGGGAAGAGCGCAAAAACGCGAAATTGATCTTTTGTTTGAAGTTTCTAAACAAGTTGAAGGGCATACTATTTGTGCACTTGGTGATGCTGCTGCGTGGCCTGTACAGGGGTTGATACGTAATTTTCGTCCAGAAATTGAGCGTAGAATTGATGATTATACGCGCAATGTCGTTCAAAGAAAAAATAGTGCTTTGGAAGCAGTAGGATAGAGGATTTTGCTTTAAGAGCAACAGAATGCAAGTTTTAAGTGGGTTATCCGTAGGCTGGATGAATGATGATAAATATCAAAGTTGATGGTAAAGAGATTGAAGTTCCTGATTACTATACGTTGCTTCAGGCTGCCGAGGCCGCGGGTGCTGAGGTGCCGCGTTTTTGTTTTCATGAATCTTTATCAGTTGCTGGAAATTGCAGGATGTGCTTGGTTGAAGTCAAAGGTGGACCTCCAAAACCCCAGGCTTCCTGTGCTATGGGGGTTCGTGATTTACGTTTAGGACCTAACGGTGAAGTTCCTGAAATTTTTACCAACACGGCAATGGTTAAAAAAGCCCGTGAAGGTGTGATGGAATTTCTTCTCATCAATCACCCTTTAGATTGTCCTGTGTGTGATCAAGGGGGAGAGTGTGATCTTCAAGATCAGGCAATGCTTTATGGACGTGATTGTTCGCGTTATACAGAAAATAAGCGTGCTGTAGAAGATAAATATATTGGGCCACTGGTAAAAACTGTTATGACACGCTGTATTCATTGCACACGTTGTGTTCGTTTTACGACAGAAGTGGCAGGTATTTCGGAGCTTGGTTTAATAGGTCGTGGTGAGGATGCTGAAATTACCACATATCTTGAAAAAGCAATGACATCAGAATTACAGGGTAATGTTATTGATCTTTGTCCAGTGGGGGCTTTAACTTCAAAACCTTATGCCTTTCATGCACGTCCATGGGAGTTACTTAAAACGGAATCAATTGATGTCATGGATGCGCTTGGTAGTGCTATTCGCATTGATAGCCGTGGTCGTGAGGTTATGCGCATTATGCCGCGTACTAATCAAGATATAAATGAGGAGTGGATTTCTGACAAGACGCGTTTTATTTGGGATGGGTTACGTACTCAGCGGCTTGATAGGCCCTATGTGCGTAAAGAAGGAAAGCTTCAACCTGTAAGTTGGACAGAAGCTTTTGAAAAAATTAAAATGGTTATTTCTAAAACCTTGCCAGAAAAAATAGGGGCAATTGCAGGAGATCTTGCATCCATTGAAGAAATGTATGCACTGAAAAAATTACTGATTTCATTGGGGTCAAAGATTTTTGATTGTCGTCAAAGAGGAATGGCTTTATCTTCTGAATTAGGGCGCTCGAGTTATATTTTTAATCCAACGATTGCAGGTATTGAACAGGCTGATGCATTGCTTATCGTAGGGTCTAATCCTCGCTATGAAGCAGCTGTTTTAAATGCACGTATTTTAAAGCGCCAACGAATAGGAAAGTTTCCCATCGCATTAATTGGAGAGAAGGTCGATTTACGTTATCCTTATTCTTATCTTGGAGCTGATACGGATGCATTGGATGTACTTATTCGTGGAGAGGGTGCATTTTTCAATATATTAAAAAAAGCCAAGAAGCCACTTATTCTTATTGGAGAGGGAGCTGTTTCAGGGAGAGAAGGCTTATCTGTTTTAAAAAACCTTGCGAAATTAGCTGATAGTATTGGAGCACTTAGTGAAGAATGGAATGGGTTTGGTGTTCTTCACAATGCAGCATCGACTGTTGGCGGATTGGATATTGGTTTTACTTCTAAGCTTGGGGTTGCAAATATTCTTAAAAGCTGTGAAGTTTTATTTTTGCTTGGTGCTGATGAAATAGAATTAGCGGATACAAAAGCTTTTATAATTTATATTGGTAGCCACGGTGATAATGGTGCACATGCTGCTGACGTTATTTTACCAGCATCAGCTTATACTGAAAAATCAGGACTTTATGTGAATACAGAAGGACGTGTTCAAATGACAAATCGGGCTGGTTTTGCTCCAGGTGAAGCAAAAGAAGACTGGGCTATTTTACGGGCTTTGTCGGATATTTTAGGGCAAAAGCTTCCTTTTGATTCGCTTTCTCAATTAAGACAGAGTTTGTTCAATGATTATCCACATCTTTGTGCCATTGATGATATCATTCCTTCTGATATAGGTGATCTTAAAGCTCTTGCTTCACAAATAGTTGTTTTGGAAAGACAAACATTTACTTCTATGTTCAAAGACTTTTATTTAACAAATCCGATAGCGCGTGCTTCTGCTGTTATGGCTGAATGTTCCTCTCTGGCAAAGAATCGTGCTCTACAAGCTGCAGAGTAAGGGGAGAGGAAAAGAAATAATGATATATGATTTCTTCATAACCTGGTTATTCCCGTTGCTTATTATAGTTGGAAAAACGCTTCTTCTTTTGGTTGTTCTTTTGGTCCTTGTTGCTTATCTCCTTTACGCAGATAGAAAGATTTGGGCGGCAGTACAGTTGCGACGTGGTCCAAACGTTGTTGGTCCATGGGGATTATTACAGTCTTTTGCAGATTTAATTAAATTTGTTGTCAAGGAGCCTATTATTCCTGCTGGCGCAAATAAGGGGGTTTTTCTTTTGGCACCCTTTGTTTCTGCGACGCTTGCTTTATCAACATGGGCTGTTATCCCTGTCAATGAAGGTTGGGCAGTTGCGAATATTAATGTTGGTTTGCTTTATATCTTAGCTATTTCATCTCTTGAAGTTTACGGCGTTATTATGGGTGGGTGGGCGTCAAATTCAAAATATCCTTTTTTAGGAGCTCTTCGTTCGGCAGCTCAGATGGTTTCTTATGAGGTTTCCATTGGTTTTGTGCTTGTAACCGTCATTTTAGTAAGTGGTTCCTTGGATCTTACAACAATTGTTCAGAAGCAAAGTCATGGAATTGGCACGACTCTTGGTCTTCCTTTTAACAGTTTTCTTGATTGGAATTGGCTCATTCTTTTCCCAATGTTTATTATATTTTTTATTTCTGCACTTGCAGAGACAAATCGTCCACCCTTTGATTTGGTTGAAGCAGAATCTGAACTTGTTGCTGGTCACATGGTTGAATATTCTTCAACACCTTATATGCTTTTTTTCCTTGGTGAGTATGTTGCGATTGTTTTAATGTGTGCGTTAACGACCATTTTATTTTTAGGTGGCTGGTTATCTCCTTTGGATGTTTGGTGGCTGAATTGGATTCCTGGTGTCATTTGGTTTGTTTTAAAAGTTTGTTTTGTATTTTTTTGGTTTGCTATGGTTAAAGCATTTGTTCCGCGTTATCGCTATGATCAACTTATGCGCCTTGGTTGGAAGGTGTTCCTTCCTCTCTCGCTAGCAATGGTTGTAATAACTGCTGCTTTTTTAAAATATAGTGGTTTCGCTTAAGAGGAGGTTTCAAGATGTCAGGTCTTATTCAGGCAGCAAAATCACTCCTTTTATTGGAATTTGTGAGTGCTTTTTTCTTGGCAATGCGTCAGTTTTTTGCGCCAAAGCCTACAATTAATTATCCTTATGAGAAGGGTTTTGTTTCTGAGCGTTTCCGTGGTGAACATGCGCTTCGTCGTTATCCAAATGGTGAAGAACGCTGTATTGCCTGTAAATTGTGTGAAGCGATTTGTCCTGCGCAAGCAATTACAATTGAAGCAGGACCACGGCGCAATGATGGTACACGTAGAACTGTTCGTTATGATATAGATATGGTTAAATGTATTTATTGTGGTTTTTGTCAAGAAGCTTGTCCAGTTGAAGCTATTGTCGAGGGTCCTAATTTTGAGTTCGCAACAGAAACGCGTGAGGAACTTTATTATGATAAAGAAAAGCTTTTAATGAATGGAGATCGTTGGGAACGAGAAATCGCTCGGAATATATTGATGGATGCACCTTATCGTTAAGTGTATCTTTGAATGAGTAGTCGGATAATTTTTCCGATAGATTGTAATTTGGTATAAAGTGTTATACCAATTGTTTTGTTAATTGAGGAGAAGCCTATGCTAACGGATCTAGCGGCGGCATTTTTCTATTTATTTGCTTTTATTATGCTTGCGAGTGCGGTTATTGTTATTACAGCGCGTAATCCTGTGCATTCCGTTTTATTTTTAATATTAGCATTTTTTAATGCTGCGGCTTTGTTTTTGCTTGCAGGAGCAGAGTTTTTGGGGCTTATTCTGCTGGTTGTCTATGTTGGGGCTGTCGCTGTTTTGTTTTTATTTGTGGTGATGATGCTTGATGTTGATTTCGCTGAGTTAAAAAGTGGTGCACTTCGGTATGCTCCTGTTGGGGCTTTTGTTGGAGGTATTGTTGCTGTAGAGTTAATTGTTGTTTTTTTAGGGAGCCACTTTTCTCCAGTTCTTAAAACACATATTACGCAACCACTGCCAGATTTAGTGCTGCGAACCAATACGCAAGCATTAGGTGACGTTCTCTATACGGATTATGTTTTCTACTTTCAAATTGCTGGGATTATTTTATTGGTTGCAATGATTGGTGCTATTATTTTAACACTTCGTCATAAATCGGGTGTAAAGCGGCAATCTATAGCGGTGCAAGTTTCTAGAACAGTAGAAAATGCAATTGAAATTAAACAAGTTGAATCAGGTAAGGGTATTTAGGGGGGGCTATGCATATTGATGTTACGCATTATCTGATTGTTTCGGCTCTTATGTTTACGATTGGTATCGCAGGCATTTTTCTTAACAGAAAGAATGTGATTATTATTTTGATGTCCATTGAGCTTATCTTACTTTCGGTTAATCTCAATTTTGTTGCATTTTCAGCGTTTCTTCACGATCTCGTTGGTCAGATATTTGCTTTATTTATCTTAACAGTAGCGGCTGCTGAAGCTGCAATTGGTTTAGCAATTCTGGTGGTTTTTTTCCGCAATCGTGGTTCTATCGCGGTTGAAGATGTTAATGTAATGAAAGGCTGACCAGTGATGTATTATACGATCGTCTTTCTTCCACTTTTGGGTTTTTTAATTGCCGCTATAGGTGGAAAAACTATAGGAGACCGGGCAAGTGAACTGGTCACATGTAGTTTTATAGTGATTGTGGCCCTATTATCCTGGATAGCTTTTTTAAATATTGCGCTTGGTCATTCTCCAGCGATTGATGTCTTAGTGTTACATTGGCTTAATGTCGATGGATTAGTTTTTGATTGGGCTTTGCATGTTGATACATTAACAGCTGTCATGCTTATTGTTGTTAACAGTGTTTCGGCGTTAGTGCATATTTATTCAATTGGTTATATGCACCATGATCCTTCAAGGTCGCGTTTTTTTGCTTATCTTTCTTTGTTTACATTTATGATGCTTATGTTGGTGACATCCAATAATTTGCTTCAGATGTTTTTTGGGTGGGAAGGTGTGGGCCTTGCTTCTTATTTGCTCATTGGTTTTTGGTTTCAGCGAGATTCTGCAAATAGGGCTGCAATGAAAGCTTTTGTAGTTAATCGTGTTGGAGATTTTGGTTTTCTCTTGGGAATTTTTAGTATTTTTGTTTTATTCCAATCAGTTGATTTTACATCTATTTTTGCAAAAGCTGCAGACGATAATTTTGTGAAAAATATGACTTTTGGGAATTGGCATCTTAATGGACAAACAGCAATAACTCTTACATGCCTTTTGTTATTTATTGGTGCTATGGGAAAATCTGCACAATTTCTTTTACATACATGGCTTCCTGATGCAATGGAGGGACCAACCCCCGTGTCGGCACTTATTCATGCAGCAACGATGGTAACGGCTGGCGTTTTTATGGTTGCACGGATGTCACCGATTTTCGAACTTTCTTCGACTGCGTTGACAGTGATTATTATTGTTGGAGCCACAACTGCATTTTTTGCAGCAACTGTTGGGTTGGTGCAAAACGACATCAAGCGTGTTATCGCTTATTCTACATGTTCACAGCTTGGTTATATGTTTGTAGCATTAGGTGTTGGAGCCTATGGCGCGGCTGTTTTTCATCTCTTTACGCATGCTTTTTTTAAGGCTTTATTATTTCTTGGGGCAGGTTCTGTGATACATGCTGTATCTGATGAACAGGATATGCGAAAAATGGGGGGGTTGCGTAGACATATAAAAGCAACTTATTGGATGATGATTATCGGGACTATCGCATTGACTGGTGTTGGAATTCCTGGGACCGCTTTCGGCACAGCAGGTTTTTTCTCAAAAGATGCAATTATAGAGGCTTCTTTTGCATCCCATAATATTGCTTCGGGATATGCTTTCGGGCTTCTTGTTTTTTCAGCTTTATTAACGAGCTTTTACTCATGGCGGCTTATATTTATGACATTTCATGGTAAACCACGAGCGACTGTTGATGTTATGCATCATGTTCATGAATCTTCTCCAGTTATGCTGATTCCACTTTTTATTTTATCTATTGGAGCAATGTTTGCTGGTGTTGTTTTCCAGCCTTACTTTTTTGGTGATCTGTATGATGGTTTTTGGAAGGGAGCATTATTTACAAATAGTCACAATCACATCCTTCATGATTCTCACAATGTCTTCACTTGGGTAAAGTGGTCGCCGTTTATAGCAATGCTTTTGGGATTTATATTAGCCTATTTATTTTATATTTCTATTCCTTCTATCCCGAAGAAAATTGCTAAATTGATGCCTGCACTCTACCATTTTCTTTTCCATAAATGGTATTTTGATGAATTGTACAATGCTCTGTTTGTTCGTTCCGCTTTAAGAATTGGTTCTTTTCTTTGGAAAGTAGGGGATGGTAAGATTATTGATGGTTTAGGTCCAAATGGTATTGCTGCACGTGTTGTTAATATTACAAATAGAGTTGTTCGATTGCAGACAGGCTATCTTTATCATTATGCATTTGTAATGCTTATAGGCATTGCATCGCTGATCACATGGATGATGATCGGGGGCGTAAATTGATGACTGATTGGCCTATTCTTTCTACGGTTACATTTTTGCCGCTTGTTGGTATCATTTTGATTCTCTTTATCAAAGATGATAGTGAGGCAGCACGACATAATATACGCAATGTAGCATTTTTTACGACTGCGTTTGTTTTTATTATTTCTTTAATTATTTGGGCTGGTTTTGATCATACAGATGCTCATTTTCAAATGGTTGAAAAGTCCAATTGGTTAGGGGGTGGCATTAGCTATCATATGGGGGTTGATGGTATTTCCATTCTTTTTATTGTTTTGTCTGCCTTTCTTTTGCCTTTTTGTATTTTAGCAAGTTGGGAGAATATTAAAGATAGATTAAAAGCTTATATGATTGCTTTTCTCCTTCTTGAAGTTGCAATTATTGGTGTTTTTTGTGCTCTTGATGCAATATTGTTCTATGTTTTTTTTGAAGGTAGTCTTATTCCGATGTTTATTATTATAGGCGTTTGGGGTGGTGCACGTCGTGTTTATGCAAGTATGAAGTTTTTTCTTTACACTTTACTTGGGTCAGTGCTTATGCTGGTTGCTATTATGGTTATGTATTGGGAAACAGGTACTCTTGATATACCTACTTTACTCAATTATCAATTTCCAGCACATATGCAAATGTGGTTATGGCTTGCATTTTTTGCGTCTTTTGCTGTTAAAATGCCAATGTGGCCAGTCCATACATGGCTTCCTGATGCTCACGTAGAAGCGCCAACAGCTGGTTCCGTTATTTTAGCTGGTGTTTTACTCAAATTGGGAGGGTATGGTTTCCTTCGTTTTTCTTTACCAATGTTTCCTCTTGCTTCAGCTGATTTTGCGCCTTTTGTTTTTACTTTATCGCTTATCGCTATTCTTTATACATCATTGGTTGCACTTGTTCAAAATGATATAAAAAAACTTATTGCTTATTCCTCAATAGCGCATATGGGATATGTGACGATGGGCATTTTTGCTGCAAATGAACAAGCTATTCAAGGTGCTATTTATCAAATGCTATCGCATGGAATTGTTTCAGCAGCTTTATTTCTTTGTGTTGGGGTTATCTACGATCGCTTGCATACGCGTGAAATTTCAGCTTTTGGTGGTCTAGTGAACAATATGCCTAAATATGCCGTTGTTTTCTTGATCTTCACTATGGCAAATGTCGGTTTGCCCGGAAGTTCAGGATTTTTAGGTGAGTTTTTAACCTTAATAGGCGTTTTTCAAGTGAATAAATTGGTGGTTATTTTTGCTACAACTGGTGTTATTTTATCGGCTGCTTATGCACTTTATCTTTATCGGCGTGTGGTTTTTGGTTCTTTGGATAAAGAGAATTTAAAAGTCCTTCTTGATCTCTCTTCAAGGGAGAAATTTATTCTTTATCCGATGGTTATTCTTACAATATTTTTTGGTATTTATCCAACGCCTATTCTTAAAGCAACGGCGTTCTCCGTAGAAGCTCTCATCCATAAACTGCACTAGATTAAGAGAAAAATGCTTATGAACACTGAAATAATCACTCAATTAGTGTTAATTTTTCCAGAGATTTTACTAGCTTTTGGGGCACTCGCATTACTTCTGTTTGGCGTTTATTCCAAATCAAGTTCCTTCTTAACTGTGACTGGTTTGGCCATTGCTCTTTTCGTTGCAACCATTGTCATTATCATTATTTTTCCCAAAAGTGGCTTATTTCAGACCAATGCGCTTATTATCGATTCTTTTGGCCGCTATATGAAAATTTTAACGCTTATAGGGGCACTCTTTGCTCTTATTATGTCTGTAGGTTTTACCAGTACGCATAAGTTTGATATATTTGAATTTCCGGTACTCGTTCTTTTAGCCACTCTTGGTATGATGTTGATGATTTCAGCCGGTAATATGCTCTCACTTTATATGGGGTTAGAACTACAATCTTTGGCTTTATATGTTCTGGCTGCTATTAATCGTAATAATGTAAAGTCTTCTGAAGCGGGTATAAAGTATTTTGTTTTAGGGGCATTATCTTCAGGGCTTTTGCTTTATGGAATTTCTCTGCTTTATGGTTTTACCGGTCAAATTGGTTTTCGCGAAATTGCTATTGCGTTAAAGGGTGAAAACTTACCCTTAGGCGTTATCTTTGGAATTGTCTTTATCTTAGCTGGTTTGGCTTTTAAAATTTCTGCTGTTCCATTTCATATGTGGACCCCTGATGTGTACGAAGGAGCACCAACGCCAATTACAGCTTTTTTTGCTGGTGCTCCTAAAGTTGCGGCAATGGCCTTAATAGTTCGGATTATTGCTACAGCTTTTATTCCATTGGAAAGTGCTGAGAGCTCTATGCCTGCATGGCAGCAAATTTTGGTGTTCATGGCGATTGCCTCAATGATACTTGGTGCATTTGCGGCAATTGGCCAGAGCAATATTAAGCGTTTAATGGCTTATTCGTCGATCAGTCATATGGGATATGCACTGGTTGGATTAGCTTCTGGAGATATGCTAGGGGTAAAAAGCGTTATTCTTTATATGACGATTTATCTTAGTATGACAATTGGTTCCTTTGCTTTTATTCTTGCAATGCGCTCTCATGAGGGAAATGTTGAAAACATTTATGATCTTTCAGGATTGGTAAAGACAAATCCATTTATGGCTATTACAATGACAATACAACTTTTCTCTTTAGCAAGTATACCACCTATGGCTGGCTTTTTTGGAAAGTGGTATACATTTTCTGCCGCTGTTCATGCTGGACTTACCCCACTTGCTCTTGTTGGTATGATAGCTTCTGTTATTGGTGCTTTTTATTATTTGCGCCTCATTAAAATTATGTGGTTTGACGAGGCAAAAACGCATTTTATTGTTTTATCGAATGAGCTTCAATTTTGTCTTAGTCTTTCTGCATTCTTCATTTTATCTTACATACTCTTTGGAGTTTGGTTTGCTGACTTGGCAGAACGAGCTGCTACTGCGTTGTTTTAATGAAAATGAGCTATATCTTATCCGATTTTGCACAAAAACAAGGATACACTGTTGAATCGTACGAAATTGTTGATTCAACAAATTGTATTGCACAGCAAAAAGCTCAAGCTGGTCATCATGGTTATCTTTGGGTTGTTGCAAAAGAGCAATCACAGGGAAGAGCAAGAAGAGGGAGGACATGGTCTAGTCCTAAAGGGAACCTTTATTCTAGTCTTTTGTTAATTAAGGATATTTTTCATAAAACGGCTGCTCAGCTTGGTTTTGTTGCTGGGGTAAGTGTGGTAGAGACAGTAAAACAATTTATAAAAGATGAAAAGCAAATGAATGATATCGTTCGCTTAAAATGGCCAAACGATATTTTACTAAGAGGTGCTAAAAGTGCTGGAATTCTGCTCGAGATTTTTAAATTGCCATCACAACAATATGCATTGGTTATAGGAATTGGGATCAATGTAACATATCACTATAAAGATGCGCCGTACCCTACTTCAAGTTTAAAAGATGTTGGTTTTGATGTTGAAACAGAGCAGTTATTTACAGTTTTGACAGAGTATTTTTCTAAAAATTATCTTCTTTGGAAACAACCAGGGGGATGTGATAAAATCCGTGAAAAGTGGCTTTTATATTCCGCTCATCTTGGACAGCATGTCAAAATAGTCAATGATGAAAAAATCATCGAAGGTATTTTTGATGGTCTTGATAATGATTTTAATTGCATCATAAAACAAAAAAATGGTCAGCAAGCAATTATAACAGCTGGAGATGTTCATTTTGATTCGACTGCTTCTATAAATGCAGGTTGTTCTTAATTGATAAAACTTTCTTTCACTATCAGATTGTTTTAAAAGGAGATGTTTATGGTTGCAGCCAACAAAGGTGAGTTTGTTTTTTTACCTTTAGGAGGGGTAGGTGAAATAGGGATGAATCTTGCTGCTTATGGATTTGGTCCCCAAAATCTTCGTGAATGGTTGCTTGTTGATATGGGAGTTAGTTTTGCTGGTCCTGAATTACCAGGAGCAGATCTTATTCTGCCTGATATTCGTTTTCTAGAAAGTGAAAAGCATAATGTGCGTGGTCTTGTTTTGACACATGCTCATGAAGACCATTATGGTGCTGTTCTTGATTTATGGCCAAAACTTAATGTTCCACTTTACTGTACACCTTTTACAGCAGGGTTATTGGAGAGTAAAAAGCAAGCAGATTTTGGTTCTCATCAAATTTCATGCAATATTTTTCAAGTTGGTGATTGTTTTCAAGTTGGTTCTTTTGCAATAGAAGCGATAGCCGTTAATCATTCAATTCCTGAATCTGTATCCTTGGCAATTACAACATCCTTAGGCACTGTGATTCATACTGGCGATTGGAAAATTGATCCTACCCCCTCATTTGGGGCTGTAACGGATGAGAAACGCTTTCGTGCTTTAGGAAAAAAAGGTGTCTTAGCGCTGCTTTGTGATTCTACGAATGCTTGTCGAGATGGTATATCAGCATCAGAGCAGCAAGTTCAGAAAAACCTCTCTGAAATTATGGCAAAAGCTGAAGGGCGGGTTGCACTTGCAACTTTTGCATCTAATGTTGGTCGGATACGTTCAATTGCTCTTGCAGCTGAATCTGTTGGGCGCCAAGTTCTTGTCGTTGGGCGCTCTCTTAAGCGGAGTGTTATGGTTGCAAGGGAGCTTGGTTATATGGATGGTTTGGCGCCATTTGTTTCGGAAGATGATTATTGTTACATCCCGCGAAAAGAAATTGTTTTAATTGTAACAGGTAGCCAAGGCGAGTCTCGTGCTGCTTTGGCTAAACTTTCGCGAAATGAAATGAGAAATCTTCAACTTTCTGCTGGTGATACCGTTATTTATTCTTCACGCAATATTCCAGGAAATGAAAAATCTATTCTTGAGATACAAAATCGTTTCATTGATATGGGAATTAAAACAATTACGAATGAAGATGCTCTTGTTCATGTTTCAGGTCATCCTCGTCGTTTAGAACTTTTACAGATGTATGATTGGGTAAAACCACAGATACTTGTTCCTGTACATGGTGAGGCAATGCACCTTGTTGCTCAAGCAGATTTAGCATGTCAAGCAGGTATAAAGATGGTCGCCGATATTAGAAATGGTCATATGCTGCGCCTTGCGCCAAAACCTGTAGAAGTTATTGATCAAGTTCCTGTTGGTCGGATTTATAAAGATGGTTGCCTTATTGGTGATGAAGATGAGTTAGGGATTCGGGAGCGTCGCAAATTAAGTTATGCGGGTTATGTTGCTGTTTCTCTCCAAATGAATAGTAAACATGATTTACAGGGTGATATTGGTTTGACAACATCCGGTTTACCTGAAATTAATGGAAAGGGAGAAAGCTTAAAAGATATTCTTTTAGATGTGGTCGAAAATACTATCTATAATATTCCACGTGTTAAACGAAAGGATAATGAACTCATTCGGGAAGCAACACGGCGCGCAGTAAGAGCAGCCGTTAATGAGGCTTGGCAAAAAAAGCCTCTCTGTACAGTTTTTTTACATCGGTCAAAATAAAATATTTTAATATTACGTATTTCTTTTTAATGAAAAAAACAAAGAAGAAAATTATCACAGCATTTTATCGCTCAAAATAAATCAGATAAAACGACAACACATAAATTTTTTAATAACAAGATCGTTATGTTTGCAAGCATTCAGAATATAGCTATAGATGAGTGTAGGGTATATTAAAGTTGTTCCAATATAATAGGCTTAATGAGGAGTTAAATTATTAATGCGTCTTTCTCAATATTTCCTTCCAGTTTTAAAAGAAAATCCTAAGGAAGCAGAGATTGTTTCTCATCGCCTCATGTTACGTGCAGGTATGATTCGTCAGCAAACATCAGGGATTTATTCTTGGCTTCCTTTGGGTAAAAAAGTGCTTGATAAAGTTTGTAAAATTATTCGTGAGGAGCAAGAACGCGCCGGTGCTATAGAAATATTAATGCCTACAATTCAATCTGCAGATTTGTGGCGTGAAAGTGGTCGTTATGATGATTATGGTTTGGAAATGCTCCGCATTAAAGATCGTCAAAAACGCGATTTACTTTATGGTCCAACCAACGAAGAGATGGTAACAGATATTTTCCGTTCCTATATTCATTCTTATAAAGATCTTCCGCTTAATTTGTACCAAATTCAATGGAAGTTTCGTGATGAAATCCGTCCACGTTTTGGTGTAATGCGCTCACGCGAATTTTTAATGAAAGATGCTTATTCTTTCGATCTTGATTATGAAGGCTCTAAAATATCTTATAATCGTATGTTTGTTGCTTATTTACGCACTTTTTCTTGTCTTGGTTTAAAAGCAATACCTATGCGTGCTGATACAGGTCCAATTGGTGGTGAACTCAGTCATGAATTTATTATTTTGGCTGAAACAGGAGAGAGCACTCTATTCTGTGATAGACAATTTCTTGAACTTACGGTTCCAGACAGTTCAATCAATTTTAGTGATAAAGCTGTTTTAGCCAATATCGTTAAACAGTGGACCTCTTTCTATGCAGCAACAGAGGAAATGCACGATGAGGAAGAGTGGGTTCAGGTTTCTGCTCATAATCGTCTATCAGCCCGTGGCATTGAAGTAGGACATATTTTCCACTTTGGGACAAAATATTCTGCACCAATGGGAGCAAAAGTTATGGGACAAGATGGAAAAGAGCATGTGGTGTCTATGGGATCTTATGGTATTGGTCCTTCGCGTCTTGTGGCCGCAATTATTGAAGCTTCTCATGATGAAAATGGTATTATTTGGCCAAAGTCGATAGCACCGTTCGATTTTGGTATTATCAATATGAAACCGGATGATGAAAAATGTACGCAAACCTGTGAGATTCTTTATAAGGGCTTTAAAAATGCTGGTTTTGATCCATTATTAGATGACAGAAATGAACGTCCTGGATCAAAATTTGCAACTATGGATTTGATTGGCTTGCCGACACAAATCATTGTTGGACCTAAAAGTCTTGCACAAAATGAGGTTGAAGTTAAAGATCGAAAAACGGATGTTAAAAAATTTCTAACGGTTGAAAATGTACTCAACCAATTTTCTGTAATTTGATAGGCAGTGTTATGAAGTGGTTGGGGAGTAAGTGGTTTTCGTCTTATGAATGGATGATTGCTTTTCGTTATATGATTCCTAATAAAAAACACGTCGTTGCCTCTGTTATTTCAATTATTTCTCTGGTGGGAATTATGTTAGGGGTTTTTGCTCTTGTTGTTGTTATGGCAGTCATGAATGGTTTTCGTATAGAGCTTCTCAACCGTATTCTTGGTATGAATGGGCACCTTATTGTTCAAACAATTAATTCTGGTTTTCCCAATTATAATACTCTTATTCCTTCTATAGAATCTGTCAATGGTGTTAAATTTGCATTGCCTGTTATTGAGGGGCAAGCGCTTGTGCAGGGTGAACTTCAGGGAGGATCTGGTGCTTTAGTGCGCGGTATGCGCAAACAAGATTTAGAAAAGCTTAAAACAGTTTCGGAAAATATTAAATTAGGATCGCTTGCTCAGTTTGATCAAGAAGAAGGTATAGCAATTGGAAGTGGTTTGGCAGAAAAATTAGGTCTTACAATTGGGAATGATCTTCGTATCATTACTCCAGATGGTGATGCGACCCCTTTTGGAGTTACACCACGTGTTAAAGCTTATAAAGTGGTTGCTATTTTTGAAGTTGGTATGTCTGAATATGATTCAATATTCGTTTTTATGCCTCTTCATGAAGCACAAATGTTTTTTAATTTGGGAAATAAGGTTCAGTCTTTAGAGTTATTTCTGAATGATCCTGATGGCGTTGATCGAATAAAACCAATCGTAGAGAAAGCTATTGATCAACAGGTCTATTTAATTGATTGGCGTACACGCAATCAGGCTTTTTTTTCAGCCTTACAGATTGAACGGAATGTTATGTTTTTCATTCTTTCTCTTATTGTCCTTGTTGCTGCTTTGAATATTATTTCCGGACTGATTATGCTTGTAAAAGATAAAAGCCATGATATCGCAATTTTGCGTACGATGGGTGCACAAAAAAATGCGATTCTGCGCATATTTATCGTCACTGGTATGATGATTGGATTGATTGGAACACTCTTGGGCTTAATTTTGGGTGTTATAGCGACCGCGAATATCAATCATATTCAAGATTTTATATCTTGGTTATTTAATGTCGATGTTTTTAATCCTCAACTTTATTTTTTAACAAAATTGCCTGCACAAATTGAGTGGGGGCAGACCTTTATGGTTGCTGTAATGGCTTTATTGTTGTCATTCCTTGCTGCTCTTATTCCGGCGTGGCGCGCTGCCAAGCTAGATCCCGTACAAGCTTTGAGGTATGAATAATGACAGCTATTTTAGAGCTTGTAGAGATTGAACGCCATTTTTTGGGGGGAAATAAACCTCTTATTATTTTGGATAAAGCGAATTTTGTCCTTAATCGTGGGGAACTTGTAGCACTTGTAGCACCCTCTGGTGCTGGAAAATCAACACTTCTTCATATTGCTGGATTATTGGAAAAACCAACTGCTGGTGATGTGGTTTTACGGGGTGTTTCTTGTGCAAAACGCTCTGATAATGAGAGAACGGCTATAAGACGCAATGACATTGGTTTTGTCTATCAGTTTCATCATTTGCTTCCAGAATTTACAGCTTTAGAAAATGTTATGATACCGCAAATGATAGCAGGATTTAAAAAATCCATAGCAAGAGATCGTGCACTTAAATTATTAACATATCTGCGTGTTTCTCATCGCGCTAATCATCGTCCCTCTGAATTATCCGGTGGTGAGCAACAACGTGTTGCTATTGCGCGTGCAGTGGCAAATGGTCCTTCGGTTCTTTTAGCGGATGAGCCTACAGGGAATCTCGATCCTGTAACTTCCGCTTATGTCTTCCAAGCTTTATCTGCACTTGTTCGTCAAGCTGGTCTTTCTGCTCTTATTGCAACACATAATTACGCTTTGGCTAAACAAATGCATCGTCGTATTACACTTAAGGAACAAAAGATTGTTGAACTTCCTTAGAGGTAATGTAAAAAATATTTCTAAAAATTGCCTATTCTATTCATACTACTTTCTACTTAATTCAAGGAGACTTTTATGACAATTGTTGTCGTTGACGAAAATCAATTGGATGTGCGTCGTCGCCGATTGATTTTTCGTGCATGGCATCGAGGTATTCGTGAAATGGATCTCATTTTGGGGCGGTATGTGGATGCGCATATCGGGGGAATGAGTGATAAAAAGGTTTCCGAACTTGAGTATATTATGTCTTTTGAAGATCGTGATTTACTGACATGGATTACAGGAGAAATTTCACCACCATCTGAAGTTGATGGTCCGCTTTTTCGTGACATTGTAAACTACCATGTTTGCGTAAATCTACATTGATCCCATGCCGATATTTAAAAAAATTGTCATTCCTCAGAATATTTCTGCTCACATGGTTTTTGATGGAATTACTGATGGATTTGAAGCTTTTGCTCTTGCTCAATTGAGTTCAACAATTGCACAAGACAAACCACTCGTCTATGTTGTTCGTGATAGCACAAAACTCACGCATTTACAGCAGGTTTTAAATTTTATTGAGCCCAATTTGCCTGTCCTTCAATTTCCTGCATGGGATTGCTTACCCTATGACCGTGTATCCCCTGGAATTGCTGTTATGGCACGCCGGCTCTCAGCTTTGGTGCATATAGCGAATTTGCGTCAAAATCCACGTGCTGCAATTATATTAACAACAGCAAATGCGATTATGCAAAAATTGCCTCCTCATGAAATGGTTGAGACACAGGTGTTTCATGCCCGTGTTGGACAGCCTACGAGCATGGAGCATTTAATTCAATTTTTAGAAATCAATGGTTTTGAGCGTGTTACGGTTGTCCGTGATGTTGGTGAATTTGCTGTGAGAGGAGGAATACTTGATATCTTTTCTCCTGTTGGTACAGAACCTTTACGACTTGATTTTTTTGGGGATATCCTAGAAACTATTCGTGTATTTGATGCAGAAACACAAAGAACCACAAATAAAAAAACAGAACTTTTCTTACACTCAATGAGTGAAGTCGTTCTTACAGCTGAGCGTATTAGCAGATTTAAAAGCAATTATATCCGTACATTTGGTGTATCACAAAAAAATAATATGCTCTATGAAGCTCTTTCTCAAGGGCGACGCTTTGCTGGTATGGAACATTGGCTTCCATTTTTTTATGAAAGGCTTGATACTTTTTTTGATCATTGTGGCACTGTACCAATAGTTTTTGAGCATCTCATAGAAGAAGTGCTCACCGAGCGCTATCGCCTTATTGAAGATTATTATGATGCGCGCAAAGAGAAAGAGCATGAAAATGAGAAACAAAATCCTACTTCTTATCATCCAATAGAGCCTAGCCTTCTCTATTTAACACCAGAGCGTGTTTTAGAAATCGCACAACAATCGAGACAACGGATTGATTTCACACCTTTTCATGTTCCACAGACTTTGGAACAAACTGTTGTTCATGCGAATATTAAAGCTGGATATGATTTTGTAAAAGAGCGTAATGCTCAAGAGAAAAATGTTTTTTCAAGTGTTGTTCATCATATTGCTTCATTGCGTGCTGCTGGTAAAAAGGTGCTTTTAGCGGGGTGGAGTGAAGGGTCTCTTACGCGTTTGCTCCAGGTTCTTGATGAGCATGAATTGAAAAAAATAGATGTTGTAAAATCATTACAAACGGTGAGAGCAACACCACGTGATCATATAACAGCAGCTGTGATAAGGATAGAGCACGGGTTTGAAGTCGAAGATTTTTCTATCATAACAGAGCAAGATATCCTTGGTGACCGATTCATAAGATCGCCCAAAAAGCGTACACACAATAAGAATTTTATTTCTGAAATTGCAGCTTTAAATTCTGGTGATATCGTTGTGCATATCGATCATGGTATTGGACAATTTGTTGGTCTTAAAACCATCACGACAACTGGAATTTTAAGAGATTGTCTTCAAATTAACTATGCTGGTGGTGACCGTCTCTTTTTACCTGTTGAAAATATTGAACTTCTTTCACGTTATGGATCGGAGGGAACAGAGGTTACGTTAGATAAGTTAGGTGGAGTTGCTTGGCAAGCAAGAAAAACACGACTTAAAAAACATTTATTGAACATGGCTGGCCAATTAATTCGTATAGCTGCAGAGCGTGCCATGCGTTCTGCACCTGCTTTGGTTCCGCCAATTGGACCATTTGATGAGTTTGTTGCATGTTTTCCTTACGAAGAGACAGAAGATCAAATGAATGCCATTGATGCGGTTTTAGACGATTTAGCATCGGGTAAACCGATGGATCGTTTAATATGTGGTGACGTTGGCTTTGGAAAAACAGAAGTTGCTATTCGAAGCGCTTTTGTTGCAGCATTAAATGGATATCAGGTTGCTGTTGTTGTACCAACGACTTTGCTTTCACGGCAACATTACAAAACTTTTATTTCACGTTTTCAAGGCTTACCGGTTAAAATTGCTCATGCTTCTAGGCTTGTAAAAACTAAGGAACTCGCAAAAGTTAAAAAGGGTCTTGCAGATGGTACGATTGATATTGTCATTGGAACACATGCACTCTTAAGCGGTACAGTGAATTTTTTACGTTTAGGGCTTCTTATCATTGATGAAGAGCAACATTTTGGTGTAAAACACAAAGAGCGGTTAAAAGAACTTAAAAGTGATATTCATGTTCTTACACTTTCAGCAACACCGATACCACGCACTTTAGGACTTGCTTTATCAGGGGTTCGTGAACTTTCATTGATCACAACTCCTCCTATTGATAGAATGGCGGTCCGTACCTTTATTGCACCATTTGATTCACTTGTTATACGCGAGACATTGCTTCGAGAATATTACCGTGGTGGGCAAAGTTTTTATGTATGTCCTCGTGTTTCTGATCTTGGTTTTGTAGAAGAATATCTCAAAACGCATGTTCCTGAACTCAAATTCGTTGTGGCTCATGGGCAAATGCCAGCTGGACAACTTGATGATATTATGAATGCCTTTTATGAGGGGCAATATGATGTTCTGTTGTCAACAACCATCATTGAATCAGGTCTTGATATTCCAACAGCCAATACATTAATCGTGCATCGCGCTGAGATGTTTGGCCTTGCTGCTCTCTACCAACTGCGTGGTAGGGTAGGGCGTTCAAAACAACGTGCTTACGCACTCTTTACATTTCCTTCTGGTAAAGTTTTAACTCCTGCTGCTGATCGTCGTCTTAAAGTTTTACAATCTCTCGATAGCTTGGGAGCTGGTTTTCAATTGGCAAGCCACGATATGGATATTCGCGGTTCGGGCAATTTTTTAGGTGAAGAGCAATCGGGGCATATCAAAGAAGTTGGATTTGAGCTCTATCAAAAAATGCTTGAAGATGCCGTTGCTGAATTAAAAGATGGTAAGCAGAGTGAGGATAAACAATGGTCTCCTCAAATTTCACTTGGTATAACAATAATGATACCTGAAAGTTTTGTACCTGATTTATCCTTACGTATGGGGCTTTATCGTCGTTTGACAGAACTTGACGGTTTAGAGCAAATTGATGAATTTGCAGCGGAATTAATTGATCGTTTTGGTGCTTTGCCACTTGAAGTTCAACATCTTCTTAAAGTCTTTTATATCAAAATATTATGCCGAAAAGCACATGTAGAAAAATTGGATACAGGACCTAAAGGGGTTGTTATACAATTTCGTAATAATTATTTTGCAAATAGTGTTGCTCTTGTTCAGTGGGTTGGAAAACAAGGTGCTATGGCTAAAATTCGACCAGACCAAACTATTGCTCTTATTCGTGAGTGGGCTACAGTGGAGGAAAGACTTGTTGGGACAGCAACCATTATGACACAGCTTGTAGAAATGGCAGAATAACACCCTGTTTAGAAGATTTTCTATTTTTGTGATAATTATCCGCTTACTTCTTAAAATTATTATATAAAAGGTCTTTATATTATCCAAAATAATTTTAGATTAACACATGTTGATATAATAAAAATTATCTTAAACAACAATAGCCATAAAATGCTAGATGTGATAGATTCGTATGATTTTTCTTAAAAAAGAATGAAATGGTTTCTTCATTGCAAAATTATTCTTTATAGTCTTTTTATTCACCAGTAGAATATATCGCGTAAAGCACGCTTATGCTGAAGCTTTTTTAACAGAGTCATCATCTTTCTTATTTAACATTTGATGAAAAATGCAAGCGTCTTAAAAAAAGATTGCAGGCTATTGAAGAAAGGATAAAATTTATTGAAAATAATATTTGCTGATTTAACTCCTTCGCAAATACGTATCCATAATACAGAGCATGATAAACTTATACAAGAATAGCAGGATCTTGATACGGAGCGTTATGAACTTAATTCAAAACTAGGTGATTTAGCGAAAGAAAAAAAGAGTTTGCATATAGAGCTCATAGAGCAAAGGAATATGGAGTAGGGGAGTATGAAGAGAAAATAAATAAAGTAAGAAGATATCTGAAATCTCGAAGCGCTTATGAATTAGGATTGAGTAGTGAAGAGGCTATTAACGATCGAGATATTGATGAAATAAAGACTTTGGTTGGAAAGAAAAAAATTTTAGTTGGGCAAAAGATGCGATTAATTTAATAGATCCAGATTTAATGAAGCATTTTAAAGAAATGATGGTGATTAGTGTTTCTGATTTTGAAAAAAAATCATCAATGATATAAGGTATATATGATAACGCGTCATCCTTCAAATGTAAAAAGTTCTCCTTTGTTGTGTAAGTCGATGAGAGAATTACATAATATAATGCTTCCAAATAAGCGAAAGAATATTATAAATCGTAAAGTTTCTCGTATTGAAGAGTGGTTCACTCAAAATTAATTGTTTCATATTTTTGAATATATTCAAGTAGAAAGAATTTTTATTTTTTATATATAATAATTATTTTATAATCGCTATATTTTAATAGATTCTATTTATATTATTTTATTTAAATTAATATTATTGATTAAATTATAAAAATAATTTTATTATTATAAATAAATCTATATTTTTATAAATCCATTTTATATTTATTATAGTCATTTTTATATAAGTATAATATAGTAAATTTATTAAACAAATCTAAAATTTAAATAGTAATTATAATAACTTATTTATTTTATATTTCTAAAAATAAATCTCTATTTCATGAATATTTATTATTTTAGATAACATTATTTAAAATTAAGAAAAACTTAAAATGATTTTTGTTAAATTATTTTTTATTCACGCCACCAAGCTTGAAGGCGATATCCGTATAGGGGGGTATAAGCAGGGTGTTTAATATATGACCAATGCGCTATCCACTGTTCAGGTAAATGATACAAAGGGATATAGTAACTTCCAGAAATAAGAATTCTATCCAAAGCACGAACTGCTGCAATGAAATCAACATCTGAATGTGCATCCAGTATCGCTTTTATCATCGCATCTATAGCAGGATCAGCAGCTCCAGCAAAATTAAAACTCCCTTTCAAATTCCGAGAAGCTGAACTCCAACGATTTATTTGCTCATTTCCAGGTGATAGAGAATTTTTTAATTTTCCTATAATCATATCATAATCAAACATTCCTAAGCGATTTTGATATTGGCTATCATCAACGGTTCTTATTTCAGCATCAATACCAAGACGTGACAAAGTACTCTGAAATGCAAGTGCAACCTTTTCTTCTTCAAGTGATTGAGTCATAATTTCAAATTGAAAAGGTAAACCATTGGGAGCAATAAGCCTGTTATTTCTTTTGGTAAAGCCTGCTTCTTGTAACAGTTTCCAAGCTTTTTGAGCGTTTAATCGGTCCATACCCGATCCATCTGTTTTGGAAATACGCCAGCTTCCATCCATGACTTCAGGGAGAACCGCATCAGGATAAGGTGCTAAAAGTGCTTTTTCTTCTTCACTTGCTGGTTTTCCAACAGAGGAAAGGATAGATCCATCCCAATAACCTTGTGTCCTTGTATATATATTATTAAAAAGATGATGATTGACCCATTCAAAATCGAAGAGTATCGACAACGCTTGTCTTACTCTTTTATCTTTAAAAAGTGTGCGACGCGTATTAAAAACAAAACCCATGATATCAGCGGGAGTTCCTTTCGAAAAATTTTCTTTGATAATTCGTCCGTCGCGAACAGCTGGAAAATTATAAGAATGTTGCCAACGATTTGAATTTGTTTCAATAAAAACATCAATTATGCCTTTTTTGAAGGCTTCAAAACGCGCTGTATCATTGCGAAAATATTCAATTTGGATAGTATCAAAATTATTTAATCCTTTATTAACCGGAAGATTTTGCCCCCAATAATAAGGATTGCGTTTATAGATAATCCGTTCACCCAGATCTACATGTTCGATAATATAGGGGCCACTACCTGGAATTTTATTTAGCCCATTTTTTTCAAAATCATCAACATTAATAGCGTGTTTTGGTAATATCGGCATGGCACTTGCTAAGAGAAGTGGAAATTCGCGATCTTTTGAATGAGGAAAGCGTATTTTAATACCGTGGTCTCCGATTTTTTCGACAGACTCTATACGTTTTATATAACGATCAAATGGGGGTCTTCCTTTATCTTTAAGAAGGTTTATTGTGAATAAAACATCTTCAATTGTTAGAGGATGTCCATCTGAAAAACGCGCCTTTGGATTAAGAAAAAAGGTAATTTCAGTGCGCTCATTGTTTAATTCAACTTTTTCTGCTAGAAGACTATAAAGTGTAAATGCTTCATCGCGAGAACGCACCATCATTGTTTCATAAACAAGACTAGAGAATTGTTCATCAGCGAAAAGTCCTCTTGCAGTTGTTCGGAAGCTGCGGATTACAAATGGGTTTAATCCATCAAATGTTCCAACAACACCATAAGTTACTTTCCCATTTCGATTTGCATTGGGAGATGCATAAGGAAAATGATCAAATTGATCCGACAATTTTGCAGCACCATGCATTGCAATACCAGTTGCAAGCGCTCCATGACTTAAAAGAACAATTACAAATGTAAAGAAAAGTCTAAGATCACCAAAATTATAGAATAACATAGAAGTTTACTTTAATCCTATTGCAATATTGATTCGTTTATGCAATCTTAAATCATTTTATTGCACTAAGATATTTTATGAATAAATTTCATAAAAAACCAATGCGATAAAGGTGGGGATACTGCATGAGTGCATAAGATATTTAACTGGCTATTTGTAGTTTTATTTCTCCAAATTTGACTTTTATCTTTGTATTGAAGTAAGAGGTATTAACAAGAGGTGTTATTTTATTGATTTAATTTAATACACTTGATTGAAATTATTTTACTATTCCTAATGTTGGGGTTATTGTAAAAGCGCATTGAAAGGATTAACTTAATCATGTCGCATAAAAATACCTATTTTGCTGTTTCAATATTAGCTGGAGCTCTTGCTCTTTTTATTACAATTCATGCTCCTGCGAGTGCACAAACTTTATCTCAAGGTTGGTATAAAGTTTGCAGTAAACAGCATGATGTTGATATTTGTAATACCATGAACACTGTTTTATCTAATACTGGACAACCTTTGACGGCTTTTAATCTTGTTGAAATAAAAGGGAAACAAAATGAAAGACGTATAGGCATTCAAGTGCCTACAGGCCGTTTTCTCCCAGAAGGGGTGCATATTCAAATTGGAGATAAGTTTTCTAAAAAAGTCCCTTATATTATTTGCAATGGACCAAGTTGTATTGCCAATGATGCCTTAGATGATAAACTCATTGCTGCTATGAAAAGTGGTTCTAAAATGGTTGTAACCACAATTAATTTCCGTGGTTCAGCTAATCCCATTGAATTTTCTCTTAACGGATTTACAGCTGCATACACAGGTCCTGGTATGGAAGAAAAAGATTTTCAACAAGAGCAAATAAAGTTACAACAAGCTATTCAATCAAAGCAAAAAGAGATTGAAGATCGCATGCGGGCCGAACAAGAAAAAGCCAAAGCCAAACAAAATTGATAAGAACATGAGGTAGAAGAATAAAAGAGTATTTTAAAAGTCTTTTTTGTTTCTTTCTTTTAAAACCGCTACAAAATATTTGTAGCGGTTTTTTTATACTTAATTTTTGGAAATTGTTCTGCGTTTCCACCAACCAATCCGCTTAGTTTTGGGAACATCCTCAGGCATTGATGATACAACAACGGGTTGGTTGGCTATTGCTTCAGTTTTGGAGGAAGTTGGCTCGATAACTTCTTCTCTTATAGTTTCCTGTTTTGATGTTTCCTCTATTTGTATTTGCGGTGAGTCCTTAGAGGATAATTTTTTTCGTGTTTTTCGTACTGATTTTTTATTATTTGCAGGAGTTTTTTCTGTCACCTCATGAAAAGCTTCAGCTATTTTTTTTGTTTTAACCTTCTCTTGTGAACTTTCTAGAGACTTTTCTTCTAGAGTTTCTGATATTATTACATTTTGATCATTATCAGCATTTTTTTGACTTTTCTCTGTTTTTGAAGAACGTGCTTTACGTTTTTGAGGTTTAGCAACCGTATCAACTTTTACAGATTCATCTTGTTGTATCGTTAAGTGCTGTGCATCATTTTTTACTTCCTCAAATTCCACAGACTTAGCAGTTTGAGCGTGGCGTTGACGGTAATCAGCTTTAATTTCTGCCAAGGCCTGTTTGGCAAAGTCTCCAACTGGTTCTGCATAAGGAATGTACATCTGATAAAGACTATTTTCCTGATTACGGCGACCACCACGACGTCCTCTACGACGCCCTCTACGACGGGAATCCTCACTTACTATATCATCTTTTTTATGAATGGTGGATAAAGAGCTTTGATGACTTTCATCTTGACGATTTTTACCTCGACGTTTTTGGTTTGTTTCAACGTGTGTACTATCTTCATTAAATTTACTCTCTCTACTCTTTTTTAAGAGAGTATTTTCAGTGACTTCTTCTTTACGATCATCTTCAAAAACCAAAGGAGGCTGAGAAATTGTCCCTGCTATTGTCCCCTTAGAAATGATGAGATGTTGTGTTCCAATGCTATCATCTGCTTCAATACTAATATTAAGCTTAAAACGTGCTTCTAAATTAACAAGAATATTACGTTTGTAGTTTAAAACATAAAGAGCTGTTGCTACAGGGGTACGCACAATAATGTTATGTTTTGAATTGTGAAGAAGATATTCCTCAATTGAGCGCATAACATGTAAAGCAATTGATGATTCGGAACGTACATTTCCTGTTCCAGAGCAATGCGGGCAGGGTTGTGTTGTACTTTCTAAAACCGATATGCGAATACGTTGACGACTCATTTCCAGAAGACCAAAATGTGAAATATGGCCAACTTGAATACGGGCACGGTCGTTTTTTAAGCAATCTTTCAACTTTTTTTCGACCATTCTAATATTACGATCTTCAAGCATATCGATAAAATCAATAACAATCAAACCAGCAAGATCACGCAAACGTAATTGACGTGCTATTTCTTCGGCAGCCTCAAGATTGGTTTGTAAAGCTGTTTTTTCGACAGAGAGTTCTTTGGTTGAGCGTCCAGAATTTACATCAATAGCAACAAGTGCTTCTGTTTGATTAATAACAAGATAACCACCAGATTTTAAAGAAACTTGCGGATGCAACATTTTATCGAGTTGAATTTCGATATTATTGCGTGCAAAAATAGGGATAGGATCGCGATAAGGTTGCACAACTTTTGCATGACTTGGCATGAGCATACGCATGAAATCTTTTGCTTCACGATATCCTTGATCACCGGAAACAAGAATTTCATTGATATTCTTATTGTAAAGATCGCGTATAGAACGCTTTATAAGATTACTTTCCTCATGGACAAGGCATGGGGCGGTGGATTTGAGTGTTAAAGTACGAATAGTATCCCATAACCTTGTAAGATATTCATAATCGCGTTTAATCTCAGCTTTTGTTCTATTGGCTCCAGCCGTTCGTAAGATAACTCCCATACCTTTTGGAACTGCTAATCCTTTTACAATTTCTTTAAGACGCTTGCGATCCTGTACATTGGTGATTTTCCGTGAAATACCACCACCGCGTGCTGTGTTGGGCATTAAAACAGAATAACGACCTGCTAGAGATAAATATGTTGTGAGGGCTGCACCCTTATTCCCACGCTCTTCTTTGATAACTTGTACCAACAAAATTTGACGCCGTTTAATTACTTCTTGAATTTTATACTGACGTCCCTGTTTACGCTGATAGGTAGGGAGTTCTTCGCGAACATCTTCTTCCCCAACCATTTCAATATCATTATGAGAAATATCTGTATCAAATGCTTCTTCTGCATCATCAATTGTGATTGTATCAAACGTGATGTCATTTTCAACATCCGCTGCTATAATACTACTTTTTTTATCTTTTTTTGTCTTTCTAGAGCGTTTTTTATTTTTGTTTGTTTCTTCAATGAAAGCCTCTGCATGACTTTCTCCCACCGCAGCTTTTTCCTCTTCTTCAAGAAGAGCGAGGCGATCAGCAAGAGGAATCTGGTAATAATCAGGATGAATTTCAGAAAATGTCAAAAAACCATGGCGGTTGCCACCATATTCGACAAAAGCAGCTTGAAGAGACGGTTCTACACGCGTAATGCGTGCGAGATAAATATTCCCCTTGAGCTGCTTTTTATGTTCCGATTCAAAATCAAGTTCTTCAATTTTGTTGCCATGAACAACGACAACACGTGTTTCCTCCGGGTGAGAGGCATCTATAAGCATTTTGTTTGACATAATTTAAAATCCTGAAGGCGACATGCACAATTTGATTAAAGTGAAAAGTCACACTCTTCGCAAACATAAAGGGCTGTCTGCCATGAAAGGGAGGTGCTAGCAAAACAGGACGGGGAATGGGGTGCAAATACATGATTGCACTGAAAGTATTCTTCATCATCATTTCCATCTGTTTTGTATGACTCATAACTTTCGTAAGTCTCCAGCAAAACAATCTTTAAAAAAGTTCGGATCTCCGAACCAGCGAATCTTATAACGCAATTCTAGCGAACATAAAGATTTTTCATCCATAAAAAGCCTAAATTTGTAATACGCAACAGATTCTCTCAAAGACAACTTAATATGGACTACAGATAATTTAGATGGCTCTTATTGGCTAGAAAGCGTAAATGTTCTTTTATGTTGATATCATACTTTTGGCAAGTAACAATAATCAATATATGGCATTATAATGTTCTTATTGCCTTAATTTAGTTTTTGGGTTCTTGATTTTAAGTTCGTAGTTTAAGTCCGTTGGTATTACTGTTGATATGACTAAAACGAGTTGTTTGTTTAATGTAGAGTAGAGTATTTTGCTTATGATAAGAGGGTTTTCTACCAAAAAGACAGCCTATTGGCGTCTTATTTTACACCTCATATACTGTGTATTATGTTTTTTAATATTCCAAACAAATATCCACGCTGCAGATTCCTTGAAACTTGCCAATTTTCGAACCATTGGTGATAATAAGCGCACGCGTATTATTGCAGTTTTTAATGCTGAACCAAATGTTTTTTTGCAGGTTTTGGATAATCCTGCGCGCTTGGTTATCAATTTACCTACTGTTGATTTTTCAGTGCAAAACGCATCTTTAAAGGACCAAAATAGATTATCAAATATGCTCTCAGACGTGCGTTATAGTTTTTCTGATAGAGAAACTTCACGCATTATTTTGACAAGTAAAACAGCGTTTGTTGTTGAAAAAAGTACAGTACAGAAATTAGAGAATGGCTCATGGCAACTTTTGATTGATATTACGCAAAGCACACAAAAAAAATTTGATGCGTTATTGCAAAAACAACAACAAACTGCTCCCAATATAAAAATACAGAGAGATTTTCCTCATAATTTTCGTGTTGTTCTTGATCCTGGACATGGGGGTATTGACGGTGGTGCACGGGGAGTTAGTGGAATTTTAGAAAAAGATGTAACACTAGCCTTTGCCCGTGCATTGCGAGATGAATTACAAAAAAGCCCACACACCATTGTTGCATTAACAAGGGATTCTGATGTCTTTTTAAGATTAAGTGAAAGAGTTAAAAAGGCACAGGAATTTGATGCTGATCTTTTCATATCCATTCATGCAGATACCATTGATGTACATTCTCTTCGTGGTGCTACAGTCTATACCATATCGGACAAAGCATCTGATGCAATTGCAAAATCCTTAGCTGAAAATGAAAATAAAGCGGATCTTCTTGATGGTTTACCTGCAGAGGAATTGCTTGAAGTAACAGATATTTTGCTCGATTTGACTCGCCGTGAAACGCATGCATTTTCGATTAATTTTGCTAATAATGTTGTCTCAAATTTATCAAAGAGTCATATCAATTTGATCAATAATCCTCATCGATATGCTGATTTTCAAGTCTTAAGAGCTCCAGATATTCCTTCTGTCTTGATAGAGATAGGTTATTTATCAAATAAAGAGGATGAAAAATTATTAAACAATCCCCAATGGAGAGAAAAAATGGCTACCTCTATCGCTTATTCTATTCGTCAATTCGCTGAGTATAGACAGAAAATTATGCAGCCTCTTTAAATAGGTTAGGAAATAGAGTATTAATAGGAATTTCTAATATAAATATTTAAGAGATGGAGAACAGTTCTTTCTCTCAATGGAGTGGCATGTCATCTTGTTCTTGATAAGATAATGTGTTTTTTTAAGCTTATTCTAAAGAAAGCGATAGCCGTTTTGATGATGATTTTTTTTAGATATCTTCTAAGTTTTGTTGGTGCAATTGGTTTGTTGGGAGGGGGGGCGCAAAGAGTAATAGCAAAAAGTCAGGACAATGCGCTTCCTGATTACGAGGTTCTTTCGCTCTATGAGCCACCTGTAATGACGCGTGTCCATGCGTCTGATGGGAGCCTTATGGCAGAATTTGCTACAAAACGTCGCCTCTATTTACCAATTCAATCAATACCCAAACAGCTTAAAGATGCTTTTATTTCGGCCGAAGATAAAAATTTTTATCATCATTTTGGTTTAGATCCCGAAGGGCTTTCTAGAGCCTTAATCAATAATATCCGTAATATTGGTTCTGGAAAACGTCCGGAAGGGGCTTCAACGATTACACAACAAGTTGCTAAAAACTTTCTTTTAAGTTCAGACGCAACGTTGGAGCGTAAATTAAAAGAAGCTATCCTAGCGATGCGTATTGAGAAAACCTACTCGAAAGATCATATTCTTGAACTTTATCTCAATGAAATTTATCTTGGTCGGAGTACTTATGGTATTGCAGCAGCCTCTTTGACCTATTTCAATAAATCCGTCAATGATTTGACCTTAGAGCAGTGTGCTTATTTGGCTGCTCTTCCGAAAGGTCCAGCAAATTATGATCCATTCAAAAATACACAACGGGCTATTAATCGGCGCAATTGGGTTATCGATCGGATGGTTGCAAATGGATATGTCACACGTGAACAAGGTGAAGAAGCTAAAGCAAAACCACTAGGAGTCACGATACGGGGGAGCGATAACTACGTTTTTGCTGCTGACTATTTTACTGAAGAAGTGCGGCGCCGTCTAATGCATCGCTATGGAGCAAAAACACTTTATGAAGGTGGACTTTCAATTCGTACAACGCTTGATCCTCATTTGCAACTTATTGCTAGGCGTGCTTTGCACAATGGACTCATTAAATTTGATCATTCACAAGGATGGCGCGGAGCTTACGGACGTATTGATAAGAAAGATGATTGGGGTGTAGAACTTGCAAATATCGCAGGGTTAAGTGATGTTCCTGAATGGCGGTTAGCTGTTGTTCTTTCTTCTAATGCTCATAAAGTAGAGATTGGTTTACAGCCACAGCGCGAGGATTCAGGTTTATTATCAACAAAACGGGAAATTGCTGTTTTATCTGAAGCTGATTCACAATGGGCATTACATATTGTGAAAGAAAATGGCTATCGAAGAACTGTTCAGAATTTGTCGCATGTTCTACAAGTTGGAGATGTTGTTTTTGTTGAGAAAGTATCAAATACGGATAATAGGTATCGTTTACAACAAATTCCAAAGGTTGAAGGTGCAATTGTTGCTATGGAACCTCATACAGGGCGTGTTCTTGCAATGGTGGGAGGATTTTCTTTTGCAGCTTCTGAATTCAATCGTGCAACACAAGCTTATCGTCAGCCTGGTTCTGCTTTCAAGCCTTTTGTGTATGCAGCTGCACTTGACAATGGATATACACCAGCATCCGTTGTTTTAGATGGTCCTATAGAAATTCGCCAATATAATGGTGAGATTTGGCAACCCAAAAATTATGGTGGCACCTTTGCGGGACCTTCGACGTTGCGTTATGGCATTGAACATTCTCGTAATCTTATGACAATACGCCTTGCTAACGATATGGGAATGCCTCTTGTTGCTGAATATGCAGAGCGTTTTGGTGTTGTCGATAAATTGCAACCTTATCTTCCCATGGCCTTAGGAGCCGCTGAAACAACAGTTCTGAGGATGGTTACAGCTTATTCAGTGATAGCCAATGGGGGGCGCTCTATTCATCCTTCTCTGATAGATCGAATTCAAGATCGTTATGGGAAAACGATTTACCGTCATGATGATCGTCTTTGTGAGAATTGTAATGCTCAATCATGGGATAATCAAGGTGAACCCACACTGATTGATGAGCGAGATCAAGTTCTTGATCCTATGACAGCTTATCAGATTACTTCAATGATGGAAGGGGTTGTTCAACGCGGTACAGCTGCGCGTTTACGTTATCTCAATCGACATATTGCCGCTAAAACAGGAACAACCAATGATTCTAAAGATGTATGGTTTATGGGATTTACCCCTGATCTTGTCGTTGGTATTTTTGTTGGTTACGATCAACCCGCACCTTTAGGATATAATGGAACGGGAAGTTCATTGGCAGCGCCTATTTTTGGTGAGTTTATGGCAGCGGCTTTGAAAGGAAAGCCAGATGTACCATTTAAAATGCCAGAAGGTATGATTTTAATGCCTATTAATCGTAAGACAGGTATGCTTGCGGAAAGAGGAGAGCAAGATGTTATTATAGAAGCCTTTAAACCAGGAACCGGACCCGCTGATATATATCAAGTCATTGGAAGTACAAACTCTTTTCAAGAAGGCGTTCCTGTAATAACGACTTCTCCGCAAGTCAACAAGGCTCTTGAAAGTGGTACGGGTGGGTTGTATTAATCGATAAGAATCTTTTTTGAGATAACTGGCAGAGAGAAAGGATTTTTCTCTGTTTTTTTGTAGTATAGCTACAGTCAAAGAGCTTAAGGAATCGAAGTTATGCTGGATTCTAATATGACCCTTGAATTTATAAAAATGCTAAAATGCATAACTCTAAAAGAATTTTAAAAAATAAAAAGGATTGGTGTTAAATTATGCGAGCGGAAATAGAAACATTAGTTGATGAAATCCAACAAGCAATTCAGTTGCTAAGGGGGCATCTTTGACTGGGACCAATCTCTCAAGCGTCTCGAATATCTCAATCAAAAAGCAGAAGATCCAACACTTTGGAATAATGCGCAACAAGCGCAGGATATGATGCGTGAGCGCCAACGTCTTGATGATTCCATTAATGGTATTCGATCCTTTACAAAAACACTTGAAGAGTGCATTGAATTAATCGCAATGGGTGAGGAAGAAAGTGATATTGAAATTATCACTGATGCAGAAAATTTAATACGTAATCTTAAGAGTGAAATAGATAGAAGACAAATTGATGTGCTTCTTTCAGGAGAAGCTGATCAGAATGATACGTATCTAGAAGTGCATGCTGGTGCTGGAGGTACGGAAAGTCAAGATTGGGCTTCTATGCTGTTACGCATGTATATGCGTTGGGCTGAACAGCATAAAATGAAGGTTGAAATCTTAGAAATTCACGATGGGGAAGAAGCCGGAATAAAATCAGCGACTCTTCTCGTAAAAGGGCATAATGCGTATGGTCTGTTGAAGACGGAGTCAGGTGTACATCGTTTGGTACGCATTTCACCGTTTGATTCAAATGCAAAACGTCATACCTCTTTCGCAAGTATTTGGGTCTACCCAGTTATTGAGGAGAATATTGAAGTTGATGTTTCAGAGGCAGATGTTCGTATTGATACATATCGTGCATCAGGCGCTGGAGGACAACATGTTAATACGACAGATTCTGCAGTTCGTATTACACATATAAAAACAGGTATCGTTGTTCAATGTCAGACAGAGCGTTCTCAGCATAAAAATCGAGCAACAGCCTGGTCTATGTTGCGTGCAAGACTTTATGAAGAGGAACTCAAAAAGAGAGAAGAAGAAACAAATTCTGTTGAAGCTTCTAAAACGGAAATAGGGTGGGGGCATCAAATTAGATCCTATGTTCTTCAGCCCTATCAACTTGTTAAAGATTTGCGCACAGGTGTTGAAAATACTGATCCACAGTCCGTACTTAATGGCGATTTAGATTCCTTCATAGAAGCCGCACTCGCTAGGCGTGTTTACGGAAAAAACCAAGAAGTTGAGGATATTGATTAATTAAAGTATAATCTTTTTCAACTTTTTAGGATGCTTGCTTAACTTGTTTTTCACTCCACTAGACCAGATTTACCAAGTTAGTGAATTGATTTTCTTCTTGCTTTAAGGGACAAAAATCCTTACTAGCAGATGGTTTTTAAAAACTCCGGCTTCTCTGGGTAGGTTTCCACTGCTGATATTTGTATGATTTTCTTGAGAGAATCCACGAGAAAGCTCTGCAATAAATACTCATCATACTCTCTAAATACTGAGTATACGAAGCATGTCCATATCACTGCCATAAATGACAGGATTTTACAGCATTATAAGATAAAAGCCAATTGAGGAGGGTGGCTTTCATTTTTATAGAGGCGTTGCATGACTAAATTGACGAACCATTATGATGTAAAACTGTAGCAGCAGTTAAAACATTTTCGGCATGTCCCGATACGCTGACTTTGCGCCATTCTTTTGCTATTATTCCAGTTGAATCGATTAAAAAAGTGCTTCGTTCAACGCCCATATATTTGCGTCCATACATGCTTTTTTCAACCCAAACACCATAAGCTTCAAGCGTTGTTTTTTCTTCATCGGAAACAAGGATGATATCAAGCGCGTGTTTTGTCTTAAATTTATCATGTTTTTTAACATTGTCCGGAGACATCCCAATAATAACAACCCCGATTTCATCAAATTTTGCCTTTAGTCTTGTAAAATCAAGGGCTTCACTTGTGCAGCCACTGGTGTCATCCTTCGGGTAAAAATATAAAACAATCATTTTTCCTTGAAGATCAGAGAGAGATAATTGACCTCCACCATCGCGTGGCAAATTGAAATCAGGAGCGTGAGTACCTTTCATTTGTTTTGTCATTGTTGTGCCTTTCTTTTTTGCGTAAAGAGCGCATATGAGAATATATATGACCATGAAGAGAATAAATCATAGAAATCATTCTTCAACTCTCTAAAATACAATTATTTTGAAGAATTGTTCTCTCTTTTTATCAAAGAACAAATTATAGGATAACGATTAATTGAGAAAATAAGATGAGCATGAGAAGCGCAAATCTTGCACATCACTCCACTATAAAAAACTATAAAAAGTTGTAAAATAAGAATAAAAAATTATAAATGGATTAAAGCGGTTTTATTAAAACATGTTTTTTCTTACCGAACGAAAGTTTAATGATTCCTTGTGCATTGATATCGTCTTCGCGAATAAGGTATGCTTCGTCCTCAATAATGTAATCATTGACACGAACACCTCCGCCTTGAATATGGCGGCGCGCTTCACTATTCGATTTAGCGAGTCCTGCTTGTACTAAAAGAATCAGCAATCCAGTACCCGTTTTTAAATCTGAGGCACTCATTTCAATAGTTGGAAGATTTTCTCCGAGAGTTTTTTCTTCAAAAGTTTTACGAGCAGTTTCTGCTGCGGCATCTGCAAAATCGCGTCCGTGTAACATTGCTGTAATTTCTGTTGCAAGAATTTTCTTTGCTTCATTAATTTCAGTGCCTTGTAACGCAGAAAGCTTAAGAATCTCATCCATTGGCAATGGAGTATAAAGTTTTAAAAACCGTATGACATCAGCATCTTCTGTGTTCCGCCAATATTGCCAAAATTGATAAGGTGATAGCATATCAGCATTAAGCCAGACAGCTCCGTTTAATGATTTACCCATTTTTGCGCCGGAAGATGTTGTCAATAATGGTGAAGTGAGAGCATATAACTGTGGTGTTCCTAAGCGATGTCCTAACTCAATTCCATTGACAATATTACCCCATTGATCAGAGCCACCCATTTGCATGCGGAGCCCATAACGCTTATAAAGTTCAACAAAATCATAAGCTTGTAGGATCATATAATTAAATTCTAAGAAGGATAAAGAATGTTCGCGTTCAAGTCTCAGTCTGACAGAATCAAATGACAACATACGGTTAACGGAAAAATGTTTTCCTACATCACGCAAAAATTCTAAGTAGTTTAAAGTGCACAGCCATTCAGCATTATTGACAATGCATGCATCGGTTTCTCTCTCACCGAATGTTAAATAGTGAGAAAATACCTTTTTAATACCAGCGATATTTGCAGCAATATCATCTTGTGTGAGAAGACGTCGCGCTTTATCCTTGAAAGAAGGATCACCGATTAATCCAGTTCCTCCACCCATCAATGTAATGGGGCGATGACCAGTTTTTTGTAACCAATAAAGCATCATAATTTGAAGAAGATTGCCAGCATGAAGGCTTGATGCTGTAGGGTCGAATCCAATATAGGCACTAACAACTTCTTTTGAAAAAAGAGCATCTAAGCCCGTTTCATCGGAAATTTGGTGGATAAAACCACGTTCGCTCATAATGTTTAAAAAATCAGATTTAAAGGCAGACACAGATTTTATTTCCTGATAAATATTGCATTTGTTTATAGAATAGATTGCTTATACAGTTTCTCTAACATAGATAACGCATATCTCACAAGAGAATGAAAAACATTGCCTTTGATACAGAAGTTACTCTGCTTTTATGCTTTAGGGAGAAACGTTTTTTACTGAGAGCAAGACACGTTCTTTGAAAGGAAATCTGTTAAAAAAACATAAAAAATAAGGAACATACCCGCTATCAGAGTGTTTTTTATTTTTTATAGATTTCGAGACTTCCTAAGTAAGTGAAAGTATTTCAGGTGGAGAAGTGAGGAACTCACTTGCAAGATGATTATCCAAATATTGTGCACAGCGTTCAATAAGTTCCTGATTGCATCCGCTAAAAAAATGGTTAGCACCTTCCAGTATTTCTTGTGTAATCGTGATGCCTTTTTGGGTTTTTAATTTATCGACAAGCGTTTGAACATCTTTTGGAGGGGCGACCTTATCAATGTCACCATGAATAATAAGCCCAGAGGAGGGACAAGGAGCAAGAAATGAAAAGTCATAAATATTAGGTTGAGGAGCAACAGATATAAAGCTTTCAATTTCTGGTCTGCGCATTAAAAGTTGCATACCGATCCAAGCACCAAATGAATATCCAGCAACCCAGCAGTTTTTAGAATCAGGATGTTGTGTTTGCACCCAATCGAGTGCAGCAGCAGCATCTGAAAGTTCTCCTATTCCATAATCAAATTCGCCCTGACTACGACCAATACCACGAAAGTTAAAACGCAATGTTGTAAAACCACGTTGTTGAAACATGTAGAAGAGATCATAAACAATTTTATTATTCATCGTCCCACCAAATTGAGGATGAGGGTGCAAAATAATGGCAATTGGTGCATTTTTTTGTTGTGAAGGTTGATAACGTCCTTCAAGCCGACCTGCGGGACCATTAAAAATAATTTCTGGCATCAAATGCTCCTTAAATGCTATAAAAGCTTTCATTAACCTTGGCTTATTATTACTTTTTATCTACTTTATATAATCATTTCATTTTCATGAACCGTTTAGATATTCTGTTTTGGGTGCATTTTTCAAGAAAATTGCACTACTTTTTAAAAATCAATTCTTAAAGATTAATGATTGCGATGTAAAATGATTGTAAAACGTCGATATTTTGATCATAACGCGACAACACCGCTTAAGAAGACGGCGCAGTTGGCATTACTGGAATCTTTAGAGATCTTTGGTAATCCCTCATCCGTTCATACCGAAGGACGTGCTGCTAAAGCTTTATTACAAAAAGCACGTCGACAAATCGCTAAAAGTCTCAATACAAATCCAGATCATGTTGTATTTACGTCTGGTGCGAGTGAAGCAGCCATGACTTTATTAACGCCCTTTTATAATATGGGAAGCTCTAAAATTCAATTTTCTCATCTTTACATTGGAGCTACTGAACATCCATCTGTTGCTGAAGGCGGACGTTTTCCAAAAGAATACATGAGCACAATTGCTGTTGATCAAGATGGACTTATTCAACAAGATAAATTAGTCTCTCTTTTAAGCCTTCACAATAAAACAAAGGGACTTCCTCTTGTTGCTATTCAAGCCGCAAATGGTGAAACAGGTGTTATGCAACACATAAAAGAAATAGCTGCTATTGTGAGGGATTCTGGAGGTATCCTTATTGTTGATTTGACACAATATATAGACAAAAATTTTGTTGATATTCATCAGATGGGAGGAGATTTTTTTATACTGTCTGCACATAAAATTGGCGGACCTAAAGGAATTGGTGCTTTTGTTGCATCCGGGAACCTTTTGATGCCACATCCTCTTATTGTTGGAGGAGGGCAAGAAAAAGGTTTGCGTGGAGGAACAGAAGCATTGCCGCTTATTGCTGCTTTTGGGGCTGCAATAGCTGATTGCTACAACCAAGAAGAGATAAAGCAATTGCTCTCTTTACGCCATAAATTAGAGGATGGAATACGGAAAATATGTCATGATATTGAAATTTTCGGCAAAAGAGTTCAGCGTTTACCAAACACAACTTATTTCACTGTGCCCGATATAAAAGCTGAAACTTTGCAAATCAGTTTCGATTTGGCAGGATTTTCCGTATCAGCAGGCTCTGCTTGCTCTTCAGGAAAAGTAAAACAAAGTCGCGTCTTAGAGGCAATGGGATATCATGTTCCACATGGTGCAATCCGCATTTCAATAGGACGATGCACAACTTCCAAAGATATTGATGATTTTTTATTGTTTTTTTCTCAAATTATAAATAAGAAAAAAGGTGAAGTTTATAAAAATTAGAATTATTTTAAAAAATGAAGTAAGCTTGATTGAAATTTTTCCACTTTGCATATAGCCTATAAAATGAAGTGCTTGCTTCACTCTTGTAAAAAAACAAGACATTTAATCACCAATTCTTGACGCCTTCAAATGGAGAAAATTGATGCCGGCTGTACAAGAAACAATACGTCAGGTCCGTGAAATAGATGTTGATCAATATAAATACGGCTTTGAAACGAAAATTAAAACAGACAAAGCTCCAAAAGGTTTAAGTGAAGATATTATCAGATTTATTTCTGCTAAAAAGCGTGAACCTGAATGGATGCTAAAATGGCGTTTACAAGCTTTTCGCCGTTGGTTGACAATGCAAGAGCCTGATTGGGCACGTATTGAATATCCTAAAATCAATTTTCAGGAACTTCATTATTATGCCGCTCCTAAAAATCATACAGGACCAAAATCCTTGGAGGAAGTGGATCCTGAGTTGTTGGCAACTTATGAAAAACTTGGCATTCCACTTAAAGAGCAAGAAATTTTAGCAGGAGTAAGAAAACAATCTGATCCTTCTACTTTTGATGAGAGTGTCTATGCGTCAGGACAGGTAGCTGTTGATGCAGTCTTCGATTCCGTTTCTGTTGTGACGACATTTAAAAAAGAATTAGCGCGTGCTGGTGTTATTTTTTGCTCCATTTCAGAAGCAATTATAAAACATTCTGCTCTTATTAAACAATATTTAGGAACAGTTGTACCTGTAGGAGATAATTATTACGCAGCTTTAAATGCAGCTGTTTTTACAGATGGTTCATTTGTTTATATTCCCAAAGGGGTTCGTTGTCCTATGGAACTTTCAACCTATTTTAGGATTAATGAACGCAATACAGGACAATTTGAGAGAACATTAATTATTGCCGATGACGATTCTTACGTTTCCTATCTTGAAGGGTGTACGGCACCCCAACGTGATGAAAATCAACTACATGCTGCCGTTGTTGAGCTCGTTGCGCTGAAAAATGCAGAAATCAAATATTCTACAGTACAAAATTGGTATCCTGGCGATAAAGAGGGCAATGGTGGTATTTATAATTTTGTGACAAAGCGTGGAGATTGTCGGGGTGATAATTCGAAAATCTCATGGACACAGATCGAGACTGGTTCTGCAATTACTTGGAAATATCCCTCTTGCCTCCTTCGTGGTGACAACTCACGGGGGGAATTTTATTCTATTGCTGTAGCAAATGGTTATCAACAAATCGATTCCGGTACAAAAATGATTCACTTAGGAAAAAATACATCCAGCCGTATTGTTTCCAAAGGTATTTCTGCTGGTTTTTCAAATAATACTTATCGAGGACAAGTCACCGCGCATCGAAAAGCACACAATGCGCGTAATTTTACGCAATGTGATAGTTTGTTAATTGGCAATGATTGTGGTGCTCATACGGTACCTTATATTGAAGCAAAAAATGCGACAGCACAATTTGAACATGAAGCAACAACATCAAAAATTTCTGATGATCAGCTTTTTTATGTTATGCAGCGGGGAATTCCAGAAGAAGAAGCAATCGCATTAATTGTGAATGGTTTTGTAAAAGAAGTTATTCAGAAACTTCCTATGGAATTTGCTGTCGAAGCACAAAAGCTTATTGGGATCAGTCTTGAGGGTAGTGTGGGATAATTGTTTTAAGTAAAGAAACACACTTGACATGAAACAGCCAGAACAGGAATGAAATGATGTTAGAGATAAAGGATTTACGTGCCCGTATTGTTGGGACCGATACAGAGGTTATTCGTGGTTTAAACTTGACTGTTGCAGATGGTGAGGTTGCTGCTATCATGGGGCAAAATGGGGCTGGAAAGTCTACCTTGTCTTATTTGCTCGCTGGTCGTGATGATTATGAAGTAATAGATGGCGATATCCTTTATAATGGACAATCACTTTTAGAAATGGATCCAGCAGAACGTGCCGCATATGGTGTTTTTCTTGCATTTCAATATCCAATGGAAATACCTGGGGTAGCAATGATGGAATTTTTAAAAGTTGCAATGAATTCTCAACGCAAAGCGCGTGGTGACCAAGAGCTTAAAATTCCTGAATTTATAAAATGTGTTAAGGAAATTTCTTCCAAACTTGAAATAGATATGGATATGCTCAAACGTCCGTTAAATGTAGGCTTTTCAGGTGGAGAAAAAAAACGAGCTGAAATTTTACAAATGGCACTTCTTGAACCTAAACTTTGTATTTTAGATGAAACGGACTCTGGTTTAGATATTGATGCACTAAAAATTGTTGCAGATGGTGTCAATAAGCTGCGTGATCCAAAGCGTTCATTTTTAGTTATTACGCATTATCAACGGCTGCTTAATTATATTATTCCTGATACAGTGCATGTTCTTTATAAAGGACGCATTATTAAAAGCGGAGATAAATCATTAGCGCTTTATTTAGAACAGAACGGATATGCTGATCTTATCAGACAAGCGGCTTGAGGTCATCAAATATGAATGTAAATTCGCAACAAGAATTGTTAACGGTTGAAGAAGAGATACTTGGTAATTTCAATCGGTGTGTGAACAATTTACCTGGCGATAAGACGGTGCAAGAAGTCCGTAAAAAAGCTATTGAATTGTTTCAGACCTCAAGACTTCCTTCACGTAAAATAGAAAATTGGCACTATACTAATTTGCGCACATTATTAAAATCTGTGAGTCATTTTTCACCAGAAAATAATGGGCAATTAGTTGACAGATTACTTTCAGAAAGTCACGTATTTTCCATTGAAAACGGTAAAACACTTACATACTCAGACATATCAGGTGTTACAGTAAAACGTCTTGCAGAGGAGCTGGAAAGAAATTGTGCAAAAATAGATGATGTCACTGCTGATGAAGACTTTATTGGACAATTAAATACAGCTTTTGTTACGGATGGCTGGCTTTTTCATATTCCTGAAAATACAAAATTAAATATTCCTATTGAATTACAAAATATTCAAATGGGTGGGCAATCTCACACCTTTTCCGATATAAAAGTCGATAAAAACAGTCAAGCTGTGTTTGTTGAACATCAGATTGGCAATGATAAAGAGACCTTTATCAGTTCGATATTTTCATTAGATGTTGCAGCTTATAGTGATGTTACATGGATTCTCATTCGCAATCGTGGCTTTGATTCTACACAGTTTGGTAAATTTCGTGCTGTCCTTAGTCAAGGTGCTAAATTATCGCTTTATGTGATTAATATAGGTAGTCAACTTAATCGTCAGGAAATTGATGTTGAATTACAGGGAGAAGAGTCTGACTTTCAATTACGGGTCATCAATTTGCTCTCAGGACAAACACACAGCGATCTTACGATGACTGTTCGTCATGTTGAAGAAAAATCAACTTCAACCGAAATTGTACGGAATGTGGTTACGGATAAAGCCGTTGGTGTGTTTCAAGGGATAATACGTGTTGCTCAAAAAGCTCAAAAAACAGATGCTCGCATGGCTTGTAATAGTCTCATTCTTTCGGATGATGCAGAATTTAATGCAAAGCCTGAACTAGAAATTTTCGCTGATGATGTTGCATGTGGTCATGGCGCGACGGTTGCTAATATTAATTATGATCATCTTTTTTATCTCATGGCACGTGGTATCCCTTTTACAACTGCTCGTGGTCTTTTAATTAGAGGATTTGTTTCTGAGCTCATTGATGACATAAAGCAGGAGAATATCCAGACTGTTTTGGGAAAGATCATTGGCAAATGGTTAGAAAAAATGTTTAAGGTAGAGGAAATGGAAAATAACGTACAGACATTAAGTTATAATGTAGAAGAAATTCGACGTGATTTTCCCCTTTTGCATCGTGATGTTTATGGAAAACGATTGGCTTATCTTGACAGTGGCGCTTCTGCACAAAAACCGCAATTAGTGCTTGATGCAATGAATGATTGCTATCGACACAGTTACACCAATGTGCATAGAGGGATGTATTTTTTAGCAAATGCAGCAACACAATCTTATGAAAATGCCCGTGAAACAGTTCGTACTTTTTTAAATGCTCAAACAGCTAGGGAAATTGTTTTTACAAAAAATGCAACAGAAGCTATTAATACTGTTGCCTATGGTTGGGCTATGCCGAAATTAAAGGAAGGTGATGAAATTGTTCTAACTATCATGGAACATCATTCAAATATTATTCCTTGGCATTTTCTTCGTGAACAAAAAGGTGTTAAGCTGGTTTTTGTCCCTGTTGATGAAAATGGTGTTCTTCATATTGAAGATTTCGAAAAGGCTTTAAACGAAAGAACACGGCTTGTTACTCTTACTCATATGTCCAATATATTGGGAACTATACCTCCTATTAAAGAAATTATTAAACGAGCGCATCAAAATGCTATTCCTGTTCTTGTTGATGGTTCCCAAGGAGCTATACATTTAACAGTTGATGTGCAAGCTCTTGATTGTGATTGGTATGTTTTTACCGGTCATAAGCTTTATGGTCCTACGGGTATTGGTGTTCTTTATGGTAAGGAACATAGGCTAGAGGAAATGCATCCTTTTCAAGGGGGCGGGGAAATGATCGAGGATGTGACAATTGATAAAGTTTCTTATAATGCTCCTCCTTACCGCTTTGAAGCGGGAACTCCCCCTATAGTTGAAGCTATTGGATTGGCTGCTGCTATTGATTATATGCAAAAGAAAGATCGAAAAACAGTTCATGCACATGAAATGGAACTTTTGACTTATGCACATGAAAAACTGAAAACCATTGACTCATTACGTATTTATGGTCACTCTCCTGATAAAGGGGCTATTATATCATTTGCAATTGAAGGTATTCATCCACATGATATTGCAATGTTTGTAGATAGAAAAGGGGTCGCTATCCGGGCAGGAACGCATTGTGCACAGCCTTTATTACAACGCTTTGGTTTAACATCTGTTTGTCGTGCATCATTAGCTATGTATAATACCTATGAAGATATTGATCAGTTAGTAGAGGCATTAAAGGAAACAAGGACATTTTTTAATGGCTGAATCAATTGAACAGAGTCATTCTACAGAACTTGTGGAAACTGTAAGAGAAAATAAAAAATCTTACATATCAGCAATTCCAGCAGACGAAATTGATCGTATGACGAATGACATTATCGCAGCTCTCAAAACAGTTTATGATCCGGAGATTCCTGCTGATATTTATGAGTTAGGATTGATTTATCGTATTGATATTGAAGATGATCGTTCGGTAAAAATTGAAATGACGCTTACGGCACCTGGATGTCCTGTTGCCGGTGAAATGCCGGGTTGGGTAGAAAATGCTGTAAGTGCCGTTGAAGGTGTCTTGCATGTTGAAGTGATCATGACATTTGATCCACCATGGACACCTGATTGTATGTCAGAAGAAGCGCAAATTGCTGTCGGCTGGTATTAAATAATTTATTAAAGTCGTTTAACTGAGCAAATCTATGAATGCGCTTATGGGCTTTCTGTAAACATTTAAATTTAAGGACATTGAATGGGTTATAATAAACAAAAATTAGAACTCACTTGGATTGGAAAAGAAAGACGTCCAAAACTTGAGCCCCATATTTTATTGGAAGATTTTGAAAAATCTTATCACGCTCCGCATCAAATATCTGTTGATGATATTTTTGATAATAAACTCATTTTTGGTGATAATTTACTCGCTCTCAAATCTCTTGAACAAGAATATACAGGGAAGATAAAATGTATCTACATCGATCCACCTTATAATACAGGCAATGCATTTGAACATTATGAAGATGGTCTAGAACATTCCTTATGGCTAAGCCTTATTTATGAGAGACAGGTTGGAACTACTCCATCGTTTACTTGCAGATGATGGGAGTATTTGGCTTAATCTTGACGATAGTGAATCACATTATGCTAAGGTTATATGCGATGAAATTTTTGGGCGTAAAAATTTTATCGCAAATGTTATATGGCAAAAAAAGCATACACGTTCTAATGATAGTCGATGGTTGAGTGATAACCATGATCATATATTAATTTTTGCTAAAAATAGAGATTTTTGGAAAAGAAATCTTCTTCCACGTAATGATAATAACAGCAAAAATTATTCTAATCCTGATAATGATCCTCGTGGCATTTGGGCATCAGGCCCCTGTCATGTTAAAACTCCAAATCTAAAGGATATATATGAGATCATTACTCCATCTGGTCGTAGAGTAATGCCTCCAGTTGGAACTAGCTGGCGCTTTAGCAAGAAAAAAATGAAGGAATTAATTACTGATAACAGAATTTATTTTGGACAGAATGGCGATAACATCCCACGCTATAAACGTTTTAAAACAGAAGTGCAAGATGGCTTAGTACCAATCACGGTTTGGTTAAAAGAAAAAGTCGGACATAATCAAGAAGCAAAACAAGAAGTCAAAAAATTTAACTCTGAAGATGTTTTTTCAACACCTAAGCCGGAGCGGTTAGTAGAGAGAATTTTAACTATTTCTACCAATCCTGGTGATCTTGTATTGGATTCTTTCGCGGGTTCTGGGACTACCGGTGCCGTTGCTCATAAAATGGGGCGCAATTGAACTTGGTGAGCATTGCCATACCCATATTATTCCTCGTTTGAAACAGGTGATCGATGGCACTGATCAAGGAGGTATTTCTAAAAATGTCAATTGGCAAGGTGGTGGGGGATTTCGCTATTATCGCCTTGCGCCCTCTCTATTACAAAAAGATCCATGGGAGTAATGGATTATTAGTCGCCAGTATAATGCTGCTATGCTTTCAGAAGCTATGTGCAAACATATGGGCTTTACCTATGCACCTGATGATAATCATTATTGGATGCAAGGATATTCAAGCGAAGCAGATTATATTTATGTGACAACAAACGCTATGACACATGGACAACTACGTGTTATCAGTGAAGAGAGGTTGGACCTCATCGTACTTTGCTTATTTGTTGTGCAGCCTTTGATACAAAAGCAGAATCTTTTGAAAATCTAACACTTACCAAAATCCCTCGTGCTGTATTAGAAAAGTGCGAATGGGGGAGGGATGATTACAGTTTAAATGTAGCGAATCTTGAATCCAATGGCTGTAGTAAAAGAATCTTCAAGAGATAAAGATATTGTACAAGCAGAGTTAGATTTATTTCGGTGAATAGTAAAAAGTGGAGTTTCTCATGAACGCTGTTGAAAAAAGGATTTCTGCGCGCTTATCGTTCCGTTATCCTCAACATGAAGCCTTAAGTATTTTGGTGCGAATTTTAGAAAATATCAAGCTTTATTTTGACAAAAAAACAAAACTTTGGTCTTTTGAAGTAAAAATCCTCATCAATCGTTCAAATGTACGACAAGTATTTTTCCAAACGGTTAGCAATTCTTCATGGGCTAATTTTAGTTATCTAGTTGCTAGCGAAATTTCAGGTGTTGATACATTAAAAGAGCTTCGAATGCTGTCAAGCCTACATGGAATTGGATTCATAAGACTTGATAGGGAGAATTTTTCTGAGAGTCAAATTATGATTCCAGCAAAAGAACGTAATGAAATTGATTGGGATACCGTTAATAGATTATTAGAGGCAAACAAGGATTTTTTTCATTATATTAAACTCATTCGCCAATTTTATCAAACTGGTGAGATTCGCCAGTCTGATTGGAATAATTTCTCATAAGAACTACTCTTACAGATTTCTATCATTTTCAAACTTTTTAATTTATTTCTCATCGCTCTTAAGCAATACATTATTAGCGTTAAAGCTACTAATTACATTTTGAGAAGTTTTTATTTACCTCCCTTGAAAGAAAAAATTTTACTAAATTTTATTGTTTTTTTAGCGCAATAAAAAATTAACATCAGAAGGGGAGAGCTTTTGAATTTACTACCGAAAATGTTTTGTTTACAGCAGAGGATTATTAAAAACCTTCATTTCTTACATATCAGAAATAGAAACAAGCTCTTTCATCCTTTAAAAATATCAACGACTTTAAATAGTTTTGGGTAGGCTTATTCTTCAATAATACCACATGCTAAACGTCCACCACCACCGCCAAGGGGGGATGGCTTATCTGATTGATTATCTCCTCCTATATGAATTATTATTGAATGGCCTTTAACTTCAGAAAGCTTTTTGAGACGTGGAGCAATAACACTCATCGTCGCTCTTCCTTGCTTATCAACATATAGTGCTGGTAAGTCGCCAAGATGACCGTTGATATTGTAAGGTCCAAGATGTTTGTTAGTATGGTAAGGATCATAATGTCCACCTGCAGCTCCACCAATTACACCATCTTTCGTATCACATGAAGGATTTACATGTATATGAAAACCGTGAAAACCTTCTGGCAAATGAGACAAATTTGGCGCAAAAATCAAACCATATATATTTTCTTTAATTTTAATTGTGCCAATAGGACTCTTTATGTTTTTTTCTTTTAGTTCATAAATCTTTACTTGCATAGATTCTGCTAATACATTATGTATAGAGTTTAAAAATGCAATTTGAGTTAAAAATAAAAATATAAGTTTATTCATAATGCACATTTCTCTTATTATTTTAAAAATTTATATTTATATAATGAAAAATATTATTTAAATAATATTATTTTTATAAATAAAAATTATAAATTAATATTTTAATAAAATTAAAAATATTTTTATATTTTAAGTAATAACTTTTCTATTAATTTAAGCTAAAATGCTTTCTCTTCTCTATCAGACAATACAGATTTTATAGATTGATAATTATATTTTACTCATATTTCCTCAAGATATTCTCTTAGAAAATTAGTTTTTTAAGATATAATGAAAAATCAGGTAAAAAATTTTTACAATTTAGTCTTAATCAGCGTTTTAAACATCTTGAGATAGCTGATTTAATAAAAATTAAAATACATAAATATAACTTGTTGATTATCTTTGTTTTTACAAAATACTTCCGTCTCTTGGCAAGCTAATAAGTGACAAAAATTTTTTACTCATTACGAAATTTGTAAGAGAAATAATTATTGTGATATATATAAGTTTCCCATAAGATACAAAATGTACCAACAAAAACACCCGTTATTGATCCTATTATTGCACCAATTATCGTTCCGGTAGAAAGTGTTGTACTTATACTCATGGCGATAATTGGACCAAATCCTGGAAGAGCGATGTAACCATAGGCTGCTAGAATTGCTGCAATTGCTCCCGATAGGCTACCATTTAAACCTCCAATGAAAGCAGGCTCTTTAATAGAATGGTAAATTTTTTTTAAAAAAAATCTTTTCTCACGGCTATGAGAAGCAACGTCACTATAAGTTTTTAAATCAGTCACATTTTTGTCTTTCATTTTGAATGCTAACCGTTCCAGAATAATCGACAGATACGAAAAAGTGGCACTTTTTAAATTCTACTAAAGCACGCCAAATACCTTTGTCATCTAAACGCAATCGTTTAATATCCTTAAAGCCATTTTGCATGAGGCAGTTTTTAATTTGCGAAGCAGTAAATGAATTTTGTCCTGGTTTACTGATGTCTGTTTTGGAATCATAGGCAAAGATTTGACAATAGGGAGTATTGAAAACTTCACTTATTGAAACTGTAACTATAGACGAGATACATAAAACCAGCATAAAAATAATACTTAATTTAAATTTTTTACTTAATCTCATCATGTTACCATTTTTTAAAACAATACTTTAATAACATTTTTATTGATAACAGGTTCCAGAAAGAGATTATTTTCTAGTTTATACTTAATGGCATAAATTTTTGAAAATTTATGGTGATTAGTTAAAAACGTTTTTCTTTTTTATTTTTGTAAAAAAGGAAGACGCAAAAAGTATCTGTCTTATTTTATACGATCGTGTCTTTTTCTTTGCTAAATTTTTCGCAAGATTCTTATAAATGCAACTTTGGAAAAAGATTTTTTAAAATGAGCTACTCTTTTGTATGACTCCACTGTCCAAATCTTTGTCATGGAATGAAAGCAGAACTTTCCTGTTTTATCTGTTTATGTGATAAATCAATGTAGTAACGTGCAACAACGCACTCTACAATATCAATGAAAATGCTTAGGTGATTTGGTTGGGAATGTTTGCATTATTTCTTTTAATCCGTATCCGGGATACATTCCTTCTCTCGTAAATAAATTGCGTAAGGGTGAGCAATTACGTAATAATCCAAGCCCAATGCTTCGCATGATATGAACAGGTAACATATTAGAAAGTAAAGCAGAATTGAGCATATGAACAGATCCACTTCGGATCAATATATCGGGTTTTCGGCATTTGTTATAATGTGCAACGATTATTTTAGAGTTAGAATCGGATATTTTATTGGGTAAAATATCAATCAAAGTTTGAATATCGCGAAGCCCTAAATTTAATCCTTGTGCTCCAATAGGAGGAAAGACATGGGCTGCTTCCCCCACTAAAATTGTCCGATTGGCAGCAAAACGATGAGAAATAAGTCCTGAAAGTGGCCATGCTTGAATTGGTGTTTCCAGTGTCAGCTTTCCAAGCATTGAGTGCATCTGGTCTTCTATCACTTTGGCGATTTCTGTTGATTTTAAATGTAATAATTCTTCAGCACGAGAAGGATTAACAACCCATACAAGACTAGATTTGTGTCCTGGGAGTGGAACCTGTGTAAAGGGACCATTTTCTGTATGAAACTCAGTCGATGTATTTTGGTGAGATAAATCATGAGAAAAATTGAGAACAAGCGCTGTTTGCGGATAATTCCACTTTCTGACACTTATACCTGCTGCTTCTCGTGTTTGAGAGTCGCGTCCATCAGCTGCAACAACAAGTGATGCTTTAATAACTCCACCATCTGCAAGGGTAACGTGTAGATGATTTGGTTGATGATGAAAAGAGTGTGCTGAAGAAAAAAATCTTTTGATATTAGGGGTATGCGCGACAGAAGCGACTAAAGCATTGTTTAATTCTACATTAGGGATATTATAACCAAAAGCCTCTTCACCAATTTCAGCGGAAGAAAAATTTACAGTAGGAGCACGCACAATCCTAGAAGTTATATCTATGATTCTAATGAAAGATAAAGCTGCTGCATGAGGTTTGACACTATGCCAAATATTGAGTTTTTGAAGCATACGAATTGCTGGCATCATAAGGGCCGTCGTGCGCAACTCGTCTTTATCAACATGCGGACCAATAAGACAAACTGAATAGCCCTTATGTGCAAGGTTTAATGCTGTTAGCATACCAACTGGGCCTGCTCCAATAACAGCGATGTTTTTATGCTCGTTTTTTTCAAATATCACAATTAATTAAGCCTTTTTTCATCTACTAAATATTTTAACGTTTCTAAATGAACAATCCTTTTTATTATATAAAATTTCCCTATTATATTATGTAATAAAAAATGCAGTATAAAAAAGTAACCTTTTTATGCTTTTTTTTACGATGAATCGTACCATGGAAAAATCTCGTGTTGGTAGATAAATGAAGATTTTAGAAACGAGGATAAGAAAACCTTGAAACGGAAGCTAACAAAAAAAATCAAAACGAATGCAAATCTCTTGCGTAAAAAAAAAGTAACAATGCCACAAGCAAAAGCTTTTTCTGTTCATTTACTAACAGCTTCGGGTTCGTTTTTAGCATTTCTTTCTCTTATATCGGCCTCTCAAAAAGAATGGACCGCCATGTTCTGTTGGCTCGGACTTGCACTTCTTGTTGATGGTATCGATGGGCCAATTGCGCGCAAATTGGATGTTAAATATGTACTTCCAACATGGTCTGGAGAACTCCTAGATAATATCATTGATTATGTGACTTATGTCTTAATTCCAGCTTTTGCACTTTACCAAAGTGGTTTTATGGGATCAGGATTATCATTTTTATTAAGTGCTATCATTGTCATTTCATCAGCAATTTATTACGCAGATACTGGAATGAAAACCAAAGAAAACTTTTTTAAAGGATTTCCTGTCGTTTGGAATATGATGGTTTTCACACTTTTTGTCGTAAGACCAGGGGAGTGGGTCACTTTTACCATTATTGTCTTATCGGCAATCATCTCTTTTTTACCTATCTATTTCATCCATCCAGTAAGAGTCGTCCGTTTGCGTCGACTTAATTTTCCAATTTTTCTCTTATGGTGTTCCTTTGGTGTTGCCGCATTTTTTTACCAACTGAATGCCCCATCTTGGGTTAAAATAGGAATTTCAATAACAGGTATTTATATGTATTCTATTGGTGCTATCATGCAAATATTTCCTCAATTGGGAATAAAAAAACAATGAGATAGATAGTTTTAGGAAGAGTATGAAATGCAAGTTGATTTTGGGGCAGGGGATGACATTTCTTTTATAAAAAAAGGTCATGCTGGTATTATAAAGCTCACACGCTCTTCAGCGTTAAATGCTCTTAATGGGCGAATGGTTTCTGCTTTTAAAAAGGCTTTGCGTGCATGGGAAACAGACGATGATGTTTCTTGTGTTTTAATTGAAGGGGAGGGACGTGCTTTTTGTGCTGGTGGGGACGTTGTGGAAGTCTACCATATGGAAAAAACATCCTCCTCTTATCAATATTTTAGTGATGAATATCACTTAAATGCTTATATCAGCCGTTTTCCAAAACCTTACATTTCTTTTTTGAACGGTATTTGGATGGGAGGAGGTGTAGGTATTTCCATATATGGTTCACACAGAATTGTAACAGAAAATAGTCTCTTTGCTATGCCAGAAGCTGCCATTGGATTTTTTCCAGATGTTGGCGCAAGCTTTTTCTTACCATCTCTTTCCAATCACTTTGGCATTTATCTTGCATTGACCGGAGCGCACATAAAATGGGGAGATTGTTTAAATTTAGGGTTAGCAACTCATGCTGTTCAGGAAACTGAATTAGAGTACATTAGAGAAGCTATTATTGAGCACGGAAATCCTCAATTAGCTTTAGAAGAACGAGCAATTACAAAAGATTATGAAACAAGTTATCAAATACGCGAGGTTATAAATGCTTGTTTTGGTGCTCATACGTTAGAAGAATGTATAGAACTCCTTTATAAAAAAAGCAGTGAAGGACTTTTGTTTGCTAAAGAATGTTATGATATTTTGCAATCACGTTCTCCGACAAGTTTAAAAATTATTTGGAAACAAATGAAACAAAATCCATCTCAAACTTTAGAAGAGTGTATGAAAATTGAAAATCGCATCGCACATCATATGATTAATTCACATGATTTTCGTGAAGGTGTACGTGCAATGTTAATTGATAAAGACAAAACACCGAAATGGCAGCCAGATAAACTGTCGAATATAACAGATGAAATGATAGAATCTTACTTCCAACCTGTTGAAAAAGAATTATTATTTTGATCAATAACTCGCAAAAAAAGATTTCAAAAATTCATTTAATTTATAATTGTTATTTACGGCTTTTAGCACTTGTTTGCTTAGGTTTAGGTGTTTTTTACTGGATACGTCTTGTTGGTGTATTTCCAGGAGCTTTATGGCGTTTTGATCTCATGCCATGGCAATGGCAATGTTTATCAGCCACGCTGGCTATTGTTTATCCTATAGCATTAATTGGGCTTTGGATGTATTCACTTTGGGGGGTTATTTTATGGTGCATTGCAGCCTTTGGTGAAACGTTCGCAATGATAATTTATTACTCTGACTATCCGTTATTTTTACCAGTGTTTCATGGAATATTATTGTTAATTTTCATTACACTACAAATTATAAGGCAGATAAATAAATTTTTAACGCAATAAAAAACAACGAAGTGCTGAAGAAGTGCTTTTACTTGGGTAAAGCGATTTGGGCATTAACCCAAGTAAAAGGTATTTTTACAAATTTATAAAAATGGTACCCACCAGAGCTCCCAATTACTTTTTATAGGCATTGAAAATATCCATATTAACGTTGATATCATGCCCCATAATGCCATTTCCATGATGTCCTCCTTAAGTTCCATAATATATATTATGCGATAACATGATATAAAAAGTCACGCATCATTCTTTATTAAAGAATAATTATGTCTATAATTAGGCAAATTATAATATTTATATAGTTTAAAAATTTGATTTTAAGTAAAAATAAAAGTTACTTAATAAATAATATTTATAATAAATAAGAAAAATTACTGTGATAATTTACAACTTTTCATGTATGCAAGAGCACTCAAAACAGCATTACGGTTATTTAAAGCTGAAATTTCATTGCTTTCACTAAAAAATAACGCAGGCATAAATATAACACCCGTTGCCGCTAAGGTTTTAGTTAACAGGAAATATTGATTTCTCAAATTTCTTATGCATCTGCTTCAAAAGTAAGCCCTTGATATCCAGGTTTGACGTGCGCGGGGAGGTAATTTACCACTTCATTGTAGTCAAGTGATCTATCCATATGTGTGAGTATAGCTTTTTGAGGCTTTAAATATTTTATCCATTGTAATGCTTGATCAACAGAAAAATGACTTGGATGAGATTTAAACTGGAGAGCTTCAATAATTAAAACATCCAAATTCATTAATTTTGGTAATGTTTTTTCAGGAAATTGACTAACATCTGTACAATAAGCAACATTACCAACACGAAAACCTAAAGAATGGATACTGCCATGCAATTGTAAATGTGTCTTGACAGCTATTGGTCCACCCTGCCCTTGGATTATAAATTGGCTCTCTTCATTGATAAGATGTGCTTTTAAAATGGGTGAATAAGGTGAGCCTTTTGGTGTTTGAAAGCAATATCCGAAAGCATTTTTCAAGTGTCTTAATGTAAAAGCATCGGCATAAATATCTATCAGACATTTTTGTGCAAGTGCATAACTGCGTAAATCATCAATACCATGAATGTGATCTGCGTGAGAATGCGTATAAAGTGCAGCATCAAGATGATTTACGCATGCATCGATCATCTGTGATCGAAAATCTGGACCAGTATCAATAACGATTGTTGTTTTTTTACCTGATTTATGAATGCGTTCAACTAATAAAGAACTTCTATAGCGTTTGTTTTTAGGATTATTGGGATCGCACGCTCCCCAATCACCATTAGGACGCGGAACACCCGGAGAGGAACCACAGCCTAATATTGTAAAGCGGTAGCGATCAGACATATCTTTTCCCTTATTTCATTTTGCTAAACAAACGAAAAGCATTTTGCGTTGTTATCCGTGCTATTTCCTCAAGAGTTAAGCCAAGTGTGTCAGCTAAGATAGCCGCCGTATAGCGCACAAAAGATGGCTCATTTGTTTTTCCCCGATAAGGAACAGGTGCTAAAAATGGTGCATCTGTTTCTATCAATAAATACTTATGAGGCACAATTTTTGCTATCTCACGGATTTCAAGCGCATTTTTAAAAGTGAGAATACCTGAAAAAGACAGATATCCACCAAGTTCAATGCCCGCATGAGCAAGTTGCATCCCAGATGAATAACAATGCAGTACAAATGGAAAAAAACCTTCTTTTATCTGTTCGCGTAGTATTTTCTCCATATCCACATCAGCATTGCGTGAATGTATAACAAGAGGAAGCTGTGTTTCTCGAGAAGCGATAATATGTTCTTGAAAAACTTTCTTTTGCTCTTCTGGTGAGGAATAATCATAATGATAATCAAGACCAACTTCCCCAAATGCAACGATTTTAGGGTGTTTCGAGAGATCAATCAGCTCTTTAGCTGTAATATTTTGCTCTTCATGGGCATGATTGGGATGCGTGCCGACAGAACAAAATACTTGAGGATAGGCTTGTGTAATTGCTAAAAGCTTATCTAACTTACGAACACGCGTTGAAATCGTTATCATACGTTTAACGTTAGCATCTAGTGCTCTCTGGATAACATCATCTAAATCTTGAGCAAAATCCTCAAAATCAAGATGGCAATGGGTATCAATCAACATGATGAATATCATCTTTCTTCAAAAGATAACGGGGAAAGATTGGTTCTGGTGGCGGAAGGTCAAGACCTTCTTGAATCTTTGAATTGCTTATATGATGCAATAAACGATCGTTTTGGGAAATTGTAAGACTATCAAGAAGTTTTGTTGCTGCTTGTGGCATAAAAGGCAACAGCATAATCCCTATTCGCCGTAAAATTTCTAAAGTGATATAAAGAACTGTAGAAAATCTTTCTGGGTTATTTTTCCTTAAAGTCCAAGGTTGTTCATTTGCAAAATAGCGATTAGCATCTGCAACAACTGAAAAAATAGCTGAAAGTGCTAAATGTATTGCCTGAGAAGACATGGCTTGGCGCATAGTTTCAAGGGCTTGAAGAGATTTTTCCAGAAGCTGTTCATCTTGAACTAAAAATGCAGCTGGTGGAGGGACTTTTGCATCACAGTTTTTAGCAATCATAGACAAAGAGCGTTGCGCTAAATTACCAAGATCATTGGCAAGATCTGCATTAATGCGATTCACAAAACTCTCATGGCTATAACTGCCGTCTTGTCCGAATGGTACTTCACGCAGAAGAAAATAACGTACCTGATCAAGACCATAGTGATCCACCATTTCAAAAGGATCAACGACATTTCCAATGGACTTTGACATTTTTGCACCATGATTAAGTAAAAAACCATGTGCAAAAATACGCTGAGGCAATGGAATTCTAGCAGACATTAAGAATGCTGGCCAATAAACCGCATGAAAACGAATGATATCTTTACCAATAATATGAACATTTGCAGGCCAAAAATCACGTTTTTTTGAACTTTCATCGAAAAAGCTAAGGGCGGAAAGATAGTTTGTGAGTGCATCAACCCAAACATACATGACATGTTTTGGATTACTGGGAACACAAATTCCCCAATTAAAACTCGCACGTGAAATGGAAATATCTTTTAAACCCGATTTGACAAAACTTATAACTTCATTGCGCCGTTCAAGTGGAGCAATAAAATCAGGATGTTTTTCATAATGCTCAAGAAGAGCGTTTTCATAACGAGACAGCTTAAAAAAATAACTTTCTTCTTCGTTCCATTCAACTGGAGAACCTAATTCCTTTTCGCGACGGATATTATCTTCCCCAACTTCCGTATCCTTCTCTTCATAATAAGCTTCTTGACGAACTGAATACCACCCCTTATATTGGCTGAGATAAATATCCCCATTCGCTTCCATTTTTTTCCAAATTTCTTGACAAGCTTGATAATGGCGCTCTTCTGTTGTGCGAATGAAATCATTGTTAGAACAATTTAATGCTGTAAGCATTTTTTGAAATACAGCGCTGTTGCGGTCTGCAAGTTGCTTAGGCGTCATACTCAACCCGGCTGCTGTTTGTTGCATCTTTAAACCATGCTCATCCGTACCAGATAGAAAAAATACATCTTTACCATCTAATCGTTGAAAACGGGCTAAAACATCGCTTGCAATCGCACTATAGGCATGTCCAATATGTGGAGCACCATTAGGATAAAAAATTGGAGTTGTTATATAATATGTGTCAGGCATGTCATACTCGTTATAAAACGCAATAAAAGATACAATGACATAACGCCTGTTCATCAGATTGTCACGGAAAAACCTCTCCTTCACGAATGACCCTATGAACTCTAAAAAGCAAATTGATAATGAATTGCTTTTTATCAAGATTAAATGCTTGCATCTCCCCTATTTCTTGATGAATCTCCTGCCAGGCTTGTGCACATTTTTTTGAAAGAGCCAAATTCCCCCTTTCAGCGAGCATGATAACTTTTTTTTCAATTTTATCAAGAATTTCATCACAAAACTGTTGAAATTGAATCACGGAAGAAAGAGAGGAAAGCATCTGAGCAAGAGAGTGTACAATAGCTGGATTACAAACAGACTGTTCCAAGAGAGTATTAACAGTTTTAACAATTTCAAGCCCTCCATGAATCAGCAAAGCCGCTTTTCGAGGACTTCCATTGGATTTTTCAACAATCCTCTCAACAGTTTCTTCATCAGTTATATTTTGATTGGAAAACACATGGGTAATGACTTTTTTCATTTCATCATCGTGCAATGGTCGCAAAGAGATCTGTTGGCACCTTGAGCGAATTGTTGGGAGTAATTTTCCTAAAGAGTGAGTGATAATAATAAATAAAGTCTTTGCAGGAGGTTCTTCAAGTGTTTTGAGAATTGCATTTGCGGCGCTTCTATTCATATCATCGGCAGAATCAATGATAACAATACGCCACCTACTCTCTTGCGATGTTTGGTTTAAAAAATGTATAACATCGCGAATATCGTCAATGAGTATACCTGTTTTAAACTTTTGCGTTTTTATATCAAAGCGACGTGAAATGTGCAAAAAACCAGGATGACTTCCTTGTGTGATTTGACGCCATGTAATAGAATTATGCTCTGGTTGTAAAAAATTGCCCTTTTGAGAACTTAAAATATTCCATGCAAAGTGAAACGCCAATGTTGTCTTTCCAATCCCATACTCTCCTTCAAATAATAAGGCATGAGGTAAACGCTCTTCCTTAAGTATTTGTGCTAAAAAATGACGAGCAGCTTTATGGCCGAAGATCATATTATTCTGTGAAGATGATAAAACTGTATCAATATCATCATACTGGCGCAAAAAATTTATATTATTCATGGAAGCTGATCCAACATTATCTGATCACAAATATCTCTTATTTGCTGTGCAATAACTTCTATTGTATTTGTTCCATCAATCACACGAAATCTATGAGGCTCCTGTTTTGCCAATTGAAGAAAAGCTTGGCGCCTTTGCTCTTGAATTTTGAGTTCATCTTTTTCAAAATAATCGATTGTTTCTGCTTTTTTCCTTCGCAAATTTGCACGCTTCATACCACACGTTGCGGGCATATCTAACAAAAATGTTAGCTGAGGCTTTATTTTATTAAGTGCAAGACATTCTAAAACAGCAAGAGTAGAAGAATTCACTTTATCACTAAGTCCTTGGTAAACACGTGTAGAATCAATAAAACGGTCACATAAAACAACTTTACCTTTTTGCAAAGAAGGCATAATGACTTCACTAACATGATCAATGCGTGCTGCTGTAAGCAAAATCGCTTCAATTAAAGGCCCATACTGTTGTATTTGGCCTGACAATAAAATATTGCGTATTATTTCTGCACCTAGCGTTCCTCCTGGTTCTCGTGTTGTAAGAACATCATAGCCTTTGCTACACAGATGCTGAGCAAGCAAAGAAATTTGCGTTGTTTTTCCTACCCCCTCCCCTCCTTCAAATGTGATAAAATAACCAGACACGTATCAACCTTAACCTTTAATTTAGCATGTATTATAGGTATTTCCGTAACCACCCGATTGTTATTTCATAGAATGCATTTTTTGCTTTTGCAAAAAATCCTCCTTCCTGGACAGTTTTTCCAGCAAAAACCGGTTTTTCGAGAAGAACCTTTTTATCCTGTAAAATTTGAAGAACACCAACCGGTTGTCCTGCAATGATAGGAGCCTTTAATGGACCATGATATTTAATTTTTGCTTTAACAGTTGTCTTTTTTTCATTCGAAAATAGAAAGTTTATCGGCTCTTTAATAATAAGAGAAACAGAATTTTGCACCCCACCATAAACAGAAGCATGGCCAACCGTTTCTCCTTTTGTAAAAATTGTTTTAAGATCAAAAGCTGTCATTCCCCATTGAAGAATGCGTTCTACTTCTTTTGTGTGTCCTTTACCATCTTGCAAACCATTTATTGCTAAAAAAAGGCGCCGATGATTGTTATAAGCAGCAACAACCATTGAAAAACCTTCTTCTTCACTGTAGCCAAAACCAAATCCTTCTACACCAATTGCTTTAGAGATAAGAGGATTTTTATTCCGTTGAAAAATCTTATTCCAAGTAAAGTGAGGTTCACGGTAAAGTGTATAATAATCGGGATATTCGCGAGCAATATGACGTGTTAGTGTCATCATATCGCGTAATGTCACAAACTGCCCCTCTTCAGGAAGCCCTGTTGGATTAATAAAATAGCTATGGATTAATCCCAGTGCTTTGGCTCGCTGATTCATTAATTTTGCGAAATCGGCTTCGCTTCCCGATACTCCTTCAGCAAGGGTAATAGCAGCATCATTCGCATTAACAATAATTAAACCACGCAAAAGATCAGAAACACTAATTTCTGTCTTCACTTTTGCAAACATAGTGGTTGTACCAGAAGGCGCTCCACCCTTGCGCCAAGCATTCTCACTCACCTTGAATGTTTGTGTGCTGTTTAACAATCCTTCTTTTAATTGATGAAATATGACTTCTGCTGTCATCAATTTTACTAATGACGCAGGAAAAAAAGGAATATTACTCTGTTTTTCAAAAAGTATGGTATCTGTATCATCATCTAGTAACAGCAATTGCGGTGCAGAAGTTTGAAAATCTTGTGCTCTCCCCCATCCATTCAATGTCAACATCCAAAATAAGGTACAAAAAACCCTTAATGTCGTATACATGACTGACCCTCCCGTATCTGAAGAATCAGTATAAAGAATAGTTTTTTACAAGAAAAGATTTGTTCTTTTTTTTAAATCAAGAATCACTTGCAAAAGAAAAGCGATTTTATTGTTGGTTCAGCTTTCTCAAAATAAAAGCAAAATAATACATTCGTTATTCGTACAGGATTTAAACTTTAATGTTTCAAAAACATGTAAAATATAAGAAAAATTTTTACTTCTTTGCACAGAGTAACAGCATCTTTGTTCGTGAGAAGCCTTCATGACTTCGAAGCCAAAATGGGTAGGCAAAGATTTTAAATTACTTAAAAAAGAGTGTAGGATTATAACAACTAGATTAGTGTTGCCTTTTATGAACAACATACACTCTCATTTGTCATTGACAATCCTACTCAAATTAATTTTTTGATCACTTCCCATTTAGAAGTTTTGCACGATGAAAAACCAACATCCCTATTAAAACAGGTGTAACTAATTTATCATTTCTTTTTTACTCAATTTATTTTCAGCTTATTGAAAGAGATTATTTTATAGAGGCTATCTGATCAAACAACAGTGGCTTATCAACAAGTACAGGACCGATCTCTGGTAATTTTATTGAAACAGTTTTACTAAGCTGCTTCTGTTCAACAACAGCTTTAACTGATTGTTTTTTACTATTGCTCTTCTCTAAGCTCTCTCTTTTTTGAAGAGTATCCGCTAACGCTAACGAATATGAACCAATATTTCCAGGCGTGTAAGAAGCCATTAAATAAGCAGCATCCTAGTATCCAACAGGTGCTTCAGCAATATACTCTACTTCAACGTCTGTTACGCCGGCATTTTCATAACCAAGTATTGCTGCGGCTTGCTTTGACAAATCAATGATTCTATCCTTCATAAAAGGACCACGATCATTTACTCTAACAATAAGTGAAGAACCATTTTTCAGATTGGTAACACGAGCATAGCTTGGTAAAGGCATTGTGGGGTGAGCAGCAGTCAAGAGATTCATATCATAAATCTCACCATTTGCTGTCAAACGCCCATGAAAGTCTGAACCATACCACGATGCTTGCCCAACACGTTTATAGGCTGGATCATGTTGAGGATAGTACCACTTGCCTTTTATTTGATAAGGCTTACCAACAACTGCACGCCCACTTTTCTTTTCTTTCGATGGGTTTTGTCTGCTTAGAACTTTCTTTGGTGGAATAACAGTTTTTGCACCAACTGCCTTATTATTACAGAAACTTTTTAATGTAAAATGCGCTATTTCACTTGAACAGCAAGACACCAATAACTGAGAAAAAGCTAACACAGAAACAAATTGAAACGTTGATTTAACAACGGAAGGAAATTCTTTTTTGCTGTTTAAAAGCATATTAAAACCCGCTTATTTTTGATTGCTCACCGCAAAAAATACGTCACACCTTCTGTATGCGATGGGAAGACTCATGATTTGGGATGATTCCCCTCGCGCCGCTATAATAGGCTTGAAATTTAATTTGAATCAAGAAATTAATTTATTGTTAATTATTTTTTGTTATCTGCCGTAAAAAATAAAGGCACTTTTAAAGATATTGTAATGAATAAAAAAATCATAAAATCAATATGTTAGTCAAAATAAATTCTTCTCATAATATAAGTTGTGAATAAGTAATATTTCTCTATATAAAAAGTACTAAACCACGAGCAACTAACCATAAATAAAGAAAAAATTGTAAATTAATAAATTCAGTAATAACTTGAGAAAGCTGACAGTAACAGCCGCAATCAGTATAAAAATTATAATATCACAACCCAAAGTGCTTTTAAACTGGATAGAAGACAGCATGGCATCGCTCTGAAACAGCAGAGAGAAAAAACTTAACAATAGAATCAATAAAAAACTGCAAAAGAATGCGATGTGTACAGAAAAATAAATTAAGAGAAAAGAGGGAAACAAAATTTCCGGACTTCATATATAATCTATTGATATCATTTAAAGTTGGTGAGCGCGCAGGGATTCGAACCCTGGACCTACTGATTAAAAGTCAGTTGCTCTACCAGCTGAGCTACGCGCTCTCATAAAAGCCATCTTGCTTATCGAAAGTGAGTGGAACATACGGTTGACTTTTGATTTGGTCAACACCTTTTGAAAAAAAAATATTTTTTGTTTTCGTTATCAATATTTTTTTGCTTTTCTTCTCTCCTTATAGTTGTATAAAAATTATTTTCTCTTTTAGAAAAAGGATAAAAGTAATAATTTGAAACATAAAATTCTTCATAGCTTCTAAAATGTGAAACAATGAACATTTTGAAATTATAAGGGAATTGGAAGAGATAGAAGTACGGTAAATCAGGCTAAATAAAGTAAATAAAAAACAACGATTTCCATTGTTATTTAGTGTATCTGTTAGAGAAGAAAAAGAAACATCTTATCAGAAATTAGAGATGTTGTTTTCTTCTCATGAGGTGTCTTTATCTTATAGTTTTCACATCTTTAGAGCTGCAATGAGCCGCTTGTATAACACTTTCATAGGCTTGTGGTATATTTTCTCTCATTTCTTAAAGTGGTTAGAACTTCGGTAATGTACGATCTTTGTACACCAAAAAAAGTCTATATTATGCGATCTGAATCAGAGACATAATAATGAGTTGAAGCAATCTTTAGAAATATTTCTCATGAACATAAAACAGGCTATCTTCAATCAATAAATCAAATATAGATATTTTTATTTAAAAATAAAATAGAAAAAAATAATATATAAACTGATTATAAAAATAAATTTAATTATTATTCATAATAAAATATATTATAAATAACTTATGATATTAATTATAATAAAAAATTAAATATAATAATATTAATTTAAATTATAAAATCAAAAAAATATATTTTTACTTTATATTGATTTAAATTAATATTTTTTATTCTCTAATTTTTTGATTCTTTTGAATGGAATAGTTAATGCTGACTCGTCAACAATATGAGCTCCTTTTGTTCATTAACAATCATATGAAAGAAACAGGCGTTCCCCCCTCCTTTGATGAAATGAAAATTGCATTAGAACTTACTTCAAAATCTGGCATTCATAGATTGATTACAGCCTTAGAAGAAAGGGGCTTTATACGCCGTTTGCGAAACCGTGCTCGTGCCGTGGAAGTTGTGCGACTTCCCGAAAAAATAACATTTAACCTTTCTTCAGCACGTAAAATTTCCCCTAGTGTAATAGAGAATCATAAAAAAAAATATCAAATGATTCCGATAATCTTGATAATTTGAATTTAAAAGATAAAAAAAACAGCATTATTCCCGTTATGGGCCGCATTGCTGCTGCTGTACCGATTTCCGCTATACAGCAACAGATAAAGACCCTTTCTTTGCCACAAGATATGATGAGCTTTGGTGAACATTATGCCCTAGAGGTCAAAGATGATTCTATGATTGAGGCTGGGATTCTAGATAAAGATATGATCATTGTTAGACGTCAAAATACAGCAACACCAGGCGAAATTATTGTTGCACTCATCGATAATGAAGAAGCAACCATCAAACGTTATTGGCGTAAAGGGATCTCTATTACATTGGAAGCTGCAAATCCACACTATGAAACACGCATCTACAGACCTGAGCGTGTACAGATACAAGGTAAGCTTATTGGACTTATTCGCAAATATTAAAAACAAAAAAATTGCTAAACCGCCTTGTTCTGTTCAATGAATAGTCTTTAAGTGCTTTTTATTGTGTTCTTTGCAAAGACACATTATATTGATTTAATTTATAAGAATAATTCATTGTTTTGCATATTGAATTAAGAAACCTGAATATTTCCATCCCCCAATATTGCTAACAGCCCTTGGTCCTTGAGATAGTTCATAAGAGGCCTTTTTAGTCCTTTCTTAATAGTTTTCTACCCACAGACTAATCCTGCTTTTGACATGCAAGCAAATAGTTTTGGTTGATTTAACATAAAACAGGTTCGGAATGAGAGAATTTTAGAATAATATGATGGTGCTGGCTTGTAGATTGATAAATTTCTATAGAAAAAGCAAATAACTTACAATAATAAGCTGTATTGTGTATGTATAAAAACCAAGAGAATTTTTATTCTTAATCAATTAAAAGTAACAAATAAAATTCAATCGTTATACAATATCATAATTTGCAGGGATTATCATGGCAGCACCTCGTATTAGTTTTGTTTCTCTTGGATGCCCCAAAGCACTTGTAGATTCGGAGCGAATTATTACGAGTCTTCGATCTGAAGGTTATGAAATTTCACGCAAACATCAAGGTGCTGATCTTGTTATTGTGAATACTTGTGGTTTTCTTGATTCTGCTCGAAATGAATCCCTCGCCAATATTGATGAAGCCCTTAAAAAAAATGGAAAAGTCATTGTAACTGGTTGTCTTGGTGCTGATCCCGATGTTATTCGCCAAGCATATCCTAATGTCTTGGCCATTACAGGACCACAAGCCTATGAAAGTGTTATACAAGCAGTTCATACAGCAATTCCTCCTGTTCATGATCCTTTTGTAGATTTAGTTCCCCCTCAAGGGATTCGCTTGACACCTCGCCATTATGCTTATTTAAAAATTTCTGAAGGGTGCTCTAATCGATGTAGCTTTTGTATTATCCCTACCCTGCGCGGTAATCTTATGTCACGCCCTATCAATGATGTTCTTCGTGAGGCTGAAAAACTTGTACAAGCAGGTGTAAAAGAGCTTTTAGTTATTTCACAAGATACAAGTGCTTACGGTATTGATCTGAAATATTTGGAAACTCCTTGGAAAGACCGCACAGTAAAAACAAAGTTTTTCGATCTTTGTCGCGAATTAGGCAATATGGGCATTTGGATACGCATGCATTATGTCTATCCGTATCCTCATGTTGATGATGTCATTGAATTTATGGCAGAAAGGAAAATTCTTCCTTATCTAGATATTCCTTTTCAGCACGCATCACCAACTGTTCTACGCAACATGAAACGTCCTGCTCTTGTAAAAAAAATAAATCGTAGAATTGAGAAATGGCGAATAATTTGTCCAGATCTCACTTTGCGATCTACATTTATTGTTGGTTTTCCTGGCGAAACTGATGAAGATTTTAATATGCTTCTTGAATGGTTAGACGAAATCAAAATTGAACGTGCCGGCTGCTTTAAATATGAACAAGTAAAAGGTGCTGTTGCAAATGATTTGAGATTAGAAAGCATTCCTGAAGAAGTAAAGGAAAATCGCTGGCATCGCTTTATGGCAAAACAACAAAAAATTTCTACTCATCTTTTAAAGAAAAAAGTTGGCAAAAGACTTCGAGTTCTTATCGATGAAAGTCAAGGAAAAATAGCGAAAGGCCGTAGTCAATATGATGCTCCAGAAATAGATGGCATTGTACATATATCGTCACGACGCCCCTTACGTGTTGGTGAATTTGTCACTGTAAAAATTGAACGATCAGATGCCTATGATCTCTATGGCATCGCAGTCTGAAATTATAAAGCCCTTGCTTAGATTTATTTTTATGAAGATCAAAGCCGATATGATTTTACCGTGTGTATATCGTTATAACTGCCATTTACGTGAAATCTTTAGAATAAATTTTTAAAATCAAAAAATTTTTTATCAAGCAAATGGCTCGGACGCACATTTGTTAAAGCGCGAATCATAGTATCTTTACGTCCTGGCATTTTTTTTTCAATATCTTTTAACATTTCCTTCATTGCATTACGTTGCAAACCATCTTGGCTCCCGCAAAGATTACAAGGAATGATAGGAAATTTCATCGCTTGAGAAAATTTTTCCATATCCTCTTCAGCAGCATAAACAAGAGGGCGCAAAACAAAAAGATCTCCTTCATCGTTTCTAAGCTTTCCTGGCATAGCTGCTAATCGCCCCCCATGAAACAAATTCATAAAAAATGTTTCCAAAACATCATCACGGTGATGCCCCAGCACTAATGCTGAACATCCCTCTTCACGTGCAATACGGTATAAATTGCCTCGTCGCAATCGAGAACAAAGAGAACAATATGTTTGCGTGTGTGCCAATTTATCTGTCACAACTGAATAGGTATCTTGATATTCAATACGATGCGGAATTTGATAAGAATTTAAAAAGTTCGGAAGAATATGTTTTGGGAACCCTGGCTGTCCCTGATCAAGATTACAGGCTAAAATTTCAACAGGCAAAAGACCACGCCACTTCAAATCTAGAAGCAGTGCTAGTAAACCATAAGAGTCTTTTCCACCTGATAAAGCAACAAGCCATTTTTTTCCTGATGAAAGCATAGAAAAATCATCAAATGCCTGCCGTATATGACGCAAAAGCCGTTTGCGTAATTTATTAAATTCTACAGTTGAAGGAGCAATCCGAAATATTGGATGACAATCATCAGCTTCCCTTACTAAAGGATCAGCTCTTTTTACATTCTCTTCCATTTCCTGATATTCAACTGAAACATTATTGATAACAACACCATATTCTGCACAATAAACAGCTTATTCTGTAAGTACTAGAAAAAACAACAGAGATAAAGCAGTGAAATCTCTATTTATCTGAGCTTAAAATGAGAAATGCAAAAAAGTGGAACTATAAAAGTCATATTGCTACCAAGATAACAACAAACTTAATATAGCACCACTTACAAAAAAATCACTTATTCACTTCACAGTTTATAAAGCAACATAATATTTTTCACTGTGTGAAAAACAGAAAAAAAGACTCAACTGTAAACATTTATCGAGAATAAAATTCAACAACCAAATTAGGTTCCATTTGCACAGCATAAGGAACGTCTGCAAAAGCAGGAACTCGGGTAAAAGTTGCTTTCATATGATTGTGATCAGCTTCAATATATTCAGGAACATCCCGTTCAGCCAATTGCACAGATTCCAAAACTAAAACAAGCTGTTTAGATTTTTCACGAACCTCAATAACATCACCTGGCTTACAGAGATATGATTGAATATTGGTGCGTCGACCATTTACATTAACATGACCATGATTGATAAATTGGCGAGAAGCAAAAATCGTCGGGACAAATTTTGCACGATAGACGACAGCATCCAACCGCGATTCCAAAAGTCCTATAAGATTTTCACCAGTATCACCACGCCGACGAGCAGCTTCTTCATAAGTTTTACGGAATTGTTTTTCTGAAATATCACCGTAAAACCCTTTTAATTTCTGCTTAGCGCGCAATTGCACACCATAATCAGAAAGTTTCCCTTTACGGCGCTGTCCATGCTGACCTGGACCATAGTCACGGCGATTAACAGGAGATTTTGGACGCCCCCAAATATTCTCTCCCATACGGCGGTCAATTTTATATTTTGTTGTTTCGCGCTTACTCATCGCATTTCCTTTAAAATAAAAAACAAGATCTCACGATAAGATCTCAAGGAAACGCGCCCTCCTCTGCCTTCAAAAATAAAGACTGACAGAATATCTCAACACATAACATGCAAAGTTATCCACGGGACACGTCAATTCATGCCGTTTTCTTGAAAGAAAAAGCTAAAATAACTTTATTAATCTCACACCTCAAAGTCAACTCCTTTCGTGATATTTAAGCTAAATTTTTTTAACAAACGCTTCGTTGAAGCAGTGACATTTTGCGATGTAAATAATGCAAAATCTTTATGCTTTTTTATGGTTTGGTGATGCACTTTTTTCGGTAATAATGATCTTGTGTGTTTAGCGATAGCATTTGAAGGATCTATCCATTGAACAGGCCATAAAGCTTGTTCACGAAAGAAGTGAATCAAAAAAGGATAGTGTGTACACGCTAACACAATAATATCAGTGTATTTGCCATTTTTCTCAACAAAGCACGGAAGGATTTCATTACGCAGTTCTTCCAAATCGACAGATTTTCCACGTAAATAATTTTCAGCAAATTCAGCAAGTTTGTCACTTCCAACAAGCTGAACATGACACTGATCTGCAAAGGAATTGATTAATTCCTGTGTATATGTACGTTTAACAGTTCCAGGAGTGGCTAACACTGAAATCAAACCAGATTTTGTTTGCTCTGCGGCCAATTTAATTGCAGGAACTGTTCCTACAAAAAGAATATGAGGAAATTTTTTTCGTAAATCTTCCATCATAAGTGTAGAAACTGTATTGCAAGCGATTACACATAAGGCAGGATTATAAACTGTTAAAAGATTTTTAAAAATCTTTAAAATGCGATTTTTTAGAACATTTTCTTCCCGGTTCCCATAAGGAAATCCAATATCATCAGCAACATAAATAAACTGCTTTTCAGGGATAAGAGTACGCGCTTCCCTCAAAACCGTTAAACCACCAACGCCACTATCAAAAAAAAGAATAGGCTGTTCATCCATCAGTTTTCACACTTATTTTTAATTTTTGACGATCACGATCTACGGGTGCACCGCTTCCTCGTGGACATTGAGGTGAAAAATGATCCAGTGAAGATATAATCCCCCTTAGCAAGCGAACCTCAGATTCACTAAAATGGGCACGGGTAAAAACAGAGCGTAGATTCGCAAGCATCACCTCTTTGCGTTCTCGGGGTCTAAAATATCCACGGATATCCAAAGCATCTTCTAACTGAGATAAAAAACCATGAAATGTTGCTTTATTCGCTGGCTCCATTTGTGCTGCTCGAAAAGCCGTATCGCTTGCATTCTCTAAACCTGATTTCATCCATTCGTAAGACATAAGCAAAACCGCTTGTGCAATATTGAGTGATGCAAAAGCCGGATTTACTGGAAAAGTGATGATTTCATCAACAAGACTGATCTCATCATTCTCTAATCCCCACCTCTCTCTTCCAAATAAAATACCCGTTTTATGCCCGAGATTTTCACGCTGACGTAATATACTTGCTGCTTCAACAGCACTTTTTACAGTTTTAAAACCACATCTTTCACGTGCTGTTGTGGCAAAAACGTAGTGTAAATCTGCGATCGCATCACGTAATGTATCAAAAATTACGACATCGTTGATGACGTGATCTGCTTTACTTGCAGCAGCTTTGGCTTTTTCATTTGGAAATTCTTCTCGAGGTTTAACTAAACGAAGCTTAGAGAGCCCAAAATTTGCCATTGCCCTTGCTACCATACCAATATTTTCAGGCAGCTGTGGCTCAACTAAAATAATAATTGGCCCATTTGTTAAATTCTTACGATTCTTATTGGTTCCAGCCATTATAATTATAATCCTATTGCCATTTTTTTGAACGTAACTTTCCTAAAATGACATATTTCATGCAATAACCTTAAAAAAAACAACTTTCAATCAATGTTACCTTTTCACTCAGAAAGTGTGAATTTAAAGGGATTAATAATAAATTGTAAAAGTAAAAAATGAATTTTGCTGCTTAAATTCAGATCTGCTTAAATTCAGATTAAGTGATCTCATAACATTTTTTGTACCAATATTGCTTTGTTTAACATGTTATAAGGATTACAATCATCATTTAAGTTGCATTATGAAATTAGACCTTCTAAATTAAAGAATATGCTCTTTATTCCTAAACTTTTTCCCGCAAAACTTATTTGTCGTTATAAACGTTTTCTCGCTGATGTTAAACAAGAAGATCAGCACATCTTCACCGTATCGGTTCCTAATACAGGATCGATGCTTGGATTAACAACCCCCAATTCCAATATTTGGCTTTCATATCACAACAATTCCCAACGAAAATACGCATATCAATTGGAAATTATTGAGGCAAATAATACCTTGGTTGGAATCAATACAACTTTACCCAACAAACTTGCGTTGGAAGCAATTGAAAATGATTTACTACCAGAATTAAACGGATACAAAACAATCTTGAAAGAACAACGTTATGGTCTACAATCACGCATTGATTTTCTTCTGCGTGATGACATCCTACCTGACTGTTATCTAGAAATTAAAAATGTTCATTTTATCCGCCAAAAGGGGCTTGCAGAATTTCCTGATACTGAAACAAAACGGGGCACACGTCATCTCGAAGAGCTGATAAAAATCGTGCAACAGGGAAAACGAGCCGTTATGCTTTATGTGATTCAACGGGAGGATTGCTCAGCTTTTACAATTTGTCGTGATCTTGATCCAGTTTATGGACGTAAATTTGATTTAGCATTAGAATCAGGAGTAGAATTTTATGCAATAAAATGTCAGGTAAGCGTAGAAGGTATTTTTCCAATTCAGCGCGTGAAAATAGAAAACAGAGATGGTTGATTATATTGAATATCATAAAATACCCTTAAAATTTAATGGGAAAATCCGCATTTTTGATGACTATGCTTTTGATAAAATGCGGAAAGTTGGCTGTATTGCTGCGGAATGTCTCGATGCACTTACGGATATTATTAAGCCTGGCGTCACTACGCAAGAGATTGATGATTTTGTATTTACTTTTGGTGCTGAGCGAGGAGCTCTTCCTGCTGATTTAAATTATCATGGATATGGACACTCATGTTGTACATCCATCAATCATGTTGTTTGTCATGGTATCCCTAATAAAAGACCCTTACAAGAAGGCGATATTGTGAATGTTGATGTAACTTTTATTCTGGATGGTTGGCATGGCGATTCAAGCCGCATGTATCCTGTTGGGAAAATCAGACGTGCTGCAGAGCGCTTGCTCAAAATAACCTATGAAAGTCTCATGAAAGGAATTGCTGCAGTTAAACCTGGAGCAACCACAGGTGATATTGGTGCAGCAATACAACGTTATGCAGAGTCTGAACGATGCTCAATTGTGAGAGACTTTTGTGGACATGGAATCGGTCAGCTTTTTCACGATGCACCGAATATCCTGCATTATGGAAATCCTGGAGAGGGAATAGAACTCAAACAAGGTATGATGTTTACAATTGAACCAATGATTAATCTTGGGAAACCGCAAGTTAAGATTTTATCTGATGGTTGGACTGCCGTTACACGTGATAGGTCCCTTACTGCACAGTATGAACATACAATTGGTGTAACAAACGAAGGGTGCGAAATATTTACACAATCTCCTAAAAATATTTTTTATATTCCAAATTTACATGTTTAAATAAATATAGAAATGCCATGGCTAAAAAATTAAGTAAAAAGGGAGACAGTCAAAGTAATGATTTTGCATTAACCTCAAGTGCCCCAGGTGATCCGACACCAGAAATAAAAAGCGCGAAATTTCAGAAAAGTTCACAGCCTCATAAGCATTATCAGGGACATCGTGAACGTCTTCGTAAACGTTATTTAAAGTCAAAAGGAAATGCAATTGAAGATTATGAATATCTTGAACTACTGCTTTTTCGCACGATACCTCGCGCTAATACAAAACCAATAGCGAAGAGCTTAATAGCACATTTTGGCTCATTAGCCGATGTATTAGGTGCTGATATTCATAGGCTTCAAGAGGTTCAAGGATGTGGTCCAGCGACTGCAATAGATTTAAAAATTATTTCAGATGTTGCAGGACGTCTTATTCGCGCGCAATTATTTAAACGTGATATTTTTTCATCATGGGATCAAGTATTAGCTTATTGTAAAGCTGTCATGGCACACGAAACACGAGAACAATTTCGTGTGTTATTTCTTGATAAGAAAAATGGTTTGCTTGCTGATGAAGTACAACAAACTGGAACAATCGATCATACACCAGTCTATCCCCGTGAAGTAATTTCCCGAGCTTTGCAATTGTCTGCATCTGGACTGATTTTGGTTCACAATCACCCCTCCGGTGATGCAACACCTTCTAAAGCGGATATAACAACAACGTATAGATTAAAAGATGCAGCAAATGCATTAGGAATCACTGTTCATGACCACCTTATTATAGCACGCAATAATTATACGAGCTTTAAAGAATTAAAGTTGATATAAACTCTTTGGATAAAAAAATTCATAAAAATTTCTCATCATAAATCAATTTTCTAAATCAATATCCAATATAGCCATTGAGAAATTATAGGACAATTCATTTTCATCTTCATCTCGATAGATAACACCTAAAAATTCATCCCCGATATAAACCTCACAAGAATCACCCTTTTTAGGCCGAGCTCTCACCTGCAATGCTGAATTTTGGAATGTGTTTTTTAAATAACTGTCAAGTTTTTTTATTTCATCAGCATTCACTTTACTCTCCTGTTTTTTTAGATGATTAATTTAATTCTTTATCAGCAAATAAGATACTCCTAAGATTCTGTAAAGAGGGTAAAAAAAATCAGTCTTAGTCTTTGATTTGCCTTCTCTTCAAAATAAAGTTATTTGCGTTTTTTGCTGAATGTCCTTTATTAAAAGAGCTCATCATTGTTAAATATACTCATATAGATTACAAAAATAAAAAAATGGCTAGAGAAAAGCATAAACTTTGAATAATTTTACTTTATCCCCAATTTCAGTATCTGCGTTTACAAGCATATTTAGGCAAAACATCGGTCAATGAGTGTAATTTTTGCTCTTTTTAAACAAAAGAGAATTTCATTAAACAAAAGCACTCTCCTTTTTACAACTGTTTTGTTTACCACAAAATCTTGTTACATAATTAAAAAATAATTCCCTTTAACTAATTGCATTAAGGTACTCAATTTAATATATAAAAAAGGAAATTATTCTTATAAAAAATAACTTTCCAAGAATTTTTACTGCTATTCTCTTCAGTTTTGCATAGAAATATCCCTCGCGCAAAAGCTAAATGCTCTGAACACTATTGTTATCTCATACAAGATTATACGAATCAGTGATATTAAAGGCTCTAAACTGTGAAGAGTTCTATAGGATAGGATGACGAGAGAGGAAGTCGATAACGCCTCTTTTATAAACCTTATCTCCTACAGCCAACATATGATCTCGTTTAGGAATTGATATTGCCTCCCCAAGAGGCAATAAAGCGGCTAATGGTTCTGCTGCACCACCAATTTCATCTAATGAACCAACAGCTACAAGTGCTGGTTGCTTAATTTTGTAAACCTCAGTTGCTGTTAACTCTTGTTTTGACGTGATAATACAAGCAGCAAGAGCGCGTCTATCACTTTTCGTTTGCTCTGCAAATTTACGAAACATCAAACCACGCGGATTGGTAATGGTAGAAATGTCTTCTGCTAAAAGAGCCTCAGCAACAGGTTCCCAACTTCCTGCTCCTGTTACCATACCAATTCCCAAGCCACCAAAAACGACGCTGTGTACATATGTTGGATACAAAAGAGCCATAAATGCGCTAATTCGAGCTCCCATGGAATATCCCATGACATGGGCTTTCGATAATTTTAAATGCCGTAATAATTGCATTGCATCGCTAGCCATAGCTTGAGGTGTGTAAAAAGAAGGGTCATAACTTTTAACAGAATCTCCATGTCCGCGGTTATCAAGAGCGATAACACGATATCCTGCTTCTGTAAGGGTACGAAACCAACCGGTTGCATACCAATTCACCCGTGCAGAAGATCCAAAACCATGAATCAACAAAATAGGCGTGCCCTGTCCTTCTTCTCGATAAGCAAAACGCAAACTGTCATATTCAAAAAAACAAATATCCTCTGCTGTCATTTTTTATCACTTTCACATTTGCCACAAATAGCAGGATGAAGAACACGTTGTCCTTTTTCTATTTGTTTTTCAGAAACTTCACCAGCATTAACTTCAAGCGCAAAAGTTGCAGGGACTCCCGATGAAATAGTATTTGTTGAAAATGGAGAGGTTTTTTCAACAATCGATACGATAATTCCCTCAGCGTTTAAAAAAATCATATCTAAGGGTAAAGATGTATTTGCCATCCACATAAAAAACTGCTGCTTATTCTTTACTCCCCTATTTCCTTGCTGCCTAAAGAGCATTGCGCGATTACGTGGGAAATCAGTGCGATACATTAAACCTGCTGCGGCTTGCGACTGTGTAAAAGCAATCTCTACCTTGTAAGAAATTATTCCTTGTTTTGTTTGTATCTCTAAAGGAATCGGATCAACTGGGAGCTCTAAAGGCTTCTTGGCTATAGCCAAATTTACTGCTAGTATAAAATATACCGCCAATAAAACGGCACCCACCCTTTTTAAAAAAATCAACATTTTTATCTTTTCATCCAACAAACAAACCTTTAGCTTCTCTTGATATAAAGCAAAAAGCTATAGAATTCAAAAAGAAGAAAAATAAGACATTTACAGTTTCACCATTTTCAGTACGCTATGAACAATCAGCAGCAATTTTACAAATATGTTTTCTCTTGCACATACGATTGCTCACGATTGCTAAAGTTGTTTGCACTCAAACTCATACCTCTTTCTCAAAAACACAGAGTATGTAGCTTTAAGAGTGCAACTCAATGTGTAGAAAATGGGATTCCTATATCCGGATAAATTTCCGCTGTCATCAAGCCTTTTTCCCCTTTGCCAAAACGGACAAGAACAACTTGACCAGAGCGAAGCTCTGCTAACCCAAAACGACGCAATGTCTCCATATGAACAAAAATATCCTCTGTTCCCTGTCCACGGCTTAGAAAACCAAATCCCTTATCACGATTAAACCATTTAACAATTGCGCGTTCTAAACCACTTTCTGGAGTAACAACAACATGCGTCCGAGCTGGAATTTCTGCAGGATGAATCGCAGATGAACAATCTATAGATTTCACTTGAACGCACTTTAACCCTCGTTCAGTTTTTTCTACAGCACAAACAACTTTAGCACCCTCTAAAGCTGTTTGAAAGCCGTCCCTGCGCATTACCGTAACGTGCAGTAAGATATCGGGACAATTCGGTAAATCAGGCACAATAAATCCATACCCCTTACTCCCATCAAACCACTTAATGACACCACTGATTTCAATAATCTCACCACAAGCACTTATACTGTCTTCAGACAGGGAATAATCCTTTAATGCATCTTTACTCGCCATAATAAAACGTGATCCTGTAGGTATAAATTGCATGATATTGATTCTTTAATGTCTCAGTAAACATTGTGATTGTATCAACACGCAAGCCCCAAGATTAAGATTTCCCCATATTGTCGTATTTTCTATTGTTAACATCATCCCATAGAGCTAATAAAGTGTTTGATTATACGCTTAACGTATCTTAAGAGGTGTTTTTTACTGAAAGAGAGATCATACAAAAGATTTTTTTAACAATGCGATTTTCATTCATGTGTAACTTGCATGATAAAGAAGTTCGCGATAAAGTGCAAAAATCACAATTAACTAAGGAAGTTGCCCAATGCAATTGAGGAGAATTTTTGCTACAGTTACAGCTGTAATGACACTCTTAACAAATGTTTATGCAAGTGATTCCATTAAGATTGGTGTTTATCTTCCGTTAAGTGGTCAAAATGCATTTGGGGGGCAGCTTGAAATTAGAGGCATAGAGTTAGCACACAAAAAAGTTCCAGAGATATTAGGACGTAAGGTAGAACTTATTGTTGTTGATAATAAATCGGATAAAGTGGAAGCTGCAAATGCTGTTATGCGCTTAACTGCAAGTGATAAAGTAAGCGGAATTATTGGGAGTTACGGCTCTTCACTTTCATTGGCTGGTGGAGAAATATCCGAAAAGGCGAGAACTCCAACTATTGCAACTTCTTCAACCAGTCCGCTTGTTACACAAGGTAAAAAATATTACTTTCGTGCTTGTTTCATTGATTCCTACCAAGGTGTAGGGATTGCAACTTATGCAATTCAAACTTTGCATGCAAAAAAAGCCGCTATACTCAAAGATATATCGAATGATTATGCCATTGGTCTTGCCAGTTATTTTGTGCGTTCTTTTAAAAAATTAGGTGGTGAGATTATTTCAGATTTAAACTATAATTCTGGAGATCAGGATTTTTCAGCTGTTCTTACACAGATTATAGCGCAAAATCCTGATGTCTTATTTATTCCATCCTATTTTTCTGAAGGTGCCATCATCATGAAACAAGCACGTGAATTAGGGGCGAAGTTTCGAATTATGGGCGGAGATGCCATGGATAATCCAGAAACCATTACAATTGCAGGAAAGGCTGCAGAGGGCTTTCTACATACAACACTCCCTTACAGTGAAGATATGCCAAATATGTCAGAGGCTGCAAAAGAATTCACGAAAGAATGGAAAGCAGCTTATCCTGATAAAAAACCAAACATCAATTCTGTTTTGGGATACACAAGTTATATGATGTTTATCAAAGCTATTGAAAATGCTGGCAGTGCCGATCGTGAAAAAATCACTATTGAACTGAGCAAATTAAAAGATTTCCAAACACCCTTTGGTGATATGTCTATGGATGAAAACCATAACCCTAAAATTCCTATCGGTGTTATTGAAATAAAAGATGGAAAACGTGTCTATTTAGATGAAGTCAAACCTGCTTTTTAGAAAAATCAAAAAATCTTATTAATCAAAATACGAGAATTAGTTGGGAATTGTTGTTCGATAAAATCGTCTTTTGATTGCCTCTTTCATTTCTATTTGAATTAACAAATGCGGAAGGACAAGAGATGAGCACTGAAATGTTCATCCAGTATTTTTTTAATGCACTTGCATTAGGAGCCCTTTATGGGCTTATCGCAATTGGTTACACCATGGTCTATGGTATTCTAAGACTCATTAATTTTGCTCATGGTGATATTTTTATGCTAGGGGCATATTTTGTTTTCTTTTCCACAATCAGTTTTATCCCTGCTTGGGCTGCTGTTCTTCTGATATTGTTAGCTCTTTTCGTTTACTATTCAGTGTTTATAGGGTTTAAAAAACGCCCTAAAATTTATTGGGTTACTGTTTTTTTCACTTTGATTTTAGCGTTCATTTATTATTTTAAAATTGCGCCACAAGATTTCACACCAATTTGGATGTTAGCTCTTTGTTTTTCGATTTTTATCACAAGTGCAGTAGGTATTACTATCGATCAATTTGCCTATAGACCTCTGCGTCATGCTCCACGTATTTCAGCGCTTATTGGTGCAATAGGAGTTTCCTTTTTTATTGAAAATCTTGCTACCGTAATTTTTAGCGGTGTCCCAAAGGGGGTAAAACAACCAGATTTTCTTGTGACACCATTCCTATGGCATTTAGGGGCTGGGGAAAGTGGAGTTATTAGAATTGCTCCCATGTCTCTGATTGTTCCAATTGTTTCGGTTGTTCTTATTATATTGCTGTTATGGATTATCCATAAGACAAAACCTGGTCTTGCTATGCGTGCAATTTCTCATGATATTGAAACGACTCGTTTGATGGGTGTTTCTGTCAATAAAGTCATTGCTTTCACTTTTGGGATAGGTTCGGCACTTGCAGCTATTGCAGGCATCATGTGGGCTTTGCGTTATCCTCAAATTCAACCTTATATGGGCATTCTTCCTGGACTCAAAGCATTTATTGCAGCTGTTATCGGGGGTATTGGTTCAATTCCAGGAGCAATGTTGGGGGGATTGTTACTAGGATTTATTGAAATTATGATTGTCGCATTCTTTCCCGCACTCTCCGGATACCGAGATGCCTTCGCATTTATTTTATTAATTCTGATTTTATTGGTAATGCCTACTGGTTTGATGGGCAAAAAAAGTCAGGAGAAAATTTGATGGCAAAATCAGCTTCAATTTTTTTATCTTGTATCAGTATTCTTGTTCTTATCGGTTTTCTATTTTACGCTGATAGCCACTTTAATGATTACACACTGCGTGTCATCAATCTTATCGCTATCAATGCGATATTAGCAATTTCACTGAATTTGATTTACGGTTTCACAGGCATGTTTTCTCTTGGACATGCTGGCTTTATGGCTATTGGCGCTTATGTATGCGCAATTTTGCTTCTTTCTCCTGAACAAAAAGAAATGATGTGGATTCTTGACCCTATAGCTGAGCCGTTGCATAATCTACAGTTACCTTTTTTTGTGGCTGTTGTTATAAGTGGTCTGTGTGCTGCGGTTGTAGGTTTATTGATTGCCCTTCCTATTTTACGTCTTGGTGGAGATTATCTTGGAATTGCAACATTGGGCTTTGCAGAAATTATTCGTATTGTTATTACAAACGCGACATCTCTAACAAATGGTTCTTTAGGAATCAAAGGAATACCTCAAAATGCAACATTATGGTGGAACTATGGTTGGTTAGCATTTACAGTCGTCTTCATTACTCTTTTACTGCGAAGCAATACTGGTAATGTATTGCGTGCTATTCGTGATGATGAAATAGCAGCCAAAACAATGGGGATTAACGCTTTTTTCTACCGTAGCTTTTCCTTCACTGTGGGGGCGTTTTTTGCCGGTGTTGGAGGAGCATTAATGGCTGCTCTGATTTCAACAATCGATCCCAAAATGTTCAATTTTCTCCTTACCTTTAATATTTTGATGATTGTTGTTGCTGGAGGACTTGGTTCGATTACAGGCAGTATTGTTGGGAGCGTTATTATTACAGTTATGCTTGAGTGGCTTCGCATTATTGAGAGTCCATTTGATTTAGGTTTTATACATATTCCAGAAACACCAGGGCTCCGGATGGTCGTTTTCTCTCTTTTATTGCTCGTCATTATCTTATTTTGGCGAAAAGGATTGTTCGGACAACATGAATTCTCATGGAATTGCATTTATGGTTTTTTTAAACGCAAGAAGCTCTCTAATCCTGAAGGAAAGCTATGAACGACACTATCCTTTCACTCAATAATATCGTAATGCGTTTTGGCGGATTGGTTGCTGTAAATAATATTAATATGGCTATCAAACGGGGGACAATTACTGGTTTAATTGGTCCTAATGGTGCGGGGAAAACAACTGTTTTTAATATGATTTCCGGATTTTATGCGCCTACCAGTGGAACCATTCTTTTTGATGGAAAAAAAGTTTCTGGAGCACCTCCTTATATTATCTGCAAGCGCCATATTGCGCGAACATTTCAAAACATTCGCCTTTTTTCAGGGCTAACAGTTTTACAAAATGTTATGGTAGGGGCTCATGTTCGCCAAAAACATCCGTGGTTTGCTTCAGCTCTGTTTTTTTCTAAAGCCGTGAAAGAGAAAAGAGAAATCTATAAAAATTCGATGGAACTGCTTGAGCGTCTGCAGCTTGATCACCTTGCCAATCAATCTGCAATGACTTTGCCTTATGGTGTGCAACGACGTTTAGAGATTGCACGGGCTCTTGCAACAAAACCTAAATTACTGCTTCTTGATGAACCTGTTGCTGGTATGAATCCACAGGAAAGTAAAGAGCTTAGAAAATTCATAGCAAAAGTGCAAAAAGATTTTGACCTTACAATTTTGCTTATAGAACACGATATGAAAGTTGTTATGGGGCTTTGCCAATATATTTTAGTAATGGAATATGGCTGTTGCATTGCCAATGGTACACCAGATGAAATTCGTAACAACCCTAAAGTTATAGAAGCTTATCTTGGCGGAGATTTCTATGAATATTCTTAAAATTAAAAATCTTCACGTTAATTATGGTGCCATTAAAGCTATTCAAAATCTTTCTATGTCTATAAAAAAGGGCAGTATAGTTACTTTAATTGGTGCCAATGGAGCAGGAAAAAGTAGTATTGTACGTTCTATTACAGGGCTTAATCGATCTGTTTGTGGAGAGATTATTTATAAAGATGAGTCCATTATTAAAAAATCACCAGAGAACATTTTGCGGTTGGGAATTGCTGTTAGCCCTGAAGGACGGCGCATTATGCCCCATCTGACTGTTTTAGAAAATCTTCATCTAGGTGCTTATATCCGCCATGATAAGTTGGGGGTTGCACGTGATATCGAATGGGTATTTGATCTCTTTCCGCGCCTGCGTGAGAGAGCAAAGCAGTTAGGAGGAACGATGTCGGGTGGTGAACAACAAATGCTCGCTGTAGGGCGCGCACTCATGAGTAATCCTGATATGGTGATATTAGATGAACCCTCTCTTGGGTTAGCCCCACTTCTTGTTCGAGAAATTTTTTCGATTATCCGAAAAATTAATGATATGGGAAAAACCGTTCTTCTTATTGAACAAAATGCATTTGCAGCGCTTTCCATTGCTCATTATGCTTATATTCTGGAAGTTGGTCATATTTTATTTCATGGTGAAGGAAAAGCTATGCTTTCTGATCCTCGTGTTAAAGAAGCATATCTTGGTGGATAAGTAACATAGGTAACGATTAAGCTTAAATGTCGCCCCTTTAGCGTACTTATTTCTCTATATGAGGAGAAATATCGTTTTTAATCTTTATATACTCTCTCAAAGTTCGAGATAGATTTTTTCACTTGTTTCCAAATAGTTCTTAAATTTATCGGGGAACACGATTGCAAGATGTCGTAACATTCTTGAGTGAAGAAAAGTTCTTTATTACTTTTTTATAAAAAGAACCTATAAATTTATAAAGGGAATCCATAAATTCTTCTAAAAAAGACTGTTTACCAAAAAAACATTTATAATACTGTATATTTCATAGCTTGTTTCACAGTCTTTTGTGATTGCTTGTTTTTCTAAAATCAATTGAAGATTGGCTCTCTTGCTCAGTAAATAGCTTTTCTAATAAAACTCTCACTCAATTTCAGAAACAGCATGCGTTGCTAATCTTGAGTTTAAGCAATTTGAAAGAAAAGCTTTTTTATTATGATGTCCACCACTTCTCAGCGCTAAATGTTCCGGCTGCTTGTTCTATAATATGTGCTATTTGAAAAATAACTTCTTCAGCAAAAGGTTTACCAATCAACTGCAATCCTAACGGCAAGCCATTTGATGAAAGACCGGCAGGAACAGAAATTCCTGGTAAACCAGCCATATTAACTGGCACAGTAAAAATATCATTAAGATACATTGCCACCGTATCATTTTTTATTTTTTCATCAGCAATACTAAAAGCTGGTGTCGGTGTTGCTGGCGTGAGAATAGCATCAATTCCAGAAGCAAAACATTGATCAAAATCACGTTTTACTAATGTTCTTACTTTCTGAGCCTTAAGATAATAAGCATCATAATAGCCTGATGAGAGAACATAAGTACCAATTAAAATACGTCGTTTTACTTCATGACCAAAACCAGCTGAGCGAGTATTTTCATACATCTCAATAACGTCTTTTCCTGGTATACGAAGACCAAAACGAACCCCATCATAGCGGGCCAAATTAGAAGATGCTTCTGCAGGAGCCACAATATAATAAGCAGGCAAAGCGTATTTCGTATGGGGTAATGAAATCTCTTTGATTTCAGCGCCTGCTTCTTTTAGCCAATTGATTCCTTTTTGCCAAAGCTCAACAATTTCAGATGACATTACCTCAAGAGAGTATTCTTTCGGAATACCAATTTTCATTCCTTTAATCGACTGACCAAGAGAACTTTCATAATCAGGCACCGATAAATTCACCGAAGTAGAATCTTTTTCATCAAAAGAGGCCATTGATTTAAGCAAAATGGCACAATCTCGAACATCTCGCCCTATAGGTCCAGCTTGATCAAGTGACGAGGCGAAAGCAATGGTTCCCCACCGTGAACAACGCCCATAAGTTGGTTTAATCCCTACAGTACCAGTAAATGCAGCAGGTTGGCGTATTGAACCACCTGTATCTGTCGCTGTTGCCCCCATACAAAGCCCTGCCGCAACAGCAGCAGCTGAACCTCCTGAAGAACCACCTGGTACGAGCTTTTCATTAGAGTCTTTTTTTCGCCATGGACTAATAACTGAACCATAATATGACGTCTCATTGGAGGAACCCATAGCAAATTCATCCATATTAAGCTTTCCTAACATAACAGCTCCATCTTGCCATAGATTAGCAGTCACTGTTGATTCATAGTGCGGTTTAAAACCGTCAAGAATATAAGAACAGGCTTGTGTATGAACATCTTGTGTCGCAAAAAGATCCTTAATTCCTAATGGAATTCCCTCTAAAATTCCCCCCTGGCCCTTAGCCAAGCGGCTATCTGATTCAGCAGCCATTTTCATTGCTTGTTCTGCTGTTATTGCCACATAAGCATTCAAGATCGGATTGGCCAATTCAATTGCCTTTAAATAAGCTTCTGTTAATTCAGTTGCTTTAAGCTCTCTTTTTATTAAAGCATCACGGGCTTGTGCAATTGTAAGGGTTGTTAAATCGGTCATATTGGTTCTCAAATTTTAAAAATATAAAAAATTATTCGACGACTTTTGGGACAAGAAAGAAACTGTCTTCCGTAACAGGCGCATTTGCTACAATATCTGCTGCTTTATCACCATCTGTGACATTATCTTCACGCATTCGTAAAGCCATTGGCATCACCGATGTTAATGGCTCAACTCCATTGACATCCACTTCATTTAATTGTTCCACGAAACCTAAAATGACATTGAGTTCTTTTGTCATAGGTTCTAGCTCATCGTCATGGAGAGCAATGCGCGCTAAATGTGATACTCGCTTAACTGTTTCCCGATTAACAGACATCCTAAGCCTTTCTGCGTTTTTATTTTGCTATTCCTTTATTCTTATTCTGGCTATACAAGGCTGCTTTTGCAAGCGCAAGAATATTGATAAACTAAAAAAAAATATAAGTACAAATCTAAAAAATAAAGAACTTAAATTATAAAGCATATGGCTGTTATTCACATCAATGAAGTTATGAGGCATCTTTTGCCTGGGCAAATAATAGCAGGTTTGGATTTAGGCACAAAAACTATTGGAATTGCAATTTCTGATAGAGGGCTTGTTTTTTCAAATCCGCGTTCTGTACTCCAACGAAAAAAATTTACAGTAGACGCGCAAACACTTATAAAAATTTTTGACCACGAAAATGTGGGGGTTGTTATTATTGGCTTACCTCTTAATATGGATGGAAGCAGTGGACCTCGTGTTCAAGCAACCAGAACTTTTGTCAGAAATATGGAAGCATATACAGAAATTCCATTTGTTTTTTGGGACGAGCGCTTATCGACGGTTGCTGCAGAACGCTCTCTTCTCGAAATGGATGTATCGCGGGCTAAAAGAGCAACTCGGATTGATTCTGCAGCGGCTGCATTCATCTTGCAAGGTGCTCTCGATAGAATCAACAGCCTTCATCATATGGAAGGATAAAGCACATTTAACAAAAGTCCTGCATTATATCGGGCAATCAACATACCATAGGAAGATCTCCATTGCCCCCCAAGACGGCTTTCCATATAAGCACTTGCCACATGCTCTATGTCTATAGAGCGTAACGATGCAGCTGCTGCTGCATATGCAACTTGTTCGACAAAAAATCTTCCCGCTCCTTCATTTGCCGATGCCATCTCTCCAGCAGATTTAATAATCTCAATTGCTCTTGGTCCAGCTGGACCAATATCAAGAGCAATTTTTTCTAACAACTTCTGAAATAATCCCGGTGCTTTTTCAGCTATGAGAATTGCATCTTTTACCAATTGATTAGCAGAAGTATTTCTCACAATCCGTGCAGGTCCATTACACAACATTTGCGATAGTGGATTACCCTCTATAAAGCTTTCAATGCCAAGTTGAGCAATAATTTCACCAATAATAGGGATAACCAGTTGGCTCACATGATAAGCAATAATAGGCGTCATGATTCGTGCAAAAGCTGCTTCAGAGCGGTCATTTGCTGCATTGTCAAAGGCTCTTGCTAAACGCAAAACCAATGCTTGTGCAGCAGCAATATCAAGTGCAATATCAGCAAAAATACGTTCTGTCAGTGGGGGCAAAGGCTGGTTTGGCATTTTTTGTCGAAAAAAATCTATAGCAAATTGAAGAGCAGACCTTAGAACACCTGCCGATACGACAGATTGATCGAAACGCATCATCGTTTCGATATCCTTAATAACTTTAATGCCTTCTCCAGCATTTCCCAAAAGCCAACCACAACTGCCTTGAAAATCAACAATACCCTCTGGCGTTGAAGTTTCTCCGGAACGGGGCACTAAATGACGAATCAATATAGCCCCATTTAATGCGCCATTTTCCTGCATGCGTGGCACTAAAAAGCAGCTTAAATGACCATCTAACTCTGCACTCACAAGATATCCATCCACTAGAGGATTGATAACATTAGTTTTTATAACATTTAAACGATAGAGATCACGCCCCATTTTTTCATCAAAAGAAACTTTTTTAACACTTGGAAAATTGAAAGCGTATTTTTCATGTTTCTCAAAATTATCAAAAGCACAAGTCAGTGAAGCTGCTTTTTTACTATTGAAAGGTTTGGATGATAAATCATATTGACGTGATAAGAGGACATTTTGCCATTTTTTAAACAGCTCAACATCACTAATTAAAACTGCAATAGCAGCACTTGTAATAATAACTTCATTCAAATGTCCCGTTTCTAGACTGGCAGATAAAGCCAAGCGGATGGCGCGCGCTTGATAGCGTACCCCATTTTCTGAAGTAGAATTTTCCCAAAGTGAGGTGACCAAGCCAGCTTGTCTGGAATATTGTTGAAGAGCTTTGTAAGAAGAATGTATCTCTAATTTTTCTGCTGGCTGCCCCCATTCGTCGTTATAGTGCAATATTGGCCGATAGCGATTCGCTAAACAGGCAAGCTCCCATGCCTTACGACTGGCTACAAAATCTCCTATTTCCTCAAAACTTGCTAATAAAAATGTAGGTAAAGTGGACGCAATGCGAAACATAAGCGTATCACTGAGAAATGCATTTTTTCGGCGAGAGTTTTGCGCAGATACAGCACTCATAGGCATATTCCATTATTCAAATCATTCATATCATAGACTATTTGTCTTTTTGCAGTTAAAAAATGTTTATCACATCCAAACAAATGCTTGTTTAATCTCTTTAGAGAGAGATAGAAAAGAATGCTATGACTCAAAATACTTTTTTTCCCCTTTTCCCCCACCAACATCTGTTAGGTATTAAAGATCTAACTGTACAAGACCTTACCATATTGCTTGATCGGGCAAATTCGAATGTTCCCCTGTTAAAAAAAAGGGATAAAAAACAATCTACATTGTATGGACGTACGCAAATTAATCTCTTCTTTGAAGCTTCCACACGAACACAATCTTCATTTGAATTGGCCGGTAAACGGTTAGGAGCAGATGTGATGAGTATGGCTATTGGCAATTCATCTGTAAAAAAGGGGGAAACATTGCTTGATACAGCCACAACCCTCAATGCAATGAAGCCAGATATATTGGTCCTTCGCCATAGTTGTGCCGGAGCCGCTGCTTTATTAGCGCAAAAAGTTGATTGTTGTGTCATTAATGCCGGTGACGGTGCACATGAACATCCAACACAGGCTTTATTAGATGCTCTGACCATTAAAAGGACAAAGGGGCGTATTGAAGGATTAACTGTTGCAATTTGTGGTGATATCTTGCATTCACGTGTCGCACGTTCCAACATCCTCAGTCTCAACGCTTTGGGAGCCTGTGTTCGTGTTGTCGCTCCTTCAACACTCTTGCCAGCAAGCATCGCAGATATGAGTGTTGAAGTTTATAACACCATGAAAGAAGGTCTTAAAGGTGCTGATGTCATCATGATGCTGCGCTTACAACAAGAACGTATGACAGGTTCCTTTATTCCCTCTATGCGTGAATATTTTCATTATTTTGGCTTACATAAAGAGAGTCTAACCTACGCTAAAAGTGATTGTATTATTCTCCATCCTGGTCCCATAAACCGTGGTGTAGAAATCGCATCTGACATAGCAGATGGACCACAAAGCATGATTCATACACAAGTCGAAATGGGTATTGCTGTGCGTATGGCTGTCATGGAGGCTGTATTAGATTCACGCCTTAAGGCAAGTGGAGAAAAAAAATGACAAAGCCAATTGTTTTTCAAAACGCTCGTATTATCGACCCTTCCCGTACCATCGATGAAATTGGTACCGTTATTGTTGAAAATGGACTGATTACAGTTGCTGGAAAAGAAGCCCTTAATCAGGGAGTTCCCGAAGGTGCAGAAATTATTAATGCGCAAAATAAAACAATTCTTCCTGGACTTGTTGATGCCCAAGTGTTTGTTGGAGAACCAGGAAATGAAAGCCGTGAAACACTTGCTTCAGCAAGCCAATCTGCAGCAGCAGGCGGTATTACGTCTTTTCTTATGATGCCAAATACACATCCAATTATCGATAATGTAGCACTTGTTCAATTTATTACGCGTGCAGTACAAGAAATCTCATTAGTTAATATTTATCCTGTTGCTGCCATCACTCAAGATTTCAATGGACAGGAAATAGCCGAATTTGGCTTACTAAAGGATGCAGGAGCCATTGCCTTTAGTGAAGGAAAAAAAACACTTCAAAATTCATCTGTTATGCGGCGTGCAATGACTTATGCACGTGATTTTGATGTTGCTTTGATACACGAAACACAAGACAAAGATCTCATAGGACAAGGTGTGATGAACGAAGGTCTTCTAGCCAGTTGGCTTGGACTTTCTGGAATACCCCGCGAAGCAGAGGTTATCCCCCTCGAAAGAGATTTGCGCTTAGCAGCCTTAACACAAACACGCTATCACGCCGCACAAATATCAACAGCACTGTCTGTTGAGGCACTTCGTTTAGGCAAGCAACGCAGTGAAAAGATTTCAGCTGGTGTATCGATTAATCATTTATCTTTTAATGAAAATGACATTGGTGAATATCGCACCTCCTTTCGTTTTATGCCTCCCTTGCGTACAGAAGAAGATCGTCTAGCAATGATTGAAGCAATAAAAGATGGAACAGTGGATATTATCGTTTCTTCTCATGATCCTCAAAGTCTTGATAAAAAACATCTCCCCTTTAGTGAAGCAGCCATAGGTGCTATCGGTATGGAAACTCTATTGAGTGCAGCTTTACGCCTTTATCATAACGGAACCCTCTCTCTTCTCCGATTAACTGAACTTTTGTCAACCACACCTGCAAAACTCTTTGACCTCAATGCTGGAACACTCAGAAAAGGCGCTCATGCAGACCTTATTTTAGTTGACCTTGATGAACCATGGGTAGTCTCTACAGAAAAACTGTATTCACGTTCAAAAAATACACCTTTTGAGAAAGCACATTTCCAAGGACGTGTTATTCAAACCTTTGTTAAAGGAAAATCAATTTTTAAACTTGATCAATAAAACATCATAGGGGCTTTTAATGCATGAAGGTGAAACACTTTTTCAGTTTACTACATGGTTTATCTTTCTGATATCTTATCTCATTGGGTCTATCCCATTTGGTCTTCTTTTGACAAAATTGGCCAAACTTGGCGATGTAAGAACAATTGGTTCCGGAAATATTGGAGCGACAAATGTTTTACGAACAGGAAATAAAAAGATTGCTGCTCTGACACTTCTTTGTGATATATTAAAGGGAACTCTTGTTATTCTCATTATAAAATTTTTAGCTGATCCGATAGAAAATAGCAGCATTGTTTTTCTCGGTGGTTTTTTTGCCTTTTTGGGACATCTTTTCCCTTTATGGCTTAAATTTAAAGGAGGTAAGGGGGTTGCTACCTATCTAGGTGTGTGCTTAGGGTTCTATTGGCCAGCAGCGATTGTTTTTATCACTTCATGGATAGTGTTTTTTCTCATTACACGCTACTCTTCATTATCTGCACTCATTGCTGTTATTATCACTCCAATATTTGTCTATTTTTCCTATCCTTATCTTTATGCCCATTGTATACTAACAATTATGAGCCTCTTGGTGATGATAAAGCATCATGCAAATATCAATAGATTGTTAGTTGGGAAAGAAAGCAAAATTGGGACGCAAAGCGGGGATAAATAAAGGGATTTTGCTCACTGATCGTCAACGCCTAAATTGGTTACGATTGTTGCGGAGCGAAAATATTGGAGCAGTGAGTTTTCGCAATCTCATTGATCATTATAAAACAGCGGAAAACGCTTTGGCTGCCCTTCCTGAGCTTAGTAGAAAGGGTGGTCTTGCAACATCCATCCGAATAGCAACATTAGAAGACGCAGAAAAAGAAATGCAAAAAGCCGAAAGATTAGGTATTCGGTTTGTTGGTATAGGAGAACCAGATTATCCAGCCTTTCTTAAGGTTATAGAAGCATCACCACCGCTTATTGCTATAAAAGGCAATGTTTCAGTTTTTGAACAATCTTCTGTTGGAATTGTGGGCTCTCGAAATGCTTCGGCAGCTGGCAAAAAACTGGCTGCTCAATTTGCTCATTCTCTTGGAAACGCTGGTTTTACAATTATTTCTGGACTCGCTCGTGGAATTGATAGCATTGCACATCAAGCAAGTCTACAAACAGGCACAGTTGCAGTAATGGCTGGTGGAGTTGATCATATTTATCCCCCAGAAAACAAAAAACTTCATGAAGATATTATCGCAAATGGTGGAGCAATTATCAGTGAAATGCCCATTGGATGGAAACCACGCGCTATCGATTTTCCAAGAAGAAATCGTATTATTGCAGGTCTCTCACTTGGACTCTTGGTTGTAGAGGCAGCGCTGCGGTCAGGATCCCTTATTACTGCGCGTCAGGCTGCTGAAATGGGAAGATTGACCTTTGCTATTCCCGGTTCTCCACTTGATCCAAGATCGGTTGGTACAAACAACCTCATCAAGGATGGTGCTTTGCTCACCACACATCCTTCGGATATTGTAGAAACACTTACACCACTCATTCCAACGCCCACAAATCCTCAAATGAATTTCTTTGAAGAAGCAAATTCTCTGCAACTTGAAAAGGACTCTTTTAATTCACCTGATGAAAAAGAGAGCATCCCCTCTTGCATTGGAGATGAAAAAGAACGCCTCGCTGTTCTCTGTGCACTCTCAACAACACCCATTGATTTAGACACACTGAGCACCCATTCAGGTGTTCCTCTCTCAAAACTCTACCTTTTATTGGTTGAACTCGAACTTGCTGGAAAGCTTATTCGACACTCTGGTGGTTATGTGTCATTGTCGAATTTTGATCCTCTCCAAGAACCTCTGCACTATTAATAATACTCTGCCCTTCTTTAGCAGCCATATCCAAAAGTAATGCTAAAAGAGGACTTCGCGCTTGACGCGCCATCTGGTTCATTTGTTTTGACATATCTGTAATATATTGGATAATTTTTAAATGATTTATAAACATAATCTTCTATCCTTGAGTACTCTCCCCACCTCTCAATAGACGCTTATCTTAGTATTTCGTCTTATGTTTTTGTATTAACCGTGGAAAATAAATCGTGTAATTCCATATAGGGTGTATTTTAACAATAACAATCACAAGCTGTATAATATTAATGTTTTTTATGTGTTCTTAACCAATTGCCATTGGCTATTCCTGTAAAAGAAGTTTATAAAAAAGTTTTTTATTTCAACATTCGGGTAAAATTATGAATATCGTTATCGTTGAATCTCCAGCAAAAGCAAAAACAATTAATAAGTATCTTGGGTCTCAATATAAAGTCGTAGCATCATTTGGACATGTTCGTGATTTGCCTGCAAAAGATGGTTCCGTTCTACCTGATCAAGACTTTTCTATGAAATGGGATGTAGATTCTGCTGCCGCTAAACGTTTAAATGAAATAGCAAAAGCAGTCAAAGAAGCCGATAGTCTTATCTTAGCAACGGACCCTGATCGTGAAGGAGAAGCTATTTCATGGCATATTTTAGATGTTCTTCGTCAAAAAAAAGTTTTAAAGGATAAACCTGTTAAACGTGTTGTATTTAATGCGATCACCAAAAAATCTGTGCTTGATGCGATGAATAATCCACGTGATATTGATACATCACTTGTAGATGCTTATCTTGCACGTCGTGCTCTCGATTATCTGGTTGGTTTTACACTCTCACCTGTTTTATGGCGTAAACTTCCCGGAGCACGTTCAGCTGGGCGTGTTCAATCGGTTGCCCTGCGTATTATTTGTGATCGTGAATCAGAAATAGAGCATTTTATCAAGGAAGATTATTGGTCCATTACAACAGACCTGAAAACCATCCGAAATGATTGTTTTCAGGCAAAACTAACAATGTTTAATCAAAGGAAGATTGGCAAACTTGACATTCATTCTCAAGAACAAGCCGATCAAATTCGCCTTATGTTGGAGCAAGCAAAATATCATATACTCAGTGTTGAAGCAAAGCCTACAAAGAGAAATCCTTTTCCTCCGTTTACAACATCTACTTTACAACAAGCGGCTTCTTCAAAACTAGGTTTTTCAGCTTCTCGCACCATGCAAATCGCTCAAAAGCTCTATGAAGGTGTTGAAATTAATGGTGAAATGGCAGGGCTTATTACCTATATGCGTACCGATGGTGTGCAAATAGCACCAGAAGCTATAGATTCAGCACGAAAAGTGATTCATGAATCTTTTGGCAGTGATTATATTCCTGAAAAACCGCGTTTTTATTCAACAAAAGCAAAAAATGCACAGGAAGCACATGAAGCCATCCGTCCAACCGATTTTCAACGTACTCCTAATCAAGTACGTAATTTTCTCGACAGCGATCAGGCAAAACTCTATGAACTGATATGGAAACGCGCTATTGCAAGCCAAATGCGTTCTGCTGAAATTGAACGCACAACGGTTGAAATTGAAGCACAGCAAGGGAAAAATCACGCAAATCTACGTGCAACAGGTTCTGTTGTTCGTTTTGATGGTTTCATTTCTGTCTACACTGATCAACGACAGGAAGAAAACAGTGAAGAAAATGAAACAACACGTCTGCCCCAAATGAATACCGGTGAAGAACTTACAAAAGAAAAGGTTGAAGCCATACAACATACCACTGAGCCCCCTCCCCGTTATTCTGAAGCTTCCTTAATTAAAAAGCTTGAAGAGTTAGGAATAGGTCGTCCTTCAACCTATGCATCCACATTGGCAACATTATCTGATCGTGGCTATATCATCATTGATAAACGAAAACTTATTCCTGATGTTAAAGGACGTATTGTGACAGCCTTTCTGGAAAATTTCTTTAATCGCTATGTAGAATACGGTTTTACTGCAGATCTCGAGGAAAAACTGGACCTTATATCGGATGGAAAACTTTCTTGGAAAGACGTGTTGCGCGATTTTTGGGATGGATTTAATGCCTCTATTACCAATATCCAAGAATTGCGTATAACAAATGTTCTTGACGTTTTGAATGTCACATTAGCACCTCTTGCTTTTCCTGTGCGTGAAGACGGAAGTGATGTCCGTTCCTGTCCTCTGTGTACAAACGGCCAGTTATCATTAAAACTAGGGCGTTATGGTGCATTTGTTGGCTGTTCTCATTATCCCGAATGTAAATATACACGCCAACTTGGCACAGATCCAGGAGAAGAAAACGAAGCTATACGGAATGATGAACCAGTTATGCTTGGAATCGACCCTCAAACAGGAAAAGACATCTCTCTTCGTAATGGCCGTTTTGGTCCCTATATTCAACTTGGTGAAAATAAAGGAGCAAAACGCGCAGGATTACCCAAAGAATGGCAAGCAGAAAAAGTGACTCTTGATAAAGCTTTGGCTTTAATATCTCTCCCCCGTGAAATTGGTATTCATCCTGAAACCGGCACAATAATCACTGCAACAATTGGCCGGTATGGCCCTTACCTTATGCATGATGGAAAATATGCTCCCCTTCTCAATGCAGATGAAGTTTTTGATATTGGCATCAATCGCGCTGTTACAGTCCTTGCTGAAAAACAAGAAAATAAAACAAAGCGGAGCAGAACAACAACTGTAGCGCTGGCAACATTAGGAGACCACCCAGATGGAGGAACTGTCACCGTACGCAATGGACGCTATGGTCCCTATGTTAATTGGGGCAAAATTAATGTAACATTGCCAAAAGATAAAGATCCCCTTAATGTAACTCTTGCAGAGGCATTAGAACTCATATCCGCTAAAGCATCCGGTAAAAAAGCAACTTCAAAAAGAGCTTCTTCTAAAACAAAAGAGACATAAATTTTGGCTAAAGGTGAAAAGAAAACACAATATTTCCAACCGCTGAACTTGGAACGGCTGCCTAATAAAGCAGAAATTCTTTCCTTTATGAATGAGAACCCTAGTCGATCAAGTAAACGTGAAATAGCGAAAGCTTTTAATTTAAAAAGTGACTCTCGTATTTGGTTAAGAGATATATTGCGTGATCTGAAAAATCAGAGTTTAGAACCAAAGGAGCGTAAAAAGGCAGGAAATAAAGAACAATTGCCAGCGGTTGCTATTTTAAAAATTACTGCACGTGATAAAGATGGTAGTTTTATTGCACAACCCCTTGAGTGGAAAAACGACCCAAAACCAAAAATTGAAATACTCCCTTTTCACCGTATAAAAGGAATAAATGTTGGTGTTGGAGACCATATTCTTGTAAAAATTTTTCGAAATAAAACGCCTCAAAGCCCTCCTTATACAGGAAAAATTATTCGTAAAATTGATGTCTCACCCAAAAGCGCCTTTGGCATTATACGACAGTTAGGAAATGGCCAATGGCGCCTTGAGCCTATAGAGCGCAAAACGAGCGAATTGATTATTGAGACGTCTTCAGAAATTCATGTACAATCTGGTGATTTCGTTGAAGTCGAAATTAAAAAAAATACTGGCTATGGGCTGAAGAGTGCAAAAATAAAAAATGTTTTAGGACATATTGAGAGTGAAAAAACACTTTCAATGATTGCTCTTCTATCAAAAGGAATTCCTTATATTTTTCCCGAAGATGTTCTTAAGCAAGTCAGAAATGTAAAACCTGCCAGCATAGAAAATCGTGAAGATTGGCGACAATTACCACTTATTACGATTGATCCACCAGATGCAAAAGATCATGATGATGCAGTTTATGCAACAAAGGATAAAGATCCTGCAAATAGTGGCGGTTGGATTATTGTCGTCGCAATCGCAGATGTTTCATACTATGTCAAAACAGGAAGCGCTTTAGACAAAGAAGCATTGAAGCGAGGGAATTCTGTTTATTTTCCCGATACCGTTGTGCCAATGCTTCCAGAACGTATTTCTAATAATTTATGTTCTCTGCGTGAAGGAAAAGAAAGACCAGCTTTAGCAGTTCGTATGATTTTTGATGCAAATGGTCATAAACAAAAACATAGTTTTCATCGTGTTATGGTGTGTATAAGAGCGAACCTCTCTTATCAAGAAGTACAGTCAACAATGGAGGAAAATATAAATGAAAAGACAGCTCCTCTTTTCGAAGACGTTTTACAACCATTGTGGAAAGCTTATGAAAGCCTTAAAATTGCGCGAAATCGTCGACAACCGCTAGAATTAGAAATAGCAGAAAAAAAATTATTCTTGATCAAAATGGATGTATCAAAGATGTTATGATACAAAAACAGCTAGAAGCACACCGTTTGATTGAAGAATTCATGATACAAGCTAATATTGCCGCTTCTGAAATATTAAAAGAATATCGTCAGCCCCTCATCTATCGAATTCATGAAAAGCCCTCTCTTGCAAAACAAGAAATACTACGGAGTTTTCTTCAAAGTTTGGGTTTATCACTCTCTCGAGGCGCAGAACTGACATCAGCACGCCTTAATAGAATTTTAGAAAAAGTTAAGAATACCCAACAACAGGAATTGGTCAATCAGGTTATTTTACGTACACAATCTCAAGCAGAATATGCCCCCCAAAATATCGGACATTTTGGTTTGAATTTACATAACTATACACATTTTACATCACCAATTCGTCGTTATGCTGATCTGATCATTCATCGAGCACTCATTAAAGCTCTAAAGCTCGGGAATGACCAATTAACAGAGACACAAGAAAAAAATCTTGCAGAAATCGCCACACAAATCTCTCTCTATGAACGCCGAGCAATGGTGGCTGAAAGGGAGACAGTTGATAGGCTTGTTGCCCATTATTTAACCAATAAAATTGGTCACACCTTTACAGGTCGTGTTTCTGGAGTGACAAAAGCAGGGCTTTTTATCTCACTTGACACACTCAATACAGATGGTTTTGTACCTATTTCTACACTCAAAAATGATTATTATTATTTCGATGAAGTACAACATACTTTGGTAGGAAAACGGAGCCATAAAGGCTACCAACTCAGTGATATAGTAGAAGTGAAGCTTATAAAAGTACAGCCTTTTGCTGGCGCTTTATGCTTTGAACTCTTAACAGACCCTCGCCCAATAGCTTTTTCATCTGCATCCTATCATAAAAACAAATTTATAGCGAAAAAACGAAAGCGTAATCATAATATCAGATAAAAACCAAGAAAATACGTAAAAATTAAAATCATCACGACAATTTTCATTGTACTCTAAAAAGATAAAAAATCTTATGAGAGACAATTACAGTGTTATTAATTTAAATAAAATATTATTATAAAATAATAAGATAAATATATTTTAAAACTGAAATGTTATGTAAGATTCATTGCATTGTATGATTTTTATTATGCAAATATCTCTCTTGCTTATGTGGGACCGTATATTTATTTCTGATCAATAACAACCCTGTAAAAATTTGAAATAATTTAAAAGGATTTGAAAAATCTGCAATGGATAAATTGACTTTCTCTTAACTTTAAAGTCAGCTTTTCCTAAGCTTCATGAAAAAAGTAAAATAAGCTATTCTCATGATAAAAACTTTAGAAATCAAAACATTTCTTGGCTGCAATCATTGCATTATGAACTTTTTAAGTTTTCTAGGATCTATTTTTTCAAGCAATATGGGTTTGGTTTATTATAAAATTTATATTGTATTTTACCATGATAATTGTGTTTATTCTGTCAAAATTTTAAATCAACAGTTGCGCATCACTTTAAAAATGTAGTCTGTTAATTGATATTTGTGTTCTTATAGGAGCACTTATGATTTGCGATAGATGTATACTGCTAGCAAAAAGAAGAACCAAGAATTTAGAGCTTTTTTCTCCTATACGGCTTTTATATTTGCTATCATGCCAATTTTTGTGGCTTGAAAATTAATCTTCAAATTTAAAGACAGCTCATATGTGCTATTTATCTTTATGTTTTCATTCCTATCTCAACCGATGGCAATATTTTTTGTAGTACTGTCAATGGGAACATTCACTGGTAATAATTCACTTTAATCCATCGCATCATATAATAAAACAAGGCAGCCTTATTTTTGTGACAACATCTGTGCTTGGTAATATTCACTCTTAATCCCTAACCGCAATGAATGATTATACAAAGTATCAGCACTCTTCCCATATGAGGGGCGTATTTTAAGCTTTACAAAAATCCAGAAAAAAGAATTTAAAATTTTCATAACATCATAATACTCAGACAGCAATGAATTGCGATTTTTCTCTCTTTTTCCTCGCTAGCATTTTACTAACCTTTACAGTATCAAACTTACAGCATGAACAGCATGCCTTAAGAAAACGAATTTTCTATTGTCAATTCTGCTTTTATTTTCTACTATCAGATCAGAATACTCATCGGAGCAAATTTTATAGGCCAAAGGATAGATATCTTAAAGCCAGTTTTTTGAACTACAATAACTTATTTTTTAATTTATAGAGCATTTTGATGCTTATTCAACACAGGAGAAAATTAATCAGCTCTTGACTTTTTTTACAACATCCGTAGTGTTGCCGGAAATCTGATTGCATCAGAAATAGACTTTAACAGAGAAATGATATAATTTTCAGTATAAATAGGACTCTTCATTATGGCCAAGGCAGCAACCATTAAGATCAAGCTTTTGTCAACTGCAGATACTGGTTTTTTCTATGTAACGAAAAAAAACAGTCGTACAATGACAGATAAAATGAGCAAGCGTAAGTATGATCCAATTGTGAAAAAGCACGTTGAATTTAAAGAAACGAAAATTAAATGATTGATTTACACTATTTCTCTTGTGACTGCTGCAATATAATTGATTAATATATTAATTTTATGGAAATAATTGAATTTTGTTGAAGACGTTATAAGTCAATCCTTTCTAAATTAAGCGTGTTGTAACCATAGTTTTTTGATTTCATGAAAAAAAAAGTTCTCATTTTGGTCTAAACAGTTTTAATCTCAAGATTATGAGTTCCAGCATTTTTATTGCTGTTAGTATTTTTATCATTGTAACAGTTTACATTGAATATACTAAAAAACACCCTCAGAAAGCGTCTTTAATTTCCACCCCTCCTATCGAGGGAAATGCATTAATCATTGATGGCGATTCACTTGTGGTTTCTTCTGTTATGATCCGGCTTGCAGGAATTGACGCACCTGAGATGAAACAATTTTGTGGTACAAAAAAAGAACGCTACCCATGTGGACTTGAAGCCAAAAAACACTTAGAACAACTTATAGCAAATAAGCCTGTTACATGTCATTGGTATAAAAAGGATAAATATAGCCGTATTCTTGCAACATGTAAAACAAAGCAAGTTAACAACATCAATGCAACGATGGTACAAAATGGCTGGGCTTTGAGTTATTATGATTACCCTCAAGAGGAACAAGAAGCCAGAAAGAAAAAAAAAGGAATATGGCACTCAAATTTCCAAAACCCGAGAAAATGGCGAAAAGCACATCCTCGACCAGAATAAAAAACATATTTTCTTTTTAGGACAACATTTTTAATTTTCTATTTATCAATGAAAAAACAACAATGTGATCAAATTAACAAACTTGAAAAAAAGATTTATTTCTGTCGTGTTTGTTTCAAGAATCCTCGTTATCTTCCCCCTCTTCCACATGAACCAAAACCGGTAGTTTATTTATCCAAGACGGCTTTGATTGCAATTGCAGGGCAAGCACCAGGGTTACGTGTTCATGAGAGTTCTATTCCTTTTAATGATCGTTCTGGCGAAAGATTACGCCATTGGCTTAATGTAACAAAGGATGAATTTTATAATAAATCTCTCTTTGCTATTGTACCTATGGGATTTTGTTTTCCAGGTTATGATCAAAACAAATCTGACTTACCACCAAGGCGTGAATGCCGAGAGATATGGCATGAAAAGGTCTTTCAAGCTATGCCACAAATAAAACTTGTCCTTGCTATTGGAAGTTATGCGCAAAAATGGCATATTGCAAAGCTGAAACATAAAACTGTCTCAGCAACCGTTAGTGATTGGAAAAACATTCTTTCCGTACGTCAACCTCGAGGCTATAACGTCATGCCTTTGCCCCATCCATCATGGCGAAATACTTCTTGGTTACAAAAAAATCCATGGTTTAATGATGAACTTATTGTGTCCCTACGCAGTTTAGTGCGTAAATTTTTATAAACTGAATATTGAGAAAAAATATGGATCGTCTTGATCGAAAAATTTTACATCTTTTGCAAGAAAATGCAACACTCTCTGTCGCTGACATCGCTAAAAAAGTAGGACTTTCTACCACTCCTTGTTGGCGTAGAATTCAAAAACTTGAAGAAGATGGTGTTATTCAACGCCGTGTTGCCGTCCTTTCTCCAGAAAAAGTAAACGCACATGTCACTGTTTTTGTTTCTATTCGTACAAATACACACAGCCATGAATGGTTTAAGCGCTTTTCAAAAGTTGTGCAAGAATTTCGTGAAGTGATTGAATTTTATCGAATGAGTGGAGACATTGACTATTTATTGCGTGTTGTCGTTCCCGATATTGAAGCTTATGATCTTTTTTACAAGAAATTAATTGCTAAAATTGACATCCGTGATGTTTCCTCTTCTTTTGCAATGGAACAGATTAAATACACTACGGAACTACCACTCAATTATATAAAACTGCACGACAAAACAAGCGAACAAAATTCTTAAAGATTTTTTGATTTTGATAAGATTGCCATCATTCTTAAACGGTCAAAGCTTCTTGTTCGCATACAGCCGTTTGGGCATGGGTTAAAACAGCAGCCTTAACAATACCAGCTGCTAGAGCCGCACCTGTTCCTTCGCCAAGACGCATCTTCAGATCTAAGAGCGGTTCTTTGCCAATTTTTTCTAAAAGTCTGCGATGTGCTGGCTCAGAGGAAACATGTCCAACAAGGGTATGATCAAGAGCACATGGATTCACTTTATAAAGCACTGCTGCTGCTGTCGTTGCCACAAAACCATCCAAAATAACTGGTATCTTTTCCATTCTAGCAGCTAAAATTGCACCTACAATTGCAGCAATTTCACGCCCTCCTAGACAACGCATTATGTCAAAAGGATCATTAAAACGATGCTTATGTAAAGAAACAGCAGTTTCCACGGCAGCTACTTTTCGCTGATAAAATTTCTCCTCAATTTCTATACCACTTCCTATCCATTCTTCCACTTCTCCACCAAACAATGCTAAACATAAAGCTGAAGCTATCGTCGAATTGCCAACCCCCATTTCACCGATACATAAGAGATCTGTTCCACCAGCGATGGATTCCATCCCAAATGCCATTGTAGCAGCAGCGCTGCGCTGATCCATTGCAGCATCTTTGGTAATATTCATTGTTGGATATTCCAATGCTAGGTCAAATATCTTCAACCCAAGATCATAAGCTATACAAATTTGATTGATAGCAGCCCCTCCAACTGCAAAATTTTGTACCCTCTTTTGTGTCATAGATTGCGGAAATGGTGTAACATTCTCTTCAATAATGCCATGATTCCCAGAAAAAATAGCCACTAAAGGCCGCGTTACAAGAGGTTTCTCTGTACCTCTCCATCCGGCATACCAGATCGCTATCTCTCCCAATTTTCCCAGCGATCCTTGTTCCTTTGTTAAACTTTCTTGCCGTTTTTTTGCCAAAATTATAGAAAACTCATCAGCAATTGGTAAATTTGTGAGTAAAGCACGAAAATCATCAAACGGACTGACGCTCATGAAGAAAAACACCTTTTCAAATCTATAATGCGTAATTAAAATCTTGTCATATAAACAGGATATGAATAATTTGTTGTTTTTTAAAAACCTTTTGAACTTATTAAATATTGTGAACGATTTTTTTGTGTTAAATGACTGTTTTTATTGATCTACAAATAAACAATCCTCACTATCTGATCTTAATTTTATACGAAGTCTTTAACCTATTTCTATATTGTGTGAACATTGATCAACATTTTGTTTTTTGTAAAAAAAATCATAAGCACCAAACCTTGGAACAAAAACAGGAGATAATCAAGACCTTCTCCAGTCAAACAAAATTCAATCATCTCACCAAATTCCTACATAATTTTGAAAGGCATTTAAAATCGGTAGCTGTATGTATTCATAGGAATAAAAACAATAAAGGGTAAAGTTTTTCTCTTTCCTTTCAGATTGGCATTGGAATCCTCTCCACAATAAAGAAGAAGGACTGAAATTCATAACTCTGGATTATTTTAAAAACTTTAGTAAATTTAATCTTTTATATTTGTTTATCTGATAAAATCGTTGTCAAATGAGAGCAGAAAAAGCCTCTTTCAAAACATCGACACTTGCATCTCTTTCTCTTGCATTATTTGATAATATTCGCCTCCATCGACGTGCGCCATTGCGACCATGAAATAAACCAATCATATGACGTGTTACATGAGAAAGCAGTCCTCCTGACGCGATATGTTGAGCAGCATAATTACACATGGCCTCAATAAGATCACTATCTCTAAGATCACTCTGCTGTTCACCATATATTTCAGAATCAATAGACTTTAAGAAAGCTGGATCATGATAGACTTGTCGCCCAATCATAGCAGCATCACACAGCGTCAAATGCTCTTTTATCTCATCAATTGATTTAATTCCCCCATTTATTCCAATGAATTTATTATGATATTTTCGTTTTAATTTATAAACTCTTTCATAATTAAGTGGAGGAATATCACGGTTTTCCTTTGGACTTAATCCTTTTAACCATGCTTTACGCGCATGTACCCAGAGTGCATCACATCCCGCATTCCAAACTTTATCAGCTAAAAGATCTAAAGCAAATTCTTCATCTTGATCATCCACCCCAATGCGACATTTTACAGTTACAGGGAGTGTAACCGCCCGTTTTATTGCTTCCACAATACTTGCCACAATGTCAGGATATAACATCAAACAAGCACCAAATGTGCCAGATTGAACGCGATTTGATGGACAACCAACATTCAGATTTATCTCATCATAACCAAAATCTTCTGCAATGCGCGCCGCCTCTGCTAATTTTTGTGGATCTGATCCCCCTAATTGCAACGCAATTGGATGTTCTTCATGATTCAAAGCTAAAAGTTTTTCACGAACACCATGGATTACAGCATCGGCTACAATCATTTCTGTATAAAGCAATGCCTTTTTGGTTAAAAGGCGGTAAAAAAATCTGCAATGTCGATCTGTCCATCCCAACATTGGTGCTATTGCAAATTTTATTGATGATGGAGAACTATAAAATATCACAGGAGCACCCCTCGTCTCATTCTTAAGAGTTCCCATTTATACATATCAATATCTGCTTTTCTCTATTTTACAGAAAATTTTATTATCTCTTTGCCATCAATTGAAGGTAGAAAAATACTCTCTCTAATCGTTTTTTTTAACTGATCTAAAACCTTTTTAAAAACAATAAAAAACCTCTCTGAGTGAGATTTTTCCACTCATCTTACCTTTTAAAGGTTATAAAACGTTCTCTAAGAGATTTATATTTTATAAAAATAAATCAAAGTGTTTTATGATCAATATCATCATGCTTTTTCAGAGTTTTTTAATTTAATGCACAAATAAATGTTACAATAAAGCTCAATAAACTCTGTAAAAACTCAATAATCATAAATTTTGTTCACTATCTTTTATTCCTTGCATATAGGCGGCAAGAATATCCACTTCTTCTTTGTTAAACAAAAGTCCAAGTTTTGAACGGCGCCATAACACATCTTCACACGTTTTAGCCCATTCCTTTTCTATGAGCCACTTTACTTCTATTTCATAAAGTCCATGCCCAAAATTCTTTCCTTTATCTGCTTTCCCATTTGCAAATATCATCAACGCTTCGCAACCATAAGATCTTGCGAGTCTGCGATATGTAAAAGCATCTAAATCTGGAACTAAAAGAGCAATCTTATTTTCAATTGTATCGAGCTTATTATATGGAAAATCACCTCCAGGAAGCGTTGCGTTAGCTGTCCACGGTTTTCCTCTTTTACCAAGCGCTTTTTCAACAAATTTCATCGCATCTTCAGCTAATTTGCGATAAGTTGTAATCTTACCGCCATAAAGATTAAGAATGCGCGGCGTATTTTCTGTACCCACTTCTTTTAAAACATAATCACGTGTGATTTCTTGTGCTTTTGAAGCTCCATCGTCATAGAGTGGACGCACACCAGAGTAAGTCCAGACAATGCTCTCACGCAATATTGGTTGGATAAAATATTCACTCGCTGCTGTGCAGATATAGTCAATCTCTGTATCAGTAATATCAACATCAGCAGGGTCTCCCTGATAATCACAATCAGTTGTTCCAAGCAATGTAAATTCTTCCTGATACGGAATGGCGAACAAAATACGCCCATCCCCGTTTTGAAAAATATAAGCACGATCATGAGCATAAAGCTTGGGAACTAGAATATGAGATCCTCTGACGAGTCTTACTGGTGAATTCTCTTTAAAGTCTAATACATTTGACAAAATATGATTAATCCAAGGACCTGTCATATTTGCAACGTAAGAAGCCGTGATGCAAGACTCTTTACCGCTTAATTTATCTCGAAGAACTATAAGCCATTTTTTCTCTTCTCTCTTTAACTTTAAAGAGAGAACTTCTGTCCGTACTTTTATATCGGCCCCCTGCTTTTGTGCATCACGAGCATTTGCAATCACTAAACGAGCATCATCTACCCTTGCATCAGAATATTCAAAACCTTTATGATATTGTTCCTTAAGTACAGAGCAAAAATTCTTTGAAAAATTAACCGTTTTACTCCGCCATAATTTCTGATTCCAGTTACCTAAATAATCATAAATGAAAAGCCCAAAACGCAACATCCAAGCAGGGCGTAATTTTTTATGATAAGGAAGAAGAAAACGCAAAGGACGCACAATATGCGGAGCTATACGCCAAATGATCTCGCGTTCTTTCAGTGCTTCACGAACAAGTCTGAATTCATAATGTTCAAGATAACGAAGACCGCCATGAACAAGCTTTGTCGATGCACTTGAAGTCCCAGACGCAAGATCGTTCATTTCGGCTAATCCCACTCTAAAACCCCGTCCCGCCGCATCTCTTGCTAAGCCACAGCCGTTTATCCCTCCACCAATAATAAAAAGGTCATAATGCGCTGTGGTTTCCATAATTTCACTTTTCATCATTCAATTTAATTTGTTCCCCTTTGCTCAATAAAATAACAGAAAAAAGTCAATACAAATGCTCTCAATCGAATTGTTAATCTACTTTGTTCCACAGTCAATATGCAAAAATACCCCTGATATCATCAGATGATAAAAACAACATTTGATAGAAAAATCTTTAGCGTCTCAAAATATCATCATCGCAAAGCGCGCATTATATATAAGACCTCCTTACAGAAAAAAATTCTGTCTTCTCTAAGAGTAATGAGATTCCCATTGTAGTTAAATGCTTTGTTGCACAGAGGCAATATTTTTCATATAGTTTGGATAATTTCACAAAAATATGAAGCCATAGAGATGACCTTTCAACCTCAATATCTAAAAACAAAGCTCACTACAAAATTTTCAATGACATTTATTGTGAGTATTTTGCTATGTTCACTTTCTCTCTCAAACGCAAAATCAAGCGAAAAAACATTAGAAAGTCTTAAAACAAAACTTCTGGAAGATTCTACCTTTTTATCTAAACTTAGAGAAAAAATTACACCACCTATTGATAATCACGATATTCAAAAAATTGTAAGAGATTATCTCCTCACTCATCCAGAAATTATGATTGAAATGCAGCTTATTCTTCAGGAAAAGCTAGAAGAGCAGAGTGCGCAGGATGCTAAAAAACAAGCTTCAGTTATCAAATCATTGAAAAAGGAAATTTTTCAATCCCCCCATGATGCTGTTTTAGGAAATCCAAACGGTAAAAGAGTACTGGTTGATTTCTTTGATTACAATTGTGGATATTGTAAAATTTCCTATCCATATATAGAAAACTTAATAAAAGAATATCCAGACCTACGGGTTATTATCAAAGATTTACCAGTTTTAGGATCTGATTCTATGGCAGCACATGTTGTTGCCTATGCTTTTCGGAAACAATTTCCAGAGAAATATCCTCAGTTTTATAAAGAGCTTTTAACACATCGGAATCGTGCAAATGAAATTAAAGCTATAAAAATAGCAATTTCACTAGGAGCAGATGAAAAAAAATTGCGTGATGCAATAAAAGATACTCGCATAAAAAATGCTTTTAAAAAAAATATTCAAATTGCCACTACACTGAATATTATGGGAACACCTTCTTATATCATCGGTAATAAATTACTCATCGGAGCTGTGAGTGAAGAAACTCTCAAAGAAGCCATAGAAAATATGCAGTGAACGTTCTTTCTTTACTTCATTATCTTTTAAAATACCCTAAGTTAAATGATTTTATGCTTTCTCTTTTTTGACAACAAGCTTATAAGTGCAATTTTGCATAGTAAACACTAATTGAAAATTACAAAAATATAGTTTTTATAGAATCCTCAAAAAAGGTCATCCGTAGTCTAGAGATATTCAGTCATAAAGAATTAAATAATGACGATCTTCATTGATCAAGGAGTTAGAAATAAAATGGCAACAAAAAAAACGGATGCGGCAAAACAAACCGCAATTGATACGAACATTATCCGCGATCTTGCTGAAATTTTGAATGACACAAATTTAACCAATATTGAACTTGAACAAGGCGGACTTCGTATTTGTGTATCACGTCAAAACATCTCAGCCGTTCCCGAACAAACAATCTATGCTCCTGTTTCTACACCTACTATTTCTGTAGCTTCTCCAAAAGCCCCAACAATTGAAAAACCAGAAGATGAGGCGCCTAAATCAGAAGACAAATCAAAAAACTCGGTGACATCTCCAATGGTTGGTACAGCCTATCTTGCACCTTCACCAGGTGCACAACCTTTCGTAGAGATAGGGCAAAATGTTTCTGAAGGACAAACTTTACTTATCATTGAAGCAATGAAAACGATGAATCAAATTCCGTCACCACGTTCAGGTACGGTGACTACTATTTTTGTTAAAGATGGCCAACCCGTTGAGTTTGGTGAACCGCTTATTGTTGTTGAATAAGGTGAGAAATAGCTATGATTCGAAAAATCCTCATTGCGAATCGGGGAGAAATTGCTCTTCGCGTTTTGCGCGCTTGTAAAGAGCTTGGAATAAAAACTGTAGCCGTTCACTCAACTGCTGACGCTGATGCAATGCATGTTCGTCTTGCTGACGAAAGTGTTTGTATTGGACCTCCTCCAGTTCGCGATTCCTATTTAAATATTCAACAAATTATCGCTGCCTGTGAGATCACAAGTGCTGATGCTGTTCACCCAGGTTATGGTTTTCTTTCTGAGAATGCAAAATTTGCAGATGTTCTGGAAGCCCATAAGATTACATTCATCGGCCCAACGGCTGCGCATATTCGCATTATGGGAGACAAAATTGAAGCAAAGAAAACTGCTAAAAAACTTGGAATTCCTATAGTCCCTGGTTCAGAGGGAGCAATCACTGAAGAAGAAGAAGCTTTGCGTATTGCTCATGAAATTGGTTATCCCGTTATTATTAAAGCTTCTGCCGGCGGTGGCGGACGCGGTATGAAAGTGGTCCGTTCTGAACAAGAGTTTGCTATAGCTCTTGAAACAACCCGCTCAGAAGCAGCAGCAGCTTTTGGTGATGATGCCGTTTATATTGAAAAATATTTAGAAAAGCCACGCCATATTGAAATTCAAGTTATAGGTGATGGAGCTGGGAATGCCATTCATTTAGGAGAACGCGATTGTTCATTGCAACGGCGTCATCAAAAAATATGGGAAGAGGCAACTTCACCTGCACTTAATGAAACTGAACGGAAGAAAATTGGTGATATTGTTGCAAATGCCTGTGCACAACTAGGATATCGTGGAGCGGGTACCATTGAGTTTCTTTATGAAAATGGTGAATTTTATTTTATTGAGATGAATACGCGTTTACAAGTTGAGCATCCTGTAACTGAAGCGATTACTGGCATAGATTTAGTCCATGAACAAATTCATATTGCATCGGGTTGTAGACTTTCAGTTGCACAAGAGGATATCTGCTTTTCTGGTCATGCTATTGAATGCCGTATTAATGCGGAAGATCCTATTAGCTTTACACCATCACCAGGAATCATTACACATTTTCATACACCAGGAGGTTTAGGAATACGTGTTGATTCAGGTGCTTATTCAGGTTACCGCATTCCTCCTTATTACGATAGTATGATTGGAAAACTGATTGTTCATGGACGTACCCGTTTAGAATGCATGATGCGTTTACGGCGTGCATTAGATGAGTTTGTCATTGATGGAATCAAAACTACATTACCTCTCTTTCGCGATCTCATTAACAATCAAGATATTGCAGAGGGTAATTACAATATTCACTGGCTAGAGAAATATCTTTCTAATCAATTGTCCTCTTCAGATTCGTGATGCAATCATAAAATGCGGAGTTTTCATCAGCTCTTTTATGAAGACTCAATACGGAAATGATATACTAGTATATAATGCTGCTATAAATGATAGTAAGAAAATAAAGAAGCGATTATTTTATAATTTATGATATAAGCTCTTTAAAAATATGTACGAAAACTAATAATTTTCTATTTTCCTTTTTATAAGTTTGTGCTAACCCTTGTGTGGTTATGCCCTTATAGCTCAGTTGGTAGAGCACCTGATTTGTAATCAGGGGGTCGGGAGTTCGAGTCTCTCTGGGGGCACCATATGCTTTTATATTACAAATAAGTTATTGATTTATAATATTTTTTTTAAGGGTGAGGGGAACTGAAATAAAGGTTAGGGAATAGGATTTTCTAACATTCCTCTACAAGGTATGCTTCGCACAATGTTTCTAATGTTTGTTTGAAGTCTGCTAAAGCCTCTTGGTGTAACCCGTCTAAAAGTCTCATAAATGCAACAACAGTTTCCTGTTGCAACTGAGTAGAGGGGTTGATTGTGAAACTCTTACGACACATATTGGCTTCTTTTCTTAACAGAGAAGCCATATCTCGATCTAAATCATAAAGCTCTATGATCTTTTCTTCCATACCAACCGGTACAGATTTCTTGCCAATCTCAACAGAAGATAAAAAGGCTATAGACACACCTAATTTCTTAGACATATCTAAGAGGCGCTCTGAGTGATCAATGCGAAGTTTGCGTAAAATTTTTCCAAAAGGTGTAACCATCCCAAAAGTCCTGTTAGAGAACAAATATTTCTTGTGATTCTAGCAAATATTTTTGAGATTTCCTCAATTATTACAAATCAAGACTTCTTTTCGAGGTATTTTTTTGCTGTACCAGATGACCAGATGGTCTCTAATTTTAGAAATTGACTTGAAGCTATAATGTGGCTACAATGTAATAGAGATTAATACATTGGAGGACATTATGAAAGCTGATTCTGTTGTTCGTGCTCGCATTCCTACTGAAATGAAAAAACAAGCAATGATCACCTTGGAACGTATGGGGTTAAGCGCATCAGATCTTATCCGCATAACATTCTTGCGTGTAGCTGAAGAAGGTTGTTTGCCTTTTGATATTAAAGTACCTAATCGTATCACACGCAAAGCTATAAAGGAAGTAGATGAGGGTAAAGGTAAGATATTTAAAGACGCTGATGCCTTATTTAAGGACTTAGGAATCTAATATGCTGATTCCTGTTCGTTCAGGACAATTCAAACGTGACGTGCGCAAGGCGGAAAAATGCGGTAAGAATATGAAGAAACTGCGTACATTATTAAGCTTGCTGATCGAGGGAAGGTCATTGCCAAGACATTATTGCGCTCACCCACTAAAAGGTGATTAGGCGGGTTGTCATGATAGTCATATTGAACCAGATTGGTTGCTAATTTATCGGATTGAAGGTGACAAATTACATCTTATTCGGACAGGGACACATTCTGACCTGTTTAAGCACTAATATAACTAAAAAAATTCTAACTTTTTGTTAGCCACCTTTTCAAATGTGTGAGAATGTTATCCAGCGCCTCCATAAGGCGGGCAAGATCAATGACAAGTAAAAAGAGAAAAAATACTATCCACTTCATAATGCGTGACATCATTTTCAAACCTTGGTAAGCAGTGATCATCTCATGAAGTAACTGTTGTTCTCTCCCTGTAAGCTCTTGCTCTTTATTACTTCGCTTTCTTGTCATGTCTCCAACCACATACCTGTGCTCCTTGTTGATTATGTTTCAAAATATCTCTTGCTAGGTTAGGACTGATGACTTCAATATCTTGCTTATCCAAATAAATGGGCAACCAACCAACACAAGAAACAGACCTATTTGTCGCGCATCCAACGAGAAAGAGAAGAGCGCACACCACTATCACTTTTTTGATTAACTTCATTTTCAACCTCAAGCCGTGTTATGGCGGTCTTTAAAGCATACTCTGTTTGCTTGTGCTGTTCGGATTTCTTACCAAGGTGAAAAGCTTTGGCTAAAGCTATAAAAAAAACGGCTAAAGCCGTCATCACAAGAGACAGATGTCTTTTCAACCAAAAAATCACAAACGCTGCTCCTTAAACCGTTTGAACACAATCACAATGCCCGTACAGGCGGCTAAAACCATAAGACCAGCAAACGCCCATTGAACAGGACCATTGCCAACTAAGAACCCCCCAAGACCAGAGCAAGAACCTATAACCGGTGCTATTGCTTCTATTTTGAGAAGACCCGTTGTATTTTTTGTTTCTACTCTTTGAGTGTTAGAGGATACATAAGACCCTTTTGCCCATAACCCCGCCTCTGCTGCTCTACGATTGACAAGACCTTTGAGAGCTTTCCCTCCTACCTTATTCCATTTCTGTAATTCCACTGGTACGGATTCATAATCTCCTTGATTAAGCTTTTTTAACAAGGTCGATTTGCAAAAGGCTTTCGTTCCTACATTATAACAAAACGACACTAATGCCGCGAATTGTGCATCCGTTAAGCAAACCTTCACCGATTGTTCTACCGCTTTCTCATATTGTTTTAAGTCTTCACAAAGAATTGCTTCCGCTTGCTCTTTCGTAACATACATCCCTTTCTTGACAATCGGTGGACCCGCTTCACTGGTATGACCATAACCTATGGTCCAAATACCCCCTATATCTCTATAAGCCTCTAACCGTAACCCTTCCCATTGTTTAATCAGGGCTAGACCTTCTTGCGATATCCTTCTCATCTGATCCTCCATAAAAAAAGCCTCACAAAAGTGAGGCTGCCTAAAAAATGATGTCTGTTTTGATAACGGCTTTAGTCCTTATTGTCTTTAATCAATCGCTCTACTTCTTCAATACTAAAGCCAAGACCAAATATCGGCGCATATTCGCTTTCCCGTAATTCATATTGATAGCGCTTTTCGACAAAATCTTTATCAAAATCAACCGGTATTTCCTTAGACACAAAAACCATATGCTTGTCATCCTCCACCCCCTCTTCATCCTCTCCAAGCTCTTTGATCGCAACCCAATAAAAACGCGTCGCTAAAAGACCCTCTAACCTCCTTACCGTTTCAGCCTTATCAAAAGCAAGCATGTTCAGATAATCTTGTTTGCTATTTAAATGCTCCGGATAATTTTTCATCTTTTTCTCCTAAACAAAACGGACGCGGTTTACTCCGTCCACGCGCCCCTACAACCTCATTCTTAGAAACTCGAGAATAGATAGCCTGTCGATAATAGGAACCACTCCGCCCATCGTGTGACCAGCTTCCTCCTCCAACCAAAACATTAATATCAGTCTTTAACTGCTGCCTTGCTCCTATAAAAAACAAAGCTTGTCGGGGAAAAGTTGCCCCTAAAAATTGCCAAAGATAACCGCACCCATCCTCACAACCAATATGCGAAATCATACGACGATTGGCCGTATCCACATGACCACCAGAATGTCTCAACAAAGGTACCTTCTTTCCCTCTATACTGGTCTTTTCGTTACTCCCATACATCGCAAAAGCAAATTCCTCATCACTGAGTAAAGACTTCCTAACACGCTGCATATCTGAAACATGCTCGATATAAGAACGATTTGTGGTGATAGGAACAGCATAAGCAGAACGGGTATATTCGCCCGTTCCAGATTGGAGATAAATATCTACCCAAATATCTTGTGACGGGTCATAAACCATTCCTTCAGGAGAACTATGCGAGCGGTGATTGAGACACCAAACAGAGTTGGGCAAAATAGTTCCAGCTCTATACCCTGACAAGCGATGACCAGAAATCGTTCCAACATCCGCACAAAGCGTATGAAACCCTCCTATCTTTTTTGAATTCTGCACTGTGTAACCATTCGGATAGGTCGCGTTTTCTGATAAAACAATTTTGTAAGACTCATTCTGATCAGGTACCAAATAAAGATAATAATCTTTACCAGGGGAAAGAGAGGACGAAATGTTGATGACTTTATCTGCCTTATAAGTGAAAGTTAAGATACCATTTTGTAGCGGAAAAGGTATATGTGTTCCTTTCTTCAACGTGAGCTGTTTTGCCCCTGTCGCAACAAGAAAGGGGGGGGATAATGAAAGAGAGGTTAAATGAGAATTTTGAAGTAAATCGTTTATTTCTTTTGCTAGTGCTTTTGCCTGAAAAGATTCTGTCTGAGCTACAGTTGCTGTACTCTTCGCAGAATTAGCTGTTGTTGTTGCTAAAGAAGTCTTGATACCACTAAGCTCTTGCCTTATCGTATTTAAAGACTGTTTTGTTTGTTCAGAAAGGCTTTTCGCACTCTCTGCTGTCGACTTCGCAGTATTGGCTAGTTGCTTGGCTTTATTTGCTTCATCCTTGGCTTGATACTCTAAGGTTTGCGCACTTCCTGCTGTTCTCTTGGCTTCTTCGGCTGCCATCTTTGCTATTCTGCTATAGTCTTTGCGTTATTAGCTTCTTGCTTGGCTTTGCCTGCTTCATCTTTGGCTTCATAACCTAACGACCACTTGCGCTGCTTGCCTCTCAATACGCGTCGCCTGTTCTGCTGCTACCTTTGCTTCATTGGCTATTCGGCTTGCCGCTGCTGTATCCTGCTGTGCCTGTTCTGCCTTCCCTGTTGCCGTTTGCGCTGCACTTTTAGCCGCTTCTGCTGTCGTCTTCGCCTCATCCCCTGTTCGTTTGGCTATATTGGCTGTAGAGCCCCCGTTTCCGCAACACTTTTCGCTTCATCCACTACTTGTCTGATCTCATTGACTGAGGTCATCCGCTCCAGAGGCAAGTTTCTTCGCCTCTGTAGAGGCGGTAAGAGCTGTTCCTGATGACTGTTTTGCTTGCTCCGCTAATCTCTTGGCTTCTTCTGAAACACTCTTGCTTTTTGATCCTTCGCATTTTGAACCGCATAAACAGCCGCCTCTTCTGGTGGAGTAAAGATGCCATTAAAGGACACATGAACCTTGCCATCAGAACCTTCTTGCAAATGCTGCTTTTCTTCTTCCAGATTTAATGAAATGGAAGGAATAATCCCGCACAGGCATGCGAACACATGGCTGTGGGGATTGTACTCTCCATCAACAGCAACACTTAAGGTTGGCATTCAAGTGCATTTTTATGTCTTTTACAATAAGGGCTCTTTAAGCGTCTCTCAACACTGCGCTGAAGCATGACAGCACCAGGACGACATATGGGAAGGTTGTCTGATTTATGGTTCTCACACCATTCTTGTATTGTAAAGCTAGGACGAAAACCTGATTGCCCCATACAAATTTCAATACTAGCAAATTGATTCAAATCTAGCGCCACAACCTTATCAAGGTCCGGTACTCCACATTCTAAGAGTATTTTCTGTCTCCATAATGTTGGAGAAAGTGAAGAAATTTGGTTAACACATCCAGTGACACTTAACAAAGCTATACAACTCAATAGTTTTAAAGTTTTCTTCATTTTTCCCCTCTTTCAATGGATTTATTTGCGATTAGAAGGCTCTAAAGCCTGTTGATATTTTTCCGATATTTAGGACTGAGTTGAAATGGTTGCTTGAGGGAACAATCCCGCACAGGCATGCGAACACATGGCTGTGGGGGGATTGCTTTCATCACAAATATTTAAGGTTTGCATTCAGGTTGTTCTGGATGTTTTTTACAAAACGGGCTGTTTAAGCGCCTCTTGACACTTCTCTGGGGAATGACAGCACCAGGACGACAAATCGGAAGGTTTTCTTCTTTAAATGTATAACACCAGTTACCTCTCCCTTTATAATGGAATCCTGATTGGATCATACAAGCATGAACTGTTGCTTGCTCATTAATGCTCTGCTCTCTACTTTCTGAATCTTCATCATAAGGGGTTGGCATGCCACATTCTAACAAAGCTTTTCCTACCTCAGTAAAATCTGCTCCTGGCTTCTCCCACATGTATATATACCCCGGAGAAGGCTTAAAAAAATTACATCCTGCTATCATAAACAAAACAAGCACACTCAATAATTTTAAGATGTATTTCATTTCTTGCCCCCTGATTTAATTGAATGAATTTGTATACGATGAGATGAGCCATAGAACGATGTACACTCACGACTTGCATGACCATAGCAAGCATGGACAGTAGGATAAGTCTTAAATATTCTCCATGCCTCGTTCCAGGGACCACTGCCAGAAGGTATCTGGTAAAAAGTAGCCGGATTTTTGCCAAACTTTACACCAACAAAGTCATATGCGTGGTTTTCCAAGCCGACAGTGGTTTGCTTGCCATCACTTAAATAATCGAGCGTATTTGCCATCGATTGAGCGTTATAAGCTGGACCAAAAAGATTGATACTCGTATTGCCTGCTATACCGTGAATGCCACGCTGTTCAAAATCATGCATTCCGTTACCTACTGTCATACTACCACGGCTGTGCCCATCAATATGTAATCCTGTATTGCCATAAAGATACATTGTATTCTGAAACTTCTTGGTCGAATTGGTCAATCCAAAGAAAAATTTACCTTCAAAAAACTTCTGAAAAACCCCTATACCTGCCTCTACTTCCCAGTCTTTAGATTGGGGAAAATATGTAAAATAAAGATGATCATGATCGTTGTCAGCAAATTGGACAGCATAACGCGCGGCATCATCGGATGAATTAAAAATGCCATTGTAAAACATATGAACCTTGCCATCAGAGCCTTTTTGTAAATGCTCCTCTTCCTCTGATTTTAAATAGCGATATAGAGGTATTTTTCTTCCATAGCTATCTTTTATATAGTTTCCATTTTTATCTGTTGCATAAATGACATTGCCATTTTCATCATGCGCAATCTCTCCGGTGGGATGTTCTTTGACATTTGTGATTTGATGAATTTTATCCCTGTATCCCAATCCTTCATCGGATAAATCATTGATCATGTCTAAGCGATTATGCACGGCTGCCTCAAGCGGTGTGGCATCTATCGGAGCTACAGCCTGGTGGGCTGCTGCGGTGTTGCGGTTGATGGAAGCAATGATTTGTCCAGCATCTTGCCCCATTGCTCTCTGGTTGAAAGCGCCGGTTAGGATGATGGTGCCATCGCTGATGGCAGATTTGGTTTCCCCTTCTGCACTATCCTTGGCTTTGCCATGGTTTAAAACATTCTTGGTAATGTTTTTTACCGTGTCATTCCCAGAAAGACTAAAACCTTTGCTGCTGGCTTGCGCATGAGCGCTGTTGGTGATATCACTGGTGCTGATAGTTGCTGTGGTCAGTTTGTTTTTGTCTGCCGGTGCAGTGCTGGCAATAAGCCCCCCCGTGAGCGTGGTTGCTCCTGCAACAGTGATATCAAAGCCGCCATCACCGGTTTTAACACCTGATTGCTCCACAATACTGTGATAATCACTAGAGGATTTATCCTTTTGAAAAGAGGCGTTCATGGAACCTCCTCCACTGGTTGTTCCAACACCAAAACCAACAGAAACAGAATTTTGCTTGCTGGAGCTTTTTCCCGTATCACTGAGGCTGGTAATAGTGAAATCGCCACCAACACCCATCTCTACACCGTTTCCAGAAAACACTGCGCCTGCTAGGGTAGTGTTTTTCCCACTGTTGGTTTGAATAGTACCCGTGCCTATAATATGGCTGTTCTTGTGATGTACTTCCTCACTAGAACCTTCCCCTTGACTAAAGGCAGAACTGCCTGTTGCCCCTGCACCGCCTGTGCCATAACCGGTGCCAACACTCATGGAAGTATTTTCACTGTTGTTTTGTGTGCTTTGCGTATTTTGTGCACTTTCAAGATTGATGTCTTGTCCTGCACTCAAGGTAATATTCCCGCTCTGTTCATCATTGATCAGAGGGTTTGTGCCAGCGGTAATATCACTACCAACTCCATGGATATCTCCTTTGTGAGCGTTTATGTTGACAGCATGTCCTGCTTTTATTGTCGTCGTTATCGCATTGGAGCCTTGAGAAGAGGCTTCTACTTTCTCGCTCTTAAAGCCCACGCTCACACTGCCAGATGCACCAGTGATATCAGCAAGAGCATCCTTGGTGGAACCTCCCAACCTTCCTAATGTGCTGCTTAGTCCTTTGCTTAGGTTTCCCTTTTCCCCTGTGTTGCCACCCAACCAATCAACAAAATTCCTGCCTGTATTAAAGAGGTGATTGATTTTGAGGCCGGTTAGTATAGCGTTACCAACTTTACCGTTTCCATCTTTATTATTCATGCGGTCTGCTGAATCTTTTATGCCTTGTACTGTGCCAAGGGCACCAATATCAACAGTGGTCGTCACACCGGCAAAAAACTTTTCATGTTTTTCTTGTGTATTAGCGGTATCATGGCTTTCCGATAGTGTGATATTGTTGCCCGCATCAATATTGACATCACGATCTGCCGAAACATTTGTTGCTTGTAAATTCACATCATTGCCGGCATTAATCTGCACATCATTGCCTGCGTGGAAATTGGACTGAACATTGGTTTTTTCCCATTGATCACCCGTATCTTTAGCGCCCGCAACCCCAACACCAATAGAGGCACCACTTTTGCTTTTTTCAAACTGAAAGCCAAAGCCTGTGCGCTCTTCTTTTGTGCTTGTGCTATGACTATTCTGACCAGGTGAAGCGTTCACATCATGGGCTGCTGAAACATTAATATTTTCCTCTGCGCTAAAGTCAGAGCCCACAATATCCACATCTTCTTTTGTAGCGGTGATGGTAATATTTTTTCCATTGAGCGAAGAGCCTTGATGTTCAAAACTTTCCTCATTTTCTGTCTTTCCCTCACTGCCATAGATTGAGACAAAGCCCTTGCCTGAGCCCACACCAAAACCCGTTTCATGGGTTTCTGAATAGCTCTTATGATGGTCTGTTATGCCATTCATTGTCACACTTTCCCCGCTCACATGGATGTCTTGATCTGCAATCACATGAGAAGCCGTAATCGTGGCATCTTTTTTTGCTTGCAAATCAATATTGCCCGTCGCCCCAAGAACGGAGGAAACCGTTGTGGTATGGGATTGAGATGTATTGGAAGATTTATCATGCAAAAAACCACTTTCTGAAGATTGTTGTTGCTGATCGTACTTCTCTTGCGCACCTTTGATGAGAATATTTCCCCCAGAGTGAATAGAAATATCCGCTTGTTTCTGATCGGGTGTTTCCCCTATCTTGCCGGCTGTGAGCGTCGAAGCAACAATTTCCGTGTTGTTTGCCGATTCAAGGGCAACGCCTTTGCCTCCTGCTATCGTTGAACCTACCACTTCTGTTGCATCAATCTTGTTATGCTCGGATTTGCTGCTGCTGAACATCCCACCCTCTTTATGGTAGGACATCTCATAATGTAAACTATTTTCCGCATTGTTAATCAGAACATCGTGGCTGGCTTTCAGCCCCACCTTACCATCAGCCGTAACGGAACTGCCCGTGATGGTGAGATCATGCGCTTTGCCATCTTGCCCCGCAATAGCCGTAATATCGCCCCCAGCATTGATCGAAGAGCCAACAGCAACAGAGGCTTGCATATCCACTTTCGTGTTTTTATTCTGAAAATGATACTCCATCTCATCGGATTTGCTCTCTATCGTGATCTCCCCTTGAGCACCAAGAGCAACATTGCCCTTTGCATCTATACTGGACGCAGAAACATGGATATCTTTTCCAGACATAACCGTGGTATCTTTGCCAGAACTTAAATGAGAGCCATTGTGTACAGCAACATGAGAGGTTTGATCCCTGCGATGACTATTGGCACTGTTGCGTGTAGCATCAATCGAAACATTGTCTTTTGCTTGTAGGAAAAGATTATCCTGTGCTTGAACTTCAGAGCCTAAAATATTCAGATCTTTTCCAGAAAGAAGTGTTGTGGAGCCCCCAGAATGAACTTCTGATTGTTGATGCATGGAGGCATTGCCCTGCGCATTATGATGCTTGGTTTTGGCAGCACCGATCGTCAAATTGCCCTGCTCTGTGGCCATAGCAAGATCACCCCCTGTGGTGATCTTTACCCCTGATGCCGTGATATCTTGCTTAGCAAGAACTGTCGCATTGCCCCCGGAAGACAAGGCATTGGTGTTTAAAACAGTCTCCACACCATCAACCCTTGTGCGCCCTGCCTCCAAACGAATAGTGTTCTGTGCAAGCAAAACAGCATCATTTCCGGCGGCAAAATGCCCCCCTTTACCCAAAATATCATCACTGTGCACAGATAAATTATGAGTAGCGCTTATCCGCCCTGAATTCACCAGATCTTTGCTGGTCATATTGACATCATCGCCCATCATCAAAGCCCCAGCAGAAACAAAGGAAGCTCTGTCTTTTTCAGGGATGTACAGCACCGGTGCATAAACATCCATGCCCTTACCCTGTTGGCGTACATAAATCACTATCGGCGCTTCTAAGCTTGCCAATTGTTCTTCACTTAAAGGCTCACCAAAGAGGAGATTGTGGGCTTTGGCATAATCTGCCCCTACATCCAGTAGGCTTTTGACTTGCTCGATCGAATCTTTTCCCGGAATAAACGACCCTTTACCCAAACCTTGGCCCACAAGATCACGCATTTGTTTTTCAATCAGTTGCTTTTCAAAATAAGCATCCCCTAAGAAAAAAATCTCTCGATCTGGCTGATAACCAATTCTGTTTAAATAATAGACTGAACCATAAAATTTGCCCACATCAAGGAAATCTGCTCTGGTTTCATAAATGAAATTCTGTTGAGGCAAAGTGCCCCCCACACCACCCGATTGGGGCTTTGGTAAAGGGAGCCCCTCAGAAGGTTCCCCTGCACCATTGAACTCCACTTTTGGTGTAAACAAAGCACCTGCCCCGGTCAAACCACTCAGTGCCTCCAGCGGATTACCTCCAGCCGCTTTGGCTTCAAAATGGGCTTCCCCCGTAATGGAACCTTTTGCAGCTGTATTGTTAACTGTCTTAACCACCAAATTTAAAGTGCCAGCCGCTTGCACAAGGCCAGAAACTGTATCAGTTACTTCTGAACTGATATGACGAATACTCCCATTGGCAATATCTAGATGACTATTGCGGCTGCCATCAGCGTTATAGGCATAACAGTAACTATCTGTATTTGCCTGACAACCAAGATAAGTGTTTTTATACGTGGTCGCCCCCAAATTGGTCAGCACATTCGCATGAATATCCGCATTGCCCTCCGCTCTCATGATGCTGTAATGATTCTCAATGTCATCAGCGTTAATGATCAGATTACCGTGAGATTGAATTATCCCCTGAGCCGCTGGCTTATGCGAAAACCCTTGCGTGACAGTTTCCTCTGTCATGTGTGACCAGTTACTATTCCCGAACCATCCTCCCCACTTATCACCATTCCATTGATAGCGATGTACAGACAATTCCTTCTTTATAGACTTATGTTTCCAAGTAAAAGCCTTATAGACTGTTCCATCTTTCAATGTTGCCGTGCCATAGGTTCCTTCTTTACTATTCCAAAGTGGAATATCTAAGTAAAGTTCTACGTGCCCTTTACCTACTGATTTATCTTCTTGATATTCGTGCCCCTTTCCCCAAAGATTAGGATCCTCCTGATATAACATCCCATCACTGAGCCGATCAGCCCCCTCTGGTTTTTGAAATAAAATATCCCTATATTCCGTTTTTTCCGTGATGACTGGTGCACTATCGGCTTGG
>NZ_HE997543.1:0-44123 GCF_000312545.1 Bartonella senegalensis OS02
CCCAAGAAGACAACCGCCCTCGTCACAATCGCTATATAGTACTCTTTCACAACAAGAGTCAATATCTTTTCTAAACTTTCCTTAAAATAAATAGATACATCTTATACAAGATTATAACAAATATTACAACCATAGAGTGAGAAAAAATAAAAATACCCCAATGGAAGCAAGAGAATACTTTATTTACGAAACATCTTTGAAGAACTATAATCCCCATTGCACAAATATCTTGCGCACTTTATGCTTCTTTATGTCGTAAAAAGGAAGGAAACAATGCCATCTAAGCTTACGCGTAATCAAACCTTAGTTCTGAACATTCTAAAAAGTGAACAAGGGCCTTTGAGTGCTTATGAAATTCTTGATCGCTTGCGCGAAGAAGGGTTTCGTGCTCCTTTACAGGTTTATCGTGCACTAGAAGGACTTCTTCAATTAAAGTGTATTCATCGCCTTGAAAGCGCAAATGCTTTTATGGCCTGCTCATACCCTGAAAATTGTCAGCACGAACTAACAACTTTCACAATTTGTGATAACTGTGGTAAAGTAAATGAAAGACAGAGTGCGCTCATAATGTATGCTGTAAAACAAATGGCACAAGAAATTGGTTTTCATGCCAACAAGAGCACTGTAGAAATACGAGGCATCTGTGAAAAATGTGTAGCACAGTAAATGGCACAGGGGCTTGTCTAAACTTGCAAGATTGTATCTTGAGTATTATGTTCCTTTTTATAAGATCATGGTGACTTAATTTATTGTTATTTGAAAAGATCACAGTATTTTCTGGTGACGTGGTAATTTATTTTATTTGCTTATACATCGAATTGCTTAAATTGAAAGTATGGAATCTATGTCAACACCGGAAACAACTCTTCCAAAAGATATGTATTTAAAAAAAATAAAACAGCAAAAAATAATCCGTCCTTTCCTTATCATTCTTGCGCTTTTTATGCTTTGGTTTGGCTATAAGTGGATAACACATTGGCGTTATCTTCTCTCCACCGAAGACGCCTATGTGCAAGGAGATATTGCTGCTATTGCCCCTAAATTAAATGGATATATCGAAAAGATTGCCATTAAAGCCAACCAAGTTGTCAAAAAAGACGATGTTTTATTCTATTTAGACAATGGTGATTATAAAATAGCCTTAGAGCAAACAGAAGCCCGTCTTAATACACAACAAAAAACCCTTCTCCGCATTGATGCGCAAATTATAGCAGCGCACAGTGCTTTAGATGATGCGCAAGCACAAAAAGTAGCAGCTTCAGCCATAGCAACCAATACACAATTAACCTTAAAACGCACCACAGAACTTAAAGCTGATCGTTATGCCACCCAATCCGATGTTGATGATGCCAAATCAGCTTATGAACAAGCTATTGCTAACGTGAAACGTGCAGATGCGCAAATAGCTGCAGCACGCGCGAACATCCAAGTACTAGAAGCACAACGTAGTGAAACAGAAAGCCAAACAAAGAGCTTAGAACTCTCACGTGACAAAGCAAAACGTGATTTTGACTCAACCGTTATACGGGCTCCATTCGATGGGATTGTCGGAAATTTGACAGCAAAAACGGGAGATTTTGTCATGAATGGCCAACGTCTCGCAGCGCTCGTCCCCATACAGGAACTTTATATCGAAGCCAACTATAAAGAAACACAATTGCAAAGTATTCAGCCTGGACAAACGGCTTATATTACTGTTGATGCCTTTAAAAAAGAGGTTTTTATAGGAACAGTCCTTTCTATTGCACCGGCTACAGGAGCGGTTTTTTCTCTCCTACCACCACAAAATGCCACTGGTAATTTTACCAAAATTGTCCAACGCATTCCCGTACGTATCTCTATTCCAGAAGAGGCATTAAAAAATAGGCGTATACGGGCAGGAATGAGCGTTTTAGTAAAAATTGATACACGTACAAAACCACAAGATAAAAATCTCTTATAAAACAAAGAAAATGATCTTACTATGACATCTCCCATATCAAAGGCAAAACATTCTCAAGAGCGTATAGAAATCCGCAAAATCTTAGTTTTTATTGCTATGGCCTTTGGTATGTTTATGGCTATTTTGGATATTCAAATCGTTTCCTCCTCTTTAGCTGAAATTCAAGCGGGTCTCGCTGCAAGCTCTGAAGAGATTTCATGGGTTCAAACCTCCTATCTCATTGCTGAAGTCATCATGTTGCCCCTTTCTGGATTCTTAGGAAGATTGCTTTCAACACGCGTTTTCTTTAGTATATCAGCTATTGGATTTACGATTACCTCTATTCTTTGTGCAACAGCAACATCTATTGAACAGATGATTGTGTACCGTGCACTCCAAGGTTTTATTGGTGGAGGGATTATTCCTAGCGTTTTTGTCGCTTCCTATATCCTTTTTCCTCCTTCCAAACGTCCAATTGTCATCCCTATCGTTGGACTGGTAGCAACACTAGCGCCTACCATTGGTCCAACAGTGGGAGGCTATCTCTGTCATATCTCATCGTGGCATTGGCTTTTTCTCATCAATGTACCTTGCGGCATTATTATCTCAATTCTTGCTTGGAAATTGATTGATTTTGATAAAGCTAATCCCTCTTTAATGGCTAAGTTTGATTGGTTAGGTCTTATATCTATGGCTGTTTTTTTAGGAACTTTAGAATATATTCTAGAAGAAGGAGCACGCCATGATTGGTTTAGTGATCAATTGATTCTAAACTTATTCATTATCATGATCTTGTCTGCTGGTATATTCTTCTGGCGCGCTTTGACTGCGCAAGAACCGATTGTTGATCTCACGGCTTTTGCCAATTTTAATTTTTCAACCGCAGCAATTTTTTCTTTTATGCTTGGCATAGGTCTTTATGGACTCACCTATCTTTATCCTGTCTACTTGAGCCAAATTCGCCATTATGATGCTCTCATGATCGGAGAAACATTATTCCTTTCAGGATTTGTCATGTTATTAACCGCACCTCTTGCCGGTTTTCTTTCAGCACGCATTGATGAACGTTTGATGATGGCAATAGGACTTTTTGGCTTTGCTTTAGGAACTTGGTTGGCAAGCTCCATCACAGACAAGTGGGATTTTTGGGAGCTGTTTTGGCCTCAAGTTTTCCGTGGTGCTTCTATTATGTTATGTATGGTCCCTGTGAACAATATTGCTCTTGGAACACTCCCACCAGAACGTATGCAAAATGCCTCTGGACTTTTTAATCTCACACGCAATCTTGGCGGTGCCGTAGGGCTTGCTATTATTAGCACTCTTATGACAAAACGCACAGACCTCCACTACGGACGGATAGCTGAAACTCTCCAACAAGGAAATAGACAAGCAACTGAAATACTTTCAAGTCTCACTGCGTACTTCAAAACTGCAACTTTTGATTCTCATACGCTTGCTCTCTTTCAACTTTTTAATATGGCGCGCATACAAGCTATGATCATGGCTTTTAGCGATATTTTCTTTATCATAACCATCATCTTTAGCGTCTTGACATTCATGACCGTTTTTCTCAAAAAAATACCACCACTCACTGATACTCCTTCAGGTCACTAGAGGGCGCTCACCTCATTTTTAACAGCCAGAGAAAAATGAGACATAAATCAGAGATTCTATAAAAAGCTTTTTATCCTATGATGAAGAAATACGTCTAAATTTTTCGAACTTCTGGAAGAATCACCCGCTAGGGAAGTTTTTATAAAGATATTCATCACCCTGCTGCGCTGTTTTGTCCGTTAAGTGGACAAGAAAAACAAGAGAAAGGCGCTCTTATTTCTTTCCATGTTTTCTTTATGTTTCTCAAGACAACTTTTATCAGCAATAACTTGGTATTTTCATCCCCTCCATCCACAACACGAAGTTATGAGGATAAGGACATTCTTACCTCTAGAGTAAAGAAAAAGCACAAATTTGAGTCGCAAACATCCATGCCAACCTGATTCTTTAGAATCAAATCTTGCTTTACTTTTTACCACCCCACCCTTTCATACTGACCTTATCTAAAGTTCGTTGCACACTCTATAGCTTCCAGCATAATTCACAGTTCGAAGCCCGAAGAAGAATTGCTAGGTAAAGTCCACAGCGATTCTTACAGAAACACAATCATAGTCCTTAACAAACTCTAATAAAACCTGATGCCAATGACCTTTATGCATAACTTTTATGAATGAATGACACACACTTAAAAGTAGTAAGAGTAATACCAAAAATCTCACCATTAAGTCACCATTAATAAAGAATATGCATTTCTTTAACAAAACGATGGGGCAACTTTTCAAACCTCACACAGATCAAAGAAATTTATCCTCCACAAACGGTCAATCTCTTGCCAATCTCTAACATTTGAGAGGGATATTTCTTCCTAGTAACCCACCTGCTTTTTTACCAATAGCGTATCACTCCAATCGCCTTTTTCTATCAAATTCTTCTGAAGTACGCAAAATCTAAGCAAAACATCATGAAGTACAAAAAGTACTTCTTCCCTCTCTCAAGACATAGATCCTGTAAAAATATTTTTGTGATTAAAATCTTATCCTGAACGACTATCGTAAACGGCATCCCACGAAGAATAAAAGGGGAATACACTTTCAATGGTATTCATCACACCATCTTAAAACTCTGCAAAACCTTCTGCATATCATCCATCGATCAAAAAAATGATCAAAGAAGAAAACCTATTACGAAATAAAATTATCTGAAACTTTACACTTGAAAAAATAAGAGACCACAAACACAATAAGCATTTAAGCGTCTCAAAACAGTCATTACGGAAAAAAGGGAAATGAATAGAGTCTTTAAGCGACTTTATGATGCTGAAAAGAATTCCAATTCTCTAACTCTCCGCTTGCTGTCAAAATACCATGACACGAGGTAAGATGATGAGGAATCAATTCCAACGCTTGAAAACGGTGTTTTTCATAGGGACCAGGCATTGCTAAATTTTTTGTGAGACTGCTTGAAAAACCAAAACGCTGATAAAATACACAATCACCGACAAGAAAAATGGCGCCATAATTCATTTTTTTTGCTGTTGCAATCGCATGCCGCATAAGAACCGATCCTATCCCGATACCGGAATATTCCGCTGCAACAGCAAGAGGTCCCAAAAGCAAAGCATGCTGTATTTCATTATGTCCTTTTTTAAACTGAACATGCCAAAGACGCACACTGCCCACAAGTTCTCCAAGCGCATTTTTAACAACAAAGGAAAGTCCACAAGCAGCCAAACGCCCACGACGTAAAACTTCTGAGGATTTGCGCTTACGTCCCTTTCCTAGTGTCAAGTCAAGTAAACGCTCCCGATAAGGTTTATCAGCTTCTTGCTCCGATGCGAGTGTAAAACATGCACCATCTTTTGTCTGAAAATGAATCATATTCATGTTTCTCACACCCCCTACTTATAGTTTTATCCTATCATCTTACAAAGGAAAATTCAAATCACATAGGATGGTAAAGGCTCAAAACCATTAAATGCAACAGACGCATAAGTCGCTGTATAAGCACCAGTTCCATGAATTAATAACGCATCCCCTACTGTGAGGGATAACGGTAAGAGATACGGTGTTTTTTCATAAAGAACATCTGCTGAATCACAGGTTGGTCCTGCCAAAATACAAGGCTCCATTGCCTGATCATCATGAGGTGTCTCAATGGGATAGCGAATAGCTTCATCCATAGTCTCGGTAAGACCATTAAATTTGCCAACATCCAGATAAACCCATCGAACATTATCATTGTCTGCTTTTTTGGATATAAGAACAACCTCTGTACGAATAACACCAGCGTTTCCAACCATCCCACGCCCTGGCTCAATGATTGTCTCAGGAATACGATTGCCAAAATATTTTTTTAATGAATCAAAAACCACTGTGCCATAAGCTTGTGTTGTAGGAACATCTTTTAAATAACGGGTTGGAAAGCCCCCCCCCATATTCACTAATTTCAACGAAATTCCTTCATGTTCCAAATGCCGAAAAACCGTAGCAGCATCTGACAAAGCGCGATCCCATGCACGAAGATCTGTCTGCTGAGACCCAACATGAAAGGAAACACCATATGCTTGCAAACCTAATTGATGTGCGCGACGCAACACATCAACGGCCATAGCAGGAACACAACCAAATTTACGTGACAATGGCCACTCTGCACCTTTTCCATCCGTAAGAACCCGACAAAACACGCGAACTCCCGGAGCAGCACGAGCAATCTTTTCCACTTCTTCAACACAATCAACAGCATAAAGCGAAATACCCAATGCATACGCCCGTGCAATATCACGTTCTTTTTTAATAGTATTGCCAAAAGAAATACGATCAGGGGTTGCCCCTGCTTTTAAAGCCATTTCAATTTCCGCAACAGAAGCAGCATCAAAGGAAGACCCTAAAGAAGCAAGCAAGCTTAAAATTTCAGGGGCTGGATTTGCCTTTATCGCGTAAAAAATACGGGACTGTGGAAGAGCTTTTTCAAAATTTAAATAATTCTCACGAACAATATCAAGGTCGACAACTAAGCAGGGACCTTCAAAACGATGTTTTGCAAGAAAATCAAGAATACGTTGCGTTGCCATCTGTCAATTCTCCTAAGGGACAAACCCACCCTACGGTTGGACAGCATAAAACCGCTGAGAGCCAAAGGACAAAACACACACAAACGCTCTACAGCCCGATTCCTTAATAACCAGGAAGAAAGCAGCATTGTATGCAGCGAAAAAACAGCGCGAAAACCGCGTTGCTTTACTTTTTCTGCCTTTTTGATTGGAGTTGACAAAACCACTTCCGCACTGAAGGCAATGAGGTGTGCCTCTATAGTTATCCCAGCATTTGGACAGCTGGAAGACACCAGAAAGGCCCGCACCGTCGTTGCTTCAAGATGTCCTCACTCTTTCGGTTGGCCGTAAGAATGACTGGAGCGGTTAGTTCCAGGTACCGTACCGGTTAATCTCACCATTTGAGAACCAGCGGACACCCACAGGCACGTGCGACTTTGGGCAAGTGTTGATATAGGACGAATTCTGATTCATTTCAATCATTTTTTTAATTTTAAATATTTTTTAATCTTTAAAGAAAAATTGATGCAAAAAAGCAACAGCACTCTAGCAAATAAGTCACATGATCCTTTTAAAGGGAAAAGAGAAGAATAATTTTCACGAAAAGTCCCAGACCACTGAGATAAGAATCTCTAATCTTTTCTTTTAAAAAGCTCCTTTGCTGAGCTTCTCAGATCGCCTCACTCCACATTACTTCATGGAAGGTATAACAATACAAAAATATTGACGTATAAAGACGATTTATCTTACTATTATGAGAGGATTTGTAATCAAAAAGTTCTACTGTATTCGGAATTTTGTTTCAAATTAAAAAGTGATGATTTATAAATCAATGTATTGTCATTTTTTAAAAATTACGCAAATAGCAATACGCAATATTCTTGCTCCAATCTAGCATACAAAAGCTGCAACAATAGAAAAACCCCTTATCCATCTTAAATAATTTATTTCAAATATGCGGCTGCATTAGAATTGGATGGTGATTTACAAACATACAACACATTGATTTATATAGATAATCTATCGTTATTCATATTGAATTAAAACCTCGAATGCTGTTAAGATTCTCTCATTTCAAATCTTTGTATGTTGAATCAATCAAAATCACTTGTTTGCACATCACAAGCAGGGCCGGCGTGTGGGTAAAAATTGTTAAGACAAGGACTAAAAATGCCTCTTATGAATCGTCTCAAACACCAGGGACTAGTGCGACATTGGGAGCTAGCAAAGAGTATGATGATGTCGTCTTGCTTCTTCATAAGCGTAAAGATGGGGGGCTTAATGGCTTTATCGTTATATCCTTCACAGGCACCCCTGTGAAATGGTCTTGGGTGCTTTAAGACATGTTTCTTTAAAAAAAGCACATGAATTAACAAACCAATGGCATTCTGTTTTACTGAAGGGCGTGATCCTATTAAAAAACGTGAAAAATAAAAGTATGAAGCAATAAACAAGAGCCACAAGTAATATCATCTTTCTATTTATTGAAAACATACGTCTCTCGCAGTGAAACAGCTTATCAATTAGCCTATTATATTCATTGCAAAACTACTTTTTAAGTTCCCCCCATTCAGTTATCTCCCTAATTGAAATAGCATGAAGCAATTTTGACTGATTAAGCATTAAGAACTGAAACAAACAAAAGGCAAAACATTTAAAGATATCTCTAAAGATTATCTCATTTAAAATAGACAATTCTGATTGATATCTCTCAATCAAAAGCTCTATCTTTTATAACAAACAAAAGACCGAACAATACCGAGTATCATAAAATACCTGCCTGCTCAAAACGACAATTCTCTTCTCTGAACAACAGCAAAAAGCAGAAACCTTACAAGCTCAAAGCACGATAGCCTGTATCACTCTTGATGAGAATGCATTGCACGCAATTTTGATAATTGAAACTGCCTATGACGTTCGCGAAAACGTTCCCTATCCTCTTCACTGCGCGTATTATAACAAGCCTCACAGGAAACACCCTCCTCATAATGAGGCGATAATTTGCTTTCAACATTCAGAGGAGAACGACATGCGCGACATAATTCGCGCCCACATTCTTCAAGACCATGTTTAACAGAGACACGTTCATCAAAAACGAAACACTCACCCCACCACAGACTTTCTTCTTTTGGAATTGTTTCCAAATATTTCAAAATCCCACCTTTGAGATGGTAAACCTGTTCATAACCAAGTTCACGAACATAAGCTGTTGATTTTTCACATCGAATACCACCTGTACAAAACATAGCAATTTTCTTTTTCTTTTTTAAATCAGCTTCATGCTTAAGCACCCATGCAGGAAACTCGCGAAATGTTTTGATATTGGGATCAACCGCTCCTTTAAAACTGCCTATTGCATATTCATAATCGTTACGGGTATCAATGAGAAGTGTTTCCTCATCTTGGATCAGGGCATTCCAATCTTTAGGGTCGACATAAGTACCAACAACCTTTAACGGATCAACACCCTCAACCCCCATTGTCACAATCTCCTTTTTCAATCGTACTTTCATGCGATGAAAAGGCATTTTTGATGCCCAGGAATATTTAATCTCGGGCGCTTGAAACGCCGGTTCAGCTGTAATAAAATCTACTAATGTTTCAAGAGCAGCACAAGATCCTGCAACAGTTCCATTAATACCCTCTTGTGCTAAAAGCAGAGTACCCTTAATATCTTTTGCTTGACATAAATCCAGCAAAGGCTTTTGTAATTGACGATAGTGCTTCAAATCCGTGAAGCAATAAAGAGCAGCGACTTTAAAATTCTTTTCCATAGTTTTGGCATAACGCGGCTTTCATTCAATTTCAAGACCTATTCATTGACTCTTTAAGATATTGTGTTCAATCAAACTATCCTTACATCATCATTTCGTGGAGAAAGAACACCATGTGCCAAAAAATAGAGAAGCTTTTATCACTGCTCCAGAAACAAGCTATTATACCTGTCTTACACATTGATACTCTACAAAATGCCGTGCCTTTAGCGCGTGCCCTTGTCAAAGGAGGATTGAGAACAATTGAGGTTACATTGCGAACAGCAAATGCACTCGATGCAATTAAAGCCATTATACAAGAAGTACCCGAATCAATCGTTGGAGCAGGAACAATTCTGGGCACTCTGCATTATGAACAAGCAGAACATGCAGGAGCAAAATTTATCGTAAGCCCTGGCTTCTCAAACAGATTGATCGATTGTGCAAAAAACAGTGAAATCCCCCTTCTCCCGAGCGCCGTTACACCAAGTGAATTAATGAAAGCACTGGACAAAGGCTATTCATATCTTAAATTTTTCCCTGCACAAGCAGCTGGAGGTATTCCCTTTGTAAAAGCTTTAGCTGCTCCCTTTTCTGAAATCCGATTTTGCCCGACAGGCGGCATAACACAAAAAAATGCTGCTCAATGGCTCGAGCTTTCTAATGTCTTCTGTATTGGTGGTTCTTGGATAGCTCCTAGAAATCTTATTGCAGCGAGAGATTGTCATGCGATTAGTGCATTAGCAAAAACTGCAACACAACTCTCCTCTCATCTAAGAGAAGAGCACTCCACACTCTAAGGTGCCAGCATATGATGGGCACCTTCCACAAGACCAAAGGCTTCACACATCCTTACAACATCTTCCCATATTGCCATGAAACCATAAATCACCCCTAGGTCTTCATCAGCATCAATCTTCGGCAAGCAAATCATTTCAAAAAAAGCACCACCCTCCATAACAGTCGCAATGCACCCCATATGCTCAGAAGATTGCCTAGTCGTCATAGGATAAAATTTCAACTATGGTGCATATTCACCAATCAGCGGATAGCGGATCTTCTCTGTAAAGAGAAACAGATCTTGTAGGAAACGATAAGATTTTTTACACAATTAAGCGCACCCCGTTCACGAGTTGTTTGAATAAGAACAACTTCTGAAAATTTTTCATATATTTCGGGATCACGGACCAAGACTTACAAAGGAAGCAACTCCTCTCCCTGTTGACAAAAGATAAAGGCACTTCTCAGAAAAGAAGTACCAAGAGTCACTGTTCTGTGGATTTTCACTCTTTAAAACATAGAACATCTATCCTCTCATCCGACAAAGGCGCGCTCCACAACATAGGTAGCCGGTGCATTATTGGCACCCTCCACAAGACCAAAGGCTTCACACATTCTCGCACAATCTTTCAACATTGCCATAGAACCACAAATCATCACGCGGTCTTCATCAGAAGAAATTTTTGGTAAACCAGTTTTTTCAAAAAAAGCACCACTCTCCATAACAGTCGTAATGCGCCCCATATGCTCAGAAGATTCGCGCGTAGTCATAGGATAAAATTTCAACTGTGGTGCGTATTCACCAATCAGCGGATCTTGTTGTAAAGAGACAACCAAATCCTTTGCATAATTAAGTTCATCGCGTTCACGGGTTGTTTGAATAAGAACAACTTCTGAAAATTTTTCATATGTTTCGGGATCACGGATAAGACTTGCAAAGGGAGCAACCCCCGTCCCCGTTGACAAAAGATAAAGACGCTTTCCAGGAATAAGAGCATCAAGAACCAGTGTTCCAGTAGATTTTTTGCGCATGAGAATGATATCACCAATTTTAATTTTCTGGAGATGTTCAGTTAATGGTCCCCCTGGAACTTTGATCGAAAAAAATTCAAGCTGTTCATCCCAAAATGGGCTTGCAATCGAATAAGCACGATAAATTGGCTTTTCTGCATTTGGCAAACCAATCATAACAAATTCACCAGAACGAAAACGAAAACTTTCAGGACGATTCAAGCGAAATTTAAACAAACGGTCTGTATAGTGACAAACTTCTTGTACAGTAAGCGCGAACACATTTTCAGGAATAGGAAAATTTGACGCAACGCCGCTGATGTTTGACTGAACATTGCTAGCAGACGTATTCATAAAATTCTTCCCTTATCTTCATTCAACGTTAAACCTTAAATCTTCGAAGTGGTATAATACGCGCGTCATCATCTGCCAATATTTTTCTTAAAATGCAAACCACAAGATTAACACTTTTATATCAAAATTAGTTGCAAAGAAAAAACTGAAAGACATGATATAAGGAAGATGGTATTCATCAAGAAAATTTCTTTTTAGCTGCTCGTACTATTACTTAGTGTGGTTCTTAGCTTGATATTGGGTTTGGTGCTAAGAACGTCTTATGTAAGCACCACGAGGTTTTTGCTGATTAGCAAAATTTATGCTCGTATTGATCGGTGGTGCAAAACGCCTGTAACAAGCCTTTTTACAACATGAAGGACGGATACATCGGATATTTTGTCGACTTTTTGTAATAAAATTACCTATGAGCAAGATAGGAATAGATGGCATATTCCTTATTCTTTTAAGCGTTTTAAAGGCATGAAACTTGTTTCTGAACTTAACAGGTTCAGATAGTGATGCAATTGTTGCAGAAGCTGGTAAAAAACTAACGGCTCGTACAGCAAAGACTTTGGCAGAAAAAGGTTTAAAGGCAGTGAGGACGATTTATAAAGATCCTCTCCCACGGAGAAGTAATTATTAAACAAGTGAAATTTATCTTAAAGCTGGTGATGAAATTGATGAAAAAACATTAAAGATTTCATTGGATGTTCATGCATACCCTCGCAAAGAAACAGCAAAGCATTCAACCTTAAACACACTTATCAACCTGATAAATTGTAACATGTAGTACATATCAGAAATTGCCTGTAAACAGAAAAATGCTCTCTCATTTTTTAAAACTTCAAAGCCTTAAAAGAAAAAATTTGTGTCTCCTTAACAGATAATCTTACAATTTTCCATAAATCTTCAACACATTAGCTTTTATGATGTTAATCGACACCCACTCTACAATCCTTTAGAAGCCCCTCTATCATTTCACTGTTCTAATAGTTAACCTATCACTATAAACACTACGGCTCTCCCCCGAAAAATTTTAAGCTTTAATAATCAAAAACTATAAATAATTCCTCTTAAACGACATCCGTATCATAAATGAAAAAAAGAACATCCCCCCACAATCTAAACAAAAGGCAAAGAAAAAAACCGGCAACAAAACACCAAACTGCAGTCTCATTGTAAGTGAAAACATGAAAATGCAACACAGGCATTTTTAAAAGATCATTCAAACAGTAAAGAAAATATTCATTAAATGATTTGCTCCAACTTAATTAAATCTGCAATGCAATTACATCCATGAAAAGGGAACAGCAATTTAACAATGTTTTACACAACACAGAATATCCGCTGTCATTAGTATTTTTATCAAAGCCAGAGAGAATATTTCAGAATAAATTTTTAACAATAAAATTACTGATAATCATACCGCTCAATTTATGCTTGTTCTCTTCTGGGAAGTGCAAATATTAGCGGTATGAAAAAACAGATCAAGAATGCGTTTCTATAATTTTCCAGCGATCACCATCAGACATATACATCAATTGTGTCGCCGTCTTAACCTCCTTCACACCATTATTCACATGAAAAGAGGAGCTGTAAGTTGCTCTGTGATCAACAAAAATTGACTTCCATTTAAATAAACGAGGTTGTGGAAAATAGATATGAGATGCCCAAAAACCATCGTGGGAACGAACAACGATCAAATCAACTGCTTTCAACGCATCAGAAATGGTTTGTGCACTCAAATCTTTTCCATTAACAAGAGAAACTGCAGGTACATGAGGTGAGGCTACCGCTCCAAGATTACTTACAGTATTAATGCAAGCATCATCATTACAAGCAGCTTGAACCACATAAGGATCATTGCAATTTCCGTAAGTATTGGTGCTTTGCTTCGCTTTGACAGTATTATCACCGATAGGAGCTCTAAAGATTGAACTCTGCGTCCCCACTACAAAACAAGAGGAAAGTTGTCCACCCCCTTGAGAATATTCTTCAACAAAGCCAAGAGAACCGTTAAGTCTACCAAATGTTTTTGGAACTTCAATGACACCCACAGTCGTTTCTGTATCATCCATTAAATCCGTTATGGTACCAGTGACCAAATTTTCACTTTTTGAGATATTTAATTTGTACTGATGCCCCGTCTTCCATGGCATTTTGACACGACATTGCACTCCAGAACCTTCATGATGGAAGAAATGGCACTGTTTACTCTTCCAACCAATAGCATTCCAGAGAGAATAATTAACGAAATGATCACCTCCACTATTTTGTAAACCAATATATCCACCTTCCCCTTTTTAAAGAAAAACTGATTTGCCCAGTAATAATGGGAATTCACTCCACCATCGTTACTAACCTGTTGAAAAAACGTTAATTGGTTAAATTCTGAATGAGCAGGCCATGTATGTTGAACAGAAATAATTCCACCCGCAACAACAGCGTAACTTGGTGAACTCACTAAAAACCATAAAAAAATGAATAATACTTTTTGAATTCTGTAATTCATAATTCATCCCCCTTAAATTCATAATTCATCCCCCTTAATTGATTACAGACAAAGTTAATTTTATCAAAATCACACTCTCTAATCAATGTCGTAAAAAGAAATTTAATGCACTATTGATCCCAAAATTTTTTCTGATTTCACTATAAAAAACGATACAACACTACCGGTTAGCCTTTATTTTTTAAGATGCTTTACCTAAAGAGAATAAAGCCCATGCCCTACTGTCAGTAAATTACATGTTCATAAAAACACAAAGAGAAAATAAAATACTCTATTGATGATACTCAAACTACGCATTTTAGCTTAAAAGATTGCTTTGATGACACATAATTCAGTATGAACTGCTCATGATTTTGATAAAAACAAAGAGGACGCATATCCTTTCCCTATATCATAGAAAACTATATGAAAGAACCAAAGGGAACTTCATGTTTCGCTGACTCGAGAGAGGATTTTTAAATGAACAAATCCATTAAGGATGAAGAAAATATATTCTTTCCTGCTACAGCTATAGCAACCATCAATGTGAGCGCCATTGTTGCGAATTATAGAACTTTAGCCCAACATGTTGCCCCGACCGAGTGTTCAGCGGTTGTGAAAGCCAATGCCTATGGGCTGGGTGCTGAAAAAATTGCCCCTGCACTTTATCAGGCTGGTTGCCGCATTTTTTTTGTTGCCCAAATCGAAGAAGCGCTTCAATTAAAAGCCGTTTTACCAACAAATGTCATGATTGCTCTTCTGAATGGGCTTCCACATAAAGCAGAAGAATTTGTTGCACAATCGGGCATTGTCCCTCTTCTGAACTCTTGGTCTGCTATCGAAGATTGGCAAACACTTTGCCAAAAAAAGCATAAAAAATTTCCAGCAATCATTCAAATCGATACCAATATGAACCGCTTAGGGCTTGATAAACAAGAATTACAAAAACTTATCAAACAGCCTACAATTTTCGAAAAAGCAGAGATAAAATATATCCTCAGTCATCTTGCCAATGGAGAGAACACCACGCATTCATCCAATGATACACAATTGGCTTTTTTCAAGAGAATACTTGGAAAGTTGCCTTCCTGTAAAATCTCATTTGCCAATTCTGGAGGCATTTTTCTTGGTTCAGATTTTTATTTTGATCTTGTACGCCCCGGCATTGCACTTTACGGTGTTGATCCCCAAGGAAAACAGCCAACAACTCTTAAACCCGTTTTAAAACTTGAAGCCCAAGTTCTTCAAAGCCGCTTTACCGACGCAGGAAAACCTGTTGGTTATGGAGAAAGCTTTATGACCCGCAGACCAAGCACTCTTGCAACAATTTCTATTGGCTATGCAGATGGTTGGCCACGCATTCTTTCGAATAAAGGGAGCGTTTATTTCAATGGACAAAAACTCCCTATTGTTGGACGCGTTTCTATGGATTCTATCATTGTTGATGCTACCGATCTCGATAAAAAACCTCAAAGAGGTGATTGGATAGAACTCATTGGTCCGCATCAAACTCTTGAAAAAGTGGCGACAGATGCCAATACCATTCCTAATGAAATTCTTACTTCTCTAGGAAACCGCTATAAACGTATTTACATTTAAAGCTCTCTCAAGAAACAAAGGAACTCCCCCTCTCAGTACAAAAATTTCTTAGAGCATTCCAAGCATAATTTTCAAAAACCAAATAGCTATCCAGCAATGCGCTCACCTTTAATTCTAGTCATCACAATGCTGAAATGAAGAATGACAATGGCACTCATCAAATTTATTTTAAGATGATCATAAGAAAAACCAATACGCACCCCAAAACAGTATGATCTAATTCAAATAGGCAACAAAAAAGCCCACACAAAATGTGTGGGCTTTTCTCATTAATGGCAAACAAATAAATTTAATAGGTGTTTGCCAAGGGTGGACAAGAACAAATAAGCGTTCTATCACCTGCAACATTATCAATACGTGAAACAGGAGGCCAATATTTATTCGCGGGATCAAGAGAGCTATTGGGAAAAGCAGCTTCTTGCCGTGAATAAGGCCGTGCCCAAGCATCATCTAATGTATCAACCAATGTATGTGGTGCATGAACCAATGGATTATCGTCTTTTGGCCAAACACCGCTACCAACTTTCTTAGCTTCTTCAGCAATAGAGAGCAAAGCATCACAAAAACGATCAATTTCCGCTTTTGGCTCTGATTCCGTTGGCTCAATCATCAAAGTTCCAGGAACAGGAAAAGACATAGTCGGCGCATGAAAACCGTAATCAATGAGACGTTTTGCAATATCATCAACACTCACACCGTACTGTTCTTTCAACACGCGTGTATCGACGATACATTCGTGCGCAACACGTCCCTGTTTACCTCGATAAAGAATGGAATAAGCCTTTGAAAGACGCGCAGCAATATAATTGGCATTCAAAATTGCTGTTTGTGTTGCAGATTTCAAACCCTCAGCCCCCATCATCCGAATATACATCCAGGTAATAACAAGAATAGAGGCACTTCCATAGGGCGCTGCTGAAACTGCATATGTTGTCCCCTCTTGTTCATGACCTGGCAAAAATGGCTTGAGATGCTCAGCCACGCCAATTGGTCCCATACCAGGACCACCACCACCATGGGGAATAGCAAACGTTTTATGAAGGTTCATATGACAAACATCCGCCCCAATATCTGCCGGACGTGCAAGGCCAACAAGCGCATTCAGATTAGCACCATCAAAATAAACTTGTCCGCCATTTTCATGGATAAGCGAACAAATCTCTTTAATAGTTTCCTCATAAACACCATGAGTTGAAGGATAGGTAATCATGAGAGCGGCTAAACGCTCCTTATGCAATTGTGCTTTCATTTTAAGATCATCAAGATCCACATCACCATCGCTCAAGCATTTCACCACAACAACTTCCATGCCCGCCATATGGGCTGAAGCTGGATTGGTACCATGCGCAGATGCAGGAATAAGACAAAGCGTACGTTGATATTCTCCCCGCGATTGGTGATAGCGGCGGATTGCCAAAAGCCCGGCATATTCTCCTTGAGCACCAGAATTTGGCTGAAAAGAAACTTGCGCAAACCCTGTAATTTCACACAACCATGTATTGAGTTGATGGATCATCTCCTGATAACCCGCGGCATCCTCTTGCGGAACAAAGGGATGGATATGAGCCACCGTAGACCAACTGACAGGCATCAATTCCGCTGCTGCATTGAGTTTCATCGTACAAGAGCCAAGAGGAATCATTGCCCGGTCTAATGCCAAATCCTTATCGGACAAACGACGCAAAAAGCGCATCATATCTGTCTCTGAATGAACTTCATGAAAAAAAGGCTGTGAAAGAAAAGCAGTATCCCGCCCCTTTCCCATAAGTCTTGGAGAAGCCTGATTAACTAACTCTGCACCAAAAAGCTGTGCTAAAGCATAGGCATCCTCTTCTGTTGACAATTCATCAAAATTGATGACAACCCTATCATCATCGAGAACACGAACAAGACGCCCACCAGCTTTTGCTTGGCGTGCAATCTCCCTTGCTTTTCCCTTAACAACAATGCTGACACAATCAAAAAAATAGTCCCCTTCACAAGAGAGACCTGCTGCCTCTAAACCAGCAACAAAACGGCATGTTAAATGATGAATGCGCCGAGCAATTTCCTGTAACCCCTGCGGTCCATGCCAAACAGCATAAGCTGTTGCCATATTGGCTAAAAGAGCCTGTGCTGTACAAATATTCGACGTCGCCTTATCGCGCCGGATGTGTTGCTCACGTGTTTGCAATGCTAAACGGAAACCAACACGCCCTTTCGTATCTACTGATTGACCAACAATCCGCCCCGGAAGAAGACGCGTTAAAGCATCGCTGACCGCAAGATATCCCGCATGAGGTCCGCCAAATCCCATCGGAACGCCATAGCGCTGCAGAGAGCCAACAACGATATCAGCCCCCCATTTTGCTGGCGGTTCCATAAGGGTGAGCGCTAAAGGATCAGCGACAACGATCACTAGCGCGCCTTTTGCTTTGGCCTCTTTAATGGCCTCACTATAATCGTTAAAAGAGCCTTTCGTATCAGGCCAAGAGAGAACAATTGCAGCAGTATCAGAACAAATTTCGCCATTTTGACTCATCTGAAGCCCTTGTGTTTCCGCACGCGTTTGCGCAACACTCAAAGTCTGGGGGTGCAAAAGACTCTGAAGAGAAATCTTTGTTTTTTTCTCACGTACAAAGCGGAAAGCCACTGCAATAGCTTCAGCGAGAGCGGTTGCTTCATCAAGAAGTGAAGCAGCTGCAACAGGCAAACCAGTGAGTTCACTAATCAATGTCTGAAAATAAAATAAAAGCTCTAAACGCCCTTGGCTAATTTCTGCTTGATAGGGTGTGTAAGCAGTATACCAAGCTGGATTTTCAAACAGATTGCGCAAAATAACAGGAGGCACAAATGTTCCATGATAGCCTTGCCCAATAAAACTTTTGTGCACTTTGTTTTTCCCCATCATCTTGGAGAGTTCTTCCAGAGCTTGGCTTTCGCTTGCAGCCTTTGGAAGATTAAGCGGCCGTCCCAAATGAATAGAGTGAGGAAGAGCTTGAGCAACCAGTGTATCAACAGAATCGACAGCTAAAACATCAAGCATTTTCTGTTTTTCATCAGGACGAAGCCCAATATGGCGAGAAAAAAAAGGACGCTCTAACATAGTATTCATCCAATCAGTTCCTGATAAGCAGCCTCATCGAGCAACCCTTCAAGTTGCGTTTCATCCTGCAAGGTCATTTTCCAGAGCCAACCTTCTGTTTCCGCTTTTTGGTTTACCAGTTCAGGGCTCTCTGCCAAAGCTTCATTGATTTCGACCACTTCACCATCAAGAGGTGCATAAACATCCGAAGCCGCTTTCACCGATTCGACAACAGCGACAGCATCTCCCTTAGAAATTTTGGTTCCAATTTGTGGCACATCAACAAAAACCAAATCCCCTAACTGCTCTTGAGCATAAGTTGTGATCCCGACAGTAACCACTTGCCCTTCAACGCTAAGCCATTCATGATCTTGTGTAAAATAAGTTTTAGACATAAAAAATTATCCTTTAAAATAACGTTGTTCAACAAAAGGGAGTGAATGGACAGACAGTGCAATCTTTTTGCCACGCAGCTCTGTAAAAACTTCTGTTCCTTCCACTTTCCAACCAACAGGAACATATCCCATCGCAACAGGACCATTAAAAGAAGGGCCAAAACCACCTGATGTTACCACCCCAATCCGATTACCCTCATCATCGAACAGCATGGCACCAGCACGAATAGGTTGGCGTGTTTGTGGTTTTAAACCAACACGACAACGAGAGGGACCTTTCTCAAGAGCTTCCAAAAAAGCCTTTGCCCCGTAAAACTGGGCTTTTTCTCGAACATTTTTGGGAACAGCCCATGTTAGTGCAGCATCAATGGGCGTAATATCAGGGGTAATATCATTGCCATGCAAGCATAAGCCTGCTTCCAATCGAAGACTGTCGCGCGCTGCAAGACCAACCCACGCAACACGAGAATCGTTCAGCAATTTTTCAGCCAATGCCTGTGCATGTCCTATGGGAAGAGCAATTTCAAAACCATCTTCTCCCGTATAACCAGAACGAGTAATAAACCAATCTTGTTGTGTTTCCAATCCTTGCATAAACAACAGTTCATTGCCCGGCAAACCCGCATCAGCAAGAACGGCAGCTGCTTGTGGACCTTGAAGAGCAAGCAAAACCCTTTCAAGAGCAATCACCTGACAATCAAAGCCAACAGCACGTTTTTTTAGTTCAGCAAGATCGGCTTGTGCATTACCAGCATTCGCAACCAACATAAAACGCCATTCTGCCAAACGGGTAAGGATAAGATCATCAAGAATACCAGCCTGTTCATTGAGTAAATAATTATAGCGTGATTGACCAATCTTTAATAATGCCGCATCAATGGGAAAAGCATAGGATAAAAACTCCACTGCTTGGGGTCCCTCAACAGCAATCAATTGCATATGAGAAATATCAAAAAGACCTGCATGCGCACGCGTATGAAGATGCTCTTTTAAAACTCCAAGAGGATAAGTCAAAGGCATTTTCCAACCGGCGAAAGCGCCAAATTTTGCCCCCGCTTTTTCATGCAATTCATATAAAGGAAGTGTTTTTAAAGAAGATGTTTCAAATTCTTGTGATGTACCCATAATATCTCCAAAGTCGCACTCACGTCCATACAATACGTCCGTCTCCGCACCCTTCTGTTACAAACCTGAGAGACTCGCGAAAAGATCTTTCGCTTACACCTTCGGCGCGGACTTTCCCGACTTTCCAGACCTGCCTTTCTTCTTTTACGGTCCTTAGAGCCTGAGAGATTATGGGCTATTTTCCCCTTCGGCGGCAGCTACGAAAACTCGCAACCTGCACTCTCCCGCAAAAGAATGAAAGAAACGATAACGTTCTTTCCGACATATTCTAATTCTATAACCTATCTGCGTCACACTGTCATCAGCAAAATGACTGGTGTACCTTAATTTTACACTTGCATAGGGTGTTTTAAAGAGCTTATAATATCGAGAGAACGTTGTAAAAACCCTAGCTGTTTAAGGTTTAGTAAAGTCAAGGAAAATTAATTTATACATTACCGGCAGATGCTATCAACGTAAAAAGAAAATTGCGAAAGTCCACGACTGGACTTGAAAACTGAAAACGCTAATTGAAAAAAATGGAAAACTTCACAGACTAAGAAAGAGTATTCTCTTTTGTGGGGTCTTATTATAACCACAAAGTTTACTCTCTTCTAAGACGACATACTTATAAGAATAGAGAGAGAGAAATATGATCTTAACACGCAAGGGGTTGGTTTTTCTTACCAGTAAGTAATATCATAAACTATGGTTCTTTATGCATCAAACCGCACCATATATAAGGTTTAAAAACACGAATGAAAGCTGGCAATATCTGTTATAATTGCGAAAATGATCTCCCAAAGCAAATTGCTCTTTTTCCTTTAGAAGGTGCGCTCTTATTGCCGGGAGGTTTTTTATCGCTCAACATTTTTGAACCAGAAGCCCTCGAAATGGTTGAAGACGTTATGGTATCCAACCGTTTGTTAGGTATTATTCAACCCCTTTTGTCAGGAACAAATTGCTTCCCCATAAAACTTTACAAAATGGGCTGTATAGGTCGTATCACGCACTATAATGAAACAGGAAATGGGCAGCTTTTCATTATCTTACAAGGCGTTTGTCGCTTTACTTTAGAACAAGAACTGGTGAACACAAAATCTTATCGGATTGCTCTTATCCAATCAAATGTAAAAGATTTACAAGAAGTAGAATTTTCAGAGAGCATTAATCGAGAAAATTTACTCAACATCGTTGAGCAATATCTCACGATGCATGAAATAGAATATAATTGGAGCAATATCATACAAACACCCACACCTATATTAGTGAATGCTTTTTCATCTCTTATTCCTTTTACACCGGCAGAAAAACAAGCACTGTTAGAGGCTCCTGATATTGGAAGCCGTGCTCAGACACTTCTCGCTCTAACTGAATGCTCTCTCATGAAACAAACAGGCGCATATCACTATTTAAACTAATGAATATTAAAACATGAAGAAAATGATCACAGATCCCAAAATGCTTGAATTGCTGGTTTGCCCAATTACAGGGGGAACCCTCTCTTTGAACCGAAAAACACAGGAATTAATTTCGCTCAAAGCAAAACTTGCCTATCCTATTCGTAACGGTGTTCCCATTATGCTTGCTTCCGAAGCCCGTCCTTTACAAAATAATGAAAAAAATAGCCCATAAGAGTAAGCCGCCCTTATACATTTTTCTTGATGATAGCGCAGTGTTCTCGAGTATTTTTTCATCAAAAGATCTCTAGTGTTGCTGTTTTTTTTTCATATTTTCTCGCTCGAAAAAGAAGTTTTCTCACAAGCTATCCCCCACCACTTTCTTGGAAAACTTTTCATGTTATGTGGCTTTAAGAGATGCATGAAGGAGGGTTTTCTGCAAATTCTTTTGCGCTCTTACAAAAAAACACGATCTTAAAGATAGCACTTCTATTGCCTTCCAATAACGTTAAAAAATACACCAAATAGCAAAGAAATTATCCTCTCAATAAGCTTGTAATTTTGATAGTATCCTTAGAAATCTATAGGATCTGGAAGCTCAAAAATCAAAGACTAGGTAAGTTCTTTTTGTGGGTATTTCAGAGATTTCGTAAGCTCTTGTGATGTCCAAGTACTTCTCAGCACCAAAAGCAAAAGCAAAAGACTGACTCGGCTTCAGTAATTCCAAACTCCATCATTGAAGATACGGTTATAATAAAGCCATTGTCGTGTAAAAGGACGATACGAACTTTGCGTGAGACATGCTTCTTCAAATTCAAAAACCTTTCCTCTTATGAATTCTTGCTTAATAACTCCAACTTATCTTTTTTACATCTGAATTAACAAAATCATCTACGACACTTGCACATTTTTTTCGATCAGCATGTGGATGGGTATCGTTAAAACATTTTACGTCGCTATTATAAAAAGTAATCATATTATTCATATTTTTTGCTAAAATCTTACGGCTAGAATTATATACCCAGGCATCAAGACTGGTTACAATACCATAGGAGAATGTTTCAAAGAGGTTTTATCATGGACATTCTTGTCATCTAAGGCTAAAAATGCTTTAAAATTGTCATCACGCTACCAAGCCCCGCCCTCTCCAACATTGCGACAGCCCTTGGCACTTGAGACGACTCATAAGAGGTATTTTTAGTCTTTATCTTATACGGTTTTTAACCATACACTCATCCCTTCCCTTGATGTGCAAGGGGATGGTTTTGATTGATTCATTATAAGCAGGTTTGAAATGAGAGAATTTTACGATAGTCTGGTCTCTCATTCAAGTTACAAGACATTGATTGATCTTTATAAATCAATATATTCTCTGATTTAGACAAAGGTTTCCACTCCTTCGTTACTTTTGGAGACAAAGCAACTGTTGTAAAATCTGGCAAATTAACACCACTCTACGTAAAATCATCAAAAAGCAATTAGGAATATAAAGACTTTTGTTTCAAATATAATGAACGAACCGTCTCAGAAAAAAGAACCGTCATGGATATATCAAATACATCAATGATCATCATCTACTGTCGTGTTAAGAGGGGGTAACTCTTTATTTTGCTTAATTTTTATAACTCCAATAATTCCAGTGGAAATAATCGATGCAGACATCGCTAAAAAAGAGCTCAACAATCCCACGAGTGCAAAAAGTCCAGCAAGAAAGCCAGACAATGCTTCAGCAGAATTTGCGAGGATTGAGAAGGTTCCAAAACTCTTCCCAAGATCTTCACGACGAGAATATAATTGAAGAGCTGAGACTAAACTAATATCCACAAATGCACCAATAAATCCTAAAACAAATGCGAATACAAGGAGAAGTTTTAAATAAAATATTGCCACTAAAGGCATAACAAACAGAATAACCCCATACAGAAGCCAAAAGACCATGAGCTTAAACGCTGTAATCTTGACTATAATTTTATGATAGAACAAGCCGCCCACAATTGTTCCAACAGCAATGAGAGAAAAAACATAGCTCACAAAGCTTTCCTCTCCACTGATAGAGAGAATAAAAGCTGGAATTAAAAATCTTAAAATTGCACCAGTAAAAAGAATAGCAAACGACGAGCCAATCAGCGTAATAAATAAATGTTTATTTTCAGTAGAAATAGATTGAAGATAAGAAGCTGTTTCTCGATAAACTTTTATGAAATTGAATAATTTACTCTCATTTGAATTTAAATTCATGAGATTCAATAACAAGAGAATAGAGATAAAATAGCTAAAACAATCAAAAATAAGGACTGCCGATTTATTTGCTAAAAAAAGCAGTAGCGAACAAAGTAAAGGACCAATGACAGATGCAGTCTCATTTATAATTTGTGAAATGCTATTTGCCTTTGTAAGCTCATTTATTGGAAATATTCTCACAATAGCAGCTTGAAAACTTGGCTGGAAAATACTTCTTCCTATCGTTGTGCAGATTGCGGCAAAAATCAGAACAAGAATATGTGCAGTCCCTGTTATAGTGGTTATAAAAACGAATAATGAAGCGAATAATCTCACCAATTCACTGAAGATCATATTTTTCTTCAAAGAGAAATTATCCGCGAACCAACCGCCTATAGGGCCCAAAAAGAGAAAAGGGATAAATCGGAAAAAATACACAAGACCTGTAAAAAAGGTGTTCTCTGTTAATTCTAAGACAAGTAAAATAAAAACAACTTCATAAGCATAATCACCAACTTTAGAAATAAACAGAGAAGAAAAAAGAGCTAATGGACTCTTTTTTAAAAATAACTTCATATCACCCATCCGATAGTAAATTTTTTTACACTTAAAGTTACACGACCTTTAATACAATTGGTGATATGAAATTCAAAGAAATCGTATATTCTAATAAATCGCTTAATAAGTTAATAGAAAACTTTTAAAGAAATACTCAAACTCTTGGCATCTAAGACGGTTCGTAAGAGGCATTTTTACTCCTTTCTTTCTTCATTTTTACCCATATGCCAGTTCTGTTTTTGACGTGCAAACAAGTGATTTTAATTGATTCACTATTGAGAGGATATGTGATGAGAAAATCTTACGATATTCGAGTTGTAATTCAAGTTAAAAAAGGATTATTTATCCTTATAAATCAATATATTGATAAAATCAGGAATACTAATTTGACAGTGCTCGCGACCAACAAGCGAGTTTTTAAAGTGTCAACCCAAAAGCATAATTTTAAGAACAGTGCTTCTCTTACCCCCAATACCGTTAAAAAATACACCAAGTGATAAGAAATAAATTATCAATAAAATAATCAGTCAAAAACCTGAAACTCCCCCTTTAAAACATATAGCAAGCATTGATGGCTTTCAAAAACAAGAGAGAAAAATAGACTAAATTCTTATGAAAACAACAAAGACATATTGCAACGGTTGCATTTAAATTTTGAAAAAACGCAACCAAAACAACTGCCGTACCTCTGGTTGACGCTTTAAGGAAATTATCCTATGAATGAGCTTGTAGTTTTGATCGTATACGCGGCGATCAATAGGGCCTGGAAGCCTGAAACACTCAAACTAGAATAAATCTGCTTTGCGGATATCCCGGAATTTCCGGGGGCTCTTGTTATGTCCAAGTGCTTCTTCAGCACTAAAAACAAGAGACTGCTTTGAGTCAGTGCTTCCAGACCCCGGAATACCAATGCGAGAGCGCTCGCACCCGGTGGGGGATTTTTCAAAGTGCGAACCCAAAATCCACATTTTAATGATATCTCTGTAGGCAAAAAAATTCGCTTCAGAAGAAGCATCATGGGGATTTCTCAAAAAAAATTAGGCTGTCATTTAGGCGTCACTTTCCAACAAATCCAAAAATATGAAAAGGGAATAAATCGCGTAGGTGCAGGACGCTTGCAAGAAATTGCCGATAGACTAGATGTTCCTGTTTCCTTCTTTTATACCGATATCTCAACAAAAGAAGATAATCTCTGCCATGATGAGGACAGAATATCAAACAAAGTGGAACACTTGCTTTTGAAAAATTTCAGAGGACTGAGCCCCAAAAAACAGAGAGCAATCTTACGGTTGATTTCTGATTAAAAAGGCATCTTCTTATGATCACGATTTTTGCGTTTCTTCAATAAACGCCTTTATCATATGAAAAGAACTTCTTAAGTAAAAATAAAATGCAAAACAGCATGAAAGAAAATCACACCGCGCCCCCCATCTTAACCTGCACATCAATAAAAAAACATATATCACTAAGGCAGTATAGAACATCACAACAGAAATCATACAAGATATTAATTTATAAGGATAAATAATCATTTTCTAACTTAAATGAGAACTCCAAATCTCATAACATTCTCTCATCACCCCCCTCGCAGAGGGCATTCATGAAAATTAAAGGCAAAGGATGCAGACAAACAATAAATCATTACAAAAAGCGAGTCTGAATTTTACCTGCATGTCATAAGCAGAACTGGTGTATGGGTAGAAAATACTTAATACAAGAGCTGCCAGCAACATTTTGCGCTAACCAAAGGAGGAGGACAGTACCAGCGCACGTACTCAAGGTGCCATCTTGCACGCGCTCAACTAAGCGTAAAAAGGTGGTACTCAATGGCTTTTACGCTATAGCATTCAGACACCACCATAAAATGGGCTTAAGGTACGACTGATACCTCTTTAAAAGCTGACGGATGTCTCTTTAAAACAAGCATGTGAACATCCAACAGATGGCGTTCTGTTTTGCATAAGAAGCGTGCCCCCGTTAGAGCCCCGTTAAAGCCCTGTTAACCATGTTAAAGAAAATGAACAACAAAAGCGTAAGACAATGCGCAATCTCCATTATTGAAAAGATATTGCTTGAGACGCTTTTGCAAATCGTAAAACCAAATTAAAATAGAGAGGGCAACACTGGTGATTGGTTTTCACCTTTACAACTTCGTACTCTCGCAATTAGGCTGTCTAGCCACTTCAGAGACTAACTAAACAGAGAGATGCAATATCCTTGCTCCTATCTGGCATACAAAAACTGCAACAGCGGAAAAAGCCCTTATCCGTCTCAATCCCTTATCGATCTCAATCTTTACCTCAAGCATGCCGCTGCGCTAAATTTAGATATGAATTGACAAGCAACAGCAAAAGCACATGTTTTATTAGGCAGGGTGCAATCATTATAAAAGTCAAACTTCTCACGCTAAACAATTGACAGAAGATAAGCAATTCACTAGATTGCAGCGCTGCCAAGGAGATGTTCACAAAAGCTTGGCATAAAACATTCAGGCTTTCTCAGCTTTCTAAAATTAGCAAGATGGTACATTTGAAATGAATAGACCTCGTGCTATTGGAGAGTATGATTGGCGTTCACAAAATAAGACCTTTGAAAAGGCCTCCAATATTATGATTTCATTCCTGGCCAACTCACCTTCTCCTGGGTACAGCCTAGGGAAGCAAAATGGAGAAGGACAGGAGTACGGAAAAATGAGCTTTAAAGTTGCAGTTGTCGGAGCAACCGGAAATGTTGGTCGTGAAATGCTCACAATTCTTGAGGAACGTGGTTTTCCTACTCATGAGGTTGTTCCTTTAGCATCGCGCCGTTCCCTAGGGCAAAGTGTTTCTTATGGTGACAAAACTTTAAAAGTAAAAGCGCTTGATACGTACGATTTTTCCGATACGGACCTATGCCTCATGTCTGCTGGAGGAAGTATTTCTAAAGAATATGCCCCTAAAATCGCTGCTGCTGGTTGTGTAGTCATCGACAACTCATCGACTTGGCGCTATGAGAGCAATATTCCGTTAATTGTACCAGAAGTAAACGCACAAGCCATTGATCAATTTTCCAAGCGCAATATTATAGCTAACCCCAATTGTTCAACAATCCAACTTGTTTTAGCTTTAAAACCTCTCCATGAGGCAGCACAGATTAAACGTGTTGTTGTGTCTACTTATCAATCGGTTTCTGGAGCTGGTAAAGAAGGAATGGATGAGCTCTTTGAACAATCACGAGCAGTTTTTGTTGCAGATCCAATCACATCAAAAAAGTTCACTAAACGCATTGCCTTTAACGTCATTCCCCATATCGATGTTTTCATGGAAGATGGTTATACAAAAGAAGAATGGAAAATGGCCGTTGAGACGAAGAAAATTCTTGATCCTAAGATCAAATTAACCGCCACAGCTGTTCGAGTTCCCGTCTTTATTGGTCATGCGGAAGCTGTGAATGTTGAATTTGAAAAACCACTAAGCACCCATGAAGCACAAACGCTTCTACGCGATGCACCAGGTTGTCAGCTTATCGATAAACACGAAGATGGCGGCTACATAACACCTTATGAAAGCACTGGCGAAGATGCCACCTTTATTAGCCGTGTTCGTGAAGATATCACTGTTGAAAATGGTTTAGCTTTCTGGATTGTGGCTGACAACTTAAGAAAGGGAGCAGCATTGAACGCAGTTCAAATCGCTGAACTACTCATCTCTCGTAATTTGATAAAGCAGAGATCAGCAAACTAAAACAAAAACGGGAATAGGAAGCGAAAAGACTTCTACGCGATGTGACCGGGCTGTCAGCTTATCGATAAATACGAAAAGGACAGCGCTTAACACCTCATGCAAAGTAATGGCGAAGAGGCTACCTTTGTGAGCTGTATTCGTGAAGATATCACCGTTGAAAATGGCTTAGCTTTCTGGATTGTAGCTGACAATTTAAGAAAGGGAGTATCATTGAATGCAGTTCAAATCGCTGAACTACTCATTTCTCGTAATCTGATAAAGCAGAGATCAGCAAATGAAACAAAAACGGCAGCATGAAGCAAAAACGCCTCATACTGCTGTATTTTTCCTATCATAGCAATAATCTTTGGATTCTCCGTATTCTTATGGAGCAGGATAAGTTACAATACGGTAACGCGTTTCATTGCGTTCAAAATTTCTGTAATTGACATCATCCGGAAAAAAAGGATTATAAGCGTTCACATGCTTTACAGAGACCCCCTGTGCTTTTGGAGAGGGATTTAAAACCGTTCGTTCATCCCTTTTTTTAACGGTTGTGGAATCGATAATCACATCTTTTCTGTAAAGTTTTTGTGCCTTTTTTTGTTTTTTTTGAGGCACCATAAGATTTTTAAAACTATGAACAACCCGTTTTACTTTTTGTTTTTGTGCTTTTATCACAGAATTTGGTTTCACGGGCATATGTGTAAAAGAGATGGTAGGAACATTGTTAACATTAAAATAACGTGCAGAAGCCCAACCAACTTTTCCATTATAGGAGAGTGAACACCAAGCTTTATTGGAGAGACAACCATTAATTTGCACTTTCGCTCCTGTTGGAGCAGTTGCAACAGTTCTGTATATTTTTGCTGGACCTGTACGTAAGACAGCCTGACCCGATGCTACACGAGCAACCGTTGCATGGGAAACAGTTATTCCAAGCCCTAATCCCCCCAAAACAAATAAAATCGGTGTGATTGATAAAAAATCCTTGTTTAACATTATTTTTCTTCCTCTCCTAAAATATCAAGGACAAAATATTAGCCCCTGCAAAAATTTGTCCTGTTTCAATCAAGTGGTGATCGATTTTTTATCTCCTGAAAGAGATTCACCACATTTCGAGAAAACTCTCTTAACTTCATCCCCTACCGGACATACACACAGCCTATTGTCTTGCTTGCGCAATATTATCCTGATAGATGTATTGCTAAAACCTCATCAAATTGCTTAGCGATTTAGCCAATCGTCACTTTAAAGAAGTTTTGAAATTGCCTTTGGTTCCGCAAAAAAGAATTGCAATAGAAGAATTTATTACCTAAATTTTGGAAAATTACTGCTCATTCATTATGGTATTTTTTTAAGAATGCTTACGGTATGAGAAAAAATAATATTCTGTTTTTAAATAAAAAGATTGAATATTCTATAAAGCTTTTATAGTCTCGAATTTCCCTAAAAAAGCACAGAGTATATTGAATCTCCTCTCAAGAGATCTCGTGGAAAAGAAAAAGAAAGACAAAAGCACATGAAATTAAAGCAATTATCTCGGAATACTACGATTGGATTACTCCTTTCTTTTTTTGCATTTTTTGTTTCTCCCATTTTTTCCATGGCAGCAGACAAATCAAACATCAAGCTCGGTGTTATGGAAGGGCATGAAGCAACTGTTTGGAAAGTCGCAGCAGAACAGGCTAAAAAAGCTGGTTTAAATATTGAACTTGTCTATTTTTCTGACTACACTTTGCCTAACGATGCTGTTCATGCTGGAGAAATTGATGCCAATGCTTTTCAGCACGCACCTTATCTGAATAACCAAATTAAACAGCGTGGTTACAAACTTTCAATTGTTGGATACACGTTTCTTGCTCCAATAGGTGTCTATTCTCACAAAATCAAAGCACTAAAAGAATTGCGTGATGGAGCACATATTGGCATTCCGAACGACCCTTCAAATGGTGGAAGAGCCTTACTTCTTCTTAATTTTCTAGGTCTTATTAAGTTAAAAGATCCTCATGATATTCTCGCATCTCCACTTGATATTATTGAAAACCCTAAAAACCTGCAAATTCGTGAATTAGATGCTGGTATGTTAGGAAGAGCAATCGATGATTTTGATATGACAGTTATCAATACAAATTGGGCTTTGGTCTCTGGATTAAACTTACAAACAGATGCTATTGCATGGGAAAAAGCAGAAAACAACCCTTACAATAACATTATTGTTGTGCGCACTATCGACAAAGATGAACCGTGGGTCAAAAAATTAGTTTCTGCCTACAATAGCGAACCTGTCCGTGCAAAAATCAAAGAAGTTTTTGGCATAGCAGCCCAAACATCTTGGTGATTGTGCCAAATATCTTGGTAACTTTGAATGGAGAATTCTCCCCTTATCTCTTTAAAAAACATCAGCCGTTGTTTTAGCACAACGGCTGATATTCGTGCTCTTGATAATTTATCTCTGAATATTCATGCAGGTGAAATTCTTGGAATTATCGGACGCAGTGGAGCAGGAAAATCAACACTTATTCGCTGTTTAAATGGATTAGAGCAGATTGATGCAGGGTCCATTTTTTTTGAAGATGTGGATGTTTCAAATCTGTCAGAGACAGAATGGGCGCCTTATCGTCAACGCATTGGCATGATTTTTCAACATTTTAATCTTTTATCATCGCAAAATATTCTTGATAACATTGCATTACCCCTTAAATTAAACGGTATAAATAAAAAGCAGCGCCACAAACGTGCCCTTGAGCTGATTGAATTGGTAGGATTATGGGGTAAAGAATATTGTTATCCAGCAGAACTTTCAGGGGGGCAAAAACAACGTGTTGGTATTGCACGCTCTCTAGCCGCTAATCCCAAAATATTGTTGTCAGATGAAGCAACCTCTGCCCTTGATCCTGAAACAACACAATCTATTTTAGAGCTTCTTGCCGATATTAACAAACGCCTCAATCTTACTATTGTGCTCATTACCCATGAAATGGAGGTTGTGCGCGCTATTGCGCATCGTGTTGTTGTCCTCAATCAAGGGCGCATTGTAGAAGAAGGGCGTGTGAAAGATATTTTTACATCACCGCAAGATGATACAACCATTGCCATGCTCAAACTTGTCACTCCACAACTGCCTGAAAAATTTGCAAAAAATCTTAAACCAAGAGGTCAAGAAGCTGTCATTGAAATTAATATCGCCGGTGAAATTGCCCAACAACCTTTTCTCAATCTTCTGGAAGATGAAATCGGTCTAAGAGCACGTATTCTACATGGTGGTATTGATACAGTCCAAGGCGAAACCATTGGGCGCCTCTTCTTAGGTCTTCCTGCCCACGATCAAGAAGCTTTAAAAAAAGCCGTTCAGTGGTTGACCGAAAAAGGACGATATTGTGAGGTTTTAGGTTATGTTTAATGTTCTTTCTCATGAACTCCCCCATGCCGTTTTGGATACAATATTGATGACGATAAGCGCTTCTTTGATGGCACTTATTATAGGGCTACCTCTTGGTCTGCTTCTTTATACAACCGCCCGCGGAGGAATTTTTGCCTCATATCTCACCAATCGCCCTCTGAGCATTATAATTGATAGTGTTCGTGCCATTCCCTTTATTATTCTTGCATTTTATCTCCTCCCTCTTACTCGTATAGTGGTAGGAAGAGGTGTAGGAATGCCTTCAGTGATTTTTGTTCTTACCATTTCAGCCATTCCTTTTTATGCACGAATGGCAGAACTTTCTTTTAAAACTGTCGAGAATGGTTTGATTGAAGCTGTGCGTTCCATGGGCGCAAGTCGACTTCAAATTATCAGGCATGTTCTCATCCCTGAAGCACTCCCGAGTCTGATTACTGGTTTTACTGTCATGGTTATTTCTCTTATCGGTGCCACTTCACTTGCTGGATATCTCGGTGGAGGAGGATTAGGAGACATGGCAATCCGCTATGGCTATCAGCGTTATAATACCTCTATTATGACAATAGTTATTATCCTTCTAATCATTCTAAACGTTATTACCCAATGGTCTTCTGATAAAATTGTACAAAAATTGGATAAAAAAAAGCATTAAAAAATTGAGGAAGTTATACACTTCCCCGGTCATAGCAACTCCCTTTCTTGCTCTTGCATTTTACCCTCTTACCTTTATGAGGATAGAAATAAAGTATGAGAATAGTTTAAGTGATTTTTGTTCTTACTATTTCAGCCGTTCCTGTTGATACACACATAGTAGAACTCCCTTTTAAAACTATTGGGAAAAACTCGATTGAACTATGCATCGCACGCGAGCAAGCCAATTTCAAATTAGCAAACCTCTTTCAAGTATGTTTTCACCCCCAAAGCATTCTCTGATCTGATCCGTTTATGGTGTTTTCTCTTAATCAGCACGACTTCACTTGCTGGATGTCTCGACGCAGAAGGATTGGGGGGGGGGACAAGCAATCCGCTATGGTGATCAGTGTTATAATACCTCTCGTTATTATCCTTCTGATCATTCTAAAGATTATACCGCAATGGTCTTCCTAAACGTTATACCCCAAGTGTTTGCTGATAAAATTATACAAAAACTCGACCAAGCATCAAATAAGTTAAGAATTTATAGACTTCTCTCCAACCATAGCAACAACAAGCCATTGAGCAGTAAGAGCTGGTTTTTTAAACTGTTCAATTTCCATCGTAGCTCCATAATGAAAAACCACCCGGCCAGAAGGACGAATCTCTGCATCATTTAAAACAAAACGCGCCCGCACTCTTGTCCCTGTTTTGACAGGGCTCATAAAGCGTACTTTATCAAAACCATAATTAATGCCCATTGTTGCCCCTTCCAACTCTGGAAGAGCCTCATAAGCGAGAGTAGACAAAAGTGATAATGTTAAAAAGCCATGAGCAATAGTGCCACCAAAATGCGTTTTTTTAGCCTTTTCTTCATCGACATGGATCCATTGATGATCATCGGTTGCGCATGCAAATTGATTAATCATATCTTGGGTAACAAGACGCCACTGCGATAATCCTATTTCTTTGCCAATAAAATTGGCTACATCTTGTACTGCTATTTTTTGCTGCATAACGCCTATTCCTGTTTTATTTGGCAAAACTACCCCAACCCTCTTGCTTTTATAAAACCCATTGATTAGAGCATCAAGAATAAAAGGTAAACTGTCTTAAAAGCAAATGGGATTTATGAATAAGAAAGCACTTCTTTAGCAAAGTAATTTTCAAATAGGAAAAAATAATGGCAAGCAATGTGAGCCTAACAGGTTTGGCACGTGATTTAAAGCAGCGTGCAGAAAACCACCCTCCAATCCGTATTGGACTGATTGGCTGTGGTGAAATGGGAACAGATTTGCTCTCAAGCGTTGCCCATATGGATGGCATAACAGTTGCAGCCGTTGCCACCCGAACACCCTCGCGTATTTTTGATGCTGCTCGATTAGCCTATGGCGAAGAGGGGCATGTGCGTGAAGTTGAAAATGCCAGTGCCCTAACCCAAGCTCTTGAAAACGGTTTGATTGCAGCAACAAATGAGATTGATCTTGTTTTGCGCAATGAACAAATTGATATTATTGTTGATGCAACAGGCTATCCTGAAGCTGGAGCAGAAATTGGCTTCAAAGCGCTTGAAAACAACAAAAATCTTGTCATGATGAATGTTGAAGCCGATGTTACCATTGGTACATATCTAAAACATGAAGCAGAAAAACGAGGTCTGATTTATACACTTGGTGCTGGTGATGAGCCTACTTCTTGTATGGAACTGATTGAATTTGTTTCAGCCCTTGGACATAAGATTGTTGCAGCTGGAAAAGGTAAAAACAATCCACTTATCTTTGATGCCACGCCTGATACTTATGAAGAAGAAGCGCTACGACGTAACATGAATGTGCGCATGTTGGTTGAATTTATTGATGGTTCCAAAACGATGGTTGAAATGGCAGCCATTGCCAATGCAACGGGTCTTCTCCCTGATTGCCCAGGAATGCATGGGCCGCGGGCGGCGCTGCAGGATTTAAGCAAAATACTTATCCCTAAACAAGATGGGGGTATTTTGCAGCAATGTGGCGTTGTGGATTATTCAATAGGTCCAGGCGTTTCGCCAGGAGTTTTTGTTATTGCAGAAATAGCACACCCACGTCTAAGAGAACGTATGGAAGATTTAAAAATGGGTCAGGGACCTTACTTTACCTTTCATCGCCCTTATCATCTCACAGCAATGGAAGTTCCCCTCACCTGTGCACGCGTTATGCTTTATGGTAAAAAAGATATGGTACCACTAAACCATCCTGTAGTGGAAGTCTGTGCCGTTGCTAAGAAAGACTTGTATCCTGGTGATCAGTTAGACTTTATCGGTCTTTATAGTTATCGGGCTTGGATAATGAATATTGCACAAGCACGCATGCACCAAGCCATTCCTTGTGGTCTACTGGAAAACGCCACAGTGACAGCTGAAATTAAAAAGAATGAACTTATTACCGTGCAGAATACCGCCATTCGCGAAGATCAGTGGATTGCACGTCTTCGCACCAAACAAGACCTCTTGTTGAATGTCTCCCCTTCCCCCACTCATGCATAAGCAAAAACTTTTTATCTTTATAAATAAAAACAGTAACTTATAAGAATAGTTAATCATTTTTTCTCTTGAAGTCAGAACATTAAAGAGTGCAATTTTTCGTTCTTTTATTCCTCTGATGCAAAAATGATAAAAACTCTTTGAAAAAAGACTCAAGACATCTCTTAGCGACCATCTCAAGACAAAAGCAGACAAACAATATTATATTGAAAAAGAACTTACTTAGCGTCTCAACGTAAAAGTAATCTTGCCCAAGAAATCCCACGTTATACTCTTCACGATCACTGCCAAAAAAATAAGATGAGAAGAAAATAAAATATTTCTCTCAAAAAATTCCGTGAAGATGCGAAACTGCACCATCATTTTCTAGCACGCAATGCTGCCCCCCTTTGGCACCTGATATGGCCTCTGAAAAGCTTTTAATTCCTTTCTTGAAGAGTTTTTATCCACACACTAGATTATGCGATGCAAACGAAGAGTCTTCATTGATTCAATATAAACAGGTTTGAAATGAGAAAGTTCTAAGATATTCGCAGTTCAAATGCAAATTACAAAACGATAAATTATCATCCTCAATCAATATTAATAAAATCTTATTCCCTTATACTTGCTCAATATTTCAGTGAAAACGATTGGAGGAATATGGCAACCTTCTACAACTGTCAGCCATTATAACATCTCCATTATGACAATAAGTATTATGCTCACAGGAATCTCTATCAATCCTTTGATCCTATTTATAAAAGGCAGATTGACGCCGATATATGAACATCCTCTGCTGAACCTATGAAAGGAAAGCGTGATGCGACAAAAAAGTTTTGCGTATCTTTATCATCAAAGGCTCTCAAAATCTTTAGAACAAATACACCTTTATCTTGTAATAATTTCTTTTATTCGTTGCAAGACTATATTCTTCTGCATGGTAACCATAATTGTTTTAAAAGAACACCACAAACAAAGCTGTGAGAAACTACCCCAATCCCTATGATGTTTAAAATATTGCCCTCAATGCTTTTACAAGTCATAAATCTAAACTGAAAAAGAAATCGTAAAATGGATGAGGGTCTACATCCTTTCCTGTTGTTCAATTACTAGAAAACAGAAAAAAGCCTTTTAAACAGCTAAAAGCTTTAAAGAAAGTCACAGAAAACAAATTTTAGGAAAACTATTACTAGAATTGACGCAAGTATATCAAGAAAACATCTTATATTATTTCCAATAATCCTAACTAAAAACTCTTCCCCTTATCGGATTCAGCATAACCATTTTAAAGAGTAGTTCTTCAAAAATACTGAAGTAATAAACAAAATGCACAAACAAAAGAAAGAAAGAGGGATCTCCTCCCAAATTTAACAAAACAAAGCCACAATAGAGACCACAATACCAGGCACATTTGCCGTAACCAAAGAAGCCAACAATGAAACAATCCCCACACCGCCCCAAAGTATATCGAATAAAGAAACTTTCTCTACTTTCCTAAAAGCGAAGTGGTCTTGTTCTTCACGTCCCCTAGCATCTCCGATAACAGGCACATCTCCCAACCTCATACCTGTATTTTTTTCTAATGCGACCAAAATCCCTCTTTCTTGCATATGCGCATTACTTTCTACAGTCTGTGTAATAAAAAGAATAAACACTGTAAAAAAGCATGAGCATACATACTTTTTAAATATCTTAAACATAGCTTTCTTTTGCTCCTCTTTTTCTTCACTGAAAAAATGAAAACTATTCAAATATATAAAAACAAAATCTGTATTTAACCATTTACCTTTAATGTATAACACAATTTGATATTTATGTTATATGTATAATACATTATGTGTTGCATGTAAAGACCTAAAAAATAAACTAAATGAAATTTTCAAAAAAAATTTATTCATCAAAGATAGAAATTATAAACAATTGATAAATGCAGTTGTAAGAGTGTTGCTTAAAGAACACTGTAAGACTGTTAATCTGAGATTGACATTACCATAGAAAGCAATATTAGTAAAAAAGTTAAACATAAATTAAATGTGCTATTATAGAATTAAGGAATCTATTACTGAAAATCATAACTCAAAAATTTAAATTCTATTGCTAAGTTGCATGACATTATCATAAGCAAAAGCTTTACCAAGATCTCTTTTATCAAAAGAAGTAATGATACACTTACCAAACGCTTTTAGAGACAAAAGGCAAATGAAAGAACAACATACTTTTCCTCTTTTCCTTAAAATCAAAAGAGTCTCTTCCTTTTAGAAAATCATAAATTTTCCTTAAATCTTATTAATTATTCTTTATCTTGAATAAGAGTAGCTGATATGGGAATTTTTGATCATTTTATCCTCTCTTTTTTAAGAAGAGAAAAAAATTTGTTGTCTTACACAGCATAAAAAGAAGTAACATGGAGGGAAAAATAACTTGATAGAGGAATCAAAATTTCTCTTATCATTTCTTAAAATACAAAAGCAGTGAAAAATTGAAAACTGTAAATATAATTATAGCGCTTTGCTGTTATTTCACTTGTCTTTTATTTTAATCGCGTAAGATAGAATGCTGCTTAGTGAATTTTCCATTCTATGAATCATAGACAAAACTCACAAATCAAATTGCTAGCAAGTAAAGACATCACGCTAAAGCAAATCCATATCTATAAAACATCAACAATGGCCTGATATTCTTTTACAAAACAGCTATAAAATATAAAAAAATTAAGATCTCTATTTTGGAACAAAAAAAACATCCTGTAATGACTTCCATAAGATCATCCAGCCAAACACTTTTTGAGACAGCATAAACCGTTCAAAAGAGTGGTCTGCAAAATAACAAAATTCCCTAATAAAATAAGAAGATTGACCAGATTGAGAACAACACTGAGAGACATTAAAATGTGAGGCAAATAGTTGGCAACTCAATAAAAACAGTATCATAAAAAATGACAGTATCCCCTAAAATGTTGAAAAGAAATTTTTTCGCTTAACCTTCACAAGAGTTAATCGCTCTTTTTCTTCAATATTGTAGATTCATCAACATATTGATCATTTCAGTCGCTCTATTTTCTTCTGGAGCGACAAGAAGCGTTTCCTTTTGCAAGAGATCTTTCACAATCGCTGCACGACTCTCTACAGTTTGTATAAAAAAACAATAAATGCTGTAAAAAGATAGAAAAACAAAAGATTTTTAAATACTTGAAACATAGCTTTTCTTGAGTTTGTTTTTCTTCAGCGAAAAAGTGCAAGAATATTCACAGTTATAACAAAAAAATCGTCTTTAAAAATTATTTCACTATATAAAACACAATATGAATTATTATATAAAGTACAACCCTTCCTAAGGGTAATACATTCTATATTCAATGTGAAGATATCATTAAAATTTCAAAATGAAAAATAATTGATCAAACACATGAAAGAGAATTACCAGAGAAATCTACCAAGCAATTACGCTTTTTAAGTATCCTTTTAAGTAAGCTCGCTGAAAAATCAACTCACCATAAAAAGCGATGTTAAAAATACCACTGCACATAAAGAGTAAACACATATTATTTTATTAAAGGACTATAAGCTTAAATTAAACGCTCTCATTCTTCTAGATCAAAGGGCTAAAAACTTTGAGAAAATGCATTTTAGCACAAGAGAGAACAAGACATTATTAAGCAACCCGCAAACACAAATCAAAAAACGCAACAGTTCATTCTTTTTTTCAATCTTAAAAAGGCTCTCTTCCATATAATGACGCAAAAGAAATTGTTAGAGATAAAAAGAAGTATATCATACTCATATTTCTTCATCGCTTTTCTCATTGTTCATATTTAACCAGTTTTACTAAGTATAATACTTCTTCAAATGAAAACTCTCTCCCTCACTTTTAAATAAAGTGTATAATTCTTCATAACCTTCACCAATCAATCGATAAACAAATAGAAAGAAAACTATTTGATTTATAAAGAATAATTTCTTTTCTCACTTAAATGAGAACTGTAAATATTATAAGTTTCTCTCATTGCAAATCCTCTCATAATCAATCAAAAGCTTGGCTTGCATATCACAAGCGGGTTTGGCGTATGGGTCACAGCGCTTCAAGAAAGGAATAAAACACCCCTTACGAAGCACATCAGGTGCCAAGGGCTGTTAAACATTTTGAACGAGCAAAAAGAATGATGGTGCCATCTCGCACACTTAACACACTTAACTTGCAAGCTTAACTTAATAAGCATAAAGGAGACGACTCCCAATAGCTTTACCGTTATACCCTTCACAGTTCACCAGCATGAAAGTGACTTTTGTACACTAACGGATGTCTCTTTAAAAACAAGCGCGTGAATGGGCAACACAATAACTGCACAGATAAGAACGCAAAGGCTCTCTCCATATAACACAAAGGATCTCTGCTTTGAGTTCCCATCTTAATCCCCATTTTAATCATTGTCTCAGCTGTCGAACAGTGTTTACTCTTCATCGCGTTATGCGTGCATCAAGCTCTCCCCAATTACGAGACTTTATCGGATATGTAGTGAGCGCATTATAATCATTTTTCCTGATAAACACTGCAGTTTGTTAAGATAGTATATTAAAATTGGCAAAATAAAATTGCTCAACAAACTATCCTTTTGTCACATGATACGGCGGACTTGATAAAGGCATTCAGGAATCTTGATTAAAAAACTCTGTCTAAACAGAGTCTTTGCAAAAAGACGCATCTTCTCTTCAAACATTTCAAAAGAAATACTTTGCTTATTACTCTCTCGATAAAGTAACAAAGAATCATATTTCAAAAATCATCTAAAGTTGTTTTTTTTAAGAAAACAGATCAGAAAAATGTATTTTTCTATGATTGAGAATATTTGAGAACCTCTCGAATACTTATTTTACAAAAACAAAAGCACCCATCAAAAAATCTCACCCAAATACCCACTCTTTTTGTCTCAAAATTAAAGAATGTTTCCACTCTTTTTGATAAAACTTTTCCTTATCTATCGCATAGATATTTGATAGTAAAAATACTGTTTATTTGCGTTTCTTTGCCATATAGATTACAATTGATAATAGAAAGCCTCCCATCTTTGACCATTCTACATCTATTGACCTTTTTTGTATAATAAATTCATGACATCTGATATGCCTTTTCTTGCTCTTTTACCCTTGGGCGCCCATGAATATCATGGAGATCATCTTCCCTTTGAGACCGACTGGATTATTGCCGAAGCTTTTGCGAAAGCACTTATTTTACGAACGAAAAAGCAGTTTTCTATCGCACTGTTACCGGTTGAAAAAATTGGCTATTCAATAGAACATAGCGATGTCTCTGGCACACAAACACTCACCTTTTCTCAAGCTATCGAGCGATGGATAAACATTGGTGAGAAGTGCTATTATAAAGGTATCAAGCGTTTTCTTCTCCTCAACGCTCATGGGGGCAATTCACCTTTAATGAGCATTGTAATCACTGAATTACGAAGGCGTTTTTCTATGCTCGCAGTAGCAACAAGCTGGACACGTTTCGGGCTACCGCAAGGTTTAATACATCCGTCTCAACATCATCTTGATATTCATGGAGGATTTATTGAAACCTCCTTAATGCTCTATTTAGCACCAGAAAAAGTGCATATGGAAAAAGCCAAAAATTTTTATAATAAGCAAGCTGATATGATTGCCAATTATCGGTATTTACGTGCCTATGGTCCCCATGCCTTTGGATGGACAATGCGTGATCTGAACCCGCAGGGAGCAGCAGGCAATGCCCGTGAAGCAACAGCACAAGCAGGAGAAGCAATTTTTTCTCATGTTCTAAGTGGGCTTCGTGATTTACTTGATGATATTAATCGATTTAAAATAGATGCATTATGATAAAAAGGCGCAACCATGGAAAAGACGCAAAATACGCCCGATAAACTTCCTGTTACAGTTCTTACAGGGTATCTTGGCTCAGGTAAAACCACCCTTCTCAATCGCATTCTCAGTGAAAATCACGGCAAACGTTATGCAGTCATTGTCAATGAATTTGGTGAAATTGGCATTGATAATGATCTTATCATTGAATCGGATGAAGAAATTTATGAAATGAATAACGGCTGTGTTTGCTGTACTGTGCGCGGTGATCTTATCCGCATTTTAGAAAGTCTGATGCGACGCTCTCATCGATTTGATGCTATCATTATAGAAACAACAGGGCTTGCTGACCCAGTTCCTGTTGCGCAAACTTTTTTTATGGATGACACTGTAAATGCAAAAACAGCACTTGACAGTGTTATAGCATTGGTTGATGCAAAGCATCTTTCACTCCAACTTAAGCAAAGCCGAGAAGCTGAACAGCAAATTGCCTTTGCTGATATTATTCTCTTAAATAAGATTGATCTTGTGAGTGCAAAAGAACGTGCACAGGTTGAATCGCTTATCCTTGCAATAAATCCACGAGCTGTACTTTACGCAACAGAGCGTGCAAACATCCCTCTTGATAAACTCCTCGATCGTGGTTCATTTGACCTCCAACGTGTTTTAGAAAATGATCACCATTTTCTTGATCACCAGCATTCCGACCATATCTGTGGTCCCGATTGCCATCATGATCATGCACATCATCACACCGCTGACTTTCACGATATTACCATAACTTCTGTAAGTTTAAAAACAGGTGCTCTTCAACCAGAAAAGTTCTTTCCATGGATCCAACAAGTTACGCAGCAAAAAGGTCCTGATATTCTGCGTTTAAAAGGGATTATCGCCTTTCAAGGAGATAATGATCGTTATGTCATTCAAGGTATACACATGATCCTTGAAGGACAGCACCAGCGTCGATGGCGTGAAGATGAAAAACGTGAAAGCCGACTTGTTTTTATTGGCCGCACCCTTGATGCCAAACAGCTAAAAACTGGTTTTGAAAATTGTGCATAAGCGAGTAACAATGCCAAGCATTACCAATTACGATCTCCAAAGTTATTGTCTTTCCTGTGGTTTTATAGGCGATAAGCCAGCTTTCGTTTCGGTCGAAGGTTGCATTGTTTTTTTAAACCCAATCCCTCAAAGCATTGAAGTTCACCAAGGAATAATTTCTAGTCATTTTTCTCATGATAACACTACTATCCTTACCGGTGGAGAAGATGGAAAAATTTGCCAAACAACAGTCGATGGTCACACACAAGTGCTCAGCAAGCAAGAACGCAAATGGATAAGCAATGTAGCTTTTGGACCACAAAAAGTTTGTGCCTTTGCCTCTTCACGTACCGCATGGGCAAATGTCGGCCAAGGATTCCAAGAGCTTGTTCATGAACGAAGTGTAGAAGGTCTAGCTTTTGCTCCCAAAGGTTTACGGCTTGCCGTTGCCCATTACAATGGTGTTACCTTGCATTGGTTATCAACGAAAACATCTCCCTCCACATTGGTCTGGAAAGGAGCACATTGTGGTGTCATCTTCTCACCAGACAACCGCTATGTCATTTCTACTATGCAAGAAAATGCTCTCCATGGTTGGCGTCTCACAGATCATCAGCATTTACGCATGAGTGGCTACCCAAGCAAAGTCAAAAGTTGGTCCTGGAGTCCAAAAGGAAAATGGTTAGCAACATCAGGTGCATCAGCAGCAATTGTGTGGCCGTTTCATACAAAAGATGGTCCCATGGGGAAAACACCATTGGAACTTGGCACACGAGTAAATGCACTTGTCAGCAGCGTTGCATGCCACCCAAGCGAAGAAATTGTAGCAATAGGCTTCAATGATGGGATAATTTTGTGCGCACATTTTCGCGATGGAAAAGAAGCCCTTCTAAAAGGTTATGGAAAAAGCGCCATTTCAGCACTCAATTGGGATCAAACAGGACACAACTTAGCCTTTGGGAGTGAAAATGGAGAATGTGGTGTTATAAACATTAAGGCTTAAGAAAAATATCAACAAGAACTATCGTCGTAGATAAAAACGATCACACAATCCTGCAAAGAGCGGGAAACAGCAAAATCCCCTTCTTCTTTCAAGAAAACCAAATGCCTTAAACAGAAAAGACCTGAAAAATGTCTGAGTTGTTTACCTTTAAACATTGCTCTCTTTTCCCCTGCACAGGCGAAAAGCCCCCCCTCAAAAGAGCATACAATAACACCCCATCCCTACACAAACCTGTGCCATGCTGCAAACTTCCATAAAACGCACCTCTCTTTAAGACTTCCGAGAAAAAACGTCTTACTCTTACCATTGGTAATATTTATACATAGCAAAATACTAGAAGAATGAAATTTAGAATTGTTTGTTAATTTTTTTAGTGATTTAAAAGAAAATCTGATCATAGTTGAAAAAAATGAGTCAAAAATGGCGAAAACTATTTTCTTAAAAAGCCCTCGAACCAACGCAGAACACTATTTTAATCATAATCCTTGTTTTAGGCAAAACCCTAGAATTTATTCTTTCAAGTTTTTTGCTTATCCATTCTTTCTTTTTTAGCACTCTCATTGAGAGGTCAACACATTGATTTATAATATTAATTCATCTTTTTACAACTTAAATGAGAGCCCAGAATATCACAAGATTTTTGCCTTTCACCCCCTCTCAGAGTGAACCACTCAAAACCCTTCGCTTGCACATCAAAAGCGAAAAGGAGCGTATGGATAAAAACGCTTCAAGAAAGGGAGTAAAAATACCTCCCATGAGCCATCTCAATGCAAAAGCTGTTCAGCCTCTAACATTTTAAGCTGACAAAGAAAATGATGGTGCCATTTTGCGCCTTCATAAGCATAAAAAAGTGATGCACAATGGCTTTTGCACTATACTCTTTACGAAGCGCCTTAGTAAAAGTAGCTTTTGCGTTGACGACGTGTCTCTTTAAAATAAGTGCGTGAATTAGCTGCAAAATGGCATTTTATTTTGCACGAGGAACATGGGCTCCATTAAAGAATATAAGAAGTATTCATTCCTGCTACAGGTGCTGCTTTAACATCTTCTTACGCTAGCCTAAATAAATTGAGAATCATGTACAGAAATCTCATCTTTTACAAAAATGCATGAGTATAATGTGCAAAAAAATTATAATTTTTAAATATAATAAAGTACATTTTTAAAATATCTTCGTTACCATTTTATCTCAAAAGCCCTTCTCCTTTTCTTAAAATAACAGTATTTTTTTAAAAGATCCAAGAAATGACTTATAAAAGAAGACAATAGAACATAGATAGATGCATTGCCTATCTATAAAATCAATAAAAAAGAACATGAATAATAAGGTCACAACGAAAACTTATGACCTACAGCAAAACTGGTAAAGAGAGAGACAAAACAACAAGAAAAGCGCTCTCCAAGCAGAAATCCTGCCCCACTTGTTTCAACAGAAAAAGCCATCAAAACAAACTCGCCTTTTCACACATCACGCCATAAATATCATGCATACAATGTTGCACTATGCACGAAACCAAAATGGAATTACCAATCCCGTATCCATTATTATAAATGCCAAAAGTCTTTAAAAGACCTATGATAACAGAGAAGAAAACCACACTGTTACTAAGTATTTTCAATCATAAATCAAAGAAATCACAGAGTGTGCGTTTTCATCAATAAACAGAAAAACCTTTAGAGAAAATAATAGAGATTTTGAATAAAACTAAAAGGCAACACCTTGTGCTGCCTTCTATATCAAAATACAGAGTGTCTTGTATTCTAGAACTGATAGCGCAG
>NZ_HE997543.1:44944-46923 GCF_000312545.1 Bartonella senegalensis OS02
TACGACTGCACTAACCATCACATCAGGATGAAGATCAGAAGAAGCAGAATCGAAAACAATGGGATTATGACTACCCCCAGACTCAACGGAACGAGCTTTACGAGGACGAGAAACATTTTTTCTCAACTTAGAAAGTAATTTAGAGGGTTTTTTTAATGTGATATATTCACGCTCAAGGCGGAAATCCCAAAGACCTCCATTACTTCCACCTGAGCTTTGTTCACTCAATTCGCACCGATTCTCTACTTCTGCTGAGCTGCATTTATAAGCATGAAGACGATATCGATAAGGCTTTCCCTTCATTACTCCGTAACCACCTGGTAATTTAAAGGAATCTTTCTTCGCTTCTCCATGAACTTGAATAATTGACAGCCCTTGATTAGTATTGTGATTTTCCACTTTTGTTCCTGATGTTTGTGTTTGTATTTCTTTTTTTGAACTTCGTACAAATTCTTTTACATACACTGTCGTTGTTCCATAAACATTACCGTGGATAACAAGTTTATCAGCCTTGCTTTCTGCTTTCACGACATCATCTGAACTATCACCCCTTAAATATACATTGACATAAAGGCGTGCGTCCCCTGCCGCTGCATAAACATATTCTGAGATTCCATCGTCTCCTTCAATATGAAGCGTTTGATAATTACCTCCTTTTGGTTGCTCAAAAACAATAGAGCTGTCAACAAGCCTTACCAGTGAAAGTGACGAATCTGTAGACTGTGAATCTTGCTGATTATTCTTCTCTCTTGATGTTTCAAGCGATTGCTTTCTTGGTGTCACAGTCCATTTCGATTTATTATATAATTCAATGCCACCGTAAGAATCATTTTCAACACGCGTTCCCCCGACAAGAGAAGAAGAATTCGCTTCAACCGCCACGAATGAGTGATTCTTAACATCTAACAACAAATCACTCGTGATGCTTGAACCCTTTAAAGTAATATAAGGAGCTCTTCTAGCATCATCACTATAAATAGCCGTACCATCCGAAACTTTAAGAGTAGTCTTCTCAAACTGAAATTCCCCTAACAGAGTAAGAAGTTCCCCCTCTTCATATTCATCTTGTGAAGAGCTGCCCCGAAAATACAAACCTCGCGCTTTATGTCCCTTGATAGCAATATCTGAGTCTTTAATAAAAACCCGAGACACACTTTGCAACTTACTGCTCGAACCTTCCTTAAACAATGGTGGTGAACTTTCACCCACCAAGCCATAGACATTAGAAACATCAACTTTCCCATTATCAACAACAAGAAAACCATCTTGCTTCACACCAAAAACTGCCCAAGATACACTACTATCGTTGTTGCTTACCTTTTTTTCTTCTACAATAGAAGCGTTACTCAGAATTTTCATCACCTTTTCTGGTGCGAACACTTGTGATGTAATCATTTCAGAATTCTTAAATTTTAAAATCTCACCAGTGTTTGAGTTTTGGCCTCTATCGGGCTTAATGACTATCTTATTAGAATTTTCTATAATCATAGCATTGACAAAGTCTTTATCAAAACTATTTACCTGAAATACGTTGTTACTACCAAGATTCTTAAGATCATCACATAAATACGACTTAAAAAGAGAACTACACGATGGTTTATCCTGTACTTCAGCATTTATGTTTTGTACAAAGAAAAAAATAGATGTTGTAAGAACACATAAATATACATGGCGTTTTAATACCTTAATCATAACCCACTATAAACTTTCTTCTCTCATTGTCATTGAAAATCAAAGAGGCATACCTATCAATTGCCTCATTATGAAATGAGCAAATAATATGTTTTGTGTTTTATGTAAATACAAAAGCAAAAAATAATGATATGAAATTACCCTTAAAAACTATCTCTTCAAAAATAAGTTTAGTAAGTTTTTACAAATAAAATAATCACCATAAGAAACGAAATAGGTCTTTACTGAATACAAAAACCTATTTCCGCTGAGAAGTGTATTTAAGATGCTCAAAGCATACCTCTCTT
>NZ_HE997543.1:48384-50302 GCF_000312545.1 Bartonella senegalensis OS02
AGTGGGTTCCGGTGAAGGTCTAGGAGGAATAGGTTCAGGTTTAGGAGTAATATATCTATTTTCAAGACGAAAATCCCAAAACTTTCCATCACCTCCAACCAATCTTTGACTAGGATCCGCCTCCCCTAAATCGGATTCTGGACCATAAGCATAGAGCATATACTGATAAGGTGAATGCGCTACCGCAACATACCCACCATCCAACTTAAAAGAATCTTTCTCTGCCTTTCCAGAAACTTGAATGATTGAAATCCCTTGGTTATTTCCACCATTCCCCGTGTATCCTCCTGGACTTCCTGAAACACCACGAACATGAACGATAGTTTTTCCTTCAACATCACCATGTACCAAAACACGATCGGTCTTTTGATCATCGAGAGAGCCCCCCCCATTCAAATACGTATTAAGGTAAATATTTGCACCATCCTGCGCTTTATAAACGGTACCCTTTCCATTGATATTGAGTGTTTGATAATAGTAATTCGAAGCAGATTTCAATTTTTTAAAATTAACGGAACTATCATTCATAAGAAGCAGAAATGAGACAGATGAATCATTTGTACGAGCAGTTTCACGCGAACCACTCTCCTGCTCTTGTCTTAAAATCCATGTCGAACCAGCGCCCAAATAAAGCTCAGTAGTAGAACGATCATCAACAGAGGCTCTCCCTTCAAGGGTAGAAGCACTAGCTAAAATTTTTACCAAAGCCCCCCTCTCAGCTTTTAATAATGAACGGCCTGAAAGAGTGCTTTGCATTAAATTAATAACACCATAACTATTACCGGTACCATAAAGAGCCACACTATCTGGAGCAGAAAACACTGTCTGCCTCAAATTAACAGCCTCCAATCTGGGCAGCTTTTTTTCCTCTTCTATCTTTTCTCTATTCTCGAATTTTTCGCCCAGTTTATCTCCCTTAAAATATATACCGTAAGATCCTTCACCCTCTACTGTAACAGAAGAAGATGTAAGATTAACCTCAGTCATACGCTGACGCTCAGATAAACTCTTATACACTGTTATCAAATCACCAGTAGTAAATGCATTTTCTGACAAAATGCCGTGGGCATGAGTAACATTAACAGTGCCATCCTTAAAATTAACAGCCCCTCCTACACCCATCAAAAAAACCGCATGATCCTTTTCTTTACTCCCCTTCCCAGTAATTTTAATACTCTCGAAATCAACCTTGCCACCTAGTGTCGAAGAAACCCCATGATTGTTCATGAATTCTATTGATCCGCTGTTCATTTTAATTTCTGCATAGCCATTACTAAAAAAGCTTGAATCTCCTCCAGTTGTTTTAATATTTACATTTTTTAAAATAATATGCGTCCGCGGTCCTATTGCTTGAACAGCCCTTTTAATTTCACTAATATCTCCTCCATCCACCTCAATCATCCCATCGCTGGCATGAAGAGCTACCATTGCATTCTTGAGAGTAAAATTATTCAAAGTAACTTTTCCCCCCTCTGAGACAGAAACACCACGCGCGAAAGGTTTTTCTGAAATTTCACTGTGAACAGTTACATTTTTCCCTTCTACTTCTGCAGTCCCTCTCCTTACTGTTATAGCAACATGACTAGACGAAATTCCTTGCACATTCTCCGTTGTAATTTTATAAGATTGATTATCAATTGTATTCTTTCCACAATTAGTACATGAATAATACGATCCATATGATACAGTCCTCATGCCCTTTTTGCTATCGCTCCCGTAGCGATCTCCACTCTCCCCTTTAAGAGGATGGTTAGAGTTACTCCCACTAAGAGAGACACCACCAGATCCGCCAATACCGCTAACGTTATCACCACTAAGACCATTAAGGCTACCAATTCTCCCCCCAGAAAGAGCAGAAGTGGATATAGAGGGGATAACAGTTTGCACAACAGGAGTAACTTTGATTCTATAATAAGAT
>NZ_HE997543.1:52088-53801 GCF_000312545.1 Bartonella senegalensis OS02
CCATCAGACGTCTGCGATTCAGTTTTTTTAAAAAGAAGAGAACTATCAATAAGATGTAATGCTGAAATAGAGGATTCGCCTAGAGTAGCCAAAGCTTGCAATTTTTCCTGTTGCGGACTAGATAGGATCCATTTTGAATTATTTGTTAACCTGAAGTTAGCACGAGAACTTTCATCAACACGAGCTCCCCCTTCAAGGGTAGAAGCATCAGCGAGAATATCTATAGTAGAATTATCCTCAACCCTCAACAATAAATCTCCAGAAATTGTTGAACTTTGTGAGAGTTTAACAAGAGCATCAAATTTACCGCTATAAAGAGCAACACTGTTAGGAACAGTGAAGTTTGTCCCCATTAAATGAACAGCCGCCTCTCCAGGAAAAACTTTTTTCTCTCCGCTATCAGAGACTACTTCCCCCAAAAAGCGCATACCATAAAATGCATCGCTGTTCACTGTAAAAGTAGAATTTTCTATATAAGCACGATTATCTCTCCGCAGCAGTAAAAGACCGTGAGCACTGGCAATATCGACTTGTCCTCCAGAAACATCGAGATAACCATCACTTCCAGACATGTAAAAAGCTGATTTTTCACTATGTTCTCCTACTTCCGGCACCTGTGTGCCCTTTTCGGCAATAGAAACACCTCGTAAAAAGACCTTTCCGTCTTTTCCTGTTTTAATACCAATACCATCAGTAAAATCAATTTTTCCCCCGTCCATTTTAATATGCGCACCGTTATCACTCAAAAGACTGATCGCTTTGCCACTGGTCTTCACGTCTGTATTTTTTAAAGAAACAACAGTCCTTTTACCAATAGATGTTTGATCATTCATCACAATTCGTGTAGTCTCCGTTGGTATCCTCTCTGAAGGAACAACAGCTGTTCCACTAACACTAGAACTCTCTTTCTCAGTTGATGAAACACCAGGTCCTACCCCTATTGCAACAACCCCCATTCGAAATGCATTAATCGAACCACCTTGCATATCAACGAACCCGTGCTCAGTAGCATACACACCACCTAAGACATCCTTAAAAGTCGAATTGATGAGAATGACTGTTCCTTCTTCTACCTTTACACCATAATTCCAAAAACTTTTTTTCCCTTCACCACTAACAGTTATATTGCTCGCTTTAACCCTAGTATTCTCTTCAGACACGTCTATAGCTACAGTTCGAGCGACATTATTTGCATTTCCAGAAATATTTCCTGAACTCTCAGAACCATTCGCTGGCTTTTCAGCAACACTCTTAAGAGATTTATGATAAGTTTTACCAGAAATTTCATGTCCTTTACCATCATTGCACCGATAAAATAAATCACTCCCATTACATGATAATCCGCTATTGCCAGAAATTTCCACCCGAGCATCAGCATTGTGTATAGAGAAAAAAATAGCTGTTGTGAAAGCACATAAAGAAAGGTGATTTTTAACGATCTTGATCATAATTCCTCCATAAACCCCTTTGCTAAATCTTATTAAAACAACATGAGCACTCTGAATAACCACGATTTAAAAGTGTATATTTAATACGTTGTGTTGTTTCAACTCATACACAATTAATATATTTTGTATTTTATGTAAAGAATCTAAAATTCATTTACTAAAACGCCTCTTCAAAAATGGGTTCAGTAAGTTTTCACAAATACAGCATAAAAAAAACTGAGCTAATTAAACAGTGTATTTAAAATACTCAAAGCATACCTCTTCG
>NZ_HE997543.1:54984-56965 GCF_000312545.1 Bartonella senegalensis OS02
AGTTGGCTCCGGAGACGGTTCAGGACGAGGACCTGGTTCTGGCTCAGGCTTAGGACGAGGACTTGGCTCGGGCTCAGGATGAGGTTCTGGTTCAGGAGTAACATATTTATTTTCGAGGCGAAAATCCCAAAATTCTCCACTCCCTTTAACTAATCTTTGATTGGGATGCGCCTTCCCTAAACTGGATGCTGGACCATACGCATACATTCGATACTGATAAGGTGAATGCTGCGCTGTGACATAGCCGCTATCCAACTGAAAAGAATCCTCCGTTGCCGTTCCAGAAACCTGAATGATTGAAATTCCTTGGTTATTTCCACCATTCCCCGTGTATCCCCCTGGACTTTCTGGAATGTTACGGACATATACTGCCGTTTTTCCCTCAACATCACCATGTATCAAAACACGATCAGTCTTTTGATTATCGAAAGAGCCACCACTATTCAAATACGTATTCAAATAAATATGCGCACCATCCTCTGCCTTATAAACAACACCTTTTCCTTTTCCAATTTTGAGTGTATGAGGAGTATAATCCCGATTAAGCCTCGATGAGGTAAATTTAATAGCACTATTATTCATAAGAGTTACGTGTGAAACAGATGAATCATTTGTACGATCATATTCACGCGCCCATCTCACTCGCGGTTTTTGTAAAGTCCATTCAGAATCGTCACCTAAATAAAGTTCAGCAATAGAAATCTCATCAACATACGCCCCCCCTTCAAGGTCAGAAGCAACAGCCAAAATCGCCAAAGAAGCGCCCTTCTCAGCTTTTAATAATAAATTTTCTGAACTCAGAGCACTTTGCTTCAAATGAACAACACCATTCGTGATATGGGTACTAGCAATTGCAGTATTCTGAACAGAAAATTTTGTTCTGCTCAAATGAACAAATTCCATTCTGGGACGAACTTTTCTTTCCTCTGATACAAGATTGTCGCTAAGTCCATATTCTGTCCACGGTCTCTCTCCTTTAAAATATATACCGTAAGATCCTTCACCCGCTACTGTAATAGAAGAAGACTTAACATCAACTTTAGTCACATAAGCCTTAGTCTCAAAATCTTCAGATCTAGAAACTTCATTCAATAAGTTTTCATCACCAAGCTGCAAAATGGAATTTGAAGTACGAACTGTATTTTCTGATAATATGCCATGAACATTGGTAGCATTAACAGTCGCCCCCTCTAAATTAATCAGACCACCTAAATCCGAATGCAAAACAGCATGATTTTTGTTGTTTTTTTCTTCACCTTTTCCCGTAATCTCAGTGTCCTTAAGGATTATTTTCCCACCCAAAGTCAAAGAAGCCCCATGACTGTTGGTGAAATGAATCGATCCACCTTCCATTTTAATTTCTGCACCACCATTCCCATAAAGACTGCCTTTCCCATCGCTCGTCTTAACTTTTGTATTTTTTAAAGTAACTACCGCACTGCCTATTGCCTCAACACCCATACTACTTTTCCCAATAATCCCATTCTCTATTTCTATTATTCCACCACTAGTATAAAGAGCTACTTCTGTATTCTTGATGTCGGGCGACTTCAAAACAATCTTGCCGTTTTTAGTTACAGACACACCATATTTAAATTTTTTACTAGGAACTCGACTCCTAACAATCACATTATTTCCCTCAACTCTACTAGCTATCCCCTTTACTGTTATAGCAGTACTATTAGAGGCATATTCTGAAGAATTCTTATTCGTAATCTTATAAGATTTATTATCAATTTTACCCTTTTTACAATCATCACATATATAATATAATCCATTATATAGTGTATACTTCTTGTTAACAGAGTCATATTTGTAAACATACGTATTACCACTCTTATCCCCACCCATTCCACTAAGAGGACTATCAGCATTACTCCCACTAAGACCACTCACGCTACCAATTCTGCTCCCAGAAAGAGGAAAAGTGGATATAGAGTATTGACCATTAGACACAGGAGTAACAGTGATCTTATAAGGA
>NZ_HE997543.1:58450-67300 GCF_000312545.1 Bartonella senegalensis OS02
CAGACCTTCAGATTCCGAAGGGGCAAAATCAATAGTACTATTTACAAGACTTACAGAGGAAACACATGAATCGACACATTCTGAATCTGGAGTTTCCGAACCCTTATGCACGCTCTTTTTTAGGAACCATTCTGATTTATTAGTCAAAGCTAATTGGGTAGAAGAACTTCTATCAACGCGCGCACCACCCACAATAACAGAGTTATCTACCGCAACAGATATATGAGAATTATTCTCAGCTTTTAACAGCAAATCACCAGAAAGAGTCGTTTTGTTTTCTAAGGAAACACGACCACCAGAATTATTACCATAAATAGCTACGCTATCTGCGACCTCGAAATCAGTTTTGTTCAATGAAACCGCTCCAGTTATATCTACTGACGTTTTTTCCTGTGAAAGCACAGCACTCCGTTTAACAACATTCGACTTCTCAGTACCCCCTCCTTCTCGTCCCGTTCCATCAAAATATATACCATAGGATTCACCACCTTCCACTTTAACAGTAGAAGATACGATACGAGCGTGATTCAGAGAAGGACGAACTTCAGCAGATCTCCGTTTTCTAGAAGAATCAGCTTCAGAAGCACCGTTTTCAACGGATTCATCATTATCCCTCATCCAAAGAGCATTGGCATCAGTAACAACATTCCCATTAGCAAAATCAACAGAACTACGACCATTCACAAAGAAAGCCGCACGTCCATTTCCTTCTGCAGTATTTGACTCTGTTTGTGCTTTTTTTACAGTAATGTTAACTTTATCTAATTGAATATTTCCTCCTGATTCTGACCTCACAGCCGTTCCCTCTGTAAGGGTAATAATCCCAGAGTTCATGGTTATCTTACCAGCATCACTGGCCAAACCTGCTATAGCCAAATCTCCAACCACGTTAATTTTTGTATCACTTAAATCAACAGAAGATCCGGAACCTGCCAAAACACCGACATAATGAACATGGACCGTTCCATCAGTCATCTTGACACTTCCACCACTTTGCGCCTCAAGCCCAATTAGAAAAGATTTAATACTTGAGTTCTTTTTCAAAACAACCTCTCCGCCATCTTCCGCAAGCACAGCACTCACAGGCAGACCGACAGTAAGATCAATACCATTCTCGCGATCAGAAACTGTTCCAATGATAGTCACATCATCCACATTAATAATTGTACCTTTTTTATTTGCACGCACAGAATGCTGAGTATTATCACTCACTTTCAGTGTAGTATTTGCTATCGTATGTGACTGACCATCATTACAGGAATAAGAATTAGACACCCCACTCGTAACATCTCTTCTTACCCTTCCTGTAACACTACACGTAAAAATAGCAGCTTGTTCTTCACTACCTTTAATAGCAAGTCTTTGGGATGCAGCAGAAAGAATACGGGGTACAGTCCTAGAAGACGTATCATAAGGAGAACTAGGCTCTACAGACTCAGATATTTCAGGTCCTGCAGGTGACGTAACGAGAGTACGCCCTCTAGGTCCCAAAATTAGAACCCGCCCTCTACCTCCGGGTACAGATGCTCCATTTTCCTCAGATCCAGTAACAGATGAATAAAGCGCAGGAGGATCGACCTTCTCAGCAACAGAAATATGCGAAAATCCAAAAAGCTCAACTTGCTGAATGTCCTTATTTTCTAGGCGAAAATCCCAAAAACCATTTTTGAATCCCAATTTTTCATCAAAAAATACCGGCTGTGGAAGAATATATGGGTAAGCACGAAGAACGTATTGATAAGGTGAACCTCCCAGTGTAACATATTTATCATTTAGCTGGAAAGAATCCTTTTCTGCTTTTCCATGAACCTGAATAATAGAAACGCTCTGAGGAGCTTTTTTCGAATTATTCTCCCCACTTACACCTTTCTCTGAAAGATCGTGCACATGCACCTTAGTTTTTCCAGAGACATCACCATGAATTAAAAGCCGATCAGTCCGCGCATTTAAAGATTGATCTGAAGCTGAAGATTGATCTGAAGCTGAAGCCTCAAATTTCACATTAAAGTGAATCCAAGAATCGCCAATTGCCTTATAGACAACTTTTCCTTCTTCCCCACCAATGCGGAGTGTTTGATATTGATAAGAATCAGATTCATTAGACTTTGTAAAGAAAAACCTAATAGTACTATCTTTAAGTTCAACAGAGGAAATAGATGAACCTAAAGACTGAGAATCATCTTTTACAGAATCACCTTTTACAGAATCACCTTTTACAGACCCATGATGTTGACTTTTCGTTAAAAGCCACTCTGAATTATACAATGAAAGCTCACCCTTAGAACTCTTATCAACACGAGTACCTCCCACAACTATAGAATTACCAGCGAAAACCGATATTTCAGATTTACCTTCAGCTTTTAACAATAAATCACCGAACAGACTCGTTTTGTCATTCAAAAAGACATACCCAACAGAATCCTTAGCATAAATAGCGATACCATCTGGAACACTAAAACTGGTTGCTTCCAATACAACTCCCCCTGAATCTCCCACAGCATTCTGAACTCCTTGTGAAACTGTGTTCCCTGGTTTTACTACTTCTTGACTGTTTTCAGGCATAGGAGAAAAATATATACCATAAGATTTATTACCCTTCAATGTAACAATTGAAGATGTGATCTCAGCGTGATTACCAATATAATATTGCTCACCAAAGTATAAACTATCTTCTTCAGGCTTCAAAATACCAACAGTATCACCCTGAGAATCATTAGCTACAACTCCTTGAGAACTGTTACTTACCACCTCTGGGGTACTATTAGGTAGCGATATCGTTTCAGTGGACCGACTTTTTCTAGAATGACCTGATCCCTCTTGTCTAACACTTTTATCTTTCCTTTTTCCTTTTCCTCTTTCTCCTCTTTCTCCTCTTTCTCCTTTTGCTCCTTTTGCTCCTTTTCCTTTTCCTTGTTTTTTCCTTGCTTTTTTTCTCTTTTTTTGTTTTTTCTCACTTGTATCCGATTCTCTTTCTTCAGAAGCTACACTAGAATCAGAAAGTTCACTAGAATCAGAAAGTTCACTAGAATCAGAAACTTGAATGGCCCGAACACCTTCACTATTTCCGTCGCTCTGTTTAATAACATCTTCATTTTCAAAATCGGCAATACTCTGAAGCCATAAACCTTTAGTATCAGTGGCATTAACAACCCCACCAGAAAATTTAACTCTTCCACCCTTATTTAACAGAAAGGCTACCTTCTCCCTCAAATCTACCTGATTTTCTTCTTTAACATCAGTCATAGCAACATTTGTTAATTTGCTATATCCCGTATCTCGTGAAACAACTCCCTTAGCTGCAAACTTCAGTGATCCAGACAACATTTTTACTACACCGCCGTCATTATACAAACCACTCAACCTTGTACCGCCACCGTTTACACCACCAATACTTGTGTCATATAAAGAAATATGCGATCCTTGAGTAACCAAAACACCCGTATCAAAGACACTAATTTTCCCACCAGTCGTAATGATTTTTCCGCCCATTTGAGCGCTTAGCCCCACAGAAAAAGATTGAATAGTTGGATATACAACACCTTCTCTTTGTGAAGAACCTTCTCTTTGTTCTAAAGTACCTGCTTTTTGTAAATAAATCCGTCCGCGTTCTCCTGCTATTACAGCAATAGTATCATTACTATCAGTATCATTACTATCCGGATTAAGAGTTACACTAGATCTTTTAATAGTCACCCCCCTTGCAATAACGGTTGTCGTCGCAGCTTCTGAATTTTCACTGTTATATCCTGTATATTCTGGAAAATCTCCTACACGCAAAATCTTATCAACGCTCCCTGTAATGTCAAAAGTATATCGGTCTGGGATACTGTGTGTTTTACCATCATTACAAGAATAAGGAGAATTGGAAGTAGTTACCGAACTATTGAGAACAGAACACAAAGTTAAATTTGTTAAATTTAACACAGGAAGAACTGGCTGCCCCATAGAAATATCCACACCTTGCCCAAAGAAAAAAACGCTCGTGGTGAGAGCGCACAAACGGGTACGATTTTTAAATACGTTAATCATATATCCAACTTTCTAAATTGAGATATCTCGTAAATCGAGACATCTTGTAAAAGCTCTAGAATTGAGTAAAAATGAGATGAGCGGCTGGCTTTTAACACATGTTAGACAGCTTTACAACATAATGTTTTTTATGAAATTATCATATTGTGCATAAAAAAGCCTAAATTAAGCTTTTTAACTCAGTTCAAGTATTAATAGGATAAAAAGGATGAAATGATGCTGATAAAATATCTAAAACAGGTGACTTCTCTCTTGTTTGTTGCCATCAGCTTTGCAATATGTTCATGGACAAGTGTGAACGCAAATATAACTGTTAACCATGTTTCAGGAACCACTGTTGTTTCTAGCTCTCCTAAAAAGGTCATCGTCTTTGATCTTGCATCGCTTGATAATATCAATCGCCTTGGAATCACAGCTGTTGTTGGTGTTCCTGAAGGGCAGAAACCTGGCTATTTGCAACAATTTGATGATGCTAAATATGAAAAAATTGGTACCCTTTTTGAGCCTAATTATGAGAAAATTGCTACCCTTCAGCCTGATCTCATTATTATCTCTTCACGTACTCAAGCCAAATATAACGATTTATCCAAAATCGCTCCGACTATTGATCTAACAGTAGGAAATGAAAACTCCCTCGGCGATATTATACGGAATGTGTCTATCATTGGGAAAATTTTTGGCAAAGAAAAGGAAGCGGAACAGGAGATTGCTAAACTCAATGAAAATTTAGATAAAGTTCGTAAAAGCACACAAGATAGAGGGACAGCACTTATACTCATGACCTCCGGTGGGAAAATCAGTGCTTTAGGTCCAAAATCACGTTTTGATATTTTCCATTCCGCATTTGGAATTGCTCCTGCAACCGATAAAATCACCGTGCAAAAACATGGACAGCTTATTTCTCCTGAGTTTATTCTTGAAACAAATCCTGACTGGCTGTTAGTTATTGATCGAGATTCAGCAATCGGGCGGGAAGGACAATCTGCACAACAACTACTCAACAATGAACTTGTAAAGCAAACAAAAGCAGGTAAAAAGGACCAAATTATTTATTTGGATTCTTGGAGCTGGTATCGTGCGAGTGGTGGTTTAACTGGGCTTAATGAAACAGCACAACAAATCAATGAGGCCTTTGCAAAAAGCAAATAAAATACCTAAATAACTTGCTTATTGTAGAAGTAAAATTTAAGAGCAAAGGTTGTTTATAAGCAATCTTTGCTTTTTTTTGGAAAATGATTCAACGTGAAAAATTACTGGATAACCATAACAATTCTTGCTCTCTTATCTATCCTTAGCATTTTTGTTGGTTATTCGGATGTAACACCTTCTGATCTATTATCAGGTGATCCGCATGCCTGGCTTATTTTCTGGCAAACACGCCTTCCTCGTACAATTGCAGTACTTTTGGTAGGCGCAGCACTTGCACTTTCAGGTATGATTATGCAACTGTTGGCGCGCAATCGTTTTGTGGAGCCATCAACCGCTGGAACCGTTGAGTCAGCATCCCTTGGCATTCTTTTTGTGATGATTTTCCTGCCCAACATCCCTGTCTTAGGAAAAATGATCGTCGCTACAATTTTTGCTCTGACTGGCACACTATTTTTTATGTTTTTATTACGCCGAATCCTTCTAAAATCGGCTCTCATCGTACCCCTCACCGGGATTATGTTTGGCTATGTTATTAGCTCCTTAACCAACGCTATTGCTGATTATGAAATGTTGCTCCCCTCTCTTCAAGCCTATTTATTTGGCAGTTTTTCGATGATTCTTGAGGGAAAATACGAACTCTTATGGTTCTCTCTTCCTCTTTGCATTCTTGCCTATTTGACCGCTGATCGCTTTACAGTAGCGAGTCTTGGAGAAGATTTAACCAACAATCTTGGACTAAATTATCGCACTGTTATGCTCTTTGGTCTTTTTATTATCGCATCAATCACTGCTGTTGTCGTCTGTACAGTTGGCCGAATTCCTTTCGTTGGACTGATTATTCCAAACCTTGTTTCAAATTTTATGGGTGATAATATGCGCCAGACTGCTCCTTGGGTAGCAATGAGCGGTGCAGGGATGGTCTTGATCTGTGATCTTTTAGGACGAATAATTCATCCTTCTCTTGAAATTCCTATCAGTACTGTAATGGGAGTTATCGGTAGTTTCATTTTTCTGATACTGCTTTTACGCTGGAGAAAGCATCTTGGATAAAAAGAAAACAGCAACACTAACCCTGACAACGCTTATTATAATGGCGTGCACCATCATCAGTCTTTACATGACATGGAACATCAACATCTATACGTGGCCCTTTCGGCTTACAAAACTTATCTCTCTTCTTCTCATTTCTTATACAATTACCGTTTCTACTATTTTATTTCAAACAGTTGTCAATAATCGTCTGCTTACCCCTTCACTTATGGGGTTTGATCAACTTTATATTTTAATCAAAACTCTCACAATTTATTTTTTAGGATCTCTTTCTTTGCCTTTTTTAAATGAAGAAGGACAGTTAATTCTTGAAGCTTTGATCCTCATTCTCTTTTCTATAAGCCTTTTCCGCTGGTTATTTTCAGGCAGCTTAAAAGGACTTCATTTGACACTTTTGGTTGGCATTATTTTAGGTGGCTTTTTTTTCAGCTTACGCATGTTCATGCAATTGCAACTCAATCCGGACCAAATGATGAATTTAACGGATATTATGTTTGCAAATTTTAATAAATTTAATACATCGCTTATAAGCTTTGCCACAATCATTGTTTTCATTGTGAGTTTAATTGGCTGGCGTTCACGTCGCTTGCTTGATATTCTTGCTTTGGGACGTGAAAACGCGCTCAATCTTGGGGTAGATTATCATAAAAGTGCGACAGCTATTCTTATATTTGTTTCTATTCTGGTATCCATTTCGACAGCACTCGTAGGACCTGTCACCTTTTTTGGGCTGTTAGTTGCCAATCTTGCTTATGAACTTTCCCCTCAAGCGAAATACGGCGTTATTGTGCCGATTGCAATATTATTGGCTATTATTTGCCTTGTTGGTGGACAATTTATTTTAGAACAAATTTTTCATATGGCAGGACGCTTAAGTTTTATTATTGAATTTTGTGGTGGAATTGTCTTCTTAACATTGCTGATGAAGGGGAAACGATAATGATTGAAATCGATCATCTTTCCAAAGCTTACGGAGCAAGATTGATTATCGATAATTTATGCCTTCATCTTCCCAAAGGAGGGATTATTTCTCTCATTGGCCCCAATGGTTCTGGCAAATCAACGCTTTTAATGCTGATAAGACGTCTTTTACCCCATCATCAAGGTACAATTCATGTCGATAGCTTTGATATTGATAAAATGCCCCACGATCTTTTAGCACAAAAACTCTCAATCCTGCGTCAAGATAATCCTTTATCCTTTCGTCTGACCGTATATGATTTAGTAAGTTTTGGACGCTATCCTTACTCAAAAGGCTGGTATAATAAGGAAGACAGACAATTTATCGACAGTGCAATCCGATATCTCGATTTAGAAGACCTGAAAGATTGCTTTTTGGATGAACTTTCTGGCGGACAGCGCCAGCGTGCTTTTATTGCCATGGTCATCTGTCAAGATACAGATTATCTTCTATTAGATGAACCCTTGAATAATCTGGATATGAAACATGCCATTTCTATGATGAAGCAATTGCGCCGCACTGCCGATGAACTCAAAAAAACCATTCTCATTGTTATGCATGATATTAATTTTGCCTCCTCTTATTCAGATATGATTGTTGCCCTTAAAAAGGGCAAAGCGGCTTATTGTGGCACCCCAAAAGAAATTATGCAGCCAGAACTTCTTAAAGATATTTATGATATAGATATTCAAGTCAAAACAATCGATGATGTGCCTATCGCCCTTTATTATCGATAAATTCCTCTCACTAATCAGTCATTATTAAAACCCTTTTTTGCCCTTGCGCACATTGTAAAATCTGCTAGAAGTGAGGATATTTTACATGCTGGGGAATAGTTTAATGGTAGAACAGCGGACTCTGACTCCGTCAATCTTGGTTCGAATCCAAGTTCCCCAGCCAATGTAGCTGTATGTAGCTTGCCACTGTAGCTTGCCACTAGGTTTTGTATATTTTGCCACCAGGTTTTGTACCAATTTATTTTGTTTCACATGATTTTTAAGGGGTTCTCAAAGGGTCTTCAAAGACCTTTCAAAGGGTGTTTTAAGATCATTTAAAGCCCCTTTGATGAATCTTTTTCTCTTCTCCTATAAATCACAATTTTTGATGATCCGTCATCAGCCAGAATCCTATTACAGGAATCGTATTATTTGAGAAGCAACCTGCATAAAATGGCATGTCTTCTTTTAGCATAAATTGCGTAATAGCTTTTTAGATTTCTAAGGCATTATTAAAAACAAAAGAAACTTTTAGGCATCGGGTAAACATTACCCTATTGCTTAAACGAAAGGAATTTGGTCAAGTTGACCGAATTGCTCGTCATTGATGCAATTGGGACAAGTTGTCCCTATTCCTTAAAAGAGCAATTGGGTCATGTTGATCCAATTGCTCTCTCCCACCCAAAGTGCAAACATTGCATTTTGCCATTTAAGTCACCATTATTTGGCAAAGGGTAAACTTTACCCTTTGCCACTTTGTCTCCTTCACACCCAGTTTCATTGTGCTCTGCAAAACCGTCATTTGGCAAAGGGGCAACTTGACCCTTTGATTTTCTGTCTCCACCACGTTGAATTTCCCCATACTTCTTTTCCCACAATTCGCGGTAAGTCTGGACAAACAAAGCGCGGTCAATCACTGACAATTCATTGCGAAACAAATTTTCC
>NZ_HE997543.1:67773-69548 GCF_000312545.1 Bartonella senegalensis OS02
GGCAATTTGCCTTGCTAATGCCGCATCAAACAAGCCATGCGGGGGGTCAATAATATATCGAATTGGCAAATGCCGAAATCCACCACTCACAGCCTTAAAAGAACAAGTCACCATAATGTGTAACCGTTCAGCTTCCGAATACGGATTAAAAATTTCTTTTTTTACATCTGGGGTCCATAAATTATAAGCCGCAACCATAACCACCCCCGATAAAGAAAACTTGACCACCAAAACCTAAAAAACAACCCATCCAATCGGCTGCTTGATGAGGCAACACTGTGCAATTTTTCTTGTCTATTTTGTATTGATCTTTAGACATTGATAAACCTTTTTATCTTATGGTATCTAAATACATGGCAAATGCGCTAACACGCAGAGCCTAAAGCTCAAGCAGCATTACCGCGTGAGAGGGAAGAAACAACACAATCCGTATTGGCGTGTTTTGCTGCTTTGAAAATACGACGGCGACTTTTAGGGTAGCGGTCGCTAAAAACCTGCTCGACGGGCAAGCCAATAAAGTCTGCAATTGCACGTTCGGCTTTCTCGTTAGACCGTGTCCAAATGTGTTGAACACTGGATGATGAGAGTTGATAAGCTTTCGCGAGCTCCGCCAAAGTCATGTTCCGGCGGCGTAGCTCAGCTAAAATGCTATGGCGATCCCATGTTTGTGTGATAGTCATAAACTTTCGCTCCTGCTTCAAACGGATGCTCCCACATCCGTTTTTTGTGGGGTTAATTGTAAAATATCTGCCCTCTATATCGGGCGGTAATAATAGATATATGCCAAATATCTGTCTTTGTAAACAGTTTTTTGTCATTTGGAGTGATTTTTTTGGCACGCCCTGAAAAAGAACCACAAACAGAACTTGCAAAACGCCTACGTGAAGTACGACGAATGCTCGGAAACGAAGAACGGGGTATTTTTGCACAACGCCTTAATTTACAACGCACTACTCTTGCCAATTATGAAATCGGAGTACACGAGCCAACATCCTCAGCAATTAACGCCTATCATAGAGTCTATAACATTAACCCCCATTGGCTCGTTACGGGTGAAGGTGAAATGTTTAGTGACATGGCAAAAGCGAAAGCAGCAGGTTTTAAACCACAAACTATCCCTGCTGGACTGATGAAAAAACTTGGTCGCATAGCTTATACAACCTATCGTGATGAAAATATTAAACTCCCCCCTGAAGATATAGCGGAACTCGCGGCGGAACTTTGTATAAAGTTGCAAGAGTTGGTTCAAGACATCAACGACACGGAAGAAGTTGAGCTTACCTTGCCTCTTCTAAAATTGCATTTAAAGCGCCAAATAGAAGCTGAAAGAGCACATCTAGAAACTACACAAGATACGGCGTAATGCCTCTCTAAAATCAATGGGGGAATCTCTTTATCCTGTAACTTAAAACATACCTCAATATAAATAAGGAGCATTTTTGGCACGCCCCGAACTAGAACCCAAAACACCATTGGCAAAACGCCTACGTGAAATAAGAAAAATGCTTGGAAATGAAGAACGCGGTGCTTTTGCAAAAACTCTTGATTTAGCGAAAGGTACGCTCGCAAATTATGAGCTCGGTGTAAATGAGCCACCAGCATCTATTGTAATTGCCTATCACAAAATTTATGGCGTAGATTTTCATTGGCTTCTCACTGGTGAAGGTGAGACGTTTAGTGACATGGCAAAAGCGAAAGCAGCAGGTTTTAAACCACAAACTATCCCTGCTGGTCTCATGAAAAAACTTGGTCGCATCGCTTATACAACCTATCGC
>NZ_HE997543.1:70561-73969 GCF_000312545.1 Bartonella senegalensis OS02
ACAAGCAATTTCTATTGACAAAGATTATAAACTTGATCCTATGGGCTCTTTCCTTGAAGGCGGTCTTGGTATTAATGCACAATTGTCTTCAAACATCTTGCTTCATGGCGATGTCAGTTATCAACAAAAGCTGCAAAAGACGGGCATATCTGGAGCAAGCTTTTCAGGCGGAATACGCTATCAATTTTAATGCACAATCGCGAAGGGTAATATAAGACTATTAAAAAAACCTCGTTTTATTAAAAGCAAACGTTGTTTTATTCCATTCACGTCCATAAAAAAGGCAGCACACTGAGCTGCCTTTTATACAAAAGAACCCTGTTTTTTCTCTCAAACAGCCCCTTTACTCTCTTCATAAAGGCAACACACTAAAAAGCATCTCTTTATGAAGCACAGGCAAAAAGATTTCACCACAAATACATGCAAAAAAACTCAAACGAAAAGCAAGAAGAAGCAAAATTTTATCAACTATCCAATGAATACCCTTTTTAGTATAACTATAAAACTTAGTATAACTATAAAACGCGTTCGATCAAAAGCAAAAAACGTTCTTATAAGCTTTATCTATTTACTGTGTGACATCGCCCTTCTTTCTTATCAATTCATAAAAAAATTTACAAAGAAGAAGCATATCTTTAATGAAATCTCTCAACTTATCATTTTTTATAAGATCTAAAAAACTATCTCCTTTGATTTTATTCCTAAATAAATCTTCACTTATTTTAAAATTTTTCAATACTAAAAATAATTTTAAAATATATATTAAGTTTAATATTATTATAGATATTTAAATATTAATTTAAAAAAATCACAAATTATTTAAATAAAGTATTTTATCTTTAATACTATATTAATTTTATAGTTTACATAAATAAGTTAAATATTATTATATCTTTCTTGAAAAGATATAAGATATAAAGTTATTAAGTCAGGATGATATGAGATGTATAAAAAAATTCTTTTATCATACACAACCACAGCTGCCATAATATTGTTCAATATCCATTCCAATACACAGGCTAATTCCCTTTCTGCTGAACAAGGCGAAAATAAAATCGCTCCAACGCGAGAAAGCTACGAAAATATTTATGCTCTCGATGGTGGTAAAATTCATGGCAAAGCTCTCAAGATAACCGGTCCCCCAATAGAAGAAGGATACACAGCAAAAGATATAAGTGGGGTAGAAGCTAAACAATCTGGAAGTATCATTGAACTAGAGGGGGAGACAACGATAAAAAATGTTTCAATCGGTCTGTGGGCAAAAGAAAGTGGTGCCATTAAAATGAAAGGTGGCTCCATTCAGGTAAGAAAAGTGCATATACAAACACCAATTGGTATAGAAGCCGCCTCAAATGGTGCCATCACGTTAAGCAATGTAGAGATTGAAACGAACGCTCCAGAGCAGAGCATAAAGACAATCGGTGAAAATGAAACCGGAATAGGAAATGGAACAGGAGCAAGCTTAAAGAGCGGTGGAATATTGAACATGATTGGTGGTTCCATTAAAGCGGATTATTTAGGCGTTGCTTTAGAAGAAAGCAATAGTGAGCAAAATAAGCTCGAAAATGTCAAAATTAACATCACGGATCCTCCAACGACCACGCATGAGAGCACAGGAATAAGGGTCATCAAAACAAGCCAAATTGTTTTAAAAAATGTAACAGTTAGGAACGCAAGAACCAGCATATATGCAAGTGATAATTCTCAAATAACAATATCAGGCGGCTTAATTCAAGGCAATCATATGGGAATAAGTGCTGAAAAAGAGAGCGTAATAACACTAAAAGATAATGTTGAAGTTTTATCGAATGACCATGGGCTTTCTGCAAACGATCTACAATCAAAAATTACTATGCAAGGAGGAAAACTGATAACAGCCGGGTTACAACCAGCAGTCCTGGCTGGACTTGGTGGAGAGATTAAGCTGACCGATGTGGTTGTGCATACTCGTGATAATGGCATACAAACGCAAAAATTAGAGACGAAAGATCCTCCATTAACAACGCAAGGTCTCCAGGCACAATATGCACAATCGAAAATCACCATGATAAGAGGATCGATTACCACAACTGGTTTGAATCCTGCAGTGTTAGCTGGATCTGGTGGACAAATCGATCTCACTGATGTTCCCATACAAGTGCATAATATTGGACTACAAGCGCAAGCCGAACAGTCAAAAATTGTCATGAACAAAGGAACACTTACCACAACCGGTATGAGTGCTGCAGCGTTAGCTGGATCTGGCGGACAGATTGAGCTCAATGATGTTGTTATAAAAACCAAGGATATCGGGCTCCAAGCACAAGAGAAGCAATCGAAAATTACCATGAGAGGAGGAAAGCTGATCAAAACTGGACAGAAATCTGCTCTCTTTGCAACATGTGGCGGACAGATTGATCTATTGTGTGCTCTGGTACGTACGAATAATAATGGACTGGCAGTACGGGGAAAACAATCAAAGATTACGCTCAAAGATTCGGAAGTCCGTGCTAATATTCTCTTAGCAGGAAGACCGAATGAAGATGATAACGGCGAAGCTAATGTGATTGCCGACCACTCTATCTTAGAAGGAGGAGCAAGAGCTTCAGAAAAAAATCCTACCCAAATAATCTTGAGTTTGATCAATGGTACAACGTGGTATTTAAAGGCGAGCATGAAAAGCTATAAAATCCAAAAGCTTGATCTGATCAAAAAATTCCATTCTGAAGTTTTTAGGCTTAATCTCAACAATAGTACCATTGTGTTTAGACCACCAAGAGAAGATCAGTATCAAACATTACATATAGGCATTCAATCACCTTACCTCATAAACAACAACATAACGCACGAAACAGTCTACACTGCAACAGGCGATGCAAAAATTTATTTCAACACAGAATTGAGTGATGGTCTCCCAAAAGAACAACAAAGAGCAGATCGTCTTCTTATTCATGGCAATGTCTCAGGCACCACAACAATCCATTTTAGCAACCTTTTAAAAGACGACAACACAAAAGAAAAGAATACTGGTCCGATCAATACGCGTGGGCTTTCACTCATTCAAGTTTCTGGAAAAGCAGAGGAAAATTCCTTCAAATTGGCAAATGGCTATACCACAATAAAAGGTTTGCCTTATAAATATACACTCAATGCCTATGGACCAACGGCAAGCCGCGGAAAAGCCAGTGTTGAGCAAAGTCTCGTGGGAGAAAAAGAAGATTTTTGGGATTTTCGTTTGCAAAATGCCATTCTTGAGGATGAAGAAACAACACTTCTTAATCTTGAGAGAACACCCTCTCTTGATGCGAAGCAAGCTGCCTCTCTTAATGCCGAAGAAACTCTCTCTCCTGATCTTGAGGAAAAAACCTCCCTTAATGCGCAGGAAACTGCCTCTCTCAATGAAGAAGAAACAATTCCTCTTGATCTTAC
>NZ_HE997543.1:75779-82478 GCF_000312545.1 Bartonella senegalensis OS02
CTTGAAGAAACAGTCTCTTCTGATACAGAGGAAAACACCCCTGTTAATACTAAAACAATGGTCTCTCCTAGTTCTGAGGGAACAGCCTCTCTTGGTAGTGAGCAAATAATCCCTTCTAATGTAGAAGAAACCACTTCTCTTGATCCTGAAAAAACGGATGCTCTTGACACTGAGAAAACTAATCTTCTTAATGATGAGGAAATTGCCTTTCTTAACTCTGAGGAAACGACCGATTCTGATGCGGAGGAAACTACTACTCTTAATCCTGCGCAAATGACCTCTTCTGATGTAGAAGAAGCTTCCTCTCTTGGTCCTGAAGAAACAACCCCCGCTGATGCTGAAAAAACTACCTCTCTTGATGCTAAAAGAACAAGAAGAGCTACAAGGGCTCTTGTGCCACAAGTTGCGAGCTACTTGGTCATGCCTAATGCTTTATTCTCTGCTGGTTTTACTGATCTGAACAATCAAAATGCACTGTTAAACAATATGCGCACAACCCTGTTTGAACCAGAAAGCAAGACACGAATCTTCCTATCCTCCTATGGCAATAAAATCATCTTATCTTCTAGCCGTAGTCCACTACACTACGGCTATGGGGCTGAAGTGCGCTATGCGGCTGTACAAACAGGATTTACATTGGCAGAGCGAGAAGGAAAAAACAGCACCACAAATCTTGGTATTATGGGAACATACGGAAAACTGGCTTTCACCCCAAAGGAAATGGAAGACGCTGAAAAAAGTATCCTTGATAAATGGTCACTCACTGCATATGGCAGCTTCCAGAATGACAAGGGCATCTATCTCGATACACTGTTCTCTTACGGAACTATAAAGGGCAATATCACCACTGCCCTTATTGGAAATACTACAAAACTCAATAAGACAAAAACATTGGGGGCATCGGCTACCATTGGACAAAAATTGGCAACCCATGTAGAGGGATTGGTTTTTGAACCACAAGCACAATTTGTTTATCAACGTCTCATGTTTGGTACCCTCTCAGATATTGATGGCTTTAACGTAAATATGGGCAATCCTTATCAATGGTTGCTACGTGTTGGGGGGCGTTTGACACAAACTGTAAGTGTTGTTGAAAGAAACCGTGTTGTTTCCTTTTATGGAAAAGTAAATATTATCAAAACTTTTGATGATCAAGGAACGATACAGATTGGGGATACTCTTCACCTTGACCCTATGGGATCTTCGGTTGAAGGTGGTTTTGGTGTTAATGCCCAACTCTCTCACAATTTTGCCCTTCATGGGGATGTCAGTTATCAACGCAAACTGCAAAAAGCTGGCATATCGGGCACTAATTTTTCAGGTGGAATACGTTATCAGTTTTAATGCACAATCGCGAAGGGTAATATAAGACTATAAAACAAACCTCGTTTTATTAAAAGCAAACGTTGTTTTATTCCATTCACATCCATAAAAAAGGCAGCACACTGGGCTGCCTTTTAACTTTATTGGTACTCTTTTCCTCATCATCGAAGTGTCGGTAGTAATGAGCGGGAATATAAGCGGAACACACTTCACTCTTCTCATCCGCTCTGTTTATAGAAAGAGCAGTTGAAGAACTGTTTTTATTGATCCTCTTACCACAAGCAAAACATTAATTTATAATGATAATTCACTGCTTTGCATGTTGAATAAGAACCCCAAATACTGTTAAGATTCTCTCATTTCAATCCTGTTGATATTGCATCAATCAAAACCACTTATTTGCACAGAACAAGCTGAGCTGATGTGTGAGTAAAAATTGTTAAGACAAGGAGTAGAAATACCTCTTATGAACCATCTCAAGTGCTAAGAATTGCCGCAACATGTGAGAAGAGGCAAAGGAATGAGGGTGCCAGCTTGCTTCTTCACAAGCGTAAAGATGGGGGTGCTCAATAGATTTACCGTTATATCCTTCACAGGTGCTGCCGTGAAAGAAGCTTGAGAGCATTGAGAGATGTCTCTTGAAAACAAGCCCGTGAACCTGCAACTGGGTGGCATTCTGTTTTACGTGAAAGACCTGCACCCATTAAAAACGTGAAAAACAAAAGCGTAAGGCAATGCCTAATCTCCATTATTGAAAAGATATCGCTTTAGATGCTTTTAAAAGTCGTAAAACTGAACGGAAAGGCGACGGTAAAGATGGAAATTGGTTTTTATCTTTATGCCTTTATATTCTCCCCAAATGAAGCTGTCTCCCCGCTTTAGAGATTACAAAAACAGAGAGTAGGCAACATCCTTGCCTCTCTCTGGCATGCAAAAACCAATACAGCTGGTAAAGCTCTTATTCGTCTTGATCTCTGTTTCAAACATGCTGGGGTGCTGGGCGTGGATGTTGATTGACAAGCAAAAACAAAAGCACAAGCTCTCTGAGGTAAACAACGCCATAAAGTCATAAACCTTCCAACAATGGAATAGAGAGATATACCAGTTTTTTTATCAAACACTTTGCCAAACAACAACCATAACACATCTGGCTCCGCGTCTGCTTATGCTTACAGGAGATCGCACATGTCCCTTGCGTTATCTTTGTAAAAGTCAGATTGAATGGAGATATATGGATTATCGCTCCTGCGATATCACATTCATCAGACAATCAAAAAGCTTCATGAAAAGAGTTTTTTGCTACACCGGCATAATCAAAAAGAATAAAGAAAGACCATTAAACTTTTCCTTTTTTCATGCTTCACAACTCCCAAATCTCTCTATTTTGCATAAAATCAAAAAAAGATTTTAAGCTTGCCCAACATATTATATCAGCATATATTACAGAATGTAACAGTATGTTACTCAAAAACAGATACCACAAAGCACAAAAAGAGGTTGTTATGGCTGATATAATAAAAACCGCTATGCTTTATTCAACATTGATTATCACCATTAATGCGCTTGTCGTTGTCTTAGCTCTCATCATAGAAACGCATTAAACAGTGTCTTTTAGTTTTTTACGACCTACACAAATAAGTGCCTTAAATTCTCATAAGCTCAAAGGAGGATTTTAAGGGAGTCTTTAAATTATGCATCAATTCCCAGCACCCCTTGCCAACTATTTTTGTGTCTATTTTTGCTTTTTGTACGCATGTTGAACAATGAGGCTTATATTTCCTTTTGATCACCATCATTTCTTTTTGATAATTTTTTCATCTTCTCTTTCCTTAAAAAGCAGCAAACAAAAAATCCCAAACTCTGTTGGCTTTTAATGAAGCGTATAGAGCTGTACAGCCTGTATTTATAGGCCGCAAATCTGTTTTCTTTCACAAGAGCATTTCCCTGCATCTAAAAGAAAAAACTCTGCAAGGGAGCGGAAGCGTTCTATTTATTGGAGTGTTTCTCCTGTAAAACAGGACGCTATTGGTTTGCTAATTCACATGCTTTTTTAAAGAAACATGTCTTAAAGCACCCAAGCCCATTTCATGGCGGCGCCTGTGAAGGGTATAACGATAAAGTCATTGAGCACCACCATCTTTACGCTTATAAAGAAGCAAACTAGCACCATCATACTATTTGCCAGCTCAAAATGTTACTAAAGCCCTTGGCACTTGAGACGATTCATAAGAGGTATTTTTAGTCATTTCTTGTACAATTTTTACCCACACGCCAACCCCACTTGTGAAGTGCAAGCAAGTGATTTTGATTAATTCAGCATATACAGATTTGAAATGAGAAAATCTTAACAATATTCAGAGTTCTAATCCAAGGTGAATAACAATAAATTATATTTATAAATCAATATCTTATCTCTATAACCAGAGCCTCTATAAGAGAAATCATGACTCTGAATTCTGCTATTTTTCGTTATTTTATAAACCAATAGTAAATTTACTAAATTCAACTGTTCGAACAATATTAAATGAGGAGAGCAATATTCAATGGAATGCTTTTGAAACAAAACGTGTTAAGACACCAACAACAAAACAGTTAAAAGAAACCTCATTCGTTTCAGTATTATCAGGAAAATTTGTTGTTTGTTAAAAATCAGCCCCCCTCTAGACGACAATCATGCAACCTATTAGTCATTGCCACTATAAACCTAGAAGAAGATCCACAATGAAACAGAACAATAGAAATTTTTACGGATAATATATCCTCCCATAGCGTATGCTACTTTTTTCAATTCAATCTCTTCTTCTGAACAAAGCGCCGGGCAAAATACATTTACATTTCTAATATTTGCTTCTTAGCAAGAGAAATTACGCCAATAAAAACGTATTATCGTATATCATTTTTTACATTTTTCCGTATTTCTGTGAAAGCAATTCACGCACCTCATCTGCTATTTTTGTTCCACGACTTGCACAACTCACCTTAATCAAACGATGCAAACTTTCCGGTACATCAATTGTGAGGCGTTTCATACCTCCCTCTCTGCACCCTTTATGGTTTCCTACCCATGCATCAGCTGTGAGAGGAATTGACTTATTGGTTGGTTTGGTACCAATTTTAATTTTTTTGTTCATTGTGCTAACTCCTTGATTTCCGCTGCAACGGCTTCAATCTCTGCTGCCGCTGGTCCTTGCTTATCGACTTCATAAACGGCCTTTCCCTGTGTCGCCGCTTCTGCAAAAATCACGCGCTGTGCAATATGAGCAGAAAGCACATGCACTGGATACATTCCAAGAGCTTCACCCACGTCACGCCCTATCGCTGTATTAACTATTTTACGATTAATAACAAAAGTGGATTTCAGATTTTCTTTATAAACACGTGCTTCGTCAATAAGCTTTACAATCCCATCAGCAGCCCAAATATCATAAGGGCTAGGTTGCACTGGAATAAGCACGAAATCCGAAGCCATAAGAGCACTGCGTGCAAGATCAGTGACGCGTGGAGGACCATCGATAATGATATGATCATAGTTATGACCAATCTGTGTAATTTCCTTATGAACTGTTGGGCGCGGCAAACCGACAACTGGAAACAAAGGAGCACCCTCACGAGCAGCCGCCCAATCCAGTGCACTACCTTGTGGATCAACATCAATAAGCAACACACGTGCTCCTGTGCGTGCAAAGCTAGCAGCAAGATTCACACTCAAAGTGGTTTTTCCCACGCCCCCCTTTTGATTCAAGAGTCCAATGATCATTTATGACGCCTTTCAGCTTTATCGTTTTTACGATAATACAGAAAATAATAAAGCAGACAAGAAGCCTTTGAGAGATTCAAAGTAATGATCTCTGCCATTTCACAACAAAATTTTTAGTATGGATCAATCCCCATTGAATTCTTAAAATGCTTTTTTTTTGCGTAACCGATACAATCAACCGAAAGAAAAACTTGTTCCATCTCATAGAGATTATACCTTATTTCTAAGGAGAATCCGTCATTGTGCAAATTGAATGAACACAAAAAAGAGGAAGTTTTTTGTGTACTATCCTCTTGTATTCAGAAACAGAAAAAACATGCGCTTGCACATCACCAGAAGAAACAATGTATGATAAAAACCATTTAACAAAGAATGCCATATGCCTTTTATCAACCGTCAAAACCCAACCATGGGACCTAGAAGAGAGAATGATGATGAAAGCTGATAGCTTCATAAGTATAAAGGCTGTGATATACCAATAGCTCATGCATCATCCTCTGCACAAACGATATTGAGAGAAAGAATTGGAAGCAAAGTAAGATGTCTCCTTAAAACAAGTGCACCAAAGTGCATCAATAAGCAACGCAATAAACTGCCTGCTGTTTTTCCAGAAAAGCGCCATGCCATAAAAACACGAACAACAAAAAAGGAAACATTGCGCACTCTCCATGACAAAGTCATCTCTAAGGGAGGTGTGAATTTAGCCCGGATTTAACATCCCTCGCACAGCATTTGTGATAAAAAACGAGCCAATACAGCACAATCCAAAAAGTGCAAAGAATTCTTTAGAAATGAGCAACTCTCTTAAACTCTCTTGCTTGAGCCGCATCAAAAAATTTCTTTGTCTCCCCGCCCACAAATAACATCATAAAAACATATTAAACGTTGCCACCAGCAGCAGAAAGAAAGGATCATGACACAACAAGGGATGAGTCTTATGCATAAGGTATCTTGCGTAGCCGCAGAGAATATTTTTCCAACCACATCTATTCTTCTCGACAGAGGAAGCATTTCTGTTAAAATATTCACCTATAAAACCTCACACATGATTGTTTTTTTGGTAAAAAACAAAAGAACAACACGAAAATGCACCCCAGAGGAAATGAATAAGGATGAACTTACAACAAATTGACTCTGATATTTTTATCAGTGCCCAAATCAGCGTTGAAAACGTTGAAACATTAGCGCAAGCTGGCTTCAAAACGATCATTTGCAACCGCCCCGATCAAGAAGACCCGCATCAACCTGATTTCTCCCTCATTAAAACAGAAGCGCACAAATATGGCATAAAAGCCTATCACATTCCTATCGTGCCACCGACCATAAAGAAATCAGAGATTGAAACTATGAAAACGATTTTAAAAACAGCATCTTTGCCCCTTCTCGCCTATTGTCATCATGGAACACGCTCCATGCATCTTTATCGTCTAGCGCGCCTTTAAGCACTTGTATTAACGGATGAGAAAGGAACAAGCTGTAAACTTTTCAACCATAATAAAAACCGCAAAATCTCATCAGGTTATGAAAAAGCAAAAGAGAAGGCAATGATGAAGTCAGATCTCCAAACATTTGTTTCCCCCTCTAAACAACGAAAACTTCATATATTCCACGATATTCTA
>NZ_HE997543.1:83126-110090 GCF_000312545.1 Bartonella senegalensis OS02
TCAGTTTAAGCGCTATTTTTGTCGCTCTTATCTCCTTTTCAGATCAACTTAAGTCTTCTTTTTAAAGGTAAGCAATTGATCAAGCGGCGATAATGGCTGTACAGCTGCCAAAATAGCTTTTGCCTTTTTTGCGTCATCATGCATTTGAGCAATTAAAGGCACCAGCCCATCGAATTTTTCTTGTCCTCGTAAAAACTGTAAAAAAGAAACGCTACAGCTTTCTCCATAAAGGTCACCGCTAAAATCAAATAAATAGGTTTCCAGAAGCGGAGCAGCATCTTCTACAACCGTTGGACGACAACCAAAACTTGCAACTCCATCATATAAAACACCGTTAGCACGACGTAATCGTACTGCATAAACACCATGCGCTAAACTGGCTTGAGAAGGGAGCATCTGGTTAGCAGTAGGGAACCCCAGAAGGCGTCCAAGTTTTTCACCTTGGATAATATTTGAGCGCACCCGATAATGATAGCCCAACAAATGGGCTGCTTTTTCCACTTGAGCCTGTGAGAGAAGTTTACGAATAGAACTAGAAGAAATGGTCAATGATTGTGAATCTTGTGCACTCGAAAGACACGGAATTTGTACAACTTCAAATCCCCATTCTTCTCCCCTTTGATAAAGAAGATGTGAATTTCCACTTTTCTGATGACCAAATTGGAAATTTTCACCCGTTACAACAACCGAAACACTGAGAGCTTTTTTTAAAATGACCTTGATAAATTCATCCGCTGAAAGAGCAGCAAAATGGGCATCAAATGGCTGTTCAATCACACCATGAAAGCCGAGAATTTTAAAAATTTCAGCTTTTTCAGCAGCCTCTGTCAAGCGATCAACAGGAGCTGAGTGTTGAAAAAAACTTCTTGGATGCGGTTCAAAAGTTAAAACAACAGCTGGCTTATTTCTGATTCGTGCTAAATCGAGCGCTTTTTGGAGAACCACCTGATGCCCACAATGCACGCCATCAAAATTTCCAAGTGCTAACACGCCTCCCCGCCAATCCAAAGGAAGCTCAGAAATCCCCTGAAGACGCAAAAAATCAGACATTACTGCAGTGCCCACATTACCGCTTGTGGTTTATAACCATGACGTTCAAGAAAAGAATGCAAAGCTTGCTTATCCACCACACCGTTTTGCACATAGTCATAACGATGAACTCCCCCCATAATATAAAGCACATCCAGACCAAAATGAACAGCACCTTTAACATCGGTCAAAAGACCATCACCAATAGCAAGAACTTGACTTTTTTCGACTACTCCACGAATGTTTTGCAGTTTTTCAAAAGCACACTCATAAATAGGTGCATGGGGTTTGCCGGCGATGCGTACTTCACCCCCCAATTGTTGGTAAAGACGCGCCAAAGCACCAGCGCACCAAAACTGCTGATTTCCATAATGAACAATGACATCCGGATTAGCACAAATAAACGGCAAATTCCGTGCCCGCATACGATGAAACATATCCTCATAAGCAGAAGGTTTTTCATCAAGACCCTCAAGAAAGCCACTGCAAACCACCACAGACGCTTCCCATTCTTCAACCAATTCACACTCTAACCCTTCAAACAACATCAAATCACGTTGCTGACCAATAAAAAAAACTTTACGCGGTGCAGTGCGAATAAGATCACGGGTCACATCCCCTGAAGTGATAATGGCATCATAATAATCGCTATGAACATTCATACTTTGTAATTGATCAATGACATCCTCACGTGGACGGGGTGAATTGGTTAAAAAAATAACATTTTTTCCCATCTGTCGAATTTTGTGTAACACTTTCAAAGCTGGTTCAAACGCATGCACACCATTATGCACAACACCCCAAACATCACAAAAAACAGCATCATAATCTTCTATAACAGTATCAATACGGGTCAATTCATTCATGTTGCACCTATTTATATCTTTTTTGCCCTTTATCAAACTGTCTTTTACTCTAAAACGACTTACCGAAAGAGTATTCTTCTGTCATCTGTTTTCTCACCATTGTCTTTTCTCCCTTCATCGCTTCGCATAGATCATGAGAAATGACAAAAGAAAATAAATAAGTTATTGTATTATAACTGTACGAAATTCTAAAATATTTCCTATCAAAAACGAATAAATCTACAATAATGAGAACTTCAATTCTTAAAGCGGCTGTATTGATACAGTTTATTATCTCAATCATTCAAGTTCTTATTTTGAAAACACACCAATAAATATTTTTATGGAAAAACAGCAAAAAGAAAAAGTTTCACCTCCCGAGAGAAAAACAAAACAGCAGCACAAGAAATAGGCACCATTGCTTATAAGGTACATTGATTTTTAATCTTAAAAGAGCACGTCTGAGATGATATTCGAGCAATTTTTAATCTAAAGCCATATCAAATGGGGCATTTCTTAGCAGTTTGAGAAAGAGGCAATCTCATTTCATCAACAAAAAACATTGCCCTGATTTGGCGTTATGAGGATTTTAAGAGTGTGCAACGTGATATGAGTGATAAAATATCAACGACGGTTTAAAAGAACCAATATCGAAAGTTTTTTGCAACCAAAGTTGTGTAAGCAATATAAAATCAATGACGCACTATTTTTCAAAGAAAATAATCGTTAACATTCATAGCCAATATGTGAACTAAAAATCATGTTCTACCCAATCAACACGTCCAAACAATAAATACCAAACCGATCTTGAGGATTTCACAGGACAATCCTCAAATTGATAACTTAGAGAGTTTATTGTTTTTGACAGACTCTAAAAAAACAGCAAAACATTAGAGATCAGCAGAAAAATAGCTATCCTATGAAAAGAGAGCAATCCTAACTGAAATCTCCATAAACAAAAAGTCATTCAGCCACAAACACTACAATATACAAAACAGTATGATACAATAAGACCCTCTTGACCACTTCAGCAATAAAAAGAACATGATGAATTTTTCTTTTATGACGTCATGCCCTTTGTGCAAAGCATTCATTTAAAGGCATTCATTTATAAGAGGATGTATCACTATTCAATTTAAATTAAGAGTCGCAAATATTTTAGGATTCTCTCATTTTAAATCCTCTTAGAGTAAATCAGTCAAAATCATTTCCTTGCACATTACAACTAGGGTCCGTGTACAACTAAGATAAGTCTATGAATAAAAATTGTTAAAGATAAGGACTAAAAATGCCTCTTATGAACCGTCTCAAGTGCCAAGGGCTGTCGCAACATTGGTGACTGGCATAAAAGTATGATGGTTCCGGCTTGCTCCTTCATAAGCGTAAGGATGGAGAAACACAATGGTTATCGTTATACCCTTTACGAGCGCAGCGGTAAAATGGGCTCAGGTGCCTTGAGAGATGTCTCTCTTTGATCTCAAACTTGCATGAGCAGCCACTGGAGAACTCTCAAAAATAATGTTACAAAGCCGAGGGTTTTTAAAAATCTCCAGCTTTTTCAGGAACCTCTGTCAAGCACTAAAACGGAAGCTGAGCGTTGCAAAAAACTTCTTGGATGCGGCTCCAAAATTAAAACAACAGCTGGCTTATTGCTAATGCATGCTCAATTGAGCGCTTTGGCGAGAACCACCTGATGCCCACAATGCATGCCATCAAAATTTCCAAGTGCCAATACCGCTCACTGCCAAACCAAAAGAAGGCTCTCCGCCACCCTGAATACGCAAAAAATCTAAACATGACTAGCAGTGTCCACACTAATGCTTGTGGCACAATGAGTCCCCCTTTATGCAAAAATATCCGTAAAATGCCTCTGGCTCCTTTCAATTTTATTGAGGAATTTTTCACTCTAAACATTGCGTGAATCTCTCCGTTACCTCCATTAGAAATTCGCAAATAGCAATCAGAAGCTTGCAAATGGATTGTAAGCTCCATGATCCTTCCGCCACTGTAAAGGTTCGGTAAAATCACTTGACCATAGACCAACCTTGTTGTTACGCGCTGCGTCTTCAACACTCCGATAATGTGCTGGAGCAGGATTTTTATCCTCTTTTGAAAGCACCAACATCCCCTCTGCAAGACCAGCTTCCGCTAAATCAACCCCTTGAACAAAACACTGCGCATAAGAAATACCATTGCGCATAACAGCCTGTTTACAGGATAAATCCTGACCAAGTGTCTTGGTAACCAACCAAGCTGTTGTAACTGCACCACATGGCCATTCTTGATCATTTAATTTTGCTTTTTGACGCGTTGCACAGGTATCCACACCATAAAGGTGAATATTACGCGTGATATGCTTACGCCAAGATTGCGCCACAGGAGTAATCAACTTAAATGTAACACCACTGGTTACCGACGCTCTCCCATAAAAAACCACAGCATTGTCTGGTGAGACACTCTTTTGCAGATTAAAAACCGGTTCATTTTTTATGAATTGCTGTTTGGGGAGAGATCCCGTTGGTTTTTTTTCTTCCCAATGCATCTCAACAATATCTTGAATTTCTTGCATTTTCAATGGCATGAGAAAACTGAAATCTATTTTATCTTTATATTGGCTTACCCCCCAGACTATAGAACCCACAATGTAGAGAATGATAATTAATTTAAATCGCATTCGCTTAACATATTCGCCCAAAAACTTCATTGTTTCACTGCCCTTTCGTATTTTTATGAACAAATTCCTACTCTCGAAGAGAAAATCCTAAGCAGGATGTGTTGCACATTAACCACATTTTGCGAGGAAAATATTCTTTTTTACATTTTAGATATTGTCATTTTGATAAAAATAGTACAACTATTAGTTGCTAAATTAAATTAGCGCAACTATAAAATCTACTCTCTGGAAGAGAGAATTTTGATGGTCAGTAAAGTCCACGATCAAGACTTTTAAGAAAACCAGAAAAATCGAGGGGAACTTAGGCAAGTGCAGTCTAAGACCAGAGGGGTTTTTGTCCTTTAAAAGCAAAAGGATTTCAAAAGAGTAAGAAAGATTCTTTTTAAAGAGAGGTAAAATGACAGACATTATATCCAAGAACATCATTTTTATCACCATCATGCTGCTGTTAACAGCACTCGTTGTGTCAGACCCTTCTGCTGCTTCTACTACGACTGGTGCCGCTGGTCTGGGGAATATTGATAGTGTTTTACAAAATATTGTTACGATGATGACAGGGAGTACAGCAAGGCTGATTGCCATTATATGTGTTGCTGCTGTGGGTATTGGCTGGATGTACGGCTTTATTGATCTGCGCAAAGCAGCTTACTGTTTAATTGGCATTGGGATTGTTTTTGGAGCATCCGCTCTGGTTAGTAAATTAACGGGTACATCATAAATGAATGAAGATCCTCTTTTCCTTGCCTGCACAAGACCAGCCATGTTTGCCGGTGTTACGATGGAAGCGATGGCGCTCAATGTTATCATGACATCCACTCTTTTTATTTTAACCAGCGGTTTTACCATGATTGGGCTTGGCATTGGTTTGCACTTTGTTTTGCGTGAGGTGACAAAACATGACCACAACCAGTTTCGCGTATTATTTGCTTGGCTCAATACCAGGGGCAAACAAAAAAATCTGAGTAGATGGGGGGGCGGTTCAACATCGCCACTCCGCCTTATCCGTACCTATAAGGAACTAAGTAAGTGAAACAGATGTCAATGATGAAACGGGAATCTTTACCTGAAGATTATATCCCTTACATACGCCACGTCAATCAACACATTATTGCATTAAGCTCCCGCTGCTTAATGACTGTGATGGCTATTGACGGTGTAAATTTTGACACTGCAGATATCGACCAGTTAAATTCCCTTCATAACCAGTTAAACACATTGTTGAAAAATATCGCCGATGAACGTGTTGCTTTATATTCTCACATCATCCGCCGACGCGAAACAATTTATCCAGAAAGTCAATTTTTTTTCCTCTTTTGCCGCAACATTAGATGAAAAATACAAAAAGAAAATGGTTTCGCAAGAGTTGTATAGAAATGATCTGTTTGTTTCACTGCTTTGGAACCCAGCATCAGATAAGACAGAACAGCTCGCTTCCTTTTTTCAACGTTTAGCAAAAGCGAAGAAAACACAATCTGAGCCCGATCAGGATGCCATTCGTAAAATTGAAGAGTTAAGCCAAGATCTTATAGAAGGATTGGAGAGCTATGGAGCACGACTTTTATCAATCTATGCACAGGGAGGCATTTTGTTTTCCGAACAAAGTGAATTTCTCCATCAGTTGGTAGGAGGAAGGCGGGAGCGTATTCCTCTCACATTTGGCACCATTGCCTCAACCATTTACTCAGATCGTGTTATTTTTGGCAAAGAAACGATTGAAATTCGCCATGAAAGCAATGAGCGCTTTGTTGGCATGTTTGGCTGGAAAGAATATCCCTCCAAAACCCGCCCGGGGATGACCGATGGTTTACTCACAGCACCATTTGAATTCATCCTCACACAATCCTTTGTCTTTAAGAGTAAAGCAGCGGCGAGTGCCATTATGGGCCGCAAACAAAATCAAATGATTAATGCGGCCGATCGTGCGAGCTCACAAATTGAAGCGCTTGATGAAGCACTCGATGATTTAGAATCCAATCGTTTTGTTTTGGGCGAACATCATCTTTCTCTAGCCGTTTTTGCGGATCACCCAAAGGCTTTGGCTGAATATCTTTCAAAAGCACGCGCCCACTTAACCAATGGAGGAGCAGTGATCGCAAGAGAAGATTTAGGATTGGAAGCAGCATGGTGGGCGCAATTGCCTGGCAATTTTAGTTATCGTGCGCGATCAGGAGCCATTACCAGCAGAAATTTTGCGGCTTTATCCCCCTTTCATTCCTTTCCGATTGGTAAACTGGAAGGCAATGTCTGGGGAACTGCTGTAGCCTTACTCAAAACACAAGCCGGTTCGCCCTATTATTTTAATTTTCATTATGGGGATTTGGGCAATACCTTTGTTTGCGGTCCATCGGGATCTGGAAAAACGGTAATTGTGAATTTTCTTCTCGCACAACTGCAAAAACATAACCCAACAATGGTCTTTTTCGACAAAGATCAGGGTGCAGAGATTTTTGTCCGTGCTGGTGGGGGAAAATATAAGCCTTTAAAAAACGGGCAACCGACCGGCATTGCTCCCTTAAAGGGCATGGAATACACAGAAAAAAACAAAGTTTTTCTTCGCAATTGGGTCTTAAAGCTGGTGACAGCTGAAGGACAAACAGTGACAGAAGAAGAGCGACAAGATATTGCCAAAGCCATTGATGCCTTGGAAAATCTTCCCCATTCTCAGCGCTCTCTTGGTGCCCTTCAATTGTTTTTTGATAACACATCAAAAGAAGGCATTGCCATACGCTTACAACGCTGGATCAAAGGCAATGACTTAGGCTGGGTTTTTGATAACGATCAAGATGATCTCAATTTAGACTCGCAATTTATTGGCTATGACATGACCGATTTCTTAGACAATGAAGAAATTCGGCGTCCCTTGATGATGTATTTGTTTAACCGAATTCTCGATCTTATTGATGGGCGACGTATTATCATTGTCATTGATGAATTCTGGAAAGCGCTTGAAGATGATTCCTTCAAAGCATTTGCCCAAGACCGCCTGAAAACAATCCGCAAACAAAATGGTATGATGCTCTTTGCAACGCAAAGTCCAAAAGATGCTTTAAATTCAACAATTGCCCACACCATTATTGAACAATGCCCTACCCAAATATTTTTTCCCAATCAAAAAGCAAATTACAAAGATTACGTTGAAGATTTCAAACTCACTGAACGAGAATTTGAACTCATCCAATCAGAATTAAGCCGAGAATCGCGTCGTTTTCTCATCAAACAGGGACAAAATTCCGTTGTTGCAGAACTTAACTTACGTGGAATGAATGACGAAATCGCCGTCTTAAGTGGCACGACAAAGAATATTGAACTGGTGAACCAAATTATCAGCGAATATGGCGCAAACCCGGACATATGGTTGCCTATATTTCATCAAAGGAGAGAAAATCAATGAAAAAATATAGCCTAATCACATTGTTATCTTTATTTTGCATCTCTCATGCAAAAGCACAAACAGCATCCCTTATTACTGATGAATATTATAAACAAGCGTTAGAAAACACGCAAAAATTAGACGCTGCAAAATCAGAAACAGCAGAATCTATTTATAAATCTGCAACAGAAACTACAAAAAAAATTCAGGAATTAAAAGAGAAGCTTGAAAAAGCGAAAACAGATCAAAAGACAAAACCCGAAGAATTGCAGGCTCTTCAAGTCGAGCTTAGTCTTCTTCAAGCACAGCTGCAAGCGGATAGTTTAAAAATGCAGTCTCTTGCTATGATTCAAGCAAAAGATACGAAAACAAAAGAAGAACTGCGTGAAGAACAAACACAGCAAAACCATAAAAAGATTGAAGAAAAATTAAAAGAAAAGCTTGAAAAATCTGATGTCCGACTTTAGTTTTTCCCCATTTGAGAGCATTTCTCAATATATTTTAGAACCACTCAACAAGGTGATGGATACAACAGTAAGTGGTTTGTCTTCTGCTATTTCAGCTCCGTTAAATCTTGCCTCAATTATTTTTATTTTTCTGTATGGTTATAATGTTATGACCGGTCGGGTTGCCCTTTCGATGCATAGTCTTCTCAACAATGTTGTAAAAATTGTTGTTGTGACGACAATGGCAACCAATGCGAATACATTTAATACCTACGTCAAAGATATTTTCTTTGGCGATTTAGCAAATGCTATTGGAAATGCCCTCAACAGCAACCCCTCTAGCGCTAATGTTTTTGATTATATTCTGTTAAAGACGAGTGCCCGCTATCAAGAGGTTTTGGCAGCGGCTTGGTTTCTTGAAAAGATCATGGTTGGTCTTCTTGGATCTTTAATGATTATGGCGGTTATTGTCTTTTGTATAGGTGGTTTTATCGTGCAAATGTTTGCACAGGTTGCACTGGTGATGATTATAGGTCTTGGCCCTCTTTTCATTAGCCTCTATTTGTTTAATGCAACCAGAAAATTTAGCGATGCTTGGATTACGACGCTGGTTAATTTTACCATTTTGCAAGTTTTGGTAATCATGCTTGGAACAATTATGTGCAAAATTATTCTCTATGTTCTCAATGGAACATATGAGTCAATCTATTTTCTGTTCCCACCTGTCGTCGTTATCTCCATCGTAGGTGCTATTCTTTTCCGTGCGCTTCCTGGCATTGCCTCTGCACTCTCCAGTGGAGGTCCGTACTTTAATGCCGGTATATCTTCAGGAGGGCAGATTTTCACAATGCTTTCCAGCGGCGCTAAAACGGGCAGAAACGCAGCGAAAAGTGCAACATCAACACTTTCTGGTGCAGCAGGAGCGGCAGCCAAAGCTGCAAAAGTCGGAGGCAATGGCCGTGGTCGATTTTAAGAACAAAAACCTCCTCAAAGAACCCTAGTTCTTAACTTCCCAGAATGTGCGCTAACAGCGCGCACATCCTGTACATGTGGCATGGAACAGTTGATATCGCCTCCTTTACAAGGCCAATCAGAATGTTTCAGCGCGGGAGTTTATGAAATGTCTTCAAAGCAAGAGACCCCATGCCCTCCCTCATGGGTTCATGTGTTATATTTGAAAGTATGTGTGAGTTTAAAAAATGAAACGAAAAATAGCTTTTGTTATGATCCTGATGATCGCCCTTACCGGCTGCGCCTCTCTGAGTGGCCCCAAAAAACCACCACGCTGTAATGGCAAAGTTACCCGCGCTTTAAATAGAGACAAATGGGATTGGGACAATAAAAATCTTATCCTACAAGAAAAGACTGTAAAGCCTGTAAGGACACCCATCATCCTCAATACTCTAGAAAGCGAAAAAGCAACAGCGAATGTAACGCTAAAGGAAGCTTCATTCAATTCCATAACCCGTGAAACTCTTTCTGAGAACCCTTTGGAGGTCGCACGTGAAAATTGATGAATTGAATGAATATATAAAAGAAGCGCGTTCTTTTGATATTGATCGCATGCATGGCATGCGGCAACGTATGAGAATTGCCATAGCTTTGACGGTGCTTTTTGGATTAATGACAATTGCCTTAGCTTTAGCTGTAGCAGCACTAACACCTTTAAAAACAGTAGAGCCCTTTGTGATCCGCGTTGATAATTCAACGGGCATTATTGAGACTGTAAGTGCCTTAAAAGAAACGCCAAACGACTATGATGAAGCAATAACACGCTATTTTGCCAGCAAATATGTTCGTGCCCGTGAAGGTTTTCAATTATCAGAAGCAGAACACAATTTTCGTTTAATCTCTCTTTTATCTTCTCCAGAAGAGCAAGGTCGTTTTGCCAGATGGTATGCAGGCAACAATCCAGAAAGTCCGCAAAATATCTACCAAAACATGATCGCGACAGTCACAATCAAGTCAATCTCTTTTTTAAGCAAAGATCTTATTCAAGTTCGTTATTATAAAACGGTCAGAGAATTTAATGGCAAAGAAAATATTTCCCATTGGGTTTCGATTTTAAACTTTTCCTACATTAATGCACAAATTTCAACACAGGACCGATTAATTAACCCGCTTGGCTTTCAAGTGTCAGAATATAGATCTGATCCAGAGGTGATACAATGATGAGGATTTCCAAAACACTCTTTTTAGCCTTCATGGCCGCAATAAGCTGCTACACGCCCCCCTCATTTGCTGAAACAGCACCTGTGAGTGCACGCAAAGATAATCGCATCAGATTTGTCAATTATGATCCATATAATGTGACAAAAATCATTGGCTCCATTCGCTCTTCTGTTCAACTTGAATTTGCTGATGATGAAGAAGTAACCTATGTAGGGATTGGCAATTCCGTTGCTTGGCAAGTTGCACCCGCTGGCCACTTTGTCTTTTTAAAACCGCGTGAAGTTCAACCTCTCACCAATTTACAAATTGTGACAAGCCGCCTAGATGGTACAAAACGCTCTTATCAATTTGAACTACAAGTGCGTGAAGGGGATGTTTCCGCCGGCAATGATACATATTTCCTGGTAAAGTTTCGTTATCCAGAAGATGAAGCCTTGCGTAAGAAATTAGCCGAAGCAGCAAAAGCGGCACAACGGGAAGAAAACTTTGTCAATGATATTTTCAACACCCATGAAGATTTTGGACCACGCAATTGGGCTTATGAAGCGCAAGGCTCTCCTCTCATTGAACCTGCTACTGTCTATGATAACGGAAAAACAACAACCTTTACATTTTTAGGCAATACCGAAATCCCTGCCATTTATCTTGTCTCATTGGATGGACAAGAATCTCTCGTTCCCAAAACGATTAAAGGAAATAAAGTCATTGTTCATGCCACAGCGGCGCAGTTTACTTTGCGCCGCGGGAATGACGTGCTGTGTATCTTCAATAAAAGATTTGTGCCTGAAGGGATCAACCCTGAAACCGGTACGACATCACCATCTGTACAACGTAAAGTGAACATAGGAAACGGTTATGAATGACGAAATGGATGAAAACAACCTGAATGATCGCGATACGATAAAAGACGGTCACGGAAAAAGACAACGTCCCAATACAAGTAAAGCGGCTGCTCTTGTTATTCTTTTTGGTGTTTGTCTTTATTTAGCGTATTCAACGCTTTTCACAGAGAAGCAACAACCGGTTGAAGTTCAAAAAGAAGGGATTATTAAGCAAACGGAGCTTTTCCGCCCCGCCCCACCCAAACCTGTATCCCTAGAGCCAACGATAGACAAAAATAACGTTCTGTTGCCCAAGGTTGAACTACCAACGCCGCAAAAAAACCAAAGCAGTTCCGATGATTCACTTTTAGAAGCAGCACAACGTGCCCCTGTCCTAGCCTATGCCAACACACAAAAGAGCCAAGGCAGTGCAGAACAAAATAAAGATGTCATGGCGAACCAACCTGAAGCCAAGCCTGATGAAACAGCACAACGCTTTAATCATCTTCTCAAGCCAACGACCTTGGAAGGTATTCGTGCTGCAACACTTGGCAATCGAAACTATATCATCGCGATGGGTTCTTCCATTCCCTGTATCTTAGAGACAGCGATCAGTAGTGACCAACAAGGATTTGCCAGCTGTATTGTTTCTAGAGATATTTTGTCTGATAATGGTCGCGTTGTTCTTCTTGATAAGGGCACCCAAATTGTTGGGGAATATCGGGCTGGATTAAAAAAAGGACAAAGGCGTCTCTTTGTCCTATGGAATAGAGCCAAAACACCAAATGGTGTCATTATCACCTTAGCATCACCAGCAACGGATGCTTTAGGACGTTCTGGCATGGATGGAGATATTGATAACCACTGGTTAGAAAGGATTGGCTCTGCACTTCTTGTATCGATTGTTAGAGATGCAACAAACTATGCGAAAAGCTACTTGCCAAAAAGCCAAGATAAGAACAGCTCTGAAACAATTTCTTCGGGACAAAATATTGCAAATATTGCCGTAGAAAATTACGCCAATATTCCCCCTACTCTAACCAAAAACCAAGGGGAAATGGTCAATGTTTTTGTCGCCCGCGATTTAGATTTTTCCAGTGTTTATAAATTGAAAGTGATTGAAAATAAAAAACAGATTGTCAATCGAGCTCTTTCAAGAAACTTTTATAAAAATTCTGCGGTGATTTTGCAATGAACCAAAACTTGCACACATTGAGTGATGAAACCATCGCGATTGTTTTAACCAAACTGGAACCGATCAGTGTCTTTCTAAAAGATGAGAGTCTTTTTGAAATTGTTATCAATCGTCCCTATCAAGTGATGACAGAAGGTGTTGAGGGATGGAAAACCATAGAAGCACCAACTCTGTCATTTAATGAGCTTATGGGAATTGCTAAAGTTGTTGCTTCTTATTCGAAGCAAAATATATCGGACAAGAATCCAATATTATCGGCGACTTTGCCGGGCAATGAGCGTATTCAAATTGTCATTCCCCCTGCAGTAGAAAAAAATACCATCAGTATGACAATTCGCAAACCCTCATCGCGCAGTTTTTCCCTTGAAGATCTGGCAAATAAAGGGCTCTTTTCGGTATGTGAACAAGTTTCTTTCACGCCTTTGAATGATTATCTCCCACGCATGAGTGAACTCAAACACATTGATCATGATTTAGTCAGTGCTTATGCGCAAAAAGATTTTGTCTCCTTTTTAAATCAGGCTGTAAAATGCCAAAAAAATATTTTGATTGCCGGAAAAACTGGCTCTGGTAAAACAACACTGTCAAAGGCATTAATCGCCAAAATTCCTGATGATGAGCGTATTATCACCATTGAAGATACACCAGAATTGGTTGTCCCACAGCCTAATTATGTCTCTATGATCTATTCAAAAGATGGTCAGGGTTTAGCCTCTGTTGGTCCAAAAGAACTGCTTGAATCTGCTTTACGCATGCGTCCTGACCGCATTCTCTTACAAGAGCTGCGAGATGGTACAGCCTTTTATTATATCCGCAATGTCAATTCAGGACACCCAGGTTCGATTACCACGGTTCATGCCTCAACAGCACTTGCTGCCTTTGAGCAAATGACCCTTTTGGTAAAAGAAAGTGAGGGTGGAGGAGACTTAGAGCGTGATGATATTCGAGGATTGTTGATTTCAATGATTGACATCATCATTCAATGTAAACGGATTGAAGGAAAATTTAAGGTCACAGAAATTTACTATGATCCTTTGAAACAGCGAAACATCTTTGGTGGAAATTAAAAGAAAACATCCCCTGCTCTAAAAGGCTTTTTTAAGGCAACTCTTGAAAAGCAGAAAAGGAGAAATAAATGACAACGCAGGTAAAAGAGAATCTTTTGTCGATCACGCCGGAAGAATTGAAAAAGCGCCGTGAAGCGGCTGATGCAGTAATCAGCACCCATGCGCTTGAAGGTATAACGCTTCATCCCAAAACGCTCAGAATTTTAGAAGGATATGCGAGGGGGAATACTTCACTAGAGGAATTTAACACGCTTATGGACAACGCTAAATTATAAGGAGGTCGTTATGCCAAAGGCAAAAGCAAAAACAAAAAATACACAAACTGTTTCCTCCCATCATTATGTCTATCCTAAAACCAAAACACTCAAAAATAAATATGGAATAAAGGACTTAGATACCTTTCTGAAGAGATGCTCGCATGATACAGACGAAGCAATGAACCGTCTGCGTGGAGAACCCCTGCCAGAATTTTTTGACATCGACTATCTACGCCATATTCATCACGAGTTGTTTAAAAATACCTTTGAATGGGCTGGACAACTCCGCCACACCCCTTTCACATTTGCAGATGGCACCACAGCCGCCATGCCGGAAATGAAAAGAACGGGTTGGAACAATCCTTTTGCAATCGGTAATGAGGTGCAAGAAGGCTTACAAAGATTAGAGCAAAGACTTGCCGAAAAAAACAATTTGCGAGGTTTAACGCGCGAAGAATTTAACTCTCAAGCACTAGAAATATTTAACGCTCTCAACGATATCCACCCATTCAGAGAAGGCAATGGACGCACACAACGAGTCTTTCTTGAAAAGCTTGCTTGTGCTGCGGGCCATCAGCTTGACTTCTCACTTGTTACAAAAGAGCGCATGATGGTTGCCAGTGTTGCAGTAGCAGAAAAGGGTGACCTAGAACCTATGCAACATTTGTTTGAAGATATCTCTCATCCAGAAAAAATTCGTCTTTTAAGGGAATTTATGGACAACATGAAAAGTGCTGGACGCAATGTGAGTGATCGTCCTGTTATGGTTGTAAAGGAAGGTGAAACTTACACGGGCACCTATAGAGGTGCTGGTTTTGAGGGTTTTGCATTCAATGTCAAAGGGGCTTACGTTATCGGCAACAAAGACCACCTCCCACCAGAACAACTCAAAACATTAAAACCTGGTGATAAAATTACCTTTACAGCTCCCAAAGCCGAAGATCTTGAAAAAACGCTCATCCCAAAAGAGACATTAGCACCTTTAACAAAACTTGAAATGGCTGAAATGGTCGCAGAAGATGCTCTTGTCCACAAATGTCGAGACCAGATTTTCAAGCTATCAAAAACTGTTTATGGCAGTTCAAGTGTTTTAAATAAAGAGATGATAGAGATTATTAAATATCCAAACAAGGGGATGCTGCTCGCTGAAAAGATTGAAAAATCACCTTCCTCTGTTCATAGCCTGGCAGGTTTTGACGTGATTTGTTTTAAAAGCCGAGCACGAGGAGAAGCTGAAGAGAATATTATACGTCTCGGGTGCGCCGTTGCAAATTTCACCCATGCAGTAGAGCATGCCAGACAAGAAATCACCAAAGAACATCAAGCAGAACAAAGCCGTTGTGGACGCGAGGTCCCCATGCCAAGTCAAAGCTTGCGAGATCTGCTTTCCGCCCCACAAGAGATGCAGCAAAAAGCCTTACAGGACTCTCCTGTACTTCAAAAAGAGCTCATGAGTTTTGTACAAAAAGTTAATAGTCGCCTCTCCTCAAGTGAGCACAGAGCAATGAGAGAAAATAATCATGAGGAGCTCGCGAAAAGTCTTGGTATCTCAGAAAACAAAGCAAAGGAAATTACAAAAACTGTTACGAAAGCTCAAGAAGTACAACAACAATCGCAAACACGCACAATGAGTCGCTCAAAAGCGCTCGCCATGGCGAGCTGAAGAGAGTTTGCTCAAAAGTGCAAGTTTTTGTACCTTCCCTTTGAATGTTCATGGAGAGGGATTTTGGCGATTCCCTCCCATAAAAATGGGCTTTCAGCCCTCTATCACCGATTTGAAAAGGCAGCATTTTTGACATATCGCGATAAAACCGAAAGTAAGACATGATGAAATATACAAAAACGCAACTAGCGCTGATTTTTATGCCCATCGCTTTAGGTGCTTTAACGATATTTTTGGTCCCTCATCTGTTGGCATTTGTGATAAATGATCTGAAAGCTAACCAAGTTTATTGGTATGTTCGTTCACAGCCTTTATTAACGTTGCTGCTGGTTGCTGCTGTCTCCTTATTTTATACTCTCTCGCAAAAGCTGCACCTTCGCAAAGCGATCACACGTGTTTCAACTGTCTTTTTTTGCATCACTGCTTTTTACCATATTGGCGGTGAAATAAAACGCTTAAATCCCTATGTTGGTCAACAGGGAATAACGTGGGGCTATGCTTTAAAGTTCATGGATCCGATGGTTGTCTTTGGTGTCATTTTGGGTTTTGTTTTTTTAGCAATCCAAGTCATAATCTCCTCTCCCCGCACCAGCAATGTTAAGCGTGCAAAAAAGGGAATTTTCGGTGATGCTGCATGGATGAATTTAAAAGAAGCAGCAAAAATCTTTCCCTCCAATGGACAAATTGTTGTTGGCGAAAGATACCGTGTTGATCAAGATAATGTTCGCAATATTCCTTTTGCACCAGGCAATAAAACAACATGGGGCAAAGGTGGAACGGCACCTTTGCTGACTTTTAATCTTGATTTTGGTTCAACCCACATGATTTTTTTTGCCGGTTCCGGTGGATATAAAACAACAAGTACAGTGGTTCCGACTTGTCTAACCTATACAGGTCCCATTGTTTGTCTTGATCCCTCAACAGAAATTGCCCCCATGGTCAGGTTTGCGCGCAAAAAAATGGGCAATAGAAATGTTATTATTCTCGATCCTAATTCGCTCTTAACAAAAAATTTTAATGTGCTCGATTGGCTTTTAGATGAGAGCGTACCACGCACAAAGCGTGAAGCTAATATTGTGAGTTTTTCCAAACTGCTTCTCTCAGAGAAAAAATCAGAGAATTCTTCAGCAGAATATTTTTCAACACAAGCGCATAATCTTTTAACAGCACTTCTTGCACATGTGATCTTCTCTGATGAATATGAAGACAGTGAGCGTACTCTCAAAACATTACGCGCGATCCTCTCTCAGTCAGAAACAGCGGTTGTCAATCAATTGCGCATGATTCAAGAAACAACACCGTCTCCTTTTATTCGTGAAATGGTTGGTATTTTCACAGAAATGGCAGATCAAACCTTTTCAGGGGTCTATACCACTGCCTCCAAAGACACCCAATGGCTTTCTTTGTCCAATTACGCTGATCTTGTTTGTGGGGATGATTTTTCATCCTCAGATATTGCAAACGGGAAGACAGATGTTTTTCTGAATCTTCCCGCCAGCATTTTAAACAGTTATCCAGCGATTGGGAGGGTAATCATTGGCGCTTTTTTAAATGCGATGGTTACAGCAGATGGAAAATATAAAAAGCGTGTTTTGTTTGTCTTGGACGAAGTAGATCTTCTTGGTTATATGAATATTTTAGAAGAAGCACGAGATCGTGGGCGTAAATATGGCACATCCTTAATGCTTTTTTATCAATCCTCTGGCCAGTTGGTCAATCACTTCGGAGAAGCCGGAGCACGTTCATGGTTTGAAAGTTGCTCTTTTGTCAGTTATGCCGCCATTAAAGATCTCCAAACAGCCAAAGATATTTCAGAGCGCTGTGGTCAAATGACCATTGAAGTAACTGGAACAAGCAAATCGAGGGGTTTGTCTTTAACAAAAGGCTCTCAAAACATCAATTATCAACAAAGAGCGCTCATTTTACCCCATGAAATTATTCAGGAGATGCGCCAAGATGAACAAATTATTCTGATGCAAGGACACCCCCCTTTACGATGTGGTCGCGCGATCTATTTTAGAAGGAAAGAGATGTTAGCGGCTTCTGAAAAAAACCGCTTTGCCCCACAAGCAAAAAAAGGCTAAAAACACGCTTCTAAAGGCTTTCCAGCCTCAAAACAAGAAGAACAGTATACACTAAAAAGCAGAGAGTGCTATTTTACAAAAGCGTCTTAAAAAGGATTTTTCACATGACCCAACAAAAAAAACAGAGTGAAAAAAGACCTTTGAGCAGTGCTATTTTACACCGACTGACCAATGCCAGCACTTTTTATAAAGCGCTCTCCTTATCACCAAACAATACAGACCAACCCTCTCTCTGTCTTGAGATACCTCTCAAGAAACTTTTGCAGAAAGCTGTTTTACAGGAAAATCGCCTAGAAAAATCTTTCACAAAAAAGAAAAAGACCCCATTCATAAAAACAACAAAGACCGATCTTTCTCTCTTAAGAAAAGAAAATAGCACCAAGAGAAGGATTGCTACAAGCAAAAACACCATGAATTTGAGGGATCTCTCTTCCCTCGCTCAAGGCTTGAAATCTCAAAAGAATATGCGAGGGGAAATATTTCATGAGAAGAATTTAACACTCTCATGGACAGTGTGACATGATAAGGAGTTAACAATGCCAAAAGCAAAAGCGAAAGCAAAAAATATCTCCACCGCTTCTCCCCATAATTATATCTATCCTGGTACCCAAATACTCAAAAATCAATATGGAGAAACAGATTTAAAAGTCTTTCTGGAAAAATGCTCCTATGATAGGGAACAAGCAGCGATCAATCTGCGTGCAGAATCCCTACCAGAATATTTTGATTCCGCTTATCTGTCCCATATCCACCAACAATTGTTTAAAAATACCTTTGAATGGGCAGGAAATTTCCGCCACACTCCCTTCACCTTTGCAGACGGGAGCGTTGCCGCCATGCCAGAAATGAAAAGAGCAGAATGGGGCAAAGATTTTGCAAAAAGTGAAGACATTCCCGAACTTTTACAAAAATTAGATCAAGAGCTTACTGACAAAGACAATTTGCAAGGCCTAACGCGTGAAGAGTTTATCACAGAAGCAGTGCCCTTATTTACCTCTCTCCACAAAATCCACCCATTCATAGATGGTAATGAACATGCCGAACAATTCTTTTTTGAAAGTCTGGCCAAAGCCGCCGGACATCAGCTTGACTTTTCGCTTGCCACACAACAACGCATGATGGCAGCCTGTAGCGAAGCAATAGAATATAGCGATACACAACTGATGAGAGATCTTTTTGAAGATATCTCCAATCCAACAAAAAGACGTCTTTTAAAAGAATTTATGGACACCATCAACAATACAGGACACGACGTGAACGATCGCCTTGTTATGGCAGCAAAGGCGGGAGAAACCTACATGGGAACCTATCAAGGTTGTTATGCAGAATGTTTTGTGCTCGATATGCAAGGGAGTTATGTCATCGGCAACAAAGATGATCTCACACCAGAACGATTAAAATCATTAAAGCCTGGTGATACAATTACCTTTACCCCCCCCAGCAAAGGGCTTGAAAATGTGCTCATTCCAAAAGAGACATTAGCGCCTCTCACAAAAAGTGAATGTGCCAGAATGGTTGCGCAAAATAGCCATGTCCTCGCTGCTCAAAAGGAAGTCCGACAACACTCAAAGACTGTTTATGGCGATGCAAACACATTAAATGAACAGATAAACGAGATTACTCAAAATCCACAATTAGGCCAACAGCTGACCGATCAGATTAGACAAGCACCGCACTCTCTTTCTCCTCTTGCAGGTTTCAGTTTATGCGGTATACAAAATCCAGCACGTGCAAACGCTCGAAATCATCTCGGTGCGCTCGCTGATGCAGTTTCGAATTATGCATATATTGTAGAAAATGCGCATCATGCAATCACTCAAAAACATCAAGTTGAACAAGAACGCCTTGGAAAAACAGTAGAAAAGCCCAGTCAAGACTTGCAAAATCTTTTTGCCTTACCACCGGAACAACAAAGAGAAATCTTGTCTCAATCTCCTCAATTGTACAAAGAGCTTCGCACTTTTATATACTGTGTAGAGTATCGTCTCTCATCAAACGAGTGGAGTGCGATCAGAAATAAAGACTATGAAACACTTGCTCAAAATATTGGTGTATCAGAACAGAGAGCACGAGAAATTACCAATACTGTTCAAAAGGCTAGAGAAGCCCATAAACAAGCCTACACACAAGCAGTCACTCGCTCAAATACGCTTGCTATTGCCAGCTAAAAAATATGAATCTTTGTTGCTTAATCTAAAAACCCATGGTGAAAAAATGTTTTAATATTCCCACACCCATGAAAGAATAGAGCACTTAAAGCACCTTACCAATTTTGCAAAGAGCCTATACAACATATCCAGAGTCATTGAATGGGTGATTATGGGCATCTTTTTAAACGCCAAGATGACAGCTGACGGAAACGAGAAACGACAAAAAGCGTGTTTTTTTATCTTAAGATGACGTGGACCTTCATGGTTATATAAATATTTCAAAGTTATAGGAATATTTTAAAAGGGCGCTCATTTTACCCCCCTCCCCGAAAGATGCGCCAAAATGAATAAATTATTCTCATGTAAGCACATCCCCCTTTACGATATGGTCGCACGATCTATTTTAAAAGGAAAGAAATGTTAGCGGCTAGCGAAAAGAACCGTTTTGTCCCCAAAGCACAGAAAAACTAAAAACTATCTTCTTATGGAGACCATGCATCACAACAAGAACAACAACATCAAAGGATAAAAGCAAAGATTGTATTTCATAAAAGCACATAAATAAGGAATTTCCGCATAATCCAACAAGAAAAATAGGGTAGAAAAAGGCCTTCAAGCAATGCTGTTTTGCATGGGCTTACTAACAGCCAACACTCTTTATTAAAGAGAGAAAGAGCTTCTTAAACCTGCAAGCAGTCAAGAGCAATGATACGCATCATGTCCACATTTGAAAGCCCTTTCTTTAAACATCCAGAAAGCGGGCTTTATGAAAACGTGAAAACAACTTTATTAAAGACTGGGAAGGCTAGGAAAAATTATCATTTATGACAATGATAAACAAAGGGGAAATACAGAGAAAAAAGCCTTCGACAACATAAAAAAGGAAAGAAATCTGCATGAAAACAACGAGGACAGACTATTTTGCAGCTTTTATGTCAAAAAAGTTAAAAAGCACTGTAAAAGGGTTACTACAGCCTCCAGCACACATGTCCTCACCCTCAGTCTTCATGTTCGTCAGAGAAGAACGCTTCCTGAAAAAAATGCTCAAAATCTCAAAAAACACGCGAAGGGGGGATTTTACACATGAAAGTTTTAACAGTCTCATGAACCACCTACCCCTCTAAGGAGAGAACATATGTTAGAGCATAATTATCTATATAAAAATAGCAAAACACTCAAAAATAAATATGGCATAAAAGACCCGCAAAGGCTTTATGAACGCTGTGCCCATGATGCAACCAGAGAGGCTATAAATTTTCGCCTTGAATCACTCCCACAAAAATTTGATCTCGCTTATTTGAAAAAAATCCATTGGAGCCTTTTTCATAAGAGTTTTGAATGGGCTGGTTATACCCGTGATGAGACCTTTACATTTGCAGATGGCAGCAGCGCGCGTATGCCAGCTATGCGCCCCAAAGGTTACGAGGTTCCCTTTGCCGTTGGTTCACAGATTAAAAGAGAGCTAAAACAATTAGAGCAAAAACTTAACGCAAAAAATAATTTACAAGGCTTATCACGCCAAGAGTTTGCTGAAAATGCCGCAGAAGTTTTTATGGTTCTCGACCACGCCCATCCTTTCAGAAAAGGCAATGGGCGCACGCAAAGAATGTTTATGGAAAAACTTGGACAAGCAGCAGGCTATAACATTGACTTTTCTGTTATCACAAAAGAACGCCTCACTAAAGCCAGTATTGCCGCAATGCAACATGGCAATATACAACTCATGAAAGATCTTTTTGAGGATATCACTCATCCGCAAAAATCCCTTCTTTTAAAGGAATTCATCTCTCAAATGAGAAATAGTGGACTTGAGGAAATCAACGAACATGTTGTTGTCGCAGCCAAAGAAGGTGTACGCTATGATGGCATCTATAAAGGGTGTTCCGCAGAAGGTTTTGTCATGGAGCTAGAAGATGGCTTTGTTGTTGGACATAAAGATGATCTTACGCCAGAACAAGTCAAAACATTACAGAATGGTGACCCCCTCCTTTTTGAGAAAAGCAATGTTTTCAGTCTGAAAGAAATCCTGATCCCTAAAGAGACCATACCCCCTCTCACCAATGAACAACTTGCCGAAAGGCTCACAAATAATTGCGGTGTTGAATCATACCGCCATGCCGTTGAGAATTTATCAAAACGTGTTTATGGCAAGTCAAGCGCATTAAGCGAAATAGTAGACATGGTCAATATAGATCCAAGCTTAGGCTCAGAATTTGCTGATCAAATTGCTCAAAATCCTAAATCACTTTGCAAGCTTGCGGGGAGAAAGGTATTGGGTATAAGAAGCCCAGATCGCAGGCGTGCCGAAGAGGCTGTTCCACAGCTTTGTGAAACTCTTAAAAGTTATGCAGATATGGTCCAATATACAATGGAGAGCTTCTTAGAGCAGCACCAAAGAGAACAAAGACGCACAGCCCGCTCTGTCGAAAAACCAGGGAGAGATTTGCAAAACCTTTTTAGCCTCTCACCAGAACAACAAAGAGAAACCCTGTCTCATTCTCCTGCACTGCAAAAACAACTCCATCTTTTTGCCCACCAACTACAAACTCGTCTCTCCTCAGAGGAGCAGAGAGCCATACAAGAAGACAATTGTCTGAGACTTTCTTGCATGCTTGGTGTATCGGAAAGCAAAGCAAAAGAAATTACTAAAGCTGTAAAACAAACCAAAGAAGCACAATGTCAGATGCGCACTCTCAAAATCAGTCGCTCTTCAGCAAGGGCGATGACCAACTAAAAGCGGGAGATATCTGTAACTTTGCCGAACACATTAGCAAATAAAACAGCAAAGAGAAGACGCAAAGCGTAAAATAAATTCAAGCAGTGTCATAAGACCAGCTGCGCTCCCCCCCCCCAAAAAAAATTGGTGGGCAGCGCAGCAAAAACTGTTAACAGCAACACAGGAAGAAGAGCTGTAACTTTTCTTTTTCTCTCTTGGTGCAAATCATTTTGTAAAGATTACAGGAATAGCAGGAAAAGATGTTACAAAATGTGACAAAATATATTCCTCAAAAGAGCTTGGGGAGTTTTATATAACCTATTGATAAAATTTCATAAAAAAACTGTATAAAAGACACAAATGTCGCTTACAGTAAACGCGAATAGCGGAGGATCTTTGGAAGTCATTCAAGTCGCCATCCTCCTTTGTGTAAAAGCTATGAAAACATAGAGGTGGAGAGTGCACCAAAGAGCTTTTCTGGAAACAAAAAGCTTGAAAGGAACCGTCTATGAAAAAACATCAACCCTCCCCTCCGAAACCCTCTTCTACCGAAAAAGAAAGAGAACAGGCAAGAGCGCCTTCACCCCCACCATCACCAGAACCACTCTATGCAAAGGTAAATAAACCAAAAAAAGGACAGCAACAGGAAGCATCAGGAGAAACTGTCTATGCACCCCAACACTATCCCCCCCAAGACCAACCAGAAACTATCTATGCACCCCAACGTCCTATAGGAAATCCCTATGACAGACCTCGTGCGGGGGCGCCGAGTAATGGGCAACGTGCAAAAAGACTAGTCGACCCCTATGCAGTAACTGATATGCTGGCCCCACATACGGGACCAGACGCTCAACGCCTAGAAAATCCCCTCTATGAAGGAGTTGGCGGTGGTGCCGGGCGCCCTCCTCAAAAACCAGAACACCTCTATGCAGAGCTTGAATTTGGTCCAGATGATCGGCGCTCCCCCTCAAAACCCGTAGAGTCTGTCTATGCAACAGCTGGCATGGGTGCACAGGGTGGACCACCTCCCCAAAAACCAGAACACCTCTATGCAGAGCTTGAATTTGGTCCAGATGATCGGCGCTCTCCTCATAAACCCGTAGAGTCTGTCTACGCAACAGTTGGCATGGGTGCAGAGGGTGGACCAGACCCTCAAAAATTAGAAAATCCCCTCTACGAAGGCGTTGGCTCAGGAAGGACACCCACCCCTCCAAGAACCCCGAAGGATGAGATTACTTCAAGTCTTTTAAAAGACCCAGACTTCCAATATAGTTTAATGGAAGTGCAAGAGCGCTGCGTCACTGTTTATGGTAACCGGCATGCTTTGAATGGTCAACTTGCTAAAGTTCTTGATAATCCTCAAGGCGCAGATACAATCCTCTGGGATCTTGCTGCAAATCCTGAAACGGGTGGTAAACTTGCCGGTCAAAAAGTCCTTGGCGTAAAAAGCCCAAGCCGCAGAGAAGCTGAAGAAGAGTTTAAGCACCTTTGTTCTGCTTTTGAAAAACATGTAAATGTTACACAAAAGCTACATAAGCGTTTTACCCGTAATCTGGAAAAAGACAAAAGCCGTGAAAGCCCAGAAAGACATGGGCACAGGCATCATCATCGTCATCACTCACAAGAGAGAGAAGGCGGTTCTCCAGAGCGGCAAGCACAACGCAGAGGCAGTCAAGAAAAACAAGGAAGAGCCTTTGCGATGTAAGTATACATAAAAAAACAGATATCTTTAATCTTCAACTGATTTCTTGGCGCGGTCAAAACAATATGATTTGCGCCAAGAATTGTTATGAAATATGACAAAAAATATTCCTCAAAAGAGCTTCAGGATTTTTATGTAACTTATTGATAAAATTTCACAAAAAAACTGTATAAAAGACATAAATATCGATTATAGGAACTGCAAATAGCGGAGGATCTTTGGAAGTCATTCAAATCGCCTTCCTCCTTTTGTATAAAAGCTATAAAAGCGTAAAGGTGGAGAATGCGCCAAAGAGTTTTTCTAAAAACAAAAAGCTTGAAAGGAAGCATGTATGAAAAGAAATCAGCCACCCCCTCCGACACCCCGTTCTACAGAAAACGAAAGGGAACATGCACAGGCAAGAACACCTTCACCAGAAGCCCTCTACGCGATGGTGAATAAAAAACCACCGCAGCCAGCGAAAAAACCAGAACAAGGCGTTCCACAAGCGCCTCTGCGCAACCCACGTTCTCCACAAAGACCACCACGCGCAAGAGACAAAGAACTAAACAAACAGCCATCCCAAGGGGCAGAAGTCGTATACGCATCGCTTGATTTTGGCAATAGACCATATAAACACCCTAGAAAGAATCAGGCAAGCGAAACCATCTACGCGACAGTCGCTTCACAAGGTGCAACACAACCAGAAGTGCTCTACGCAGATGTCACCCACAAACCTTCCCAAGGAAAACACAGGGCAAGGGAGCAGGCAAGCGAAACCATTTACGCGGCAGTTGCTCCGCAAAGCACAAAGCCGTCTCTAACAAGAGAAGAAATTGTGAGCATGATGCAAGCAAGCCCATTGGTCCAAGCCTATCAACAAGAAGTGACACATTGGTGTGGAATTGTTTATGGCAATTCAGGTGTTTTGAACGAAAAAATGCAAGAGGTTCTCCAAAAACCGGGGTTGGGAGAACAACTCTCACGGCAAGTTGCAGAACACCCTCACTCTGTTCATAGGCTTGCGGGTCGCAACATGTGTGGCTTTAAAACAGGTGCACGCAGACAAGCTGAAGAAGGTTTTCAGTACCTATGTCAAGCCCTTGATGGTTATGCAGATGCTGTAACACAAGCACGAGAAAACATTACACATGTTCCCCACGCAGAAGCAAGACGCTATGAACAACCCAGTGAACAAAGAACCGAAAGCTTGCAACATTCGCACCAACCTGAAAGGGAGAGACAACCTCTCTCAAATCAAGAGCTTCTTGGTATGGTACAAGAGCATTCATCAGTACAAAGATATCAAGCACAAGTTGACTATTGGTGTGGAATTGTTTTTGGCAATTCAGGTGTTTTGAAGGAAAAAATGCAGGATATCCTCCAAAAACCCTCTCAAGGAGCAGAGCTCTCATCGCAACTTGCAGCACACCCTCAATCTATTCATAAGCTTGCGGGAATTAGCGCATGTGGCTTAAAAAACGGTACACGCAAACATGCTGAAGCAGGTCTTGAACATCTGTGTACTGCCGTTGAAAATTATGCTGATACTGTACAACAAGTAAAGGCAAGCATTGCACGGGATCATCAGGCTCAAACAAGACGAAACCGTCAAGAACAAGCTGTTGGAGTGAAGCAAGGATTGCAAAAGGACAAAGCCTTATCACATGCTAAACAGCATGGGCATCAAGCACATCATCACAGTGCGGAAACCTCCAGGCAAGCACACCAGCAAAGGCCGGAAGTTCCACCACGCAAAGTTGGAGGTGCAAAAGCAATGGCTTTCGCCAGCTAGGCGTGCATCCATTTTGCTGCTTCATCAGATCGTTTGGGTCTGATGTGTTAATCTTATCTCTTGGCGCCAGTTGTTACCGATTGCGCCAAGGGTTGTTATTTTTGGTGTACGGGGTAGATATTTCATCAAACAGCCCCGGTTACTTAACCTAAATAACGCATAAAATTACAAAGGCAAATACTGATTACACTCTGAACAAGAACACAAAATCCTTTGAGGTCATTCAAATGTGCATCCTTCTTTGAAAAAAACTGTCAAAACATAAAAGGTGGAGAGTGCGCCAAAGAGGTTTTCTAAAAGCAAATTAAAATCTTGAAAGGAAACATGCATGAAAAAAAATCAACCACACTCTTCCTCATCTCCTTCAGTGAAAGAATTAAGAAAGCGCTATGAACAACAGCCAGGCTCAGAAACCTCTCCTCCCTCCGCACTCTCTAAAGTCGGATCTCCAAAAGAAAAAAGACATCCCTCCTCAAAGCTAGAAGAATTAAAAAAGCGCTATGAACAACCTTCTCCAGGAACAACTTCTCAAGAATCTCTCGCCGCAAGGAGTGGTTCTCTAGGAGAAAAAAGACAACCTTCCCCCCCAAAAAATCCTGAACAATTGCCAAAAAGCCCTAAACAGCAATCTGCGGTAACGCCGCCCCCAAGCTCATCACAAGCTCCTCTCTACACACCACCTCCTCCACAACAACCAGTTCGCATCCCCCCACAAAGACCACCGCGTGCAAAAGAAAGAGAACTCAACAAACCAGCGCCCCAAGACAGCCCTCCTCCATACACACCATCTGCCCCACAACAACCAGTTCGTACCCCTCCACAAAGACCACCGCGCATGAAAGACAAAGAGCTCAACAAACCAGGGCTCCAAGACAGCAAACACCTCTACGCAACAGCAGCCTCGCACAAACGGAAGCCCACAAGAGAAAAGACACCAAGCAGCACATCAAGCCAAGACAGTGATCACCTCTACGCAACACCAACTTCTCACAAACGAAA
>NZ_HE997543.1:110673-127573 GCF_000312545.1 Bartonella senegalensis OS02
CATCTTTATGCAACAGCGGCTCCAGCAAAACCGCCTCGCATGAGAGAAAAATCTGTAAATACAATGCAACGAAACTTATTGCTCGAAGCCTATAAGGAAGAAATCAGCTATTGGTGCGGAATTGTTTATGGCGACCGAAATATTTTGCAGAGAAGAATAGAAGAAGTTGAAGGAAACCCCGCTCTGGGAGAACAGCTTTCATGGGAGGTCTTAGAACATCCGAAGTCTATTTCTAAACTTGCTGGTAAAAAAGTGCTTGGCGTGAAAACGAAGGCACGCAAAGCAGCGGAAGAAAATTGCCCAGCTCTGCGTGAGGCCATTGATGGTTATGTGTACACTTTAAAATACATACAACAGAACCCTTTGCCTGCTCCGCAGGCGGAGCATACCGGCGACGAACAACCAACACAGAGTCCGCAAAGAATTGAATTTGAACAAGAGAGAGCACCTCTCTCAAGTCAGGAAATTGCCGAAAGAGTTCGAAAAGAACCATCAGTTCTATATGGTCAAGCAGAAATCCAATATTGGTGCGGAATTGTTTTTGGTGACGCGCATATTTTGCAGTACAGAGTTGAAGACATGCAAAAAGTTCCTGAAATAGGAGAAGAGCTTGCATGGCAAGTTGCAAGCAATCCTAGTTTTTTTTCTCCGTTTGCCGGAAAAAAAGTCCTTGGCATAAAAAATGATGCACGCAAAAAAGCGGAAGCAGGTCTTCCCTCCCTTTGTAGCGCCATTGAAGGTTACGCAGAAGCTGTAAAACAAGCAAGAGAGAATATTGTACAAGAACATCAAGCACAACAAAGCCGTCAAGAACTCTCTGCTGAACCAGCTGAACAATTACAAAAAAAACAAACCTTATCCAAACCGCAAAAACTGCTTGAGCACTCAACAGGAATCCCGCGTCATGAGGCTTTGAAAACCTCCAAGCAAGCACAACACAAACCACCCGATGTTCGACCACGCGAAGTTGAGAAACCCAAAAGAATGGCGATGACCCTCTAAAGCTACCTTAACTTTCATCTGATCGTCTCATCTTTTGGTGCTGATCATTTTATAAAAAACTCCCCAAGCAATATTGGGCAGCATGTAACACCTCCTCATCGTCATGTGCCCTTACTGCATAAAAATAACAAACTACAAAGAGTGATTATGATTCATGAAAAAAACGCAAAACCTTTTGCAATGATGCAAATGAATATCCGCCCCGAAAGAAAAAGCTCTCAAAACATAAAGGAGGTGAGAATGCATCAAAGAGTTTTTTTAAAACAAATAGGATAAAATCTTGAAAGGAAACGTTTATGAAAAAAAACCAACCAGCCCCTTCTGCCCCTCCTTCGGTAAAAGAACTAAGAAGCCGTTATGAAAAACTTATCACAGGAGCGTCCTCTTCGGAATCTCCCTCCACAAGAGAGCGACAAAAACCACCGCGTATGAGAGACAGATTAGCGGAAAAAGAACAAGCAAAACAAACCCTCCATACCCCAACTGCTCCTCCACAAAAACCACCGCGTATGAGAGACAGACTGGCAAAACAGGAGCAAGCAGAACAAACCCTCCATGCCCCAACTGCTCCTCCAAAACCACCGCGCCTGAGAGATAGACTGGCAAAACAAGAGCAAGCAGAACAAACCCTCCATACCCCAACTGCTCCTCCACAAAAACCACCACGCCTGAAAAAGCAATTTGCTACAATGATGCAACAAAACCTCTTGGTCGAAGCATATCAGAAAGAAATTCAACACTGGTGCGGAATCGTTTATGGACATCCGGCTATTTTGCAAGAAAAAATTGAAGAGATTCAAAAAAATCCCAATATGGGAGAACAGATCGCACGAGAGGTTACAGAAAAGCCTACATCTATTCATCCTCTTGCAGGTCATAAAATGCTTAGTGTAAAAACAGGTGCGCGCAAAAATGCCGAAGATGGCTTATCATCTCTATGTGCTGCCATTCAGGGGTATACATGTGCTGTACAACAAGCACAAGAGAGCATTGAGCATTTTCCTCACTCTCACCGTCCTCAACAAGAAGGAGCACAAAGAACTGATACCCTGCAAAGGTTACATCATACTCAACAGGAAAAAGCATCTCTCTCAAATGAGGAAATTACCAGAAGAGTTCAAAAAAATCCATCGGTTCAATATGGTGAAGCAGAAATCCGACATTGGTGCCAAATTGTTTTTGGCAAGGCGCATGTTTTGCAGTACAGAGTTGAAGATGTGCAAAAAATTCCCGCCATTGGAGAAGAGCTTTCATGGCAAGTGGCAAACACTCCTCATTCTTTTCATAAGCTTGCCGGCAATCAAGTGCTTGGCATAAAAAACAGTGCACGTAAAGAAGCTGAAGCAGGTCTCTCTTTCCTCTGTAACGCCATTGAAGCATATGCAGATACGGTAAAAAAGGTAAGAGAAGAGATTGTACAAACCCATCAAGCACAACAAAACCGCCAAGAACTGCCTTCTCGTAGACAACCTCACGATATGCAAAACCGCCAAACCTTATCACAACCTGCTCACCAACTTAAAGCTGCAACAGGAACCGTGCATAAGAAGGGAATGGAAGATTCTAGGCAAGAACAACCCCAACGACCAAACATTCGACCAGGAAAAGTGGAAACAACAAAAACAATGGCCTTTGCCAGCTAAATGGGCATCCGCTTGAGTTTTTCATCTCACTCCTTTTTCTAATCCCTTGGTGCCAATCATTTTCTCCAGAGATGGCGCTAAGGAAGGGTGTATGGTGTTACAACAAATATTGAACAACACATCCCCCATCATTTGACCTCAAGGAATAATAAAATGGAACAACAAAACTGAGAAAAAGCGATAGAACACTTCAAATAGTGCAGCCTATTACAGCGGAGAAATTGGATACTCGAACATCTTGCAAGTGCAAAATTGCTTCTCTCACCTAATAAAGTCCGAGAAAAATATATCACCGCTTAATTTCATTGATCCCAATCATATCAGATTTAAAAATAAATAGAGATTAAAGAGCTATGAGAAATTAAACGTGCATTATGCCCATAAGAGAACAACAGCAACTCTTAATCTCTGCCAACCAGCAGCATCATAAAAGGTAACATGGTAACATCTGCATCTTTCTGACTTAGTACATGATCATAGCTTTCTTAAAAATACTTTTAAATGCGCTAAAATATACCCGAGAAACCCTTTACCTTTCAAGAAAATAGTATCACCTATATTTTAGAGATAATAAAAGCTTTTGTTTCTTTTACCGCGAGGAAAAAGAGGCAAAAGAAGTTTGAAAATTGAGAGCGAACACTTTTCAAGAAAATAACTTTAAAAGGCTTCCACCCACTATCTATTAAAAATACCCCTGAAATGGTAACATAACTACACTATACGGCTTCCTTTCAGAAAAAGCCAATAACGCATACAACAGATGTTTTTTTGCAAAACTGAGGCACAAAATGCACTCCACCAACAAGATTATTCTCTTGTAAAAAAAGAACGCATAGAACTTGCCAATCTTGCATCACCGCGGGGGGGGGAAGCTTCAAAAGCAATGAAAGATCCGTTTGCGGATATCTTCAATCCAGAAAATCAAAAAAAGCGCCCCTTTTAGAAGAATTCATGAGCCATGTGATAAAATATTGGCTCTGATCATAATAATCATCTTATAGCAACTAAAAAGGGGAGAAAGCTTTGCTGACTTCTATAGAAACACAAGCGAAAGAAACGCTCTAAGCAGTGAATGAAACAGCTTCATGATCAATATTCATGGTACTTTCATGAGAGAAAATAAAAAGATTCCGCACCACAATCACAGAAGTAAGGACATTGAAAATGAATGATACCATTTTACAACGCCAATAGCTTAAGACTTGCAAAAAACGTTTATTGCAAAAGAAAAACAGTATCTTCCTTGAAAGAGTATATTGTTGGAAGAATGAAAAACAATCCATCAATCCAAGCATCTCAAAAAGAAATTGAAGCTCCATAGAAAATCATTAAGGACAACGCACCTCTTTTGCAAAAAAATATCTTCACCATAACATTATAATTTGAAAACCACCTAAGAAGGACAAAACAAACCATTTTGATTATTAATCAAGCATGTCGTTAAACCTCTCACGTGAGTTGTTTAAGAACCAAAGCTTATGCGTTTTTTCATTCAACAGGTTGATTGATAAACATAAATCATCATTTTCAACTTGCATCATAACCCCACATACAGGAATATTTTCTCATCACAACCCTTCTCATAGTAAAGTAATGAAAATCATTTACTGCCTGTCATAAGCAGGGCGAGCCTGTGTGTAAAAACTCTACAGAAAAAGATAAAAATGCCTCTTATGAATCGTTTCAATGCAAATACAAAAGCTTTCGCAACATTTTGAACTGGCAAAGAAAATGGTAGTACCAGCTTGTTACAGAGAAAAATCTCGCTTATAGACTTGCAACTTTCTCAAGTTTTTCAAAAAACATCTGTTGTGTACGTTCTTTGCTTTCCCTGAAAGGATGCGTATAGTGTAGCTGTGCTTTTAGAAGCTCCCTCTTGGAGGCAATGCAAGGCTGACAAATTCCACGCGTTCTTTGTGTTATTTCATAAAATACGATTGTGATATTAAGATTTTCGTAAACGAAATAAAGCTTTTGAAAAACAGCAAGTCTCTCATTTTTTCTGCTGTAAAATTATAGCCTCATAGATGAAAACGAAAAGCCTCTTTACAAAGGCTGTATAAACTACATCATAGAACCCCATACTCCACAGAGGTACGCTCTCTTTAGTAAGGTCATTCTTCTCATGTAAAACAGAAACACCATTGTGTTGCCAATTCATGCGCTTTCTTTAAAGAAAAATTTCTCAATGCTCGCACAAACCTATTTCAAGAGGGCGCCCATGAATAGTATAACGATAAACCATTCCACCATCTTTACACTTAGCTGAAGGAGCAAGCCAGCACCATCATACTCTTTGCCAACTCAAAATGTTGCGACAGGCTTTGTATTGAGAAGATTCATGAGAGGTATTTTGACTCACTTGTCTTTACTCATTTTTACCCACACACCAGCACTACCTATGACGAGCAAAGAAATAGTTTTTTTGATTCAACATCAACAGATTTGCAATGAAAAAATTTTACAGTATAATATTCGGAGGATTAATTCAACATGCAAAACACTGATTTATTGTTATAAATCAGTGTTTTATACTTTATTCATTGGCACAGTGAAGTGTTTTAGGTTATTGAATATCCTTCGAAGCTATATTTCTCATTTTAGGAGAGCTGAAGGATAAAAAGAACACATGTTTGGCAATTCTCTTTTCGCTGTTACTTCCGATTAATCCTTGTCATAGAACTGTGAAACCCAATTCTTTCCAGCAACAGAGCATAAAAAGCACGAAGCCTCATACCTATCCTCTGCCCCAAAAATGAAACAGAGCCAAAACATAAAAAGACTTACATGAAATGCACTGTTGGCTATTCTCATTAAACATGGTTATTGGAAATACGAGACACAATTCATAAAACGAAGATAAGATAAGCCAGCATCCACCCCATTTCCTATAGCTCTTTTCCATTAATAACACTGCTCTATCTCTCCAGTAAAAAAAGAATAGGGATTGTTTTATGGAAGCAATACAAAATATTAAGAGAGCAATAACAAATACAGCTTAAAAAGTATAAAGTCCCTCTTGTTGACAGAAAGCTAAACACCATCGTAAAACCGCTTTAAAAATGTAGGATTGTATTGGCATGCTAATCAAATTTTTACAATCTCAAATGATTTTATTGATTTTTTCATTACCGCTTTTTTTATGATAAACCCGATGTAATTTTTATGATCCTGATTAAAAAATTTGCAACTGTTGCTTCTGGAACTCTGATGAGCCGTATTTTTGGCTTTATACGTGAAATGCTGATGGCAGCAGCTCTAGGAACCGGCCCTGTTTCCGATGCCTTTAACGCTGCTTTTCGTTTTCCCAATACATTCCGCCGTTTTTTTGCTGAAGGAGCCTTTAATGCGGCTTTTGTTCCTCTTTTTGCCAAAAAAATCACTGAGGATGGTCAAGAGACTGCGTGCAAATTTGCCGAAGAGGTATTTGGCGTTCTCTTTTCACTGCTGCTCCTTTTAACCATCGCCATGGAACTCAGCATGCCTTTTCTGGTACGCACCATTATCGCACCAGGTTTTGTAGAGGATACCACAAAATTCAACGCCACGATTCATTTTACCGCAATCATGTTTCCCTATTTAACATGCATGTCTTTAGCAGCCATGATGGGGGGCATGCTCAATGCTTTACGGCGCTATTTTATCGCAGCCATAGCCCCCCTCTTTTTAAATATTATTTTGATTAGCGTTCTCGCCTACGCTTGGATCTATCAGCTTGACGCTTGGCATATTGGCTTGCATCTTTCTTGGGGTGTGTTAGCCGCAGGACTTCTCCAACTCACCTTGATCGCGGTTGCATTGCGTCAAAGTGGAATGAAAATTTTTCTCCGCCGTCCTCGTTTTAGTCCCAATGTTCGTAAACTTTTAACGCTAGCATTCCCTGCTGCTATCACAGGAGGGATTACGCAAATCAATTTGTTAATCAATACCAACATTGCCTCTAGTCAATCAGGTGCCGTATCCTCTTTAATGTATGCCGATCGTCTTTATCAATTGCCCCTAGGAGTGATAGCAATTGCCGTTGCGACCGTCCTTTTACCAGAATTAACAAGAGCCCTTCGCAGTAAAAACCACAGAGAAACCCATAATTTGCAAAATCGCTCTATTGAATTGACCCTATTGCTAACACTCCCTGCATCTGTAGCATTTTTGATGCTCTCCGCTCCCATTGTCAGTTTACTTTTTGAACGTGGACAATTTACCAGTGAATCAACACACTATGTTGCCCAATTGCTGAAACTTTATGGGCTAGGACTCCCGGCTTTTGTTCTGATAAAGGTCTTTATTCCTAATTTCTTTGCCCATGAAGATACGAAAACACCGATGATTATCACAGGCATTTGCGTTTTCATCAATATCAGCCTTGCCTTAATATTATTTCCAATTTTGTCAGCACGGGGCATTGTCATTGCTGAAATCACCTCTGGATGGGTGAACGCACTGTTGCTTTGGGCTATCCTCATTAAACGGGGTTATTGGAAATATGACACCCAACTGATAAAACGAACGATATGTCTGATGATCACGACTCTTTTAAATGTGATAGCCCTCTATTACCTCTTTGATGTGACTGACTTTTTATCTTTTCCCTTATCCTCACAAGCATCCTTTTTCTTGCGTGCTCTCACCTTGGCAGGTATCATGCTTATGATACTCTTGTTATACTGTATCGCCTATTTTTTACTGGACACCCGGTCCTTTATCCTTACCCTTAAAAACTTTAAAAAGCGCCTATAATATTTTGTCTTGCGTTCAGCAAAAGGCTTTGTCAAAAAGACATAAAACGAATAACTTTACTGAAGAAAGAACATTCCTATGGACACTTTCACACCCCTTGTCTTTTCTGGCGTGCAACCGAGTGGTCATTTACATCTTGGCAATTATCTTGGAGCCATCAAGCATTGGGTTGAACTGCAAACGTCTTATAATTGTCTGTACTGCGTTGTTGATATGCATGCCCTCACCATTAACCCGGATCCACGTGCCTTGCGTGAATCTACCAAAGCAGTTACAGCAGCCTTTTTAGCCGCTGGTATTGATCCACAAAAACAGATTATTTTCAACCAATCTCAAGTTTTTCAACATGCCGAACTCGCGTGGATTTTAAATTGTACCGCCCGCATTGGTTGGCTCCAGCGCATGACACAGTTTAAAGATAAAGCAGGCAAAGATCGTGAAAAAGCCTCCCTTGGGCTTTTTGCTTATCCAAGTCTGATGGCTGCCGATATTTTACTCTACCGTGCCACCCATGTTCCGGTAGGCGAAGATCAAAAACAGCATGTTGAACTCACCCGCGATATTGCTCAAAAATTTAACAATGATTATGCTTGCCAAATTGCAGATTTAAACTTTGGTGTTACAATGCAAATGGGTGAGGAAAAAAAACAAGTTTTTTTCCCGCTACCAGAGGCGCTGATAGGAGAAACAGCTATGCGCATTATGTCGTTGCGCGATGGTACAAAAAAAATGTCAAAATCGGATCCTTCTGATTTTTCGCGCATTAATTTAACAGATGATGCTGATCTTATCGCAAAAAAAATACGCAAAGCAAAAACAGACTCTGCTCCTCTTCCCGAGACGCTTACAGCCTTAGAAGGGCGCCCTGAGATTGATAACCTGCTTGGTATTTATGCTGCCTTTGCGCAAATAAGCAAAGAACAGGCTCTTTTAGAGTTTTCTGGGCAACAATTTTCGCTTTTTAAAACAGCTTTAGCTGACCTTGCTGTCGAGAAGCTTGCACCAATCACACGAGAACTGCGTCGACTGCATCAAGAAAGTGGATATATTGACTCTGTTTTACGCGATGGAGCACAACGTGCCAGTGCACTGGCAGAAAAAAACATGAAAAAAGTCCGTGAAATTGTTGGATTTTTGCATGATATATGAAACAATCAAACTGAAGCTGTAAGAGTCAAAAATTTGTCTGCAAAAATAGAGAAAACCTCATGGTTTCTAAGCAAAACAAAGTGAAAAAAGATCACAAACGGAAAATTTTAGTCATTATCGATGAAACACCAGAATGTCGACGTGCCGTTGCTTTTGCGGCACAGCATGCCCAAAATACGCAACGAACATTGGTATTATTCTGTGTTGTTGATAGTGTAGAATTTCAACATTTTTTGGGTGTCAACAATGTTATGCGAACGGAAGCAACGCAAACTGCCCATAAAGTGTTAGGAGAAATTGCCAAGGATGTACGCACTACACATTCCCTTGCAACACAAATCATTGTGCGTGAGGGCAAAAAAATTGATGAGATTTCCAAATTGATCGACGAAGATAAGCAAATCACACTTATTGTTTTAGCAGCCAGTGGGCATACAGAAGGACCAGGACCGCTTGTGCAATTAATTGGCAATCGGGGAACGGCTTTTTCAATCCCTGTTACCGTTATTCCAAGTAATCTTTCCGATGAGGATATTGAAAGGATTGCCTAAAATAGGGTATTCTTCACTCAATAACCATCCTGATCCGTCCTATGAAAAGGAGAATCTATGTTTATTCAAACTGAAACCACACCAAATCCTGCAACACTGAAGTTTCTGCCAGGTCGTGTGGTGCTTTCCGAAGGTATGTTAGAGTTTCGCGATAGTGAAGAAGCTACTAAACATTCTCCTTTAGCGGCAAGACTCTTTAATATTCCAAATGTTAATGGTGTTTTTTTAGGCTACGATTTTATTACCGTGAGCAAAAAAGAGGGAGAGTGGCAACATCTCAAACCAGCCATTTTAGGTACCATTATGGAACATTTTCTGTCTGGTGACCCAGTGATCAACAACAATGCCACAAGACAAGCGCAAACGCATGCCCTTAATGAAGAATTTTATAACGAAAAAGACGCCGATATCGTCTTAACAATTAAAGAGCTGCTTGAAACACGTATCCGTCCAGCTGTTGCCAATGATGGTGGAGATATTACTTTTCGTGGATTTGAAAACGGTATTGTTTACCTGAATATGCGTGGAGCTTGCGCAGGATGCCCCTCTTCAACCGCAACGCTAAAACATGGTATTGAAAATCTGTTACGTCATTTTATTCCAGAGGTTGTAGGTGTTGAAGCCATGCCACAATAAACAAATGGGATCTGATACAATAGTGTGAAAACACCAACGCCATAACAGCTTTCGCTCACCTTGCTATCGATGACCAACACACCAAAACATTGAACATAATAACCGCATCACGTTAATTTATATAAAGATCATTCATTCTTTAGCTGTTGAATGAAAAGCCCTGAATATTGTAAGATTCTTTCATTGCAAACCTATTTCTGTTGAAGCAAAATAAAACTATTTGCTTGGCATATCACGAGCGGGGCTTGCGTGTGGATATAAATACTTAAAGAAAAGATTAAAAATGCCTATAACCGTCTCAAATGCCAAAGGTTGTAGCAACATTGGGGGCTGGCAAAGAAAATGAGGGTATCGGCTTACGCACAGATCAGTCTCTGATAAATCTCATCACTGCCAAAAAACACCATGGATGAGCGCTTTAAAGAGAATAGAAACAAATTTCGCATGCAAGAGTTTCCTCAATTGCACATTTGCATTTTACCAAACAGGCAAAGTTTCACACATTGTAAGCAATTAAATTTTTTTCACGAATTCCGACTTTAAGCCTATTTGACCCATTCCAGAGATTTTGCAATCAATATTATGATCCCCATCCACGAGGCGAATATTCTTCACCTTTGTACCACTCTTGAGAACGGATGCAGCACCTTTTACTTTAAGGTCTTTGATCACCATAATACTATCCCCGTTCGCCAAGATTTGACCATTGGCATCATAAACGATGTTGGAAACAGAAGAATTCTCGTCCTTTTGTGGCCACTCATGTGCGCATTCAGGACAGACAAAATTTTCACCCTCTTCATAAGTATAAAGACCACCACAGTTTGGGCATTTAGGGTACTGGTTCATACATTCTCCCTTTTGTTCAGGCAAAATCATTCCTCTAAGCTTTCATAGAGTAAGAAGTGCTTACTGTCCATTGCTAAAACAAAACAGTCAACAAACACAGCATTTTATCCTAGAATTCTGAAGAATTAAACATACCACCAATAAACGAAAACAAAATTTACAAAATACCACTACAGAACATTTTCAAAGAAAAGTGCTTTTTATAAAAACACTGAATTGAGCAAAAAAAACATTAAGAGAAAAGCAAGAACTCACAACACAATGACGACACATCTTTGAGACAGAGATTAAAACGGTTCAGTACTGTATGAGCAGTCAGCTTTTGTATACCAAAGAGAAGCAAAGCTATTGCATATCTCTGTTTGTGTAATTTCTCAAACGGATGTACAATCTAATTTTGGAAGAATATGCAGTTTTAAGGGTGCAAACCAACTTCTATCTCTCTCGTCATTTTTTCATTCTGCTTTACGACTTTCAAAAACATCCAAGGCAAGAACTTTTAAAGAAGAGGGATTGCGCGTGGCCTCAATGCTTTTGTTTCTCACGTTCTTTCATAAGATCACACCCCTCATGCAAAACAGAACGCCATTGGGTTGCCAATCCACGCGCTTGTTTTAAAGAAACATCTCTCAAGACACTCAAGCCCATTTCACGACGCTCCCCGTGAAGAGCCTATGAAGGTGAAGGCTATAGTGGTAAAGCTACTGGGCACTACCCTCTTTACATTTATGAAGGAGGCAAGCTGGCATTCTCATTTTCTTTTCCAGCTCAAAATATTGCGACAACCTTTGCATTAAGACAGTTCAAGAGGCATTTTAAATCCTTGTCTTTAAGTTTTTATCCTCACGCGCCAACCCTGCTTGTGACATGCAAGCGAATGATTTTGATTGCTTCACCATACACAAATTTGAAAGGAGAGGATCTTACGTTATGGTATTCGGGTTTCTCATACAACAGACAGATTAAGGCATTTCTTACCACAGAAAACCTAGAAAACCGTAATAAAAACGCGCAACCTTTATAGGATCAACGATTCTCAAAGCTATCAAATCACTAAATTCACTGGTTGCGGTATTGTAAGCAAATGTATCTGTATTGTTTTCAAGCACTTTGCCAACGATGATTGCTGCTTCTTCACCGGCATTGCTCGCAATTTGGCATAGCTAGAAGCCTATAGGGTACGACGCACAATATTGATACAATCCTCCTGATTAGGGTTCTTCCTTTAACCGTCAAAGCATTTGAGGAACGCAACAATGCGGTTCTTCCCTAGCCAACAATGCCTCCTTCCACAGCGGCACGTGTTGTGTTTAAGGCATCATTACTTTAACCATTTCCTCCATTTTGCCACCAGGAATTGCAGGCATTGCTGTGTCTTTCGCTTAAAATGAATCTTTTTGAAGGTGTGATGAGAGCATCTTAGTCAACCAAAAGATGAGAGAAATTTGCAATGTTTAGGTAAGCACGTTCAAAAAAAACGATGGTCAATAATTGATAATACTCTTGACAGTTTATATTATTTTAGTCTTTGAATTCTTATCTAATGGCATAAAATTCTTTGTTCTTTCTGGTGGTGAGCGCAAAATTAAGCATACGCAAAAGCTGAAAGAAAGTGAGAGCGTTTTATTCTAGAAGACTTTCTTTAAAGCTTCACGCAATAACTTAAATCAGACAATTTTTATAGAAAAATATTTGGATAAATTGTAAATTGCTATGATAATAGTACCGCAGTAATATTTATTTTTAAAAAAAATCAAAAAATTAGTGGGGGAATACAAGGGTCTAATACAACTTTATCGTATTACATGAAAGAAATCCTTTTATTCTTGAAAAAATCTTAGAATATTGGAAATCATTTGAACTTTCTTCTTCAAAATTCAGATTTGCAGATCTTCCATAAATCACTTTTTTAGAAGCATCCGATAATCGGCATATGATTTTGGGGCTGTTATTTATTGCTCTGAAAATTTTTGTTATGTTGTGGCAAATCGGTAAAATATCAGATGAGGATAATGTGCATTGATGATTTGAGCAGCGAGTATTGGATTACACTATTCTCAATGAATTTTTGACCTACAACTTTTCAAGTGCAGAATCGCAATATCTTAATTTTGCAACTTTTAAAGAAGCTCTCAAGAAATGAGAACGTTATAAAATTGTAGCGAAGGAAAAAAAAGATATTGTTATTACATCAATCTGAATATTTTTGTACTTCCTGAACGTGATGAAGATTTTGAGCTTAATGAAGATGAAGAAATGGATGCAGTATTTGCGACAGAAAGTTAGGATGTGCTGCTGCTTTAGTGGTCATTTTTAGAGTAAAAGATCTTAAAAAATGGAGGGTAATAGGTTATTAAACCACTGCAAAATTGATCTGTTGATGGGGCTGCATTGGTCTAGAGGCTTTAGAGAATATAATGTTTGGAGCAATAGGGGTTTTGGGAGCATATGATAACGGAGTAGTTTTTGCAGTGATATTGTTTTGTTTTCAATGAGGATAAGTATTGTCTTTGACGGATATTGGGGAGGAAGGCTCTGATAGGCTATCCTGTGCTTTTGTGGTGTCCATATGCATGCAGGTTTTGCAATTTATAATTCATAAAATACAAACGGCATAAATCCCTTCGCAAAAGAATTTGTGCCGTGACGTTTTGTTGAAAATGCGTGTCTTTTGTTGGCAATTATCCTTTTAGGGTTTTTAAAACATTTTGTGGTGAAGAGACTTCATAAGGATCTGTTGTGCAATTGTCTGAAAAACCTTGTTCTTCAAACCAATGTTCAATGACACCATCATTAATCACAGCAGCATAGCGCCATGAGCGCATTCCAAAACCAATATTATCTTTCGCAACCAGCATACCTATTTTGCGGGTGAATTCACCCGAGCCATCAGGAATTAACTTTACGTTTTTAATATCTTGTGCTTTTCCCCAAGCGTTCATGACAAAAGCATCATTGACGGAAAGGCAATAAATTTCATCAATGCCGACTTTTTTAAATTCATCATAGAGTTTTTCAAAATCAGGAAGCTGAAAGGTTGAGCAAGTAGGGGTAAATGCTCCAGGAAGAGAAAAAAGAATAACCCGTTTCCCTTTAAAGTACGTATCGCTGTTTACCTCTTGCCAACGGTAAGGATTATCTCCACCAATTGATTCATCGCGTACACGTGTATGGAAAGTGGTATTGGGAACTGTTTTTCTTATCATAATTATGCTCCTGTATTTTGTATGGGAATTTTTTTAAAGTGGTTTTCCATCTTTAAAAACACATTGAAGAGGAGGTCTTAAAGAGTCCTCTTTTTTGACAAGTTTGCAAATATTTCCTTCTCGCGTCAAGTAGAATTAATAGTCGACTTTGCTGAAGCTTCACTCTAAAATCGAGCAAAATAGGATGAAGGTGCTTCCATGACGCTCAGGACAGTTTTGACTAAGGCTTTTGATGATCAAAAACTTGGAACGTCTGGTTTGCGCAAAAAAGTGTCGGTTTTCCAACAGCCCCATTATGTTGAAAATTTTATTCAATCCCTTTTTAATAGTATTGGGTCTGTTGAGGGAAAAGTGTTTATTCTTGGGGGAGATGGACGCTATTTTAACCGCAACCTTCTTCAAATTGTGTTAAAAATGGCTGCTGCCCATGGTGTTGCTTGTGTTAAAGTTGGAAAAGAGGGACTCCTTTCCACACCAGCTGTTTCACATCTTATTCGCAAAACTCATGCTTATGGTGGTATTATTCTCTCGGCAAGTCACAATCCTGGAGGGATTGAGGGAGATTGTGGCATTAAATACAATATTTCCAATGGTGGTCCTGCACCGGCTTCTTTGTGTGAGGCTGTTTTTAAAACATCGCAATATCTTTCTTCTTATCGGATTATGGAGGTTCCAGATATTGATTTAGAAAGAGAAGGTACAACCTTTATAGGTTCTATGCGTGTCGATATTCTTGATCCTGTTTCTGATTATGTTGCTTTGATGCAGGAGATTTTTGATTTTGACTGTATTGCCAAGGCTGTTGCAAAAGGGCTCACTTTGCGTTTTGATGCAATGCATGCGGTAACGGGACCTTATGCGCAGGAGATTTTTGAAAAATGCTTAGGATTTTCTGAAGGAACGGTGGTTAATGGCATTCCTTTGCCAGACTTTGGAGGAGGTCATCCAGATCCCAATTTGCTTCATGCCAAGGCTCTTTATGATTTGTTGATGTCGGATCAAGGACCTGATCTTGGTGCTGCTTCTGATGGGGATGGAGATCGTAATCTCATTCTTGGGCGTGGACAATTTGTTACACCTTCTGACTCCCTTGCGATTATGGCTGATCATGCCCATCTGATTAAAGGGTATCGGCAGGGAATTGTGGGAATTGCTCGCTCTATGCCAACAGGGCGTGCTGCTGATTTGGTTGCTGAAAAAAAAGGATTAAACTTTTTTGAAACACCAACTGGGTGGAAGTTTTTTGGCACGCTTTTGGATGCTGGAAAAGTGACCTTTTGTGGTGAGGAAAGCTTTGGAACGGGGTCTGACCATATCCGCGAAAAAGATGGTTTATGGGCTGTATTATTTTGGTTGAATCTTTTAGCGGTGACAGGAAAAACTGTGGCACAAATTGTGCAGCAGCATTGGCGCACTTATGGGCGTTTTTACACTTTACGGTATGACTATGAAGAAGTGGAAGCATGTAAAGCTTCTGCAATCATTGATGCATTGCGTACGTATTTACCAAAACCAGGAAGAGAAGTTGCAGGACTCTCTGTCGAAAGAGCAGATGATTTTACCTATCAAGATCCTGTTGATCAGAGCATCAGTACTGGGCAGGGGGTGCGTATTTTTTTTAAAAATGGGGCGCGGCTGGTGGTCCGCTTATCGGGGACGGGAACGGTAGGTGCTACCTTACGCCTTTATTTTGAGCAGTTTGAAGGTGATCCTCGTAGGCACAATCAAGATCCACAAAAAGTTCTCCAACCTGTGCAACAGGCGGCGTTTCAATTGTTAAACATAAAACAACATTTGCGGCGTACACAGCCTGATGTTATCACATAGCGAGCGGTTTTATCTTGTCTCTTTCTGGTAACAAGAAATTGATTTATAATGATAAATCTTCTTTTTTCCACGTTAATTCAGAGTTTTGAATACAGTAAGCTTCTCTTATCATAAGCTCTCTCAGATTGAACTAATAAAAACAGTTGCTTGCACGTCATAAGCGGGGCTGGCGTGTGTGCGTAAAAACTATTAAAGGCAAGGAGTAAAGGAGTAAAAATGCTTCTTATGAATTGTCTCAAGGATCAAGGGCTATCGCAACATTGGATGTTGAGAGTTCTCACGACATTGAGTGCTGGTAAAGAGTATATGGTGCCTGCTGGTGGAGTTTCATTTGCTATTGCAGTTGGTTGTTTTTTCTTTCCATGATGACGGTTTCTAAGCCTTATTGTCTGAAAGTTTTGTTCCTTGGCAGATAAACGCTCATAATCGGATTTTCAAAAAAACACTATTCTGTTTTGGTCATAAAAATGGGAGTGTGAGCGGCTGCGATGTTTTCATAAAAGTATAAAAAGTTCTCTTGAGGAGGTCGATATTCCTTTATTTCAGGGGGGTGTTTTTTGCGGATAGATCTTTTTTTTCAGAATTACACTTACGGTTATAATCCTCGCCACTCCTTACTTTTGAGTGCTTTAGTGCGTGCATAAAGCCCTGTTATTTTTATGCATGAAAATTTCTTTAATTTTTTAAGAGCATGTGACAAATATACTCTTTATAACGCTATAGCGTTAAATACAAATGAAAACAAAGTAGGTTATTTTTACACTTTTGGTTTTCCTCGATTTTACAATCCTCAAAAGGATCGAGAACGATCTTTTTAAAGAGTGGAGAATGTACATTGCCTTATGCTTTTATTTGCTTTAGCAAGTAAGAGTTAATACGTGAAAGAGTAAGGCTATCCTGAAAATTCCACAGGCTCTGTTTTTCTCATTCTTTTTGATTGAATAAAAAACACGCTGCCTCTCATAAAGGCAAAACTGTTTTAATTTTTATTGTAAATCCCCTGAAATTACTTTATGAATTAAAGGACGTTTTGGTCGCATACGCAACGACCAAGAGGGTCTTGAAAGCCCGAAACCTAAACATGAAAATAAACCCACTAATGTGGGTATCCCGGGATTCCGGGAGATTTTGCTATGTCCAGGTGCTTTAAGCACTAAAAGCAAAAAAAGCTGATTTAGGTTCAGTACTTTCAAGCTCCCGGAATACCAATGCGAGGGCGCTCGCAACCGGTGGGGGAAAATGCAAACCAAAAACCTTCATAATGACATTTTCATTGACAAATTCGTTGGCAAAAAAATCC
>NZ_HE997543.1:128320-139278 GCF_000312545.1 Bartonella senegalensis OS02
AAGAATACCTGCTTTTAAAAAGCTTTAGGGTTCTCACTTTAGTAAAACAAAGAGCCATTTTACAATTGCTCTCTGATCAAAATGAAAGTTTTTAAAAGCATAAGAGGGCACATATTGCTTCATATTTTTGTTGATTGCGTTTTTTAATAGGGGGAAGTGCTCCTCATGAAAAATAGCACACCATTCTCATGCATGCACTTGCTTTAAAGTGCCCTCTCCTGTTGTTTCTCAGCTTATTTTATGATAGTTTCGGTGCAGGAATATTCTCAGATCTATCCAAGACTATCACTTTTTGTTTGTGTAAGGTATAAACCAGCAGCATCATGCTTTTTGCCAGCTTAAAATGTTACGGATATTATATTGAGATGGCTTATGAAAGACATTTTATTTCTCACGTTCAATGATTTTATCATTCAATGGTTTTATCAATATGCTTACCTTACTTGTGATGCGCAAGAGAATCATTTTCATGGATTTTGAATGTGAGAGGTTGAAATGAGAAAATATTTTTGTATTCGAGGCTATTAAAAAATCAATTCTTATTTTGATTTAATGCGCTCAAAAGAAAAGGCACTCTTATGCCCTATTCTGAGAAAGATCAAAATTTTCTGCGCAAATATATCTAAGGTTGAGGGTCTTTGGGGCTAGGAGCTTTAGCGCTTTGCAAGAGATGGCATGTAACGGATTTTGACGGGAAAGGATGTGTCAGCTGCTCAACACACAAAAACATCAGACTGTTCGCGGTCTGATGTTTTTATAAACAGGTTTGTTGCAAGAAGATTTGCATCTCATTGTTTATGGTGGTGCGATTATTCTTTATTGTGGCGCAATCATCTTTTTGGGATCAACCAGTCGGTCATAATCCTCTGCAGAAACTCCTGCTTTAAGTGCTTCAATACGCAAAGTTGTGTCATTTTTATGCGCTGCTTTGGCAATTTCGGCTGCTTTTTCATAGCCAATTTCCGGCGCAAGCGCTGTCACCAGCATGAGAGAACGTTCCATGAGAGAGTGGATGTGGATGCGATTGGCCCGTAATCCTTGAATGCAATGGAGATCAAAAGAGCGCATGCAATCTCCAAGAAGCGTAATGGATTGTAAAACATTATAGCCAATAACAGGTTTATAAACGTTGAGCTCAAAATGCCCTTGGCTTGCGGCAAATGTTACACTGGTATGATTGCCAAACACTTGGGTTGCAACCATGGTCATTGCTTCACACTGTGTAGGGTTGACCTTGCCTGGCATAATGGAAGATCCTGGTTCATTTTCGGGCAGACTAAGTTCTCCCAAGCCTGAGCGTGGACCCGATCCCAAAAACCGAATATCATTGGCAATTTTAAACAAATCAGCTGCTAATGCATTCAAGCTGCCATGGAAATGGGCAAGCGCTCCATGATGGGCAAGGGCTTCAAATTTATTGCTAGCAGTTTTAAAGGGTATTCCGGTAAGGGTGCTGATTGTTTGCGCAAAAGCTATGTCAAAGCCTTGCGGTGCATTGAGCCCTGTTCCAACAGCGGTGCCTCCTTGAGCAAGAGTTTGGACATCACAAAGCGCATTTTCAATGCGCTGAAGATTGGCTTCGAGTGCAGCGCGATAGCCTGAAAATTCCTGTGCTAATGTTAAGGGGGTAGCATCTTGAGTATGGGTGCGTCCGATTTTGATGATATCGGCAAATTCTTCTTCTTTTTTTCTTAAAGTGGTAATAAGCGCTTCAAGAATGGGAAATAAGTGTTGGCGTGTCTGGAGAGTGGTGGCAATGTGGAGCGCTGTGGGAAAGGAATCGTTTGACGATTGGCTCATATTGACGTGATCATTGGGATGTACAGGTGTTTTGCTGCCCAATTTTCCTCCCAAAAGCATATTGGCATGATTGGCGATCACTTCATTGACATTCATATTGCTTTGTGTTCCAGAACCTGTTTGCCAAACAGAAAGAGGAAAATGCGTGTCAAATGTTCCCGCAAGCACTTCATCGGCAGCCGTAATAATGGCTTTCCCAATGTTTTGTGCGAGCTTGCCTTTTTCCATATTCACAATTGCTGCTGCTTTTTTGATAAGGCTTAAGGCATAGATGATGGTGAGGGGTTGTTTTTCTGTGCCAATATTAAAATTATGCAGTGAGCGTTCAGTTTGTGCGCCCCAATAACGGTCTTGACGAACTGAAATCGTCCCAAAGCTATCCGTTTCCTGACGTGTTTCAACCATGGTGAGATCCTTTTGTGTTCAGAAGTTAATAAAAAGAAATTAGATAACGCGAAATAGAAAAAGGAGGCAAGGCTTTGAAGTCTTTTAAGAGAAATTATTTTAGAGAGAACCTTGACATTGAGAAGTGGCAATTTTATATTCTAGTTATTGCTAGCACTCGATCTTTAAGAGTGCTAACAAAGACTTAAGATTAATTCAGTATATTAAATTTTAAGGATTTTAAATATGGCTAACATACAATTCCGCCCACTTCACGATCGTGTTGTTGTCCGTCGGGTTGAATCGGAAAATAAAACTGCTGGTGGGATTATCATTCCCGATACAGCGAAAGAAAAACCTCAAGAAGGTGAAGTTATTGCTGTTGGCAATGGTGCTCTCGATGACAATGGAAAGCGTGTGCCTTTAGAAGTAAAAACAGGGGACCGTATCTTGTTTGGAAAATGGTCTGGAACTGAAGTGAAGATTAATGGGGAAGACCTCTTAATCATGAAAGAATCTGACATTATGGGAATTTTGGGTTAATCCAATCTCTCAATTTTTTTCATTTTCTACTATTTAGGACATAACTCCAAGGAGAAATTAAATGGCTGCTAAAGAAGTCAAGTTTGGCCGTGAAGCGCGTGAGCGTTTGTTGCGCGGCGTTGATATCCTTGCTAACGCTGTTAAGGTAACACTCGGCCCTAAAGGGCGCAATGTGGTAATTGATAAATCATTTGGTGCACCTCGCATCACAAAAGATGGTGTATCCGTTGCAAAAGAAATCGAACTGGAAGATAAGTTCGAAAATATGGGTGCACAAATGTTGCGTGAAGTTGCTTCTAAAACCAATGATATTGCTGGTGATGGAACAACAACAGCAACTGTTTTAGGACAAGCTATCGTCCAAGAAGGTATAAAAGCCGTTGCTGCAGGCATGAATCCAATGGATCTTAAGCGCGGAATTGATGCTGCTGTTGATGAAGTGGTGGCAAATCTTTTCAAAAAAGCCAAGAAAATCCAAACTTCAGCAGAAATTGCACAAGTAGGAACTATTTCCGCTAATGGTGCTGCTGAAATCGGCAAAATGATCGCTGATGCCATGGAAAAAGTTGGCAATGAAGGTGTCATTACCGTTGAAGAAGCAAAAACTGCTGAAACGGAATTGGAAGTCGTTGAAGGAATGCAGTTCGATCGCGGATATCTTTCCCCTTACTTTGTCACCAATGCTGAGAAAATGGTGGCTGATCTTGATGATCCTTACATTCTCATTCACGAAAAGAAACTCTCTAATCTCCAATCCTTGCTTCCAGTGCTTGAAGCTGTTGTGCAGTCTGGTAAACCGCTTCTTATTATCGCCGAAGATGTGGAAGGTGAAGCTTTGGCAACACTCGTTGTCAACAAGTTGCGTGGTGGTTTGAAAATTGCTGCTGTGAAAGCTCCAGGATTTGGTGACCGTCGTAAAGCTATGTTAGAAGATATTGCAATCTTGACATCCGGTCAGGTTATTTCTGAAGATGTTGGCATTAAGTTAGAAAATGTTACTTTGGATATGCTTGGTCGTGCGAAGAAAGTCAATATTTCTAAAGAAAATACTACGATTATTGATGGAGCTGGACAAAAGAGCGAAATTAATGCCCGTGTCAACCAGATCAAGGTACAGATCGAAGAAACAACTTCTGACTATGACCGTGAAAAATTGCAAGAAAGACTTGCTAAGCTCGCTGGTGGTGTTGCTGTTATCCGTGTTGGTGGTGCAACAGAAGTTGAAGTGAAAGAAAAGAAAGATCGTGTTGATGATGCCTTGAACGCAACACGTGCTGCTGTGGAAGAAGGTATTGTTGCTGGGGGTGGAACTGCATTGTTGCGTGCGGCAAATGCTTTGGCTGTTAAAGGAAGCAATCCTGATCAGGAAGCTGGTATCAATATTGTTCGTCGTGCTCTACAGGCACCAGCACGCCAAATCGCGAGCAATGCCGGTGAAGAAGCAGCGATTATCGTTGGCAAAGTGCTTGAAAACAATGCAGATACATTTGGTTACAATACCGCAACCGGTGAATTTGGTGATTTGATAGCTTTGGGAATCGTTGATCCTGTGAAGGTTGTGCGTTCTGCTCTCCAAAATGCTGCCTCAATTGCCAGCCTTCTCATCACAACAGAAGCAATGGTTGCTGAAGTTCCAAAGAAAGAAGCCCCAATGCCTCCAATGCCTGGTGGCGGAATGGGTGGAATGGGCGGAATGGATTTCTAAGCTCTTTCATAAAGGTAAAAGAAAACGGGTCTTCTGGCCCGTTTTTTTTTAAGATTTTTTCTGTCTCTTGTTGTATTTCTCCATTTTCTTACGGTCTTTTTGGTTACAATACCGCAACTGGTAAATTTGGTGATTTGATAGCTTTGGGGATCGTTGCTCCTGTCAAGGTTGTGCGTTCTGCTCTCCAGAATGCTGCCTCAATTGGCGAGCCTTCTCATCACAACAGAAGTAAGTGTTGCTAAAGAGTAATGTGCGCTGAAATTCCAGAGAAAGAAGCCCTAAGACTTCCAATGCCTGTTGGCGGAATGGATGGACTGATGATGCCTTAAACACAACATGTGCCGTTGTGGAAGAAGGTATTGTTGCTGGTGGTGGAACTGCATTGGTTGCGTGCAGCAAATGCTTTGACTGTTAAAGGAAGCAATCCTGATCAGGAGGCTTGTATCAATATTGTTCGTTGTACCCTACAGGCTCCTAGCTACGCCAAATTACAAGCAATGCCTGTGAAGAAGCAGCGATGATCGTTGGCAAAGTGCTTGAAAACAATACAGATACATTTGGTTACAATACTGCAACCGGTGAATTTGGTGATTTGATAGCTTTGGGAATTGTTGCTCTTGTCAAGGTTGTGCGTTCTGCTCTCCAGAATGCTGCCTCAATTGGCGAGCCTTCTTATCACAACAGAAGCAAGGATTGCTGAAGAGCAATGGTTGCTGAAATTCCCAAGAAAGAAGCCCCAATGCCTCCAATGCTTGGTGGTGGAATGGGCGGAATGGAGGAAATGGTTAAATTAATGATGCCTTAAACACAACATGTGCCGTTGTGGAAGGAGGCATTGTTGCTGGTGGTGGAACCGCATTGGTTGCGTGCAGCAAATGCTTTGACTGTTAAAGGAAGCAATCCTGATCAGGAGGCTTGTATCAATATTGTTCGTTGTACCCTACAAGCTCCTAGCTACGCCAAATTACAAGCAATGCCTGTGAAGAAGCAGCGATAATCGTTGGCAAAGTGCTTGAAAACAATACAGATACATTTGGTTACAATACTGCAACCGGTGAATTTGGTGATTTGATAGCTTTGGGGATCGTTGCTCCTGTGAAGGTTGCGCGTTTTTATTACGGTTTTCTGTGGTAAGGTAATGCCTTGATCTGTCTGTCGTATGAGAGACCCGAATACCATAACGTAAGATCCTCTCCTTTCAAATTTGTGTATGGTGAAGCAATCAAAATCATTCGCTTGCATGTCACAAGCAGGGTTGGCGCGTGAGGATAAAAACTTAAACACAAAGATTTAAAATGCCTCTCGAACCGTCTTAATGCAAAGGTTATCGCAATATTTTGAGCTGGAAAAGAAAATGAGGGTGCCAGCTTGCTCCTTCGTAACTGTAAAGAGGGTAGTGCCCAATGGCTTCACCGCTATACCCTTCACAGGTAGCCTAATGAAATGGACTTTGGGGGTGCACTAACGATAGATATCTCTTTAAAACAAACGCGTGAATTGGCAACTCAATGGTGTTTTGTTTTGCATGAAGAAGAAATGATCCTATAAAAAAACGTGAGAAATAAAAGCGTGATGCTATGCCCAATCCCCATTTATTGAAAAGACAGTGCCTTGAATGCTTTTGAGAGTCATAAAGCAGAATGAAAAAATAACGAGAGAGATGGAAGTTGGCTTTCACCTTTACAACTTCATATTCTTCCAAAATCACATTGTGTATCCGTCTGAGAAATTATACAAACAAAAATACGAATTACCCTTACTCATACCGAGCCATACAAAAACGGACTGCTCATACAGCACTGCCCCCTTTTATCTCTGTCTCAAAGATATGGCTGTGTTAGGTTTGGATATTCATTTACAGACAACAGCAAAATCACGTGCTTTAGGAAAATAAAAAGCCTTGTTTTCTCTTAAAAGAATTTCCATTTTATACCGCAAGCGCTATAAAAACAACGTGATCTTGAACTCGCGCATAAATACATCCAAACACGCAAAATGCAGATCTTGAAAATTGCACCTATAATTCATAGGATCTTCGAGACAATCTCGTTTCTAAAAACTGTTTACTCTTCCCGTTTGTGAGCTGCCAAAATATCTTGTACTGTCTGGACCAATTGCTCTTCATCCACCGTCACTTGCGCTGGTCTACTTTCACGCCATGTTTGATTATCCTTAATTTCATGAGACAAACGTGCTCCTTCAACCAAATCCTTAATCTGTATTGTTCCACTCTCGCGCTCTTGAGAACCTTGGATCACCACACAAGGCGCCTGACGACGATCAGCATATTTCATCTGTGCCTTCACCCCGGATGCCCCCAAATAGAGTTCAGCAGGAATTCCAGCACCACGCAACTGCATGACCATTTTCTGATAGCATGCGACAATTTCTGGTTCTTTATCCATCATCAGCACCACAACAGGTCCAGTCTTTTCTTTTACAGGCAATTTTCCAAGATTTTGCAAAGCAGCTATCAAGCGTGAAACACCGATTGAAAAACCTGTTGCTGGAATATTTTCACCACGAAAGCGTGCCACCAACCCATCATAGCGCCCACCTCCACCAACAGATCCAAAAACAACTTTTTGCCCCTCATCATTGAGAACATCAAAAAGTAATACTGCCTCAAAAACAGGTCCCGTATAATATTCTAATCCACGCACAACTGAAGGATCAATTTTAATACGGTTTTGAGTACCATTTTCAGCAAAGATTGCCTGCATCTCTTCAAGTTCGCGGACCCCTTCAAGCCCCTGCTCACTCTGATCAACGACTTTTCTAAGGGCGTCAAATGTCTCCTCTGCGGTTTCAGCCTCTACGGTAAGCAAGGAAAGAATACAATCAATCTCTTTGTCCTTAAGCTCTGCACCTTTTGTAAAATCACCACTTTCATCCAAACGCCCTTTTCCCAAGAGCAAACGCACATCTTCAAGACCAAACTTATCCAGTTTATCCATTGCTCTTAGAACGGTTAAACGCTTCTGAGCCTTTTCACTTCCTGCCAAGCCAATTTTTTCCAAAACAGCATCCAAAATTTTTCGATTATTCAAACGAATGGCATAGTCATAATGCTGAAATCCTAATTTTTGCAAACTATCGGCTGCCATCATGCAAATTTCAGCATCTGCGGCAACCGTCGGCGTTCCTACAATATCAGCATCAAATTGCATAAATTGCCGAAACCGTCCTGGTCCAGGTTTTTCATTGCGAAAAACAAAGCCAAGACGATAACTCCGATAGGGTTTTGGCAAAGTTTCAAAATTTTCTGAAAAATAACGAGCAAGAGGTGCGGTCAGATCATAGCGCAAAGACATCCATTGCTCATCGTCATCTTGTAGAGAAAAAACCCCTGCATTTGGCCGATCCTCATCAGGTAAAAACTTGCCCAACACGTCGGTATATTCAAAAATCGGTGTTTCCAGCGCTTCAAAACCGTATAGTTCATAAACTTCACGAATCTGAGCAATCATGGTCTCAATTGCATATAATTGTGCACTTGTGCGATCAACAAAACCACGAGGTAAACGAGCTTTGGTTTTTTCTTGTTTCGATGACATATGATTCTCTAACAACAATTTGTGTTCACAGATAAACAGATAATATGTGTCTTATCTTATAGAAACAAACGCTGCAATGACTTTATCACTCGTGAGCGTTTTGGCAACATGCCTCAATGCACCACGCATCAGCTTTTGCTTTATAAAGGGAAGATCAACCGCCTTTAGGATAATTAGCTATAAAAGAGTTTGCGTTATGAAATGTGTAAAATGAAGGTGCAAACCAACCACTATCATTCTTTTTGTCGCCTACGACATCCCTTGCATTAAGACGGTTCATGAGAGGCAATTTAAATCCTTGTTTAAATTTTATACCCACACACCATCCGATTTGTGGCGTGCAAGAGAATGATTTTGATTGTTTCACCATAAACAGATTTCAAATGCGCAAAACTTACACGTTTCAAAACGCTTACCTTAAGATGAATAACAGAAAATTATCATTATAAATCAATATAGTGACTTATAATGGAGCAGACTCTGTATAGGTCTTCCACATTCATTTTTGACCTCCTCCTTGTCCTAGTCACCGTCACCAAGGACGCAACTTCCTACCAGCATTGGTTTGTAAAAAAAACAACTGCTCTTAGTGGGTTCCTACTGCTGACCACTTAAGATGATTTATTTCAGAGGCTCTACAAACAAGCCATGTTCGGAATATTTTTTCTTGTACTTTCAAGACTTAATAGCATTCCATACTTATGTTTATATCACCGCCTTAAACGACGGTGTTTTGCGGCATAACATAATAGGATAAACAATGAGAAGAAAGCAGAGATTCGTATCCTCTGAAAGCAACATCGAATTTTTCCAACGACCTTTTAAAAGGCTATAGTTCGCATACGCCCCCCTTCTTGGCATGCAAGCTGTGAGCTGTGCACACAACAGAAAAACATGCAAGACTAAATTGTCTAATATCGTATTGATATTGATGTTTTATACAGAAAAATCAACAAATTATTTTGCAAACACAAACCCCATGCTTCCCCAAGGCTATCTCTATTTATTTTCCATCAAAGCAATTTTTCTCTTAAAACATGTTTTCCAAAATATCTTCTTCTCTAAACTCTCTTTTCGCTTCCTCAAACACCAACGCTTATCTTCCTCCCTAAGCACTATTGCATGCATTTTATCTTTTCTCCCAATATCTAATGTACAACAAATTGATTTATAAAGATAAATTACGTTTTTCATAGTGAATGAGAAACCCAAATATCGTAAAATTTTTCCATTGTTAAATCTGTGTATGCTCAATCAAACAAAATCATTCCCTCGCACATTACAAACAGGGTTAGCATATACGTAAAAAACACTTTAAAAAAGGAATAAAATTGCCTCTCATAAACCGTCTCAAGTGGCAGTAGCTACTGCAACATTGGGAGTTAACCCCGAGAGAATGATGGTGTCAAATTGCTCTTGCACAAGCATAAAGAGCGCAGTACTCGATGGTTTTAGGCTGTACTGTTCCCATATGCCTTCGTGAAATATGAAATAGTCTTAGTGCACTATAACCAATGTTTCTTTAACATAAGCCTGTGAATTGGCAAGTCAGTAGAAACAACAGTGACAGATTGTCTTTGATGTTTGCCAAACCGCGTTCTCTTTTGCTTTAAGAGCCGTACTCTCATTAAAGAACGAGATACAGCAAAAGTGTGAGGCAATACGTCATCTCGATGATTTTAAAAATATTGCCGAAGATGCTTTTGAAAGCTATAAAGCCAACTTAACAGGAATGGTAAAAGGATGGGAACTGTTTTTCACCTTTACAACTTTATATTCTTCCTAAATGGGGTTGCATACCCGTTTAAAGAGATGACCAAAACAGAGATACACAGTACTCTTGCTCCTATTGAGCATACAAAATGCAACAGCAGAGAAATCCCTTATCTGTCTCACTCTTTGTCTCAACTGCAAGACACATAAAAGCTTCTTGAAAGACAAATCAACAGGTGATTTTGGCTAAAGCAAAATGAAATCTTTAAAAAAGTAACCCTTCAATAAGCTTGAGAAGAGCTTCTCCAATTTACCGTCTATACAAAAATCTTTAACACATAAGCATGCTTTTAGCTTGCGTAGCAAAATCATTAATGCGCGTTTTTAAATCAACACTGTTTCGACCAGCATCTGTAATGGATCTTGAAAGAGAAGGAATCATATTTTGCCATAGCTTTTGAGGAAACTGCTTTGTCAGTTGTGGTATTGTTCCCCCCTGAGCACCAATACCCGGAATAAGAAACAAGCTGTTTTTTAATTGTTCGATTGTCTCTTTTGCTTCACACCCCAGTGTTGCTCCAATAACAGCACCGATGGGTCCAACAGAATGAGGCTCACCTAAAGATTGGCTATTATAATCACAAATACGCTGTGCCAAATGAACAGAAAGTGTTTGATCACCAATACGCGCATTGCGAATTTGTTTGCCCTCTGGATTAGAGGATTGCACAACCACAAAAACTGCTGTTCCTGTTTCTTCTGCAATTCTTATCAAAGGAATAAGAGCATCAAAACCAAGAAAAGCATTAGCAGTTATGGCATCCGCTTTAAACGCGCTACTTGAACCGAGCCAAGCTTGACCATAGGCTTCGACAGTAGAACCAATATCCCCCCTTTTTGCATCAGCGAGCACCAATAAACCTTGTTCCTGTGCATTTCTAATAAGATCTTTGAGAACTTGAAGACCTTCCACACCATACAATTCAAAAAACGCGACTTGCGGCTTTATAATACCCACATTACCCACAACCGCTGTTAAGAGGATCTCACAAAAGTCTTTGAGACCTTTATAATCACAGCTCAAATTCCATGATTGCAAAACCTTATGACTAGGATCAAAACCGATACAAAGCGGTCCATAGATTTCACGATTTTTAAAAAATTTTGAATGAAACATTCCACACCCTCATACAGCGTCTTTTTAAAATTTCTGATATAATCAAAAAGAACGATATTGATCACAATGACCGCTAACA
>NZ_HE997544.1:0-14855 GCF_000312545.1 Bartonella senegalensis OS02
CGAAGCTGATAGCACACCTGAAATGAGTGAAAAAATCGAAAGCTATATCTTTGCATTTAAAAAGCCAGACACATACGATTTACCCGATAAAGAGGATGTATTGAACAAAATAACATCTGATCGCTGGAGCAAAGGATATATTGATACTCCCTTTCTTGAGCACAGAGAATTTGTTTTGGAAAAAGAGTTTTGGGATAGCAAAGAAAGAACTTATGGCAAGGTAACTTTGAACAATGGTATGGTCTACAAGGCATTTACGTGGAAAATCGCGGCTGAAAATGACAAAGATCGCACGCAAAAGTATATATGGAATGACCGGTCTTATATGACAAATAAAACTGTCATACAGAAGTTTTTACATAAGCCGATCGTTCAAGGAATTATTCAATCTACGGGCGATCTTATCATTAACGCTGGTAGTATTGAGAACCATTATAGCATTATAGAAGCGGCAAGAAATGCTAATATTCATGCCAGTGTTCTGACAAATTTAGGTGCAAGCACTTATAAAAATATCTATCTGGGCTGTAAGGCAGGTACGGATAATTGTTATGCCTATAATGCTGATGGAAGTCGCAATACTGCTTCAGATCTTGCAAATGATACCTTTCGCCATATTAGCTCAGAAGTCACCGATACAATTTCTGGTCTTATTCAAGTGGTAGGCACTTTGAATTTGGCGGTTGATCAACTCAACAACACAGCTGCAAAAGGTTCCATTACAGGAGGAGCCCATTTTGAAGCGAAGTCAGTTGGAAGTAATTCACTAGATGCACTAAAAGGTTTAACGGCGGTGGATGCTTTATTTATGCCGAATATCAATATGAGTGATACAGGTGATTTTATTTATAAGAGCGCTTTGGCTTTGCCAAAATCTCAATTGAGTAGTCTTAGCAGCGCTTTGCCCAAACAAAATTTCCTTTATAAAACTCGCTTAGGCTTTCTTAATGTCAACAAATTTTATGGGGCAGCCTATTACTTGAGCAAAATTGGGTACAAATCTGACAAAGAGCTTTTTTTCTTAGGGGATGCTTATTTTGAAAAGCAACTGATTGAAAAACAAATGCGTGATCTTGTGGGTCAAGGTTTGGGCAAAGAAGCATTAATTCCTGGAAAGGATGCCATTGAACAAGTTAAAATCTTGCTTGACAGAGGAGCAGAATATACGAAAGCGCACAATCTGCCCTTTGGTAAGGCTTTGAGCGAAAAAAAAATGGCTGGTTTAGAAACCCCTATGGTGATGTATGTGTGCCAAAGAGCAAAGGGGATGAATGTTTATGCACCGGTGCTTTACATCCCCAAAAAAGAGAGAGCGTGCTTTGTTTCTTCTGGGGCTTTGGTAACAGGAAAGGATATAAATATTACCGCCAAGAATATGATCAATTCAGGAATGGTTCATACATTACATCAGTTGCACATCAAGGATGGTGAACTTTTAGGTAAAGGGGGGCATTTCATTGCGGGTGATGATATTGTGATGCTTGCGGATAACATTCGTTTTAAAGCAGGGCACACTAATGTAGAAAGCATCAAGACAGTGTTAAAAACAGATGCGCTTTCTGCTGGGGGCAATGCTGTTGCCATTGCAAAACAAGATATCACAGTGTCAGGGGTGCGTCTCAAAACAAAGGGGGCATTGGCACTCTCAGCAGCAGAGGGCATTTTATCTGTAGCATCTGCTACTAACACAAACCGTATGGGACAAAGTGTTTCCGTTATACAGCATCAATCAGAAGTGAGTTCTAGAGGCTCTATAGCATTTTTAGCTGCTAAAGATTTGAATGTTGCAGGCTCTCATGTTCATGCCCACGATACTCTTTATTTAAAAACAGAGAGAAATATTTCGATAGATGCCACACGCAATAGTATCAATCATCATATTCCTGGTCAAACATCACGCTTTGTATTGCATAAATGCTCTCATTTAAGTGCTGGAAAAGACATCAATTTCATATCAGGTCGAGATATTAGCGTTTTTGCTTCCAATTTAGCAGCTAAAGGCAATATGTCTTTTGCTGCACAAGGGGCAATGAATATAGCGGCAAAAGCTGATAAAGTGGAATACCATTTGCAGAGTAAAAGCACTCAAATCGACAGGCATGTATTAGCTTCTATTGGGGCATCTATTAAGAGCAAAGGGGATTTCACTATTATTGCAGGACAAGATGGGAAACCGCATAATTTCACACTCACGGCCAGTTCCATTGCTGCTAATGGCAAGGTGGAGATGAGAGCAAACAACGACATTCTCATCAACAATGCGGAAAGTAGCTTAAATCTTAAGATATCAGACTACACAAAGGGTGGTTTTTTTGGTGGTGGGAAATCAGTTCATAACAATGTTGAAGTGAGTGAAGTTATGGGTTCAAATATATTTGCAGGTGAAGGGATTGCTCTTGAATCTGGAAAAGATACACACGTTATTGAATCAACCCTCATTACTAATATAGCAGATGAAACGAAAGATCAGGTAGAAAGAAATATTCTTCTTAAATCTGGTGGCAATATTTTCATAAAAGGGGCTGAAGAGAAGTTTAATCAACAACAAAAATGGATAAAAAAAGCATTTTTAAATGAAAAGCGCTCAAATAAATCTGAAATGCATAAAACACCAGTTTCGTCTACTTTTGGGGCAGAGGGTGACATTGTAATTGAGTCACAAGGCGATACAATAATTTCAGACTCTCAAATATTCACTGAAAAAGGTATGAGTGTGACAGGAGAGAGTATTTCTATCGATGGTATGAATGAACATCATAGTAATTCTTCACAAGAGCATAAATCTGGTTTTGGTGTAGGTTCAGTTTCTAATTTTATATTTATCGGAGGGAAAGAATCCAAAACACAAAACGATGAAATTATTGAGTATAAAGGATCTTCTCTGAATGCTGGTGGCAATATAAAAATTGCTGCTGAAAAATCCAATGTACATATACTAGGTTCTAGCCTTAAAGCACATGAAAAACTCAGCCTTTCAGCTGCTCATGATGTCAATGTTAAGGATGGATGTAAGAACCGTTCGTCGAATTCTCAAGAAGAAAGTTTCGGTTTTGCCATTCAAGTGACCAAAAAACACAACCACTCCGCTTCAGGTATTGTTTACGCAAAAGCCAAGAAGAATCAAGAAGAAAATTCTACGGTACAGTCTGATCTCATAGGGGGAAAGGATGTGCAAATTAACGCTGATCACGATGTACGCGTGCAAGCGGCAAATATTTTAGCAGAGCGTGATGTAAATATTTATGCTGGTCATGATGTTAAACTCTTAGAAAGTCATGATGTCTCTCATTCAGATGAAGTGCATGAAAAGTCTTTTGCAAGTATTAACACTTCTGTCAATGTTGGTATTGTTGACACGGTAAAAGACATGAGTGATGCAACAAAACGCCTCACAAATAAGGATGAAAAATATAAAGTTAGCAATGGTGTTGTTGCTGGAAAAAAAGCCTATGATCTCTATAATAAAGGCAAAAATTTCTTCAAACTTTATAATGGTAATACGGGGGAAAGTAGCAACGCAACAAGAGGATCAAGTCTCTCAACAAAAGATGTTCTTGCCAATACGGCGTCTGCATCTTCCAGTTTTACAGTTGGTTTTCAGTCTGAGAAGTCGGAGGCATCTTCTCAAGTCTCTACTGCAGTGACAGATAAAATAGAAGCTGGGCGTACGGTAAATATGGAATCCAACAAAGGGAGTATTCATGGTGTGGGTACAGAGGTCATGGCTGATACAAAACCTGCTTATCAGCTCAGAAATGATACGCAGAATGGAAATATCACCTTGAAAGCGGATCAAAATATCAAGTTTGAAAGTGCACAAAATACAGAAAATACACAAACGCACTCGCAAAGCATTTCGGTGAATGTTGGTACCAATTATAACCCCAGTGGCATGGGGGGGACAGGCAATATCTCTTTTAGTCAAGGAAAGAATTCCAGTGTGGAGGTTCAATACAAGAATAGCCATATTGTTAGCAAGGGCGATATCAATATTACCAATGGGGCAAATACCTCGCTAGAGGGAGAATTGATTGCTGAGAAGAGCGTGAAAGGGAATATTGGTGGAGATTTCACTATTACCAGCCGCTGTGATACTGGTCATACTTCCAGTAAGCAGAAATCTATTACTATTGGGTTTAACATTCGCGAAAAGGTTGATACAGCCACAACCAATGTTTCTTTCCAAAAAGATAAATCCTCTAGTGATTATGAGAGCGTTGTCGAACAATCAGGAATCAAAACGGGTGAAAAAGGCTTTGATATCACTGTTACAGGCAAAACAACACTGAACGGGGGGATTATTAAAAGCAGTGCACCAGCAGACCAAAATAGCCTAAATACAGAGACTATCACCACCAAGGATATTGCCAACAGTACCCATGCTACAACCAGCAGCGATGGGATCAGCATTATTGCGGGTGGTCCCATGTATCAAGGAAAATATGGCGTTGTCAAAAACATTGCCAAAAATATTTTAGATCATTCAACAAAGCAGGATTCAAAGGAAAGCTACACAAAATCTGCTATCAGTAATGGTACCATCATCCTAACCGATGAAACTGGACTGAGAACATTGACGGAGCAAGATGCCGAACAAAAAAATACCTCTCTTAACAGCAATACGGCTGGAGCGCATCAGGGTGTACAACAGCTAGATATTGTAAAGCTGAAACATATAACTCGTGAAAACCGGAAAATGAAAACACAATTGTTGGAAGAGGGTTTAAAAATCAGTGATGAAGCTTATAAAACCATGTTCATCAAAGAGCATCCCATCGCTGTGGTTGACCGTGATGAAAAGGGAAGAATTATTTCTTCACAAGATAAAAAGGGGCGATTGCTTCCTCAATATCATTATTTAACGTCTGAGGAAAAGGAACATTTACAAGTTGGCTCTGATGGTAAGGTACATGTGTCTTTCAATGGTCTTTTTACCTCAACAGATGCTGCAGCCCGTTATGCAGTCCAGTTTGCTGATAATAAGAATGATCCGCACTATTTTGTGGTATTTCCCAAAAGTGATTCTGCACTCTCAGAGCTCATGGTCGGAGGATATCAGAAGTTTATGGAAAATAACTTTTTTGGTTTAACCAATTCGACAAAAAAGGTACAAAGTTTATTAAAACGCTATGGTAATGAAGGATTGCATATTGATGCTTATAGTCGGGGCAGTATGACAGTAGGGAATGGAATGCATGACTTTGAAAAGCGTGGTATTCACAGCATAGCAGGCAATACAAGTATTAATCTTTTTGGTCCAGCCTATAACGCTCAAGATATGGCAAATACTTTAGATAAATTGAGTCATGGTAAGCAAAAGAGTGTTGGCTTGGAGAACCATAAATATGACTTTGTGGGTACAATGATTGGAGGAAATCCTTATACTTTTGAAAAAATACCTATTGGCAGTAATGCATTGATAGAGACACTCAAGCTAATAAAGGCTTATCCCAGTGTTCATAGTTGTCTTGGGAGTGGGAGTCCAAAATGCCGAGAGTTGTATGGACCATCTCATCGAGTACAAATCTCTTCAGGAATCAAAAAATGAAGAAAACTTTAAAATTATTAAGCTGTATATCTCTGTTAAGCACAGCTGGATGTATTAACCAGCCTCCCCCATCGACGTTAGCATTATGGGAGAAGCCAGGTGTAGATAAAAAGACGATCCAACAAGCCCTATCAAAATGTGGCTGGAAGCCAATCTATTCTACCTCTGAAGATATGGATTCACGTATGAGTGATTTTGCATCAGTTTATGAATGCATGAGCAAATCAGGATATCGATATAAGTTACAGGATTCCAAAGGGATTTATGTTTCACAAGCGCCAAGGAGCAATTCATTTCTAACCAATCTTATGATAGCAGGCTATCAGCAGTTTATGGACAATGAGACCTTTGGTGTGACGAATGCAACAAAACAAGAGCGCGCTTTGCTAACACATTTTGAAAATGAAAGAAGATATAAGCCAACAAAAAAAGCTTTACAAAAACGATCATCACCGATGTTTCATCCTTAAAAAATAGGCAGATAAAAAGGACTAATGAGGAGAGAGCTAAAAAATGGCTCTCTTAACAAAAAACGTAAATAAAGTCCATTAAGCTAAAATCAGCAATGGTATCATGAATGCTCTGAACTGTGTAGCTATTCCCATCTTTTATTTTTATTGCAACTTATTCGATACAAGGAATATTTTTGCTAAATCACAGTGTTTTGTCATCAATAAAATTGACTTTAGTAAGATATTTTCTTTGATGACCTCTTAATTTTAGAATGGTAGATAGTTCCCGTTTTATCTTATATTTCTCTCTTAATATCCAAAGTTTTAGATTAAGTAATTTTTATGTGAATGGCCTTTTACCGTGTAGTTTGTTTAAGATTAATGTCCTCATTTTTGGATAAGGGAAGACTACAATATTAAAAAACAATCTTAGCCCCTTTGTTAACCAATGATGAAGCACTTATGATAAGGTGGGGAGCTGTGTTTTGATTCAAAGGTTCTGTTTATTGATCCAAATTTTCATTATAGATATTGATGGTTTTTGTATCAAAAGTAGATTGATACATCAATTATAATTGTGTTCTCTAGACTTTTCTCGTGGATACAAAGAGAGGCTCGGTGTCACGTCTCTCATGTATTTTATCTTTTTCGTAGTTTATATAAAATAATTAATATGCTTTTTAAGAATTTTTCTAATTTTAGCTTCTCTTGTTTCTCTGAGAAATATGGCTAAAGTTTAGTATTTAACGTTCTTGAAAATTTTCGTTAATAACACTTTCTTTAATAAAGATGAGCTTAAATAAAGATGAGCTTACTAAATCGTTTTTTAGTGTTTTCTTTTATAATTTCAGCAGTGTTTCGGATCAAAATTCTGTAAAATGTTGCAGGGATGAATTATATTTTTATTTTCCATTCTCGCTTTACATAAAATACAAAACGAACTATCTATACTGAAATTATTTGGATATGCAATCAATAATCTTCATCTGTTTTGCACCCATCGTATTTAAAGTTGTATCTCGTTTTATCTGCATTTTTTATTTTTGCTGGGAAAAAGAGAGTTTAAAGAAGAATGATAATGAAATTTTCTAAAAATCGCTTACATTTGTACGTTTTGGCAACAGCTGTTTTTCCTTTTTTATTAAACAGAGATGTCGAGGCGCACTCTCGTTCATCGGTGTCACTTGCATGTGAGGAAGGAAAATTACCTTATAAATGCAGTGATGGTGCAAGTCATATGATTAGTGATAAAATATATCAGTTTGTCAAATCCCCTAAACAAGAGAATGGGCAAGATGGTTCACTTGTATCATCTGCTATCATAGTAGCACAGCAGCCAAATACAGTTATTCAGGCAGTGCGTTTACAAATTAATGGTGTTGATGGTGCAGAGGATACTTATGGTGTCATTGCATCGCGGGGCGGAAAAGTTGTTTTGAGCGATTCAACTTTGAAAGATGTCTCAATGGGTCTTAGAGCTGAGAGTGGGAGGATTGAGGTAAATCGTGGATTGGTTAAAGCTACTCAGGTAGGTGTTCATGCAGAAAAGCAGGGAGCATCTGTTCTTTTAACGAGCGCAGAAATTAAAGTGGAAGGTCAGGACATCGGCCAAGAGGCAGCTCTGTTTAGTGGTGTTGATGCGGGTATTAAGATGAAAGGGGGATCAATTGATGTTACGGATGCTGCAGCCCTTTATGTAGGGATAAAGGGGAGTGCAATTTTAGAGGGTGTTGCCATTACTGCAAAAAGCCAACAAGCGATGGATAAAGGAAATGAAAATAAAGAAGATGGTTTTGCCTATGCCGTTTTAAATGTAAGTCAGCATGGTTCTATTTCTTTAAAGAATAGCAATCTTATTGCTAGCGGTGTTCGTGCTTTGTGGATCGGATTAGATATTAATGCACAATCAACTGTGAACCAAGAAGCAAATGTTTCGGTTTCGCGAGTTAGTATTGAAGATTCAAAAGTTACGGTATCAGGTAACAACTATGGTATGCACTTTGATATGAATAAAGAAGGCACTGAAGTTCAGCAAGGATTTGTTTTTTTGAAAAAAACGACTTTTGAGGTTCCAGTTGGTACAGCTATTCATAGTTATAAGGGGAGTGGTTATATTGGCTTAACAGAAGGCACAAGAATCTCCGGTGATTTATTATTAACAGCTGAGAAGGAGTCTTCTGTGGCAATTTTAGCGGATTCTTCTTCCCTTACAGGGGGTACTCGTGTTGCTGATGATTCTATTGCTGAGCTTTATTTGACAGGAGGATCAGAATGGTTGGTGACAAAGAGCAAAGAAATGAATCAACAAGTCTCAAATTTAGTTTCATCAATTTCATTTGTAAAACTTTCTGATAGTGCTATTGCTTTTGCCTCCCCAACATCACAGGAATATCAAACACTTCATATTGGAAAGGGAGGAAAAGAAGCTTATAGTGCGCAAGAGAATGCACATATTTACCTTAATACGCATCTCAATGGTGATGGATCACTGAATAATCAAAAAACTGATCGGCTTTTGATTCATGGTGATGTAGCTGGAAAAACGACAGTCCATGTGCAGTTTATTACAGAAAATCAAGGAGAGGCAGTAAGCGATGAAAATGCTGAAAGCATTTCACTTATTCAAGTTTCTGGAAAAGCAGCAGAAGGTTCTTTTCAGTTGAGTAATGCTTATATCGCCTTGGAAGGTATGCCTTATCAATATTATCTCCATGCGTATGGTCCAAGTTCTTCTCTTGGGCAAGCGAGGACTTCTCAAAGATTAGTAAAAGGCGATGGAGATTTTTGGGATTTTCGCCTTGAAAGTAAATACGTTCAGCTTACTCCCAATGTGTCTATAGTACCTGATTCTGAGCTAGTGGTAAGGGATGTTGTTCCACAAGTTCCAACTTATCTTTTTTTACCAAATGCTTTGTTTCATGTTGGATTGATGGATATTGAAAACCAAAACAAGCAGTTAAAAGTTATGCGATCTATTTCCAGTGAACTTTTAAAAGTCAAAGGAAATTCTGCTTTATCTGTTCATGGTTATGGTGGAAATTATCATTATATTTCAGATCTTTCCGCATTTGAATATGGTTATGGAGGAAATCTTCATTATAATGCTCTAGAGACAGATATTTTGCTCAAAACAATTGAGAATGCACAAAGTACAACGTCTTTTGGGATTATGGCAACCTACGGGAAACTTTCTCTGCGACCTCAGGATGTTGAACACAGTCAGAAAAATATGTTTCACAAATGGTCCTTTACAGCATATGGTAACCTAGAAAATAACGCCGGTTTTTATGTAGATGGTCTTTTATCCTATGGTTTATTTGAAGGTGATGTTCTTACTTTTGTACGGGGCAAGACAGCAACATTAAAAGGAAATCCTCTGAACGTTTTGTTGTCTGCTGGTAGAGTCTTTACAACAGGGGATCAAGGTTTCGTTTTTGATCCGCAGGTTCAGCTTATTTATCAACGACTTCAGTTTCATAAAGCACACGATATTGATGGATTTGATGTTGAGATGGGAGAATTGGATCAATGGGGAATGCGTATTGGCGGGTGTTTGACTAAGACGCTTGCGGCATCTGAAAAGGAACGGAGCGTTTCTTTTTATGGCAAGCTTCATCTTTCTCATAGTTTTAGAGGAAAACAATTTGTGCATTTTAAAGATGCTTTCCAATTAGGTTCCTTTGGATCTTCCTTAGAAACGGGTTTGGGTATTCATTCGCAAGTATCTCCAAAGCTTACACTGCACAGTGATCTGATTTATCAGCATAAGCTTACCAAGGCTGGTTTTAATGGCATTCATTTTTCGGGTGGATTGCGCTATCGTTTTTAAAATAAGTTCGGAAAAAGTTAAGTCTAAACAAATCTATTATGAGAGTATGTGCAGGGACAATTTCTAAATGGTCTACGCGCACTTGGTTTATGAAAACTATTCGGATGGATTTTGTGCTCTATAACAACACCAGCGGGTGATTTTTCTGATCCCACCGTCTTTGTTGCGCCGGACAGCATAGCAAAATTGTTGATCAGGGAATACATGCCGCTGCATATCACGTACAATGCGAGCAGCATGACCATAGGGTGCTACATAATCGATGAACCACATATATTTTCCAATTTGCCAATCGGCATTGGGTAAAAGTTCTCCCGTTTCAAGCATGGACTGATGGTTTTTTTCATCTAAAAAAGCCCAAGTGGTAAAGGCGCAAAATGCTCCATGTTCATTTTTATAGAGCCTGTATTGCCCAACCCGTAAGGCTGGCCCCAAGTTTCGTTCAATATCCCAAATTCGCCAGCGACGGTATAAGGGGGATTGAAGCATTAAAACGACCATAGCACCCAAAGCCGTAATTGGATCTATGGGAGATGTTTCTGGTTTTTTATTCATACATATTATCTTTCTTTTAGGGATTGTTCTAAAACTTTGGTAATAGGTTCAAAGAAATAAGAAATGAGGCGCCGTTTTGAAGTAATGACATCAGCTGTCACAGTCATGCCTGGGATAAATTTCAACTCTTTCTGATTAAAAGTGATGTGATCCTGATCGATTTTGATTAAAACAGCATAAGCACCATTAATTTTTTGCTCACGACGGGCTGTTGCGCCTACATTCGTAACTGTGCCGTAGACAACGCCGTAACGTTCAGGCGGAAAGGCAGAAAATTTTATGTAAGCACGTTGGCCTTTTTCTAAAAAGCCAATATCTCGATTATCAAAAAACGCTTCAACAATCAGCCCACCTGAGCCTGGGACAATACGCATGAGAGTTTTCCCCGCTTCTACAAAACCACCCAAAGTGTGGATACTTAAATCATCAATGCGTCCATCCACAGGTGCATAAAGTGATAGGTGGTCAAGACGATATTGGCTGCTGTCAAGTTTGGCTTTTAATCCTTGCAGAGTGAGTTCTGTTTCACGAGAAAGCTGCCGATAGCGGGCGATTTCATCGGAAATAAGGCTTTGTCTTTGTTGACGGAGTGCTTCCATTTCGGCGGTATTTTCTTCTAAGCGTCTTTGATTGGCTAAAATTTCATGTTCTACATTTTTAAAGTCATGTAAACGTTCTAGATAAAGGGAGTTGCTGATGACTTTTGTTTCCATCAAGCTTTTTGCAGCTTTGAGTTTTTCTTGGCTTAATTGTTGATCGTCTTTTAATTTATCCAATTGCGCATATTGAACAGCACCGTTTCGTGTAACACGATCAGCTTGTGCTTTCAGTGCTTTTACTTTATCTTGTAATGATTGAAGGGTCGCGCTGATGAGTTTTTCTCCCTCCATTTTCGCTGTCGTACTGCTTGAGGGAGGAAACTGCAAATAAGCGAGCCCTTTGGTTACAAAATCTTTATCCAAAGGATCACGTTCACTCAAGGCAGCTAAAATCGCAGCGGCAATTTGGGCTTGAAGAGTCTGTTGGGCAATATCGGCTTGAACGCGTGCGCGTTCATTGAGGGCTTCACGCGGATCCAATTGAATAAGGAGATCGCCTTGATGAACAAATTGCCCCTCTTTTACGAGAATTTTCTCAATACGACCTGTATTTTGTGCTTGGACCAATTGAATATAGGAAGTGGGAATAACCGCTCCTTTCCCCCGTGCAACAATCTCTGTTTTTGTGACAAAGCTACCAATCACAATAAAAAGGAATAAGGTGATCAAAACAGCGACCACTATGTGAAGCGTTGGCGATAAAGGGCGCAAGTGTGGTGCCTTATCTGCCATTTTTTGCCTCCAGATCAGTAAAATTTAATATGGTTGCATGCTGAGGAAAAAGATCACGTTTGTGGGTAATGACAAGAACGATGCGCTCTTGCGAAAGTTTATATAAATGTTCAACAATTTGTGCACTTACCGTGTCATCTAATGCAGAAGTGGGTTCATCCAAGATAAGACTGCGGTTCTATCAGAAAAAAACAAGCCAATGCTAAGCGTTGGCGTTGACCACCTGACAAAAAGCCACCTTGCTCGCCCACTTGGGTATGAAGCCCTTGAGGCAATTGAGCAATGAGATCATAGCAAGCGCTAGCATGAATTGCAGTATTGATTTCATCATTAGTAGCATTTGGTTTGGCAAGATACATATTTTCAAGAATGGTTCCGGAAAAAAGACAAGGGCTTTGGGGAAAATATGCGATTGTTTTACGAACGCTACGGATATCAAAATTCTGTATAGATTGATCGTTAATCAATATTTGTCCACTTGTCGGGGGATAAAGAGCGCAAAGGAGTTTGGCTAAAGTTGATTTTCCACAGCCTGAAGGACCAAGCAACATGATAGGTTTGCCAGGTTGCAAACAGATATCAAGATGGTTGACAATAGGTTTTTCTCCGTAAGAAAAGCAGATATCTTTCGCTTCAAGATAAGGAGACGTAGTGAGCTGAAGAGGTGGTTTTTCTGTTTCCCATTCTGAAGGAGAGTTAAGAATATCCCCCAAACGAAGACGAGAGATTTTTAGATGTTGCCATTCTTCCCACAAGGATGCAAGGCTTAAGATAGGACCAGAAACATTGCCAGCGAGAAGATAAAAGGCAATAAGTTGGCCTAGCGTAATCTGGTTTTGCAGCACTGCTTGAGCGCCAAAAAAGATGATAAAAATGGTGAAAAGATCACCAAAAATATGGCTTAAAGCCCCATTCAAGAGATGAAATTTACTCGTTGTAAGGCTTTGATCGAGACTGCGGGCTAAAGTTTCTTGCATGCGTATTGTATGAGCAGGTTCTTTTACGTGTGCTTTGATGGCTTCAAGATTGGTAAAACTTTCAATAAGGCGTGATTTATGTGCTGCTTGCAGAGTGAATGCGCGGCGTAATTGGCGGCGCAAAAAGGGACCAACCGATGCTAAAGAGCCCATTTGTAAGGGCAAAATGATAAGGACAATAAAGGTAAGTTTCGGACTAATAGAAAAGAGTGCTGCAAGATAAATAATGGAAAACAGAACATTCAGCACGGTTGTTGCAATAGTTCCTGTTAAAAAACCGCGAATTGTATCAACTTCTCCAATACGTGAAAACAATTCTCCCACTTGCCAATGACGTAAGATAGGCAAAGAGAGGCTTAACAGATGTGTGTAAATACGTTGCCCAAATTCTAGGGTAAGTCGATTGGCTAAATAGGCACCTAAATAACCAGATAGAGTGCTAAGAGCTGTGCTAAACAGCATGATAGCGATCATGAGGATAACAATAGCATAGAGACTTTCAGCACGCTGAAAGGGTAAGATGCGGTCGATAATTGCCTGAAAAATAAAAGGGTTCACCAAACCCAGTAAACGTAAAACGATGGTCACACAACTGAGTTCGAGAACATAATAAATATATTTCTTTGTAGTGCTTGTAAACCAAGAGAATGATACTGGTTTTTCTTGTGAAGGGTTCATTTGATTTTATGATTTTGTTAAAGAATAAAGAGAGCTTTGTGTGTCATATTCCAACAGTATTGTAAATAGTATTATTATTTAATAAAAATATATTTTTACATATAAACAATACATACATAGTATATTTATTATTTATACATTGTTTTTATTTTATTTTAACTTAAAATTATGTTTGACATTTTCTTTAAATGCATAATAACCATTTTAAACGTATCACTCTGATACGTTTTAATAAATTAAGGAGGATTTAAAATGGGTAGTTCAAGCTCATCACATGATTCACAAAGCCGTTCACATTCATCAAGTTGGTTTCACTCTGACAGTTGCGATGTGGGTGGTTATGCTCATGATGTGGGCACAAATGCTCTTTTAGGAGCTGGTGCAGGAGCATTAAGTGGCATGGCAACTGGTCCAGGCGCTGGCGCTGGAGCATTAGGAGGTGCACTATACGAAGGTCTTACAACCTTAGCACACAAGTACGATGAATGTTCTCATCGGTAAAGTGTTTTAAAGAATGCTGCTTCTAATTTATTAGAAAATAGCGAGTAATATATTTCTGAGAGCAGTGTTATTATGAAAATAATTTAAAAATTATGATAAAACTGATTTCAGGGATATCTGTTATTATTTAGACAACACATACTTTAGGTTTTTTTTATAAAATTGCAAAATTATTTCTTCCAGAATTTATAGGTTTTCTTGTAGGTTTTTTTGCATGTACTTTGTTATTTAGATTTAAAAGCTATAGTTGGGAAGCATCTACAAAGAAATCACTATTAATAATGATTTTAGTCGTTCTATTATCTCATGCTATTCATTATATTATTAATTATATTAGTTTGTAAAATTACAAAATTGTTATCCATATTCATTATATTTTTTTCCTATTTGTATTATTTTTATATAGAATTTCCTGTTAGAAACCCGCGAATTGTATTAACCTCTCCGATATGCAAAAATAATTCCCCCATTTGCCAATGACGTAACACAGGCAAGGAAAAGCTTAAAAGATGGATATAAATACGCCGTCCAAATTCTAGGGTAAGCCGATTGGCTAAATAAACGCCTAGGTAACCAGATAGAGTGCTAAGAGCTGTGCTAAACAGCATGATAGCGATCATGAGGATAACAATAGCATAGAGACTCTCAGCACACTGAAAGGGTAAGATGCGGTCGATAATTGCCTGAAAAATAAAAGGGTTCACCGAACCCAGTAAACGCAAAACGATGGCCACACAACTAAGTTCGAGAACATAATAAATATATTTCTTTGTAGTGCTTGTAAACCAAGAGAATGATACTGCTTTTTCTTGTGAAGGGTTCATTTGATTTTTTATGATTTTAAAGAGAAATAGAGTTTTGTGTGTCATATTTTAAAAGTATTGTAAATAGTATTATTATTTAATAAAAATATATTTTTACATATATATAATACACACATACTGTATTTATTATTTATACAGTATTTTTATTTTATTTTAAATT
>NZ_HE997544.1:15048-50070 GCF_000312545.1 Bartonella senegalensis OS02
CTAACCATTTTAACTGTATCACTATGATACGTTTTTAAATAATTTATAAACAATGAGGAAATGGGTAGTTCAAGTTCATCACATGATTCAGATAATTCATGTAGTGTTGGTGATATTTTTAGTGCAGCGCCTGAAACAGGGAAACAGTGTTATGCGTTTGGATCAAAAGTAGGTGAATTTGGAGGAACTGTACTAGGAGGAGCTGTAGCGATAGCGTTTGGACCTGAAACAGCAGGTCTAAGTGTAGCAGGTACCTTAGGAGCGGCTGCAGTGGGAGGTTATGTGGCTTCAGTAATCAAAGGTTCAGCTGCTTATCTTTCTGCGGGTGCGGAAAATTTAGCATATAATACTTATCAATTTATAAAGTAATTTAAAAATTATATATGATATATATATCAAATAATAACATATTTGTAGACATATTTAATAAATATGTCTATTCATTTCTAAAATAAATTGCGATATATATATTTTGATTAAGAAATTTATGTATTATGTATATTTTAAATAGTATTAATGATTTATTTTTATCATTTTGCTATATATTTATTTAAATTATATTATTTATATAAGAGGCATATTGAAAATTACATTATGAAAAACTTATTAATAAGATTAATTTAATTTTTTATATTTTCCTTTATATTATTTTTATTATGTTAAGTTTTATATAATAGATAATTTTATTTAAATAATATTTTAATATAAATAAAATTTATAAATAAATATCTATTATTTCTAATAAAATATAATAATTTTTACATTTTAAAATGAGACATATTATGAGTGATATTAATTTTTGTTATTAAAAAATTCATTATTTGCAACAAATATTTTTGTAATTTTAAGTATATATTTTTATAAATTAAATTTTTCTAATTGGTGGCAGTCTATGCAATTAAGATAAGTTATTATTATTATTGTGTACTTTATAATATATTTTGGAATATTTCATTAATATCATTTATATTTATAACTATAAATATTATACATACTTTTAAATTTAAGAAATGGATAAATGAAAGATTAATATGAATTAAATATATTTTATTTGAATATTTGTATATTTTATTTTCTAATTATTATGGTGGTTATTATTGATATAGATGGATTTTATTAATTTTAATTATAAAACTATTTAGTTCAATTATTATCATTATTACTGTTATATTCTTAACAGTTTTGTACTTTAAATCTAATGGATACAGTAAAAAGAAACTAGGAAAAAGCTATTATTATTAGCAAAGTTATTTTTTATACTTATAGCCATAACGTCTTTTTTGAAATTCATTATTATTAAAATAAATTTAAATTAATTAATATTATTATATTGTAGAAAAGTAATGTGATATTATCAAAAAACTTAGTCAAGCTTATTTTTTAATTTTGGCTAACAGGGCAAAGAGCAAAATAAAGCTTCATATCCTCCTCTTTCAATAAATAAAAATGATACTTTAAGCTGATATTGCATAATAAGCCTAGAGCTATACAGATGTTATTGTTTATCAATGATAAAACTCATGTGATTGATGTATAGAAATTACGAAAGATTGAGGGAATTTTTATGTGGAATTTATACCTTCAAGACCTTTATGAAAATAATAAAAGAGAGGAAATAAGTGGGAAGGAGATGTTAAGAACTTGTAATGAGATTTTTCAATGTTGTATCCACTTTTGCATTGAACTTTGCATTAATTGCATATGTGATCTATTCTAAAATTTTGTTTAAAATTTATCGGTAATCTTTATTCTGACGTATTATTGAAGAGCTATTTGATCTATCATACAAATGTTTGAGACAATAAAATATTATAATAGTAAACGCTCTAATTTAACAAATTAAACGCTGATTGTTTGCACCCAAACAACCAATGCATATCAAAGTGATTTATATTTTTTCCCTCTTTAAAATGCACATTTGAGCGAAGTTTCAGGTTGATATTTTTCTACAATGAAAAAACCTCTGCGTTATCAAGATATCCATAAAATTTGTATATTATTTCAAAAAATACACGATAAACTTACAGTTATTATGATTTTATGCTTATAAAATGAAAAAACATAGTGATAAGCATGGCAAATATTTGCGAAAAAATGCTTTTAACAAAAATTATGGAGGCTCTTTGTGGTTTACAATTTTTTTGATCATTTTATCTTAGATTAGAGGGAGTGTGTATTCATGTTTCTTTATCAATTTTATTGCAAAAGGGCGGAGTTATAGGAATGTCAAAAAAAGTCATGATCGTGGAAGATAACGAACTGAATATGAAGTTATTCCGTGATCTTGTAGAAGCGAGTGGCTATGAAACTGTTGAGACGCGTAATGGTCTTATGGCATTAGATTTAGCGCGTTCATCCATGCCTTCCCTTATCCTTGTAGATATTCAGCTGCCTGAAGTGTCAGGTATCGATGTTATTAAACAATTAAAAGAGGATGAGGAACTTCGATCTATCCCCGTTGTTGCTGTAACAGCCTTTGCGATGAAGGGGGATGAAGAACGAATTCGTGCCAGTGGATGTGAGGAATATATGTCAAAGCCTATTTCTGTTCCTCATTTTATCTCAATGGTAAAGAACTTTTTGAACTGAAACTTTGTTCAAGAATAGTGGAAAAAGACACTCAGAACTTCATGAGAGAACTGAAAGGTATATTGTAAATGTTTCTATGAACAAGAATGTAAATCTACCCAAGTTATTTATACTTGATTTAGTAGAGCACGAATTCTAGAAATAAGAATCGAAGTTTTGGAGCTTTTCTGATTGATTTTTTTCTAATTCTCTTATCTAAAAAATACAGATTTGTTACTATATTTTCCCAAAAGAATATTGATCAACGAGCCCAATCTAACGCTATAAGAGCATTCTGCTTTTCGCAAACAAAAAGCCCTGTTGAAACAGAGCTCTATGAATTGTAAAAAAATTAAAATTAACGCTTTGAGAATTGGAAAGAACGACGCGCTTTCGCTTTACCATATTTTTTACGTTCAACAACACGGCTATCACGGGTAAGAAAGCCACCTTTTTTCAGGATTGTACGAAGTTCTGGTTCGTAATAGGTTAAAGCTTTAGAAATGCCATGGCGTACCGCACCAGCTTGTCCAGAAAGACCGCCGCCTGCAACGGTTGCAACAATATCAAATTGAGTATCCCTGTTTGTTGCAACAATTGGCTGGCGAAGAATCATTCTAAGAACAGGACGGGCAAAATATTCGTCAAATTCTTTATTGTTAATGGTGATTTTTCCAGAGCCAGGCTTGATCCATACGCGAGCAACAGCATCTTTACGTTTTCCTGTTGCATAGGCACGCCCTTGTGAATCAAGCTTTTGCACATGAACAGGAGCGACATTTTCACGAGCTTCTGCAGTATTTGTAACAACACTAAGCTCAGCAAGAGAATTAATTTCAGCCATAATCAAGCAATCCTTTTGTTTTTGCGGTTTAAAGCACCAACGTCAAGAGCTTCGGGCTGTTGTGCCGCATGCGGGTGTTGGCTTCCAGCGTAAACACGGAGATTCTTCAATTGGCGACGACCAAGAGGTCCACGAGGAATCATACGTTCTACAGCTTTTTCAACGACGCGTTCAGGAAAACGTCCTTCAAGAATCTGACGTGCTGTACGCTCTTTAATTCCACCGATATAGCCAGTATGCCAATAATATTTTTTATCTGTATATTTTTTACCGGTGAGAGATATTTTATCTGCATTGATCACAATAACATTGTCACCATCATCAACATGTGGAGTAAATGTAGCTTTATGTTTACCACGTAAGCGGTTAGCAACAAATGTGGCAAGACGCCCTAAAACGAGGTTTTCTGCGTCAATAATAACCCATTTTTTCACCACTTCAGTTGGCTTTTGTGAAAAAGTTGCCATAGAAGTATCCTTGTATCAAAGCCCTTGTAGCATGAGGGCATTTTCATTGTTTGCGTTGAAAATTGTTAGCACAGCGAAATATTTAACGCGTATGACTTACTCTGATATAATGTCTTTTGATTTGCGTCAAGAGAAAATAAAAAACTTATAAAACAGTACTTTATAATAGAGGTATTATAATACCATATATTGGAAAGTGTATATAGGTTTTAAGTTAGAGTGAATATTATAAAAGACACTTTTACCTTGAATGCGTGATTGTATTTTATTTGCCTTCATTATAAAATAAACACCAATGCATCACTCTCGTTATTTTCTCAATATTCAATCTTCTGCTTGTGGTCAGGCGTGGTTAGATGCCCTTGATATTCAAGGGATAAATAATGCACACGCTATTTCTCAGAAATTTGGTTTTCCAGATCAATTAGCCCGTGTTCTCTCGGCAAGAGATGTCGATGAATCTAAAGCTGTTTCTTTTATTAATCCGACCTTGCGCACACTCATGCCTGATCCAGAAAGTTTTAGGGATATGCAATGCGCAGCAGAGCGCATCGTGAAAGCTATTCTAGAGCAAGAGAAAGTTGCAATTTTTGGTGATTATGATGTTGATGGTGCTTGTTCATCAGCACTCATAGCCCGCTTTCTGCGTTATTTTGGTGTCAAAGTAAAAATTTATATTCCTGATCGGATTGTTGAAGGATATGGTCCCAATGAACAAGCAATGGGGCTGTTAGTACAACAAGGTGTTCGTTTGATTATCACAGTTGATTGTGGTGCGAACAGTCCAGATGCCATAAAAGCAGCAAGGCTTGCAGGTGCTGATGTTGTCGTTTTAGATCATCATCAAATGTCAGAAGTTCATCAAGAAGCTGTTGCTCTTGTCAATCCTAATCGTCCAGATGATTTTTCTGGACAGGGGCATTTATGTGCTGCTGGCGTTGTCTTTGTTACCTTAGCATGGGTTCATCATTTGTTGCGAAAGAAGAAGTTTGCAGGAAAGCTTCCTGATCTTCTCAGTATGCTTGATCTTGTTGCATTGGCAACCGTATGTGATGTTGTTCCATTACAAGGTGTTAATCGTGCTTTTGTGGTAAAAGGGCTCCAGGTTGCCCGTTCTATGCATAATCCTGGAATAGCAGCTTTAACAAAAGTTGCACGTATAGGTGAGCCACTCAATAGTTTTCATTTCGGTTTTTTATTAGGTCCTAGAATTAATGCGGGAGGGCGTATTGGTGATCAGGCTTTAGGAGCACGTTTGCTGAGCTGTGAGGATAAAGAGGAAGCAGACAGAATAGCAGAACAATTGAATCAACTAAACCAAGAACGTCAAGAAATGGAGGATATGCAATTAACGCAAGCAGAATCTTATATTGATTCTCTTTATCAAGATCGAGAAACACCGCTATCGCTTGTAATTGCTCATCAAGAGTGGCATCCAGGAATTATTGGTATTCTTGCGTCTCGTTTAAAAGAGCGTTTTTTTTGTCCTGTGTTTGCCATTGCTTTGAAAGAAGATGGAAGTGGTGTAGGGTCAGGGCGTTCAATTAGCGGTATAGATTTAGGAGCACTTGTTCGTGAAGCCGTTACACTCAATTTATTAGAAAAAGGGGGAGGGCACAGCATGGCAGCAGGAATCACAATCCAACCGACAAAAATTGAGATTTTTCGAGAATGGTTGGAAGAGAAAGTCTCTTTGAATGTTTCACAGTTGCGTGCTAAAAAGTCTCTTAGTATAGATGGTTGCCTTTCTGCTTCTGGTGCTAATAAAGAACTTTTTGATATGATTGAAAAGGCGGGTCCCTTTGGTTCAGGCAATACGACGCCTGTTTTTGTTCTTCCTTCTCATCGATTAATAAATCTGTGTGAGGTTGGTAAAGGACATCTCCGCCTTGTTATGGCTAATATGGAAGGAAAAAAACTGCAAGGGATAGCTTTCCGTGCTGTAGGGACTCCGCTTGGTCATTTTCTCTCTGGAAATGTTGGTGAAATAATCCATATAGCTGGTAATATGAGTTTAAATTATTGGAATGGAAATATCAGTCCACAACTTCGCGTTATTGATGCAGCCGCAGTGATTTGAGAGGAATATTCTCTGCAATTATCAGATATCTAGATTGGAAGCAAAAGTAGAGTTTTCCTGTATGAAACGAAACCGTGCTTCTGGTTTTGTTCCCATTAAGCTTTCTACAGTATTTTTTGTTTCTTGTACTTCTTCCGCATTAATAGAAACGCGTAGTAATGTACGTTTTTGAGGATGCATAGTGGTTTCTTTAAGTTGTTCGGCACGCATTTCACCAAGTCCTTTGAAACGCCCAATTTCGATTTTAGCTTTTCCAGTGAATTCAGTTTTTAGCAATTCATCCTTATGGGTGTCATCACGCGCATAAGCAATTTTTCCTCCTTGCGATATTCTGTAAAGGGGAGGAACAGCAAGGTATAAGTGTCCCTGACGAATAAGATCGGGCATTTCTTGGAAGAAGAAGGTAATAAGCAGAGAGGCAATATGAGCGCCATCAACATCTGCATCTGTCATAATGATAATACGTTCATATCTGAGATCTTTTTCGCGATACTTGGAGCGTGTTCCACATCCAAGAGCAAGTATAAGGTCACTAATTGTTTGGCTTGAATTCATTTTTTCGTGTGCAGCACTGGCTACATTGAGGATTTTTCCACGAAGAGGTAAAATGGCTTGGTTTGCTCTGTTGCGTGCTTGTTTAGCTGAACCACCAGCAGAGTCACCTTCAACAATGAATAATTCAGCACCAACGGCACAGTTTTGACTACAATCAGCGAGTTTACCGGGGAGACGTAATTTACGGACGGCTGTCTTTCGATTGATTTCTCTGTCTTGGCGCCGTCTAACGCGTTCCTCAGCACGTTCAACAATCCAATCAAGAAGTTTTGTTGATTCTTGTGGAGAATTTGTCAACCAATGATCAAAAGGATCCCGTATTGCATTCTCAACGATACGCTGCGCTTCGATTGTTGCTAATCGGTCTTTTGTTTGTCCGACAAATTCAGGATTTTTAATAAATACTGAAAGTATTGCAGCAGTTGAAATCATAACATCGTCGGATGTAATGATAGCAGCGCGTTTGTTTCCTATTAATTCAGCGTAAGATTTTAATCCGCGCAAAAGAGCTTGACGCAGTCCCATTTCGTGTGTTCCACCTTCTCCGGTGGGAATAGTATTGCAGTAAGATTGTACATGAGCATCGCCACCATGCCAAGCAATAGCCCATTCAACGGAGCCATGATCATTAGAGTGTTTTGTTTTGCCAGAAAAAATTTCCGATGTGACTCGAAATTCATCTTTTAGTGATGAGAGTAGATAATCTTTAAGTCCATCTGGGAAATGAAAAACAGCTTTTTCAGGAATATTTTTTGTATTTTCAAGTAAGGTAGGATCGCAATTCCAACGAATTTTTACGCCGCCAAAAAGATAGGCTTTGGAACGTGCCATCTTATAAATTTTTTCTGGATCGAAAGCTGCTTTTTCACCGAAAATTTTATTATCAGGATGAAAGCGAACGCGTGTGCCACGACGATTATAAACATCCCCCAAATCTTCCAAGCCAGATTGCGGAATACCGCGCGAGAAGCGTTGTCGGTAAAGTTTGCGTTCTCGTGCTACTTCAACTTCCATATAGTCAGAAAGAGCATTAACAACAGAAATTCCTACACCATGCAGTCCACCAGCTGTTTGATAAGCTTTACCATCAAATTTACCTCCTGAATGGAGTTGTGTCATAACGACTTCAAGAGTTGATTTTCCAGGCATTTGAGGATGATTTTCGACAGGAATGCCACGTCCATTGTCAGTAACTGTTAAATAGCCGTTTTTCTCTAAGGATACATCAATGAAGTCGGCATAACCAGCAACGGCTTCATCCATTGCATTATCAATAATTTCGGAAAACAAATGATGAAGTGCTTTGCTGTCTGTCCCCCCAATATACATTCCAGGACGCAAACGTACAGGCTCTAGTCCTTCGAGTACACGAATAGACAGTGCGTTATAGTCATCTTTTTGCGTATCTTTTTTCGAAGTCATTGCTTCTGAGTTCACGGGAGATTGCAGATTTTTTGCTTTTGTATTGATCCGAGACTGCGCATTATTTAAAATACTAAAAAGATCTTTGCTGTTATCGCTCATAGCGTTTGATTATCCACCTCATAAAATATAATTTTCATGAAAATAAATTTTATGCCTGTTTTTTATTTAAAAATCAATGCAGTTAGGAAACATCAATTGTTGGACCGAAAATTTGTTCAAAGATTTGTTTGAGAGCAATATCAATATCTTGCATTGTTACAGGCAAACCGAGATCAAGAAAGCTGGTTACACCGTGATTTGTGATTCCACAGGGAACAATTCCTGAATAATGGGCTAAATGAGGATCAACATTAATGGCAATTCCATGAAAACTCACCCATTTACGTACACGAATGCCAATAGCTGCAATTTTATCTTCTTGATGTGATTCACTTTGTGTTGATTGGCAATTGTGTCGTTGAACCCAAACACCAACGCGATCTTCACGTCGTTCACCTTTAATATTAAATTTTGCAAGCATCTGTATGATCAATTCTTCTAATGCACTAATAAAAGCACGAATGTCTTGTTTTCGGCGTTTAAGATCAAGCATAATGTAAGCAATACGTTGCCCTGGACCATGATATGTAAATTCACCACCACGCCCTGCTTCATAAACGGGAAATAAATGCGGTGTTAAAAGATCTTTTTTCTTCGCACTTGTACCAGCTGTATAGAGGGGCGGATGCTCAAGGAGCCAAACTTGTTCATGTGCTTTTTTTGCAAGAATGTTTTCTACACGCTCTTGCATATAGCGCAATGCTTCAGGATATTCGACCAAGCTATTACTTGTTTTCCATTCTACCGGTGGACTTCCAGGAACTGCTTTAAACTGATGTGATAAGTGATCACGATCAATATGTTTGAATTCAAATGTCATGTGCAATATTTATGTTGGTGTTTGAATTTGTGCTGTAATGAAGTAAGATAATGATAGAGTAAGATGTCAAACATTTTATTAAAAGCAAGATAATACAGTCGTAAATTTTATCTTAAGAATTTTCTACGTTTCAAAATCTGTTTTTATTTTACCATCTTCCTGTTGCACCACCACCACCAGATGATCCACCACCACCGGAAAATCCACCTCCCCCAAATGATCCATCACCTCTTGAATTGTTGCCAAAGATATTGCCAGAGCGTCTATCTCTAGCTAAAAACCAAGGTGTGAAAACTATTCCCATCCAGAGATATTTTTGTGGTCCTACTTTTTTTCCAAAAATCATTGCAAGAACGGGCAGAATAAATAGGATAAAGAATATTAAAAAAAAGATGATTGCATTCGCTATCATTTCTTCTTTTTCAGCTTGTTTACGTTTTTCTTCAACAATCTTAACCTTTTGCTTGATTCGAAAAGAAAAATCAGAATCATTTTCTGTAATGACATTGATAATTGCATGAACTGCTTCGACAATTCCTTTTTGATAGTTTCCTTCACGAAAATTAGGAAGAACGAAGCTATTAATGATAACTGTGGAAAGAGCGTCTGTTAGCACTCCTTCCAAACCATAGCCCACTTCAATACGCATTTCACGTTCATTCGGTGCAATGACAAGTAATACACCGTTGTTAATTTGTTTTTGGCCTAATCCCCATCTGCGAAAAAGAGAATTACTATATGTTTCTATATCGCTTCCTGAAAGGGTAGAGAGAGTTACAATAACAATTTGATCTCCAGTTTTCTCTTCGAGTTCAGCCAATTTATCTGTTAAACCCTGCTTTGTTGCATTATCGAGCAAATGAGCTACATCGTTAACATAGCCAGTTAAGGGAGGAAATTTGTTTTGCGAACAAGCAATATCCCCCGATGCAGCGACAAAGAACAGAAAGCTAATAAAAGCCAATAGATGTGTAAAAACATTGCGTTGTATAAAATATCGAAAGGGTTTCATTAATTAAAATTGACTTTCGGTGTTTGTTGGCTATTGGTATCGATTGTAAATGTCGGCATAGGCTTAGCATCACGAAACCATAATTTTGCCCAAAGTATTGTTGGCATTGTTTTTAGTGCGGTATTGTAGACACGTACTGTTTCAATATAATCACGGCGTGCAACAGAAATCCGGTTTTCAGTTCCTTCTAATTGTGATTGAAGAGCAAGAAAATTCTGATTTGCTTTAAGGTCAGGATAATTTTCAACAATAGCCATAAGACGTGAAAGTGCGCTTGATAAATTTGCTTGATTGTTAAGATATTGCTGCATCATTTCTGGATTATTCAACAGATCGGCATTAATATTTACTTGTGTTGCTTTTGCACGTGCTTCAACAACATTGGTAAAAACATCTTTTTCATGGGCAGCATAGGCTTTAACAGTTTCCACAAGATTAGGAATAAGATCCGCACGGCGTTGATATTGGTTTAGCACTTCACTCCATGCTGCATGTGCTTTTTCTTCATTTGTTGGTATCGTATTAAATCCGCAGCCACTTAAAGAAGGTATTAAAAATGCCAAGAAAATAGCGATTGAGAATCGTCTTAACATTTTAAGCATAGGATAAGTAAACATAATTGAACCATTTCGTAAATTTAACATAAAGATATCTCCAAAGCTATTCCCTATATTATATAGGATATATGTTTTTTATAGAAAGTATTTTGAATTTTGTAAAAGAGTCATGAAGAAATTCATATCTTTATAATTTTTTATTTTTTAACTGATTGGTTTGTATTAAAATGAAGATAATTCTGTAAATACCCGCTTATAAAATACTAAATTAATTTTGTAATATAAATTTCAATTATTATTACAGTATATTGAGTTCTTTCTGCCTTTTTATTTAGAAATCTAATATTTTTTAGGAAATAATAATGGAGAGAGGAAATTTTTGAGGACCTTGGAGATAAAAATTCAGGCGAATTTTGGGATAGATACATTGGTTGAACCCGATTAAAATTCAAATAACAATTTACAATGTGGCGTTTGGGAAATTTTTCCATTAAAATGTCAAAAGCATTGGTATCAAGGGAGTGATGAACTATTTTGATAGTAAAGTGAGTCTGCTTTTTTGATTATGTATGGTAGCTATTGATTAATGTACCCAATCACGAAAACGGCTATATGTGCACTGCCTTTCACGCTGAAGATCTCTATATGCACTGCGTTGAATGCGGAAAAATGCATTCGCTTCACTATGCAGCTACCGTAAAAAATGAGCTGTTAATACAGCATATTCAATTCTAATCTGCAAAATTCACATCAAAGTCATTAGAAAATTGTTAGCTGGCGGTTAAAATTCTAAACGCTGGAAGAAGTTAGCAGATTCTGTCAATCTGAATATTGCAAAAAGCAAAGAGACTTTTGTCGACTAACTACAACTTAAGCCGTAACTGCATTTGTTTGATAAAATCAGCGAATGGATTTACAGGCTATCAGCCAAGAATAGACTTGTGTAGGAGCACTCGTTATTAAATCTGCTATGAGCTGCCAGCTTCTATAACCTGAGATTTATGGTATCTCTTGGTGATAGTGAGGTCAATGAGAGAGTTAAAACTTTTGCTAAAGAGATCATTCTTAATTTTAATTTATTAAAATTCGAAGAGTCCATTATTGCTCAGCTTAAAGTTCTTCTATACAGAAAAAGGGAGGAATTGCTGGTAGTATAAGCTCTATCACGAGGTTAGAGATATTAAGAGCAATAAACAGGCAAGACCATGAAAAGGTTTTCTTGTAAGTCGTGCAATTTATTATCGAAAAAAGTTATTCAAAGAAAATAAAAAAGAAAACAGAGATAAAACTGTCCCTGTTGCTATATTTATATATTCTTTTACGTGTTTCTTTTTTTTAATGGTGCTAGCCAAATGATATAAAAATGGTCATCAAAGTGAACCACGCAAATATGTTAAAGGGAATGTATGGTTATAAGTTCAAATCCTTTTTTTATTCCACTACCAGAAGACAAGAATTTTGGGAAGGCTGCGATATAGAATATTGATACTTTAGTATTTTTGTCATAAAATCGTCCATATAGCGAGTTAGAGTTCTTACTTTATCCTTTGCATTATTTTTATTTTTGATATGAGCTCTTTTGAATTTAAGCTGTTTATTCCAGCCTTAAGCGATTTAATTCTCATCTATAATAAGTAGCAGCTACCCGTGAGTTTCACTAAACAAAGAGTGTTTTATAGTTGAGGATAATCGCTGATACACCTAGTATAGAAAATATCCCGTGCGCATATGTTGGTGTACACAATCCTGCAACGTTGGCAGGTGCATTCTTTTTTCTCAGTCTTGTTGCCTTATCGATGATAAGGGCGGTATTAGGTCTAGGCGGTATGACTAAAATAATGAGACTATGAAAAGGTAAGTATTTGATGATTCATTTGACTGTTATTTCTGAAATTAATTTATCATCGAGATATAATTCTATTCGATCAAATGGAGAAAGTTTGCCTACAACTTGTGGAGTCCCTGTATATATTATATCATCACTCCTTAGCTGAATGTAGCGACTTAAGAATGATATTATTTTCTCAAAGCTAAAGATCATATCTTTTGTATTGCCAAGTTGCATCGTTTCACCATTTAGCTTCATTTCAAAGGTTATAGGATTGTCTATTTTTTCCTTACTTATGAAGTCAGAAACGTATGCGGCTCCTTTAAATCCTTTAGACAAAAGCCAAGGAAGCTTTTTTTCTTTCAATTTTGTTTGTAGATCTCTAGCAGTTAGATCAAGTCCCACCGCTACTGCATCGTAACATTCTTCCGCTTCTATCTCATTGACCATAAAAGTGTCCTTTGAAATTCTAAGTACAATTTCAGTTTCGAAATGTATTTCTTGAGAAAAGTTGGGGAGAAAAATTTGATTTCCTAACACGAGTGAACTGTTCGGCTTACTAAATATAACGGGTTCATCTTCAACAACATTGCCCAGTTCATGTGCATGTTCCACATAATTGCGCCCAACACAGTAAATATTGTTAATCATAAAAAAAACCATCAAGTCTTTCATTTTATTTTTATATAGGCAAGATATAACCTCGTTGCAACAATATCTCTTCTCATATCAATTATGAGAGATTTCTGAAAAATATGCATGATATGAGTTAAAATCATGCCTTGATGATAGCCAATCAGCATTTTCTTTCCAAGCTTGAATGAGAGGTAAGAGGGGGGGTATTTTATGGCTCTACGGGGCGGACCCTTAAGGAGTGCATGGAACTTAAGATGCTCCCTTAGAAGCTTTTCTAAACAATCAAAATAACTCAAGATTTTACTCTTTGCAGTATTCACTAAGATGACATTTTTCTTCATCTTTTTGAGGAATTCTGAATTAATCATTCCCATGTTTTTTGTAGGAGGGCAATGCAATGATACCACATCAGATTCTTCTAGAAACACGTTCATATCTTCTAGAAGTTTAAAGATGGACGTAATTGAATGATTTTTGTAGACTTTCATCAATATATGGATCATAGACAAACATTTTGAATCCAAAAGGCTTTAATCTTTCTAGTGTTGCTCTTCCTATTTTACCCAAGCCAATTAATCGGATGGTCTTGTGCTTTGGAGGGAATGTTTTAAGATTATTCTCTTGCTCAATCACCATGTCTGAATAGTTATCTGGAACTTTCCAAAATCATGTTTTCAGTCACTCCATTCATACAATAAGGAGGGGCAAATTCAACAGCATGTTTTTAAGCGCTTCATTGTCTACCTAGCAAATCGTACTGCTATTTTGCATTTACACAATTTCTTCGATGTTTTTTCTGTTATTTTTGTATGCCAGATTATAAGTCCTCAATCTCTTTTAAAATTTCATCAAGAAAGTTGTCTCCACATTTAAAGAGATAAATAAATAAAATTTAGTGCCTAAGTCCACCAGTGATTTTATTTCAATTATAGAGGAACAATTAAAAACATTAAAGAGTATAAAAATAGTGAAATTTTCTCTTTGATACTGTAGTAAATATACATTTAAACACGCAAAAAACACCGTACAGAACTATTTTGTATTTTGGGGTGAAATTCACACATTAATTAAAAATTGTTCTGTACGGTCAAATTTAGGGAAAAATCCCATAGGTAAAATTATGGATTAATGTAGCAATACTAAAATGTTTGTTCTTAAAAAATCGTAAACAGTCAATGCAAAAAAGTTTATTGTAAAAGTTTTTTATCACCCGTTATGGATATTTTATTTTACAATAAAACCAGTATAGTAATCGGATATGATGAAGTTATTTAGTTATTGATACTACTGAGTTTTCTGCTTCTATCTCTCATTCTAGGAAGCTTTCAAGGGTAAGTTTTTTTTATGATCTGTGCTTTTGGTATAAAGAGATGCAATGTTGTCATTTTTTGATGATTTTTTCGGATGTTACAACGTCATTATCACCCTTTTACGGTTTTTTTGCAGTCTCAGATAAGCAGTCGTGAGGCGTTTCAACGATGACGTACTCAAGATCCCAACACCCTCACGGATTTAGAACGGGCTTTGCGGTTTTTATATTTGCAGCGGTTAAGCTTTAGCGCGAAGGTAGGCAATCGTACGTTTAGAGTTGAAAAAGACCGTAGGGCAGGGTTTAATCCTTTGAAACTTGAAAGCCTATTAAAGCTCATAGACCGTCGCTTAGCGAGTGCTAGCATTGAACATTTAGATTGGTCTGATTTTATTGTGGTTATGACCGGCCCAATATTTTGTTTTATCTAGATCCCCCTTATTGGGGCATGGAGGATTGCTACGGAAAGGACTTCTTTAAGCGGGAGGATTACCAGACGATGTCTGCGCTGCTTGCGCAATTAAAGGGGAAGTTTCTTCTCTCTCAATGATGTGCCAGAGATACGAAAAATTTTTAGTCAATTTACCCTAAAAGAGCTGAGAACAATTTATTCTTGTAACTCTTCAAATAATGCGATTCCGGCAACAGAATTGATCATTACCAATTGCAACTTTTAGGAAAAGACAAAAAGATTCACGAAAAGGGTCTTTAAATGACCTTTAAAAGGCTTTTGAAGCCCCTTTGAGAACCCCTTCAAAAAATTGAAAAAAAATAAATTGGTACAAAACTTGGTGTCAAAATATGCAAAATCCGCTGATAAGCTACAATATACAAAATAATGACAAGCTAAAGAGGAAGAAATGGTCGGAGCGGCGGGATTTGAACCCACGACCCCTTGACCCCCAGTCAAGTGCGCTACCAGGCTGCGCTACGCTCCGAACTGTGAAAAACGACTAAACGACTGTTTCTTTAAAGGCAAGAGAAAAATAAAATCTTAAAGTACCTTTCCATTTTTTTAAAGAGCTTATTTGCATAAAAGAAATCTTAAACTTTGAGATTTTCTTGCTGTTTTAGGATAAATAATTAAATTATAAAGCTCTTAGTTATCGTTGATTTTATAGCAGCTATAAGTACACATTTACTAACTATTTTACATAGATTGCGAAAAAATGAGATAATGATGTCATGCTTTGAGATGCATTTTTAGGGTGGAAAATCTAATAAATTGCGAGAAAAAAATAATATTTTTTCCTCTTCCTTTTTCTTCATAGAAAATCTGACAAAAAGGTGAACGCTTTTATAAATATCATAACTCAATCAGGATATTGGAGAGATTTTTCTTTGTTTTTTATTTTTAGAGAAAAAGGATATTTAAATATGGACAACAAAAACAGCAAAAATAGAAATTATTGGCATCAATCCAAATTTTTGAATATGAGGTTTTTATCGCGATGAAAAAAGACTAAAACATTTCAATTTTATATCTTGTTGTTTTGTCTTTTATAGATCAGATAAATAAAATACCATAGAGTGAACACTAAAGTTTTTATTTAACAACAAAAGAGTAAATGATGAGTCGTTTTTCGGTAGTAAATTTGACGGAAGCTGCGGTAGATCGTGTTAAAGCGATCATGAATGCGAAAGATGCCTGTGGTATTCTTATTGGTATCAAAAAAGGCGGCTGTGCAGGAATGGAATATACTATTACTCTTGTAAAAGAAGAAACTCTGGATGCGGATCTTGTTGAAGTTAATGGTGCCCGTGTTTTTATAGCACATGATGCAGTCTTATTTTTATTAGGAACGCAAGTGGATTATGAAGTGACAACACTTCGTTCCGGATTTGTCTTTAAAAATCCTAATCAAGTCTCAGCATGTGGATGCGGTGAATCAGTAGAACTTCGTCCCGTTTCGCAAAATCAGTTAAATGAAGCATACAAGGCTATTTGAACTGAGTGAAGGTGGCGAGCTTATTTTTTAGATTGATAAAATCTAATATTTTTATTATTCTTCGCCCTTAGCCTTATTCCAAAGAGCTTCCATTTCTTCTAGGGTTGTATCAGCTGGTATTTTAGATTGTTTGTATAGGCTTTCTTCAATATAGGCAAAACGATTTCGAAATTTTGTATTTGTTTTTTTTAATGCTTTTTGTGAATCAATATTCAAGTGAAGTGCGAGATTAAGCAGAGAAAAATAAAGATCACCGAATTCTATTTCTATATCTGATATTTTGTCTTTTTTGATTGCCTCTTTGAGTTCATTCAGTTCTTCTTCGATTTTTGCAAAAAATTTATCGTTTTCATGCCAATTAAATCCCACTGTAGCAGCTTCTTTTTGTAAAGCGAGTGCTTCTTGATCTGCTGGTTGAAGCTTTTTCACTTTTGCAAGAATACTTGTTATGGGATTGCTTGGCAAGTTTACTGCTTCAGAGCATTTATTTTGTTTAATCTGTTCTGTTTTTTTGATACGTTCCCATTCATCCTCTACAAAACCACGTTTTTTCTGTTCTGCATTGCCAAAAACGTGAGGATGGCGGCGAATCATTTTTGAGGTAATAGCGTAAACAACATCTTCAAAGGTAAAGCTACCTTCTTCTTGGGCAATTGTAGCGTGATAAACGACTTGTAAAAGAAGATCACCAAGTTCATCGCAGAGATCTGTTCGGTTTTTTCGTTCAATAGCATCAATGACCTCGTAAACTTCTTCAAGCATATAGGGTATGAGGGATTCAAATGTTTGTTTTATATTCCAGATACAACCGCTCTCACGATTTCGTAATGCTGCAACAATTGTGATAAGATCATTGATATCTTTTGACGCAAACACTTATATTTCTCCTATAAATGCTATGGATATAGTCAACTATCCCAACGTCTGTGTAACCAAGTCCATTGTCCTGGATATTCACGCACCCAACTTTCAACGATATCATTTAATTTTTGCGTGGAAGCAGCTATATCAATTTCATTTTTTTCATCAAGTGGAAGTTTTACACGTTCATACAACTCTAAACGATGGCGCCTTCCAGCTAGACGGATACAGCGTGCTGGATAGATATCGCAATCATATTGGCGCGCAAGTTTTATAATTAAGGGGTTGGTTTTAAGTGGTCTGTTGAAAAATGTTCCCAAAACACCTCGGCGAAACTTTTGATCAACAAGCATACCAACATTTTCTCCTTCTGCTAACTTGGCGGCTAATGCCCAAGCAGCACCAGCCTTGGAGGGGACGAGGTGTCCCATGGAAGTTTGTCTGGCTTTAAGAACGCGTTTTGCAATATAGGGATTATTAGGTGGTCTAAATAACACTGTAACATTCAGACCAAAACTTTGTGCGCATATAGGAAGAAGTTCAAAATTCCCGGTATGTGCTGTGAAAAAAATATGTGGTTTTTTTTCATTTTTTAATCGCTCAAATATTTCTGCACCTTTCACTTCAATAAGACCTGGTTTGTCCGCATGAGGATCAAAATCAAAAATTTTATCAAGAAAAATATATTCAGCCAAAAATTGTCCGATATTTTCCCACATTTCCACGGCAATTGCATGGAGTTCTTCTTCTGTTTTTTCTGGATAAGCTGCTTTAAGATTTGCAAGAGCAATTTTATGACGATGTACAAGGGGACCAAATGTTTTTGCTAACCAGGAAAAAAAAGCAAATCCAATGTTGGCAGGAAAATATTTTAGAATAAATAAAGAACCAATGAGTAGATATCCCCACAAAAAGTAAAACGATTTTTTTGCTATAATTTTAATAGAGTACACAAATTTTTTAAGATAGAATTTCATCATAACTTAATCGATTTTAAGAATAATTTTACCAAAAACATCACGGCTTTCCATTCGCTTTAAAGCTGTATCAATTTCATTAAATTGAACAATTGTATCAATGACAGGCTGTACAACGCCTTGTGCCATTTTCTGCATGGCGTTTTGCATATTTTCTATACGGCAACCAAATGAACCGAATATCTTAAGTTGTTGCTGAAACAATTGCATGAGATTGAGTGATGTTGAAACACCAGAGGTAGAACCACAAGTTACCAAGCGAGCTCCTCGTTTCATACACAGCAGAGAACCGCTCCATGTCTGTGCACCTACGTGTTCAAAAACGACATCGACGCCTTTTTTTTGGGTTAATTTGCGCACAACACCTTCAAAACGATCTTTACGGTAATTAATAACATGATCCGCACCAAGAGATTGTGCTTTTGCAATTTTTTCGTCTGAGCCGACAGTCGTAATAACTGTACACCCTTTCTGTTTTGCAAGTTGAATCGCTGCTGAACCGATACCAGAACCACCTGCCTGTATCAGAATTGTTTCGCCTGCCTGTAGTTTTGCATTATCGAAAAGCATATGTTCTACAGTACCAAAAGTAATCGGGGCAACAGCTGCTTGTAGTTCATCACATTTTACAGGGGCAGGGACCAAGAGACGTGCTGGCACATTAACAAGTTCGCGGGCAAAACCGTCAAGATGGAAACCGTAAACGCCTTTTACATCATTGCAAAGATTATCACGTCCTTCACAGCAAGCTCGGCATATTCCACAAGTGTGCGCTCCATAAATGGAGACAATTTGTCCAAGTTGTAAATTTTTAACGTTATTTCCTAGCTGAGTAACTTCACCAGAAGCTTCTGCGCCAATGACAAGGGGCATTTTTCTTTTAGCAAAAGCCATACCACGCCAGCCCCATACATCCAGATGATTAAGAGCAACAGCTTTTATACGCACTGTTACTTCACCGGGCGGCGGCGGCGGCGGTGAAGCAATAGTGGTGATTTCAAGTTGGCGTTCATTGAAGAGTTGCAGTGCACGCATTATTATTATTCCCCCTTAAAATAGAAGTATTATAAAGTTAAAAGGATTATCCTTTATAGGCTGTGATAACAAGACTCATATTTTGACCTCCGAATCCAAAAGAATTTGATAAAACCGCATTGATACAAGCTTTACGGCTATGGTTAGGAACAACGTCTAAAGGAATAGCAGGATCAGGATCATCATAATTGATTGTAGGGGGAAGTATTCCTGATTGAATCGTTAAAAGCGAAAAAACAGCCTCTATGGCACCGGCAGCAGTTAAGGTATGACCAATCATTGATTTATTAGAAGAAACTGGAATATGTTGTAGGATATCACCGAAGACTGTCGATAATGCCAGATATTCCATCTTTTCATTTTCGGGTGTTGAGGTTCCATGTGCATTAATATAGTCAATGTCATTGATACTTATATTCGCATCCTCTAAGGCTTTGCGAACGGCTTCAATTGCTGGAGATGCATCAGGTTTTGAACGCGTACGGTGAAAATCATCTGCCGTTTCTCCACAGCCAGCCAAAATTCCTAGAATTGTCGCATTACGATCTAATGCACTTTCGAGAGCTTCAAGAACAAGAGCACCTGAACCTTCTGCCATAACAAAACCATCTCGGTCACGGCTAAAAGGTTTTGCTGCTTTTTCTGCAGGATCATTTTGGGTTGAAAGAGCAGATAATAATGAAAAGCGGATAAGGGATTCTGCTGAAACGGAACCATCTGTAGCAACTGTAAGTGCACGATTTGTTTCTCCCCGTCGAATAGCTTCAACACCTAATTGAATTGCTGTTGCACCTGATGCACAAGCAGTGGAAAGTGTAATAGGTAGTCCTTTTGTACCAAATTTTTTCTGAAGATTTTCTGCAATTGCACCAAATTGTGTGGTTTCAAACAGCGTCTCGCGGGATTTATGACTACAAATTTCAAGAAGATGCGCATAGGAAGGCGCACCATTTAATTCTTCTTGATCAAGAGTAAGACGTGCTTTCCACTCAAGCTCAACAGGGGGGGATGCTAAAAAGAGTGGTCCATTAAAATTTGTTTTATCAAAAGCTGCTTGCTCTAAGGCTTCCTCTGCTGCAAGATCAGCAAGTTTTTCAGAAAGAGCAGAAGCGCCATGCGTGCTTTCTTTAAGAAAATCAATTGTTCCAGCAATACGAGTCTTTAATTCATCAACAGGAAAGCGCGTTATTTTATGGATGCCGCTAACACCACTTGTTAATTTTTGCCAATTTTCGTGCTTGCCCTTCCCCAGTGATGTTACAATTCCTGCACCAGTTATTGCTACAAGTGGACGTCCAAAATGATCGTTATATTGCATTGTAGAAATCCCCTTTAAACAGCAGTTAGCCGTGCTATCCCCTCAGCTCTTTTAATGCCAATGGTTGTAACAAATGCTTCACGTATTTCTTTAGAAAAAGGTTTTTCATGAGCACTTAATGCTGGAAAACTGCGTTTTTTTTCAATGGCAAGTGCAGCAAGTACGAGAGCTAAAGGAAATTGTGCTTCTCGCACATAACCAAATAATGTTGTAATACCGCGGTAAAACATATCAGTAGCCTCAAGAGCATTTTGTTCTGCTTGGGTCACTTCATGAAATCCTGAAGCCGCTGAAATGGCTAAGGAATTTTTAGCCCCTACTGTTTTCAACAGTGTTATAATTGATTCCTCGAGCGGAGTTCTTGTTCTATCTGTTTGATCTGTGATGATCTGGCTAATTTCAGCATAAGCACGTGCATTACGTTTTTTGGCATGTTTTCCACTTTCAAGGACTAGAAAGATACCAGCAGAACCGGTTATAACACCACCACCAAGGCAATTTTGCCGATCCCATACGGGTGACCATCCACTGCGTGATAAGAGACTTCCAAGTTCATGCGCCAAAAGCATATCATAGCCTTGTGCATTATAAGAGCTTCCAACCAATATATGTGTACTTTGTCCTGATCGAATACGCGCTGCAGCAATTTGGAGTGCAGAAAGTCCACACCCTTCTTCTCCCATGAAGGTACGAGAAGACCCTGTTACTTTATGAACAATTGAAATATTTCCAGCTAACAGATTTGAAAGTTGTGCTAAAAACAAAGTTGGACGAAGTTCAGTTGAAAGGATTGAATTTAATATAGAAGCATAATCAGCTCTTGTACGTGCTTTGGAAAGAATTTGAATGTCAACATCAATATCACGTTCTCCCCCACCTGCCGCAACAATCATATCCATTGTTGATGTTAAGTGTTCATGATTCTTTATACCTGCATCATCAAGAGCAAGTCCTGCCGCATAAGTACCAAGGCGTTGCCAGGTTCCCATTTGCCGTTGATCGCTTCGTTTTGGAATTTGCAAATTCCAGTCGATTTCAGGCAATTTATGGACAGTGTAGGGGGAGAAAGTCGTGCGATCAAGATTGGGAGTAATTTTTGTATTATTCAAAATATCCCAATGACGGTTAATACCTTCACCCAAAGAGGTTACCAGCCCTATACCAGTGATGAGTACTGTTTGATCATGCATGGTGAAGAAAATTAACTCACTTTTTTAAAGCAACGAGTTCATCAATTTTTGCGCAAAGATTTTTAAGAACAAAATATTCTTCAGTTGCAACTGTACCTTCATTAACTTCTTGCGTCCATTGTTCTAAGGGAATTTTAATTCCAAAAGCTTTGTCAATAGCAAAAACAATATCAAGAAAGTCAAGACTATCAATTCCTAAATCATCGATTGTATGACTTTCAGATGTAATGCTATTGCGATCAACCTCGCTGATTTCTGCGATAATATCAGCAACTTTATCAAATGTAGAGGGCAATGTATAATTCCTTATTATGCTTGATGGTTTCAGGAGATACTTTAAAGTATTATTGAGTATAAATTTTTCTCATTTTTTAAAAAAGACATGGCTCAGAATAAGTTTAAATTTTTAATAGAGAAAACAAGTTTATAAGATATAAAATATTATACATCAATATTATTTAAAAAATGATGTTTTATTGTGAGTTCATTTCTTTTCATGATGCAATTTTTTTCTATTTGCAGCAAGCACCGCAAGAGCTGTCATATTAACCACTCCTCGTGAAGTTACTGAAGGTGTTAGGATATGTGCAGGACGTGAGGCTCCGATCAAAATAGGGCCTACATGAAGTGCGTTGGTGAGATTTTTCACGAGATTGAGTGTTATATTAGCGGCATCAAGTGTTGGAAAGACAAGCAAATTTGCTTCACCTTTTAGGCGTGACTCAGGAAAAACGCGATCACGAAAAACTTTAGAAAGTGCGGCATCTCCGTGCATTTCTCCATCAGCTTCTAAATTTGGGTATAATTGAGCAAGAATTTCGGTCGCACGGCGCATTTTGCGTGCACTTTCTGTATTTTTGGAGCCAAAGTTTGAGTGTGATAATAATGCTGCTTTGGGTGTTATACCAAATCCTTCAATTTCTTTTGCAGCCAAGACTGTCATTTCTGCTATTTCTTCTGCAGAAGGATCTTCATTGACATAAGTGTCTGTTAAAAAAAGAGTACGATGTGGAGAAATAAGCAAACTCACAGCAGAAAAATGACGGGCATTTGAATCAAGCCCAATAACTTGTTCAATTAATTCAAGGTGACGTTCAAAACGTCCTTCTAAACCGCAAATCATTGCATCAGCTTCTTCGCGCATAACTGCAAGAGCAGCGATCGCTGTTGTTGAGGTTCTCACGATTGTTTTTGCAACTTCAGGCGAAACACCGCGTCTTCCTGTATAACGAAGAAATAAGTTAACATAATCACGAAAACGTGGATCATCTTCTGGATTTGTCAGTTCAAAATCTACACCAGGGCGAATTCTTAAACCAAAGCGCTTTAGTCGTGTCTCCACTACATGGGGACGACCGATGAGGATAGGAATTGCTGTTTGTTCTTCAAGCACAATTTGCGCTGCTCGCAGGACGCGTTCATCCTCACCATTAGCATAAATGACTCGTTTACATTTTGCTGTTTTTACTGCCGCAAAAACGGGTTTCATTGTTAATCCAGAACGAAATACGAAGCGATTAAGGATATCATGATAGGCTTCCATATCTTCAATCGGACGAATCGCTACTCCTGTTTCCATTGCTGCTTTAGCCACGGCAGGAGCAATGCGTAGTATTAAGCGCGGATCGAAGGGGGAGGGAATAAGATAGTCTGGGCCAAAACTGGGTGGTTTCTTTGAATATGCACGTGCTGCAATATCTGAAGTTTCTTCACGGGCGAGAGCAGCAATTGCATGGACTGCGGCCATTTTCATCTCTTCATTGATTGCTGTAGCACCAACGTCTAATGCACCACGGAAGATATAGGGGAAACAAAGAACATTATTAACTTGATTAGGGTAGTCAGAGCGTCCTGTGCAGATCATAGCATCTGGTCGCACAAAACGTGCTTCTTCTGGCATAATTTCTGGTGTTGGATTAGCAAGGGCCAAAATTAAGGGCTTTGGAGCCATTTTTTTCAGATATTCAGGTTTTAAAACACCACCTGCTGAAACACCTAAAAAAATATCCGCATTATCAATAATCTCAGATAAACTGCGTGCATCAGTTTTTTGTGCATAATTGATTTTCCAGCGATCCATAAGGGTTTGGCGCCCCTCATAAACAACACCCTCTAAGTCGCTGAGCCAAATATTTTCAACTTTTGCTCCAAGACGAACCAAAAGGTTAATACAAGCAAGAGCTGCTGCACCAGCGCCTGAGGAAACTATTTTGGCATTTTCAATTTTTTTCCCTGCAAGATTTAATGCATTTAATACCGCGGCAGAAACAATAATAGCAGTTCCATGTTGGTCGTCATGAAAAACTGGAATATTCATTTGAGAGCGCAGTTTTTCTTCGATTTCGAAACATTCAGGAGCTTTAATGTCTTCAAGGTTTATGCCACCAAATGTCGGTTCTAAGGCAGATACGGCTTGCACCATTTTTTCAATATCAGATGCGTCAATTTCAATATCAAAAACATCAATATTCGCAAATTTTTTAAATAAAACAGCTTTTCCTTCCATAACCGGTTTTGAGGCGAGGGGACCAATATTTCCTAATCCAAGAACAGCTGTTCCATTTGATATAACGGCAACTAAATTAGAACGAGAAGTATATTGCGCAGCAAGATTTGGATCTTTATGAATCGCAAGGCATGGTGCAGCAACACCTGGAGAATAAGCAAGAGCTAAATCACGTTGATTATCAAGAGGTGTTGTCGCTTGAATTTCTAATTTTCCAGGCTTTGGGTGTTGGTGATAATAAAGTGCGGCACTGTCAAATTCAGTGTTTTGTGAACTGAAATCACTCTTTCGTTCTGTAGACATTTTTACGATATCCAGGTTAGTATATGTTTATATATAGGAAGGTCATCTAGGATAAGGTCTTGTACACTGATAGATTCTAATTTCTCTGAATATAAAAATGTACAGCTATGAGCAAATTCTCTTAGACCATTACATGAGTTTGATAATTCTTTTCGCTTGCTTTCATGAACAATTTCATTGATATCAGCACACTCAATCTTCTCCCCTTTAAAAAATCACAAAAGTCAGCCGTTAAAAAAACAAATAAAATATAACTGACACTTACATTACCAAGCGGTTATTTTTTTTGCAATGCTTGCAAAAAGGAAAAAACAAAAGAGCTTTCTATAAACTTAACCTGATTTCTAAAGATATATGCTTCATTTACACTTTATATCAGTGATTTTAAGCCTTACAAACCAACATTTGCAATATTTAAAACGTTCGTATCTCTTCTAAAGAGGCTTTGCAAGTTGAAGAGTGGAAGGTCGTCCCCTTTACTATTGCAGAGAGGCAGAAGAAATTTCTTTAGAATTAGAGTTTGTATTCAACAGTTATAAAATATATTAAAAAATGAAATTTGATACGGGTGAATGCACTATAATTGTGCAGGTATGTCGGCAAATAAGTGTGTGTTTCAATAAACAAAGATTGAGCGGAAAAACTTATGGGTGGGCATTTTCTATATGAAGTTAGTTTTTACAGAGTCTGTATAGGAGAGGGGAAGTAGAGTAAGGAAATCGGCTCGGCAAGTATGGAGAGAATAGTGCTTATCCCATGAAAACATGCTGCTGTTTGGCAATAGATCATACTATTGAGGACTATTGCTTGAATGTCACAAAAACCGAATTTAATCTCCTACTCAACTTTTGACGCACAGTGTTATATTTCTAATCAGCCTATTCTTGGATGATGAGCTATGCATATAACTGAAAAAGAAAGAAGTGGAAAAATCTTTTCCACTTTTTCTCTTGTTTATTGGATACGACCACTGGCATGAGCAAGCATAGTGTAGACTTTTCCAGTATCTGATATCAGATATTTTCGAACTGAATTGGAAGAACCAGAACTGCGAGAGACATCACGTAACAGTTTTTCAAAATCCGTAATATATTGATTAACAGAATTTTTAAAATTCACATCGCTTGTATATTTTTTCTTAATCGTTTCAAAGATCGCTTTCCCATTCAAGGTATACAGGCGGTCTAACACAATATTTTCTTGTCCATGCCGATAATGATCCCACAGCTCAACGATAGCATTGTGTTTAATGGCTTGTACTATACCAGCCGCTAATAAATTAAGAGAACTACTTACAGGACGCGATTTTGTTTGTACTGGTGCAAAAACAGCATCATCAGGCGTTTCATCATAGAAGGTCTCTTCGCGTGAAGCTCTTTCTAAGAGATTCGATACCCATTTATTTTGCCTTTTTTTGCTTTGGTCTTGTTGTAAAATAGGTTTAGGTGGCACTATCTTCTTGATAACTTCATGAGAAGCATTATCACGTCTATTAAGCGCTGATACTGTGGAAATTTCCGGTGTAAACTGTTCCTTTACATTCTTTTGACCACTTTTTTGTATAAAGTTCACCAAATCTTTTAATGCGGTAATCTGCTCGTTTAAAGCATGGCGAATTGTTTGCGTTGTTTCTTTTGTCTTTTCTGGCAATTTTTGAACACTCTCATGAAGATCATTATTAATTTTTGAGAGTTCTGAACGAATTTCATTAGCTGAACGACGTATATCTTCCGTTGCTCCTGAAAAACGCGTTGAGGCTTCATTAATAAGCTGATTAAGTGATTGTTGCAGTGAATGTGTAGAATTACGCGTATTTTCATCAGTGCGTTTCAATGCCGAGCTGAGAACATTTTCATAATGTCCAATGAGTTGATTAATTTCATTAGACTTTGAAACAAGGGCATTACTTAATGCAGAGAGCGTGTTTTGTTTTTCCTCTAATGTTGCATTGAATGAATTTTCAGATTGTTCGAGAACGCAAATTGTTTCAGCAAGAGTTTTAGCGTGTTCACCAAAACTGCCTGTTATATGATTAATTTTTTCAAATGCGTTTTGTGAAAGTCCCTGTAAAACTTCTACATTGCTATTGAGCGCTTGATTGGATGCCGATAAATGCTCTGCTGCTTGATTGGTTTTGCGGAAAAAATTATTCGCAGTCTCACTAAATTTACCATCAATATTTTGAACTGCTGAGAGTAAAATAGTGTTGTTTTCAGAGAAATTATAAATTGACTGATTCAATTGTCCAATGATGGAGGAGATATTCTTAACAAAATCTTCTTTCATAGCAGTTACAGTTTGAAGAGTTTCAGAGTTAGTTTGTGTTAAGCTTTTCACTAAAGATTCATTTTGTGCATAAATCCTTTGTTCAGCATCTTGTGTTGAGAGAGAGAGTTGCTCACTAATATGTTGTGTTAAATGATCAATTGAATCAGTTGTATTCTGCGCAGCTTGGTTTAAATGGTTCGTCAACTCTGTGAGTTTTTCAACATGACCTGAAATTTGCGTAGCTGTTTGATTGCTTGCTTCTTCCAAACGACCACGTACGTCAGAAAGTTGATCTCCTAGATTAGTTTTAAAGTTTTGCATAGAATGCTGCAGAATATTACAGCGTTCATTGAGCACTTCTTCAATTGCTGTTGTTGAAGTATGGATTGTTTCATTCAAAAATGTTTGTGCACTATAACTTGCTGTTGTGAAGGCTTCCAGAGTATGCGCTGTTTGCTCAGACAGAACAGAAAGAACTTTTTCACTGGTATCATAAACTGTTTGTTTAACGTTTGATACAAGACGATTGCCAGACTCTGAAAGAATATTTTCTGCTTGTGCAGCAACGTTGGCAACAGAAGAAGAGATCTGTTCCCCGGTAGAAGAAAGAACATCAGAAGCTTTTATAATTTTATCGTGCAGATTGTTTGTAACTGTATTAACAGAATCCTCTAATGTTATGCGTATATTATCGACGCTTGTTTCCAAAGCTTGTTGAATTGCTTGGCCTTGTTCATTATTCAGGATGAGAGATGTTTGTAATGTATCAGAATGTTCTGCAAAAGCAGAGGTTTGTGTTTCTATAGTTTCACAGACCTGTCCAATTTTTTCCGATAATTTTTCTTCTAGCGTAGCTGCGCATTCAAAAATCCTGCGTGCACGAATGTCTAGATTTGCATCGAACGAATTGATCTGTGTTTCAAGGGTTTCAAAAAATTTATTGTTAGATTGAGAAAGAGTATTGTTTAAAATTTCAGTATGACCTTCAAGGTTTTTGATATGACCTTGCACAGTTTCAGTGATGCTCTTGTTATTGGCAACAATTGCGTTCTCAACTAAATCTATCTGTTTCTTTAACGCGACATCAACGTGTATATCGCTTTTTTCGATCAGATTATAAATTGTTTCCATCCGTTGTTCGAGTGTGCGTGCCTGATCTGCAAGAACTTCATTCAGAGAAAAACTATTAATAGCCAAAGAGTCACGTAGAGCATCAGCACGTATATCAATATTTCTAGCTTGTGCTTCTAAAGCATCTTTCGTTGTATTGCAGCTTTGCGTAATGACTTCTTGTAATTTTTCTGTGCATTGAACCATATTGGTCACATGATTTTCAGCATGCTGATCAACAATTTGAATATTGTCAATCAAAACCCTTTCCATATTTGAAGCATTCTGGGCTAAGATACCGATCTGATCTTTTAAGGTTTCAGCAATTTTATTCTTTTCGTTATCGAGCATATCTGCCATCAGGGCTCTTTGGTCAGAAAGTTGCAATTTAAAATCCCGCGAACGTTCTTGTATGATATCAACAATTGCGCTGTCGACATGTTGAATTTCTTCTCTCAGCCGTTCTTTGCTTTTGTCGATTGCTGAAAGAATAATTTCATGTCCGTTTGTAAACGCGTCGGTAATATCGGCCGTTCTCTCTTGGAGATTTTCATTAATTTTTAAAACATGCGCTTCTAAGAATTCACCAAGCTTTTCGGCATTATCTTCTAGAGTTTGACTGCGAGAAATAAAGGATTCAATAATAGAATCACTATATTCTTTCAGCGACAGATCAACAGTTGCTAAACGGTTTTCAAAAGCTTCAATTGCTTGTGATGTTATGTTATCAAATTTAGAAGACAGTTTGTCTGCTTGTGCATCGAGCTGCATGATTTTGTCATCAAGATTCTGGAGAGATTGGTTATTACGATCAATAATGGCTTCATCCAGTGTTTTAAATTTTTCGTCAATACTGTGAAGTGTCTGGTCTGTTGCTGCTTGTACATGTGTTGCAATGTTAGCAATATGCATTTCAGCTTTAGCAGCTGCCTCATTAAAAGTTTTCTCTATTTGTTTTTCATTATTATCAAAACGTTTTGAGAAATCCTCAAAGTTTTCGCCTAATTCGTGAAAAAACTCTGTGTTTTTTTGCTGAATTTGTTTTGTCGTTTCAATAAATTTTTCAGCAAGCTGATTTGTTACACCATCACCTGCATGGGAAAGCTTTGCAACAAGATCTTCACCCTGTTTTTGTAAAGTCTGCGAAAGGGTTTGTGCAAGCTTTTCAACATTCGTAACAATGTTAGAGGTAACTAAACCAAATTCATCACTGAGTTGTTCCTGTGTTCCTTTAATTGTTGACTGTACACGGTCTGCATGATTCAAAATGGCTATGCGTTCATTGCTCAATTCTTTAATTAATGTATGAATGCGCGTTTCATTTTCAGCATAGGCTTGTTCTAGGTGATGAACTTCACCTTGGATAATAGCTTCAAGTTCAACAGCACGTTCAAGGGTACGTTCAATTCCCTGGTTCATTGCTGCGACTTCTTCACGAATGGTTTGTCCTATAGCGACAGCTTGTTTTTCGGATATATGCTGTGGTTCACTGAGGCGCTGTGCAGCATTTGTCATAAGAATAGCAATATTATGTAACTCATTCGAGCGTTTTGTTAATTGCGCAAATCCCCAAGACATAAGAATAGGAATCGTCGTTCCAGCTGCTATAGCCAGTCCGGTTGGGGATGTAAAAAAAGTTGTAATATTTGATAAGGAATCCAGTCCAGCAGGAGCAAGCCGATGAGCAATAAAAGCACCTCCTATTGCCCATAGCGCACTGAGCGCTGTTGTACACCAATAGATTCGAGAGACAGAACTCTGCTTTAATAATTCAAAATTTAAAGGGGTTGTTTTATCGTCATTAGCAGGAAGTAGCTGTTTAGATAACACTGTATTATGAACAGTTCCACCTGAAAGGTCGCGCGTCGGTTTTGGGGCAAAAAGCTGTTCAACAACGGATTCATCAACAACAGCGTTATCATGAATATCCGAGGCAAGAATCATTTCACCATTTTCGGCAAGAATTTCTTCTTCTGCAATTGCAATCTTTTGAATTAAATCATCTACATTAACGATATTTTCAGAATTATCCGAAGATACTATTTCAATTGCAGTGTCATCAAAATTAAAGTCCATAGCTTTTGTGAGAGCTTTTTCAACTTCAACTTCAAATGTTTTTAATTTGGTTCTGCGTGCCATACTCGCCTCGTACTCTTACAGATAGAAAAGGGATACGTCCTCCTCCTAATATTCCAATATACTAGCTGTTAATCATTTAGAAAGGAATATGTTCAGGGCAAAATTTTGAAAACTTATCAAGATAAAGTTAATACAGCTCTTTTATCCTATTTAGAAGTGATAAAAAAGTAAATGAAAACAAAATATTAATTAATTATAAACAGAATAAAAATACTGTTTACAACTTTAGTTTATAATGTTTACAATATGAGTATAGGAAAAATTATGAAATTGTTCTCTTTAACAATTTGAGGGTAATCTAATTCACAGTTATGCACAGTGTTTTTAAAGATATTTTTGGTCTCAAGTTTCAGTTTGTGTTTATGCAGTTTGCTAGAATAATTTATTGATGAAAAATGATGACAAATTGAGGAATTATGGTATTACGCCACTTAAATTTTATAAGAAATATCTTGTTTTAAATAAAAGGCTATTTTTTAAAGATTTTAACAGTAATGTATTAAGAAAATAAACGTTATGAGATAATTGATTCTTGTGGATTATGATGCGTAGTTGCTGATGCACAGAGCCTTATAAAGAGTGTTTTTTATTTTTCATTAACGGTATAGAGATTCAAATTATCTTTTTCTGAATTTTAAAGCTTCTACGTTGACAATTTAGTATTTTTCAGTCGATATGCATGCACAGATATTTTATGCAATTTGAGACGAAGGTGTAAGAATAATGGCAGAAAAATCACAACACCTACAAGATGTATTTTTAAATACAGTGCGCAAGCAAAAAATTTCTCTTACAATTTTTCTTGTAAATGGCGTTAAACTCACAGGTATTGTAACTTCATTTGATAATTTTTGTGTTCTTTTGCGTCGTGATGGACATGCGCAATTGGTTTATAAGCATGCTATTTCTACAATTATGCCGGGACAACCTGTACAAATGTTTGAAGGTGAAAGCTCTGAATAAACAAGTTGCTTTATTTTTATAAGAGACCTCTTATCCCATTTTAAAATGCTTTAATTGCCATGAACAATGAAAATGAGAGATTTGGGGATTTTTTTTCGCCGGTTGTAAAACGGGTGCGTACACTTGTGTTGGTGCCAATTTGCCACGAAAGTAAAGGTGAAAGTATTTCACGTGTATGCTCAGTCTCTTCTCGCGTCCAAGAGATATTGGGGCTGGCTCGTGCTATAAATTTAGAAGTTATTTATTATGAAACAGTCACTATCATTATACCGCGTCCTGCGACTCTATTTGGAACGGGTAAAGTAGATGCAATCGCTCATTATACAAGTGAATATGATATTGAGCTTATAGTTGTGGATCATTTTTTGACACCAGTACAGCAGCGTAATTTAGAAAAATTATGGAATTGCAAAGTTATCGATAGAACAGCTTTGATTCTTGAAATTTTTGGAGATCGCGCGCGAACAAAAGAAGGGGTTTTACAAGTTGAATTAGCGCATTTATCGTATCAAAAAAGCAGGCTTGTACGTAGTTGGACACATTTGGAAAGACAACGTGGTGGCCGTGGTTTTTTAGGTGGACCTGGTGAAACACAGATTGAAGCGGATAGGCGGCTTTTGCAAGAGAAAATTATTCGTATTCGTCGCGAATTAGAAAAAGTTATAAAAACACGAGCTCTTCATAGAGCTAAAAGAAAAAAAACTCCTATCCTATTGTTGCTTTGGTTGGGTATACTAATACGGGAAAGTCAACTCTTTTTAACCGTTTGAGTGGTGCAGATGTACTCGCAAAGGACATGTTGTTTGCTACACTTGATCCAACTTTGCGCAAAGTTGTTCTTCCCCATGGAAAAACTATTCTTTTATCTGATACTGTCGGTTTTATTTCTAATTTACCAACGCATTTGATTGCGGCTTTTAGAGCAACACTCGAAGAAGTGGTTGAAGCTGATTTGATTCTTCATGTGAGGGATATGTCAGATCTTGATCATCGTGTGCATGCACAAGATGTTTTAGAAGTGCTTGCAGATCTTGGTATCGACATTGATGATACAGAGCATATCATAGAGGTTTGGAATAAAATCGATATATTGGATGAGCATGCATTAAATGTTTTGCAAACAAGTGCCAAAACAAGGTTAAATCCCGCATTAATGGTATCAGCGCTCATGGGCAATGGATTAGATCAATTATTAGCAACAATTGAAAAGCGAATTTTTGGAGAAATGCAAAGCATTGAATATCTTTTAAAGCCTCATGAAATGTCGCTTATCGATTGGTTTTATGAAAATTCTGGTGAAATAATCCAAGAAGGGCATGATGATGGTTCTGTTACCATTCGAGCTGTACTTACTTCTGAAGCAAAAAAACGCCTAGATCACATCAAACAAACTATGAATTGAAGTTTTTAAAAGCTATTATTGGGCATTTTTGCTTAAGTTCTAAGTTTTTCTTATCTCAAAACAATACCAATACAAGTTAAGAGGATAGTTACTACTTTCTCTTAATAAAAAAACATGAAGTATTTTTCTGGTTTAAATCAAGATGAATCTTAAATGCAATAAAAAACAGTTGGTATGCACAGTAATGCGAAACGTTTTAATCGTTTTGCTGTTCGCAATGCTCTGTGCATTTTTTATTTGGTTATATTACTTTTTTCAACCACGCGGTTATCAGGCAACTTTAACATTTTCGTTATCTGACTCTGTGGAAAGGTCTTTTCCAGTTGAGAAACGCAAGAATGTTATTCCTTTTTTATTTTCACAGACTTTATTTTTAAACGATTCAAGCTTGCAAAATTTTGCTTCTAATATTTTCTTTAAGAAAGAATTTTGTGAGAATATTCGTTTGTCCCACGATGGTGATCTTATCAAACTGACTTTTGAAGCTGGAACACTTGAGGATGCCCGACAGGGATTGGAAACTTGTTTTTCCGTTTTTTCAGAAGCAATTATAAAACAGAAACGAGAATTATTGTTAACAGAGCAGCAATTTGGGCAACGATATGATACTCATGCGTTACTCAATATAGTGCAGCAGTTCCGTTCCTCTATTGATTCTTTTCTTCACCACAATGCAAAACAAACGGAGCTTAATGATCTTTCTGTTCAATTAACGCAAGCAACTTTGAAGCGTATTCATTTAACAAGTTTAAATTCAACTATTAAAATGATGCGCGAAAATGGACAGTCTTTACTCTCTTTATCATTTATTGCAAGCAACCCAGCGATTGCTACCTTAGAATCCAAACGCAATCTTTTGGAAGCGCAAAGAGCGCATATGGTTACACAATTAGGTTGGATACACCCTCAAATTAAGGCAATGACTGCAGAATTAGAGGTGCTTTCTCATCAATTAGAAAACAAAACTTTGCAGATCACTCATCAAATTCATTCAGATGAAGTCATTGCAAAGGATTTTGAAGAACAGCTCAAAAAAAAGATTAGCTCTTTTGTAACAGATCAATCTCAATCTTTAAATCAAATGTTTAATGAGCTAGAAAATAAAATCAGAGCAGTGGTCGATGTGCAAAATAAAGAGATAAAAAAGGATACTGCTCTCTTACAAAATGCAAAAACTCATGTGGTTATACCAACAACGTTAGCACCAATTCCTTTTATGGCTGTTTACGGAAAAGATTTTATTGTGAGTGTATTTGCAAGCTTAATGACTCTTTTGGGAGCCATTTTATTATTTCATTATTGCTTTGGAAGCAAAAAAGATCAATCAGAAGAAAATGGTTTAATAAAAAAGGATGAGAGCTTTTTAGTATCTAAAGAAAGAATATCTCAGGAAATAAAAAATCTTGAAACTTGTATTACAATAGAGGGATTATCTGATTTTTTAAAAGGTCGTGCTTCAACAGTTGTTTCAATTATTGGTCCAGAGGCTGCGCGGACTGCAGCAAAACTCTCTCTTCACCTCATAAAAGAGTGTAAAACAGTCCTGTTAGTGGATATTTCTGGTCAGCAAATAGAAAAAATCATAGGTCCCCATCGGGGCTTGAGTGATATTTTAGGAGGGGATGCTCAGTTACATGATGTTATTTATCGCGATTATGATACGGGCGTTGATATTCTTCCACAGGGCTTAAAAAGTGCTGTTTATGTGCAAGATTTTTCAAAGAATATCTCTCATTTCTTACAAGAATTAAAAAAAGAGTATGATTTTATCATCTTAGAAATGGCGAGTGAACCTCAATATGGATTTGAGCAATTTGCCGAGCTAACAGACTATTACATTTGTAGTATTGCGCTTAACAAACAGGATTGGATGAAGCAAATGGTAAGCAAGTTTCCCAAAACTATTTACCGTGTGGTTGCATCATAAATATTCAGTAATAGACTGTTTAATTGTATATTATGACGGTTTATTTAATTGTATATTATGACGGTTTATATTGTCTTGTGTGAGTAAACAATAATGAATGAGTTAAACACCACACAAACGCTTGTGAAACCAACTCTAAAGCTATGGAGCTTATTTTAGAAAGAGCTTTACAAAGTGATGTTGATCTGGATCGTCTCAAGAATCTTCTCGAATTGCGAGACAAGGAAATAAAACGGTAAGAGTGCCAAAACTTTATTCGTGATTTTTCCGCTATGCAAATAGAATATAAAAGTATCGAACAAAACGCCATTAATACACATACTAAAAGCATCTATACAACGCTTGATAAATATATTGATGCAATCAAAGAACCTCTTGCAAAACATCACTTTGCCTTGTTCTCACGTATTAAAGAACAGAATTCAAACTGCATAACCGTGGAAATGACTTTAAAGCATATATCTGGCAATGAAATATCAACACAAGGAACATTTCCCTTTGACGCTACAGGGAGCAAAAACAACATACAAGCGGTTGGCTCTACTATTATCTACGCACGCAGATATCTGTTAGGCATGCTTCTTAATATTGCAAGCAAAGAAGACGATACAGATGGAAACCCGCCTATTAAAAAGGCTTTTCCCCAGCAGTTCAATGAAATCAGAAGACTCATAGTACAAACCAAAACAGAATAAGAAAAAGTCTTGACTTATGCTAAGATCAATAACCTTCACGACTTATCTGAAGAGAACGCACAAACTATTTTGCATCTTTTGAAAGATAAACAAAAGCAAATAGACGCTTCTATACAAGAAGCAGAATATATTCATATCCAAGATATTGAATATGCACCAACTCAACAAGAAAAACAGAC
>NZ_HE997544.1:50581-78509 GCF_000312545.1 Bartonella senegalensis OS02
CTTTGTTGGTGAAGAAGGTTTAGTTGAGGTCAAATGCCCACAATCAGTTCACCATCTACGCTTCTTTATAGATGGCAATATCAAACCTGAATATATCGCACAAATGCAATTTTAAATGGCTTGTACGGGGCGTAAATGGTGTCATTTCATTAGTTATAATCCGCATTTTGTAGGTAGATCATCTCACTTGCGCATGAAAATTAAACGCGTGGATCATGATGAGGAACAAATTCAACAAATCAATCAAGCAGTCGAGATATTCTTGGAGGAAATAGAACAAGGCATGAAGAAGATTTCGATACAAGCTGCTTGAAGTTATGGGGGTGCTTTCTCCTCCGGAGCACCCCATTCATTGACATAACATAAAAAATAGAAAGGTAATGAGATGATATTTGATGATGGCGATAGATATGTAACAACCCGTGAATGTGCTCAGCTTTTTAGTGTATCAACAAAAACGATTCGCAATTGGGTGCTTCAAGGGGTATTTCTAAAGCCATACAAGCTAGGGAGAGCAGTGAGGTGGAGAAAGAAAGAGATCTTAGCTTTTACTCCAGAGAAAAATACGGAGCAAATAACAACAAATTAGGTAAAATTGTATAAACTACAATAGGTGGACTGAAAGGTGGTCTAAAGACAGAGAATTAAATAGAAAAACTATATATTTCAATGCACTAAAAACAAAAAGTGGTGCCACATGCCGGATTCGAACCAGCGACCCCATCATTACGAATGATGTGCTCTACCAACTGAGCTAATGCGGCGTATAAAGCAGATAAAAATTACTTTAACGGTAATAGCCAAAAGAATGTACAAAAGCAAGTATGCATTTTGTTCGATAATTTATAAGATTCTGCAGTTATTGATGTAGAAAATAGTTTGCTGAATTTAAATGCAGAACAATATTTTTTGATCTTGAGACTATAAAATCGTCGATAATATGTTTTCTCACTTGACAATTGCATTCAATGTTAGAAGCTTTATAAAAGTGCATTTGAGAAATAAAAAATAGAGTTAAGATATTTTTGTACAGTACCCTTTTTATTGGAAAGGGATTTTTTTGCGAAGCTCTTTGGTGAATGAAAAACTGCTATCAGTTTTTATGATAGAACTGTAAGTTTTGTGTATTATTTTATAGAAAAGCTATTCTAATAGGAAGAAGTAAAACAAACAATTTGATACAATTAGACATATTTTTATTTAAGATGGAGTAACGAAAATTGTGTCAGATGAAAATCGACTGACAGCACTAGAAATAAAGTTGGCACATCAAGAAAAATTGCTTGAGCAACTTTCTTGTGTGGTAATTGATCAAAGGAAAAGTTTAGAGAAAATATCTAAAAAAGTTAATATCTTAACGAGGCGATTTCCCGATTTAGAAGAACAGATTTTTTCTAAAAATATTGTTGCATTATTTTTTCACGAATAGGCACATCTTTTACTTTTATTGAAGCTTTTAAGTTTTTCTAATAAAATGTATCCTTTTTTCAAAGGGTGACGCGTAAAAAGGTCCCAATTATGCCGAAGCTCTTTAACTGTTATTGTAGTCTTTTGGGGGAATGATTTTTGCAAGCGCCATATTCTCATCATTTTCATTAAAAAGTATGTTGTTATTTATGAGTGCATTTTTTCTATAAAAGTTCACTACTAAAAAACAGCGGGAAGCTTTTTAGTAGATCAATGAGAAGTTATAGAGAATTGTAGCTCACTTTAAAAGACTCGGTTTTTTCGTACAGATTTTTCACACAGATGGGTTGTCGTTGAAGTTTGAGTTGTTGAATATTTTTATTGACGAAAATAAGTAATATTATTGACTTAGTAATTTATAGCAATCATGAGATTGTGTTCTATTCATAATAAGATACTTTTCAATGAGGTGGCTTTTAAGTTAGTAGGATACAGTTTTCAAGATTTGTCGGTTATGTTTGGCAAAAATGGGTTTTAGAAGAACGCCTTTAATATCAAATTATTGCTTTTATATATACGATTTTTTTTGAAAAGGTTTTGGTTTTTTATAATTCAAGAGACAAAATCCTATTGATAAAGCTCCTAAAATAGACCATCCTGGTAAGCACATGGAAGTAATACAAATTGAAGATAGGAAAGGTGGCATGATATGACCTATAGATTGGTTAAGTCTAGAGATATCTGTTTGTAGGAGATTCGCGAGCATTGTATTGAGAGGCGTTGTTGTCCAATGGGATGTGCTTAGAGAGTGGACACTATCAATGGCTAATACTATGAGTGTAAGCGTAACGAAAATGAAAGCCATTAATTTAAGTAAAGGGCGCAGCATATCTTTCCTATAATTAAACGGAACAATCGCATAATGCATAAAAAGACAAGAGGTTGCATTATGATAAGAAAAATAAATTTATTTTCTTTTTTTTAAAATATCTTAACTGATATCATCAGCCTTTTTATAAAGATTTAAATCAATATCAAGGGGGGTAAGGAATAGTGCTTAATGATACGAATACTGAATTGAAGCGTAACCTTCAAAATCGCCATATTCAAATGATTGCTTTGGGTGGCGTTATTGGGACAGGGCTTTTTTATGGATCAACAGAGGCAATTCAATTAGCTGGTCCTTCAGCCATTTTAGCTTATTTTGTTGGGGGGCTTATCATGTATTTCATTATGCGCATGCTTGGTGAAATGTCAGTAGAAGAACCATCTTCAGGAGCTTTTAGTTTCTTTGCCTATAAATATTGGGGGAGGTTAGCGGGTTTCATAACAGGTTGGAATTATTGGTTTCTTTATATTCTTGTGAGCATGACTGAGCTTACAGTGATTGGGTTTTACCTTGATCATTGGATTTTGATTGATCATTGGAAGTCATCCTTCATTGTTCTTTTGTTGGTTACATTCGTTAATTTGTTTAATGTTCGTTTTTATGGAGAATTTGAATTTGCTTGCGCTTTGATCAAAGTTGCTGCTGTTATTGGTATGATTATTTTTGGGATTTTTCTCATTGTCACTGGAGTAGGGGAAAATCAAGCGAGTATTCATTATCTCTGGGATCATGGCGGTTTTTTTCCTTATGGAGCAATAGGGGTTGTTTTGGCGACTTCTGTAGTCATGTTTTCTTTTGGAGGAACAGAGCTTATTGGTATTACTGCTGGAGAGGCATCTAATCCACAAAAAACAATTCCAGCTGCTATTCGTCAAGTTATGTGGAGGATTATAATTTTCTATATCGGTTCTATCAGCGTTATTATGATAATCAGCCCGTGGGATATGATTGGAAAAAACGGTAGTCCTTTTGTTACAATTTTTGAGACTGTAGGAATCCCAGCTGCTGATCATATTTTGAATTTTGTCGTCATTATGGCTGCTATTTCTGTTTACAATAGTGGCATTTATTCGAATGGTCGTATGCTTTATAGTTTAGCTATACAAAAAAATGCTCCACAGATTTTCAGTAAACTGAGTACTGCTCGTGTTCCTTATATTGCTACCCTTTTTTCATCATTCTGTGCGGCGATAATCGTTGTCATTAATGCTCTTGTACCTGATAATAGTTTTATGCGGATCATAGCTCTTGCAACTGCCGCAGCTGTTATTACTTGGGCTATTATTATTATTGTTCATTTGAAATTTAGAAAGGCACATAAGAACAAAAAAGGAGACTTTATCTATGCGTTTGGTTTATATCCTTACGCTAATTATCTTTGTCTCTGCTTTTTTGCTTTATTATTTTGCATTATGTTTGTAAGTGGCTTTGGGACAAATGGGTTAATGACTTGGCTTTTTGATATGATAGGAATAAGAATGCTTTTTATTGAAACATATATCCCTATGCAGATGCCTGATATGAGTTTGGCAGTTCTTATTATTCCTCTATGGTGCTTGTTTTTATTTTTAGGCTATAAACTTAAGCGATAACGATAAAAGAGGTGATAAAAGGGATTGATTGGAATAAATCTTGGGGATTATAAAGTTTGATAAAGTAACACAAGTCTTTGGTGATTTATGTGTTTTGAGCAATATTAACGTACAGCTTACTGAAAGACGAGTTGCCATTATCGGTGCGAATGGTTCTGGAAAAAGTACGTTTGTGCGTCTTATCAATGGGTTGCAACTACCGTCTCATGGTTTTGTGAGTGTTGATGGGCTTGATACTAAGCGCGATGCAAAAGCAGTAAAGCGTAAAGTAGGATTTGTTTTTCAAAATCCTGATAATCAGATTATTTTACCACTAGTGGAAGAAGATTTATCTTTTGGTCTCAAAAATTTAAAACTAAGTAAAGAAGAAATTAAGCAGCGTGTAGATGAAATTTTACAGCGCTATGATCTTCAAAGTTTCAGAAATCACGCAGTACATTTATTAAGTGGTGGACAGAAACAGCTGATCGCTATTTCCGGTGTAGTGGCAATGAAACCAGACTATATTGTTTTTGACGAACCGACGACATTACTTGATTTGCGAAACAAGCGGCGTATTACACAAGTTATAGAAGAATTATCACAAACGGCGATTGTTGTATCGCATGATTTGGAGTTTCTGGAAAATTTTGATAGAATGCTGGTTTTTGATAAGGGGGAGATAGTTGTTGATGATATACCTTTGGTCGCTATCAAGGAATATATAAGAAGAATGTCATGATTGGTTTATATATTCCACGAGATACCTTTATCCATAAGTTAAAACCAGGTCTTAAGTTGTTTTTTCTTATGGGTGGTGGAACTACTATATTAATGGTTTCATCTATACCTATTTTGGTAATACTTTTATTATTCGTAATCTTATTTTACGCAGTAGCCAAGATTCCTTTTAACACTGTGATAAAACAGTTTAAATCGATGGGGTTGTTTTTAGCCCTTATATTTGTATTTCAAGCTCTTTTTGTTCATTGGCTTATAGGTGTTGAGGTCATATTACGCCTTGTTATTCTTTTTTCTTTATCATCACTTATTTCATTCACAACAAGAGTTTCAGATATGATAGCTTCAATTGAGGCAGGGCTTCAGCCATTTCGTTGCTTTGGTATAAATCCACTACAATTAAGTATGGTTATTTCTATGGCAATCAGATTTATTCCTCTTTTGAGTGAAAAGTTCAATGAAGTGCGTGAAGCACAACGCGCACGTGGATTTAATACAAACGTTGCAACTCTTGCAATACCTTTAATTATAAGAACTATAAGAATGGCATCAGAAGTTGCTGAAGCATTAGAGGCTCGTTCTTATAATGCTGATATTGTTGATACAACATTTGAGAGTAACACAAATTTTTCATAATAAAAAGAATCGAATTATCCAATGAATACAAAAGATTTAACCTATATTGCTTTATTTGCTGCTATTTATGCCGTGTTGGGGCTTTTCCCTCCCATTTCTCTTCCTTTCCTTCTTGGGGTTCCTATTACAGCTCAATCTATGGGGCCGATGTTAGCTGGATCGATACTCGGGGCAAAAAGAGGAGCTTTAGCATCGCTTCTTTTCCTTGTGCTTGTTGCTATTGGACTGCCTTTATTGCCTGGTGGTCGTGGTGGAATCGGTGTCTTTTCAGGAGCGTCTGCTGGTTATCTGATAGGTTTTCCATTTGCTGCATTTTTTATTGGCTTTATGGTTGAATTATTTTGGCAGAGGTTAAATTTTATAACATTAATCGTAATAAATGCAGTAGGTGGTATAGGGGTGGTCTATGCTTTTGGAATACCATGGACAGCATATATTACTAAAGTGTCTTTACTGAAGGTTTTATTAGCTTCCTCAGGTTTTCTGATTGGTGGTTGTTTAAAAGTATTTATTGCATCTTTTGTCGCACTTACCGTTAAAAAATCTGTCCCTCTTATTTCTTCAAAGAAAGGCTAGTTCTTTTATTTTAAATGTTTTTTTGTCTTGCGGTACGTATAAAGATAAAAAGAGAGACTATGATAAAGTTTTTGAGCTTGTCTCTTTGTGCTTTAATGGAGAGAAGATATGGAGAATAAAAAGATCTTATTATTGTTATCCAAATGCTTAACTCAAAAAAGGTGCCGTATAGTGATATCTGTTATTACCTAAAAGAGATGAAAGTGCAAAAATAGCATTGATAAGCATTTTATTTTTTTATGCTTTATGGGGATTGATATTATCGTTAAAAATCCAGCTGACATTTTAAATAAAGATCATGAAAACTGTTATTATTCTGTAAGAAAATTCATAAACTTTTTCTTAAAAAATAATCTTAATATAATTTATCTCTAAATTCGGATTTCTTCCACACTTATCGTGGCATAAAAATAGAATATAATAAGTATTTCAATATAGAATTTATTTTTTCTTGAAATAGAATCATTCTCAATATATTATAAACATAATGTTATTAATATTAAATTCAATCTATATTATTAGAGAAGATTATTATTTAAATATAAAGCTATGAATATAAGATTTTTATTTGTAATATGTACAATTTATTTATGTTTTTCTCCTGTTGTAAAAGCGTCTGATCATATAGTTTCTCAGGGAAAAAGACCTGCTATTATTGTTTATAATTTTACTAAAAAAGATTTATTTTTTAGTAAAAATTTTAATCCTTTATTAAATAAAGTTATTATACCCACCTATCCTAGTAATCATACTTTATTTTGGAAAAAAATAGCATTTTTTTTTCAAAAAATAAGACGCGTTTATACTGATTTAGGGTTGTATTTATATGCTTCTCTATTTTCTATATTCAGGTAGAAAAAAATAGATTATAGATTGCTCTTAAGTTTGGTTTTTATAGCAAAAGTCATAAATATCATTTGGAATGTTTTTTATCTCGTTGGCATGAAAAGGTAGATGCAGTGTGACAAGCGTGAAACTATATTAAAATTTGCTTTAAATTTGCATTTTTATATGAATTGAAACGATTTGCATGCACTTGATTTGAAATGATACTATAAATGAATCTTTTTTGTTAACGCTATATTCTGATCATTGTGCATATATAACATATATAAAAAGCATTCCAATTGATCGGGTTGTACAATCTGTAAAAACAAAACACCAACTTTAACACAAGCGTGATTCATGCCAAGGATGAGTTGTGTGCAAATATGAGTAAATCAAGATGAGTGAAAAAACACCAATTTAACAGAAGTAGAAAAACAAACAATTACGAAATTAAACCTACAGCTATGAAACTGATTTTAACCAGAGTTTTAGAAAATGATGTCGATATAGACCATCTCATTGTATTACAAGAAAAAGAAATAGAACGACAAAATTTTCCAAATTTTGTTCATGATCTTTTGGCTATGCAAAGAGAATAGCAAAAAATACAAAAAAATGCTACAAATATCCATACAAATAGCCAATATGTGCCTAAGCTTGATCAAGTATATTGATGCTGTAAAGGATATTCTTGCAAAATACCGCTTTACTTTCTCGTATCAAAGCAGAGGTTAAATGGTATAACTGTAGAAATGACCTTAAAACATCCATTTGGAAGAGACATATCAACAGAGGGGAAACTTCCCATTGACGCAAAAGAAAACAAATCAGAGATACAATCAGTTAGCTCCATAGCTCCCTACACACGCAGATATCTTTTAGACACTTTAATGGCATAAGCAAAAAAGATGACAATCAATAAGGTGATACAGGTAGGAACACACCTATTAAAAAGGTTTTTCCATAGCAGCTCAATGAAATCAGAGTTCCAATAGTACAAATTAGAGCAGAAGAAGCAAAGATTTTTGATTATGTCAAAGTCAAAAAAATTGATGATATATCTGATCAACAAGCATAAACGGTACTGCATCTTTTGAAAGAGAAACAAAAGGCTCAAAAAGAACAATTTTTCCCACAACAAAAGCAAATAGATGCACTTATACAAGATGCCGAATATATGCACATCCAAGATATTGAATATACACCAACACAACAGCAAAAGGCGGTGTGAAATGCAACAAAGAACGGCAGAGTGGTTTCAAGCAAGATTGGGGAAAGCCACCGTTTCAAACATTTACAATGACTCAGTAAAATAGCAAAAGGAAAACTTACAAGCAAATATGAGAAATACAAAATCAAACTCATAACAGAGCGATTAACAGGTGAAATAAGCCAGTCTTATACAACGTCTGCTATGCAATGACGTGTTGAATATGAAGAGGCTGCACTGAAAGATATGCATTCATTTATGACACAAAAGTCATAAAATGTGGTTTCATCCAACATTCTACAATAGAAATGGTCGGTGCAAGCCCTGATGGGTTTGTTGGTGAGGACGGTTTAATTGAAGTCAGTGGATAGTATTTTTCTCTTTTTACTTGTCATTGATCTTGCCCGCTTTATGAAGGCGCTGGATAACATTCTCACACATTTGAAAAGGTGGTTAACCAAAAGTTAAGGAAGGTCTATGTTTGATGTACCTGATAGAATTAGATTTTTAAAAACCCATCATAATGGGGATGCAAGCTTAGAACAGGATTGCTTCTTAACTTCAGAAACGAATCTTCAATGGCAAAAAATTTTTAATGATCTTCTCACAAGCAGCTATCATTATCGTAGAAAAAATAAAGTAAAAAAACCTGATCTTAGTTTTCAGAAGGATGTTATTGATTTTCCTGATGATGATGTGACTGCACAGCGTATTGCGTCGATTAATTATTATTTGTCTGATTGTTTACTCAAGGAAGATTTTGATCATTGCTATATTACGAGATGTTATAGTTCTGGTAGTTTTGATGATTTTTATTTCGCGGTAAAAGCAGACGATTCTAGTTTTTCACTTCATTTAGGAAGCAAGAAATGCAGCAAGATTTTTTTATTCTAAAGTTATTGATTACACGCAATAATCGAGGAAAATGTCAAAAGGATTTGTTAGAATCACAAGAAATATTTCTTCTCTAACAAGGCTTTTTAGAGGGAATGTTAGAAAATCCTATTCCCTCACTTTTATTCTAGAATCTCTCACCCTTAAAAAGATATAATAGATCAATAATTTATTTGTGATATAAAATACAATTGTATCCTTGTGTAAAAGTTGCACTACACATTAAAGAGCTAAAATTTGATGTTTAAATTTTGAAATGAGTCGCAGTTAGAGAGAGATGTGGGGGAAAAAGAGATGGCAGTAAAAAGATTGGACAATAGTATTTTAACACCCTTGCAGAAGAAAAATCGAAAACAAATTCAAATTTGGCTTTATTCTATTTTATTGCTTTGTTTGGCAATTGTTTTAGTAGGGGGTGCTACCCGCTTGACAGGATCAGGTTTATCGATAACGGAATGGAAGCCAATTCACGGTGTCATTCCACCAATTGGTGTAGAACAATGGCAAGAGGAGTTCTTAAAATATCAACAGATAGCACAATATAAGCTGCTTAATCATGATATGACGTTAAGCGCATTTAAGGTTATTTTCTGGTGGGAATGGGCGCATCGTGTTCTTGGACGTCTTGTTGGTCTTGTGGCTTTATTGGGTTTAATTTGGTTTTGGATAATCAAACGTATTGAAAGAAATATTTTGCTTCAGCTTACCATTGTACCGATTCTTATCGCGTTTCAAGGGTTTATTGGTTGGTGGATGGTGGCTTCAGGTATTGGCCAAAGCAACTTGACAAGTGTCAGCCAATATCGTTTGGCATTTCACCTTATAACGGCATGTTTTGTTATTATTTTTGTTACTTATTTATCTCGAGGGCTTACAGAATATTCAGAAAAACCAGCAACTCAAAGAATTCAATATTTTGCCGGTTGGCTTGTTGTCCTTATTTTGATTGAGATTTATTTAGGTGCTTTGGTTGCAGGGCTTCACGCCGGAAAAATTTATAATACATGGCCTCTTATGGATGGTCAGATCATTCCTGATGGTTTATTGCAGCATAAGCCCATTTGGCTCAATTTTTTCGAAAATCCCTTGACAGTTCAGTTTGTCCACCGTTTTTTTGCTTATTTTTTGTTTGTCGTGGCAATTATTCACGTTTTATATGTGCAAAAGAATATTCCACATTCAACGCACTCTCGTCGCGCATTTTTTATATGTGTTATGATCATTATTCAAGCACTATTGGGTATTCTCACCTTGTTACATGAAGTTCCCATAAGTTTGGGGCTTATTCATCAAAGTGTCGCTTTAACAATTTTGTGTTTTTCGGTTGCACATTGGCGAGCAACAAAAGGAGCGTATCGTGCTGTTGAGTAGCAGCCTGGACTTAAGGAAAATTTAGCTCTGTGACAGCATTAAATCGAGATTTTGAACTGCAGCTGCTGAAGCGCCTTTTCCTAAATTATCGAAGAGAGCACAGAGGTTAAAAATTCCTTCGCTGTCATTGCTAAAAACAAACAGTTTCATACCGTCTCTATGTGCTAAGCCTTCTGGATTGAGTTTGCTAAGCGAATCAGTTTCTTCTTGTGATGCAACTGAGATGATGTTTTGCCCATCGTAGTGGCCCATGAGAATTTCTCGTAGATCAGAATGGTTGATTGATTTTGTAAATAAACGGCGATGCAGTGGGATATTGACAATCATTCCTTGAGGAAAACGACCAACGCTTGGTACAAAAACGGGTGTGTGATTGATTTGTCCATAGGTTTTAATTTCTGGCACATGTTTGTGTTTAAGATTGAGACCATAGATGAAATAATTTTCTCGAATGTCATCCTGCCGAGATTGATTTTTCATTTGCGCAATTAATTGTTTACCGCCACCAGTATAGCCAGATATTGCATTAATCGATATTGGATAATCAGCATCTAGGAGGCTTGCTTCACGTAAGGGGCGAATTAAGCTAATTGCACCGGTAGGGTAACATCCGGGGTTGGTTACATAGTGTGCTGCTTGGATGTGTTCTTTTTGTCCAGCTGTCATTTCAGGAAAGCCGTAAACCCAGTTTGGGGCAATACGATGAGCTGTTGAGCTGTCAATAATTCTAATTTTTTATTTTTTTTAAGCCAGTGGACTGTTTCGCGTGCTGCCTCATCTGGAAGACACAAAATAGCAATGTCTGTTTGATGAAGATAGTCTTTTCGAATATCACTATTATGCCGATCTCCATGAGGAAGAGAGAGTAATTCTAAATCTGAACGCTTTGCTAGTCGCTGTTGTATCTGTAAACCGGTTGTTCCATGTTCACCATCAATAAAAACTTTTGTTGCCATTCTCTTTCTCTTTGCCTTGAATTAATTTTTCTCTCCTATACAGTTTGTTACGTTATAAATCAGCATAGATAATTGAATTTCTTAAAGGGGCGGTTTCTTTCTTGTAAAAAATTCTGTAATAGGAAGATGGAGGTGGAATTCATTTTGCATTATTTATTTTTGCAAAACTAGAATTTTATTTTAAACGGCGAAAAAACGAGCAGATTGCAAAAAATAAGGCTAATATTTGCTATATTTTTTAGATGAAAGCAATTTAAAATATTTGGTCTGTATGGCTTGCTATGTTATCGTTCGTTACTTTCTTTTTTATTTTAGGAACGTATTTTATGACCAAGCAAGCAAATGATACACAAAAGCGCTTTTTTAATGATAGTTTACAAACGGCTGATGTTGCAATCTTTGATGCAATCAGGGGAGAGTTTGAGCGTCAACAATATGAAATTGAATTGATTGCCTCAGAGAATATTGTTTCAAGAGCAGTTCTTGAAGCGCAAGGGTCAGTTTTAACCAATAAATATGCGGAGGGTTATCCAGGAAAGCGCTATTATGGAGGTTGTCAATTTGTTGATGTGGTTGAAGATTTAGCAATTGAAAGAGCTAAAAAACTTTTTGATGCTAATTTTGCAAATGTTCAAGCTAATTCTGGTAGCCAAATGAATCAAGCTGTGTTTTTAGCTTTACTAAAGCCTGGTGATAAATTTATGGGATTGGATTTGAATTCCGGTGGTCATCTGACCCATGGTTCATCCGTCAATATGTCAGGAAAATGGTTTGAGGTTGTTTCCTATGGTGTGCGTAAAGAAGATCAGCTTCTTGATATGGAGGCTGTTGAACGTCTTGCAAAAGAACATAAACCCAAACTTATTATAGCAGGTGGATCGGCTTATTCTCGCTTATGGGATTGGAAAAAGTTTCGTGAGATTGCAGATGAGATTGGTGCTTATCTCTTGGTTGATATGTCTCATATTGCTGGTTTGGTCGCTGGTGGTGTTCATCCTTCACCGGTTCCCCATGCGCATATCGTGACAACGACGACGCATAAATCACTAAGAGGTCCTCGTGGTGGTTTAATTTTAACAAATGATGAAACTTTAGCTAGAAAAATTAACTCAGCAATTTTTCCTGGTCTTCAGGGTGGTCCTTTAATGCACGTGATCGCAGCTAAAGCTGTTGCCTTTGAGGAAGCTTTGCAACCTGCCTTCAAAGATTATAGTGCCAATGTTGTTGACAATGCAAAAATTTTAGCAAAAACTCTTCAGAGTAATGGTTTTGATATTGTTTCTGGCGGTACGGACAATCATTTATTATTGGTTGATTTGCGTTCCAAAAAAGTGACCGGAAAACGTGCCGAATTGGCTTTAGGGCGTGCGCATATTACCTGCAATAAAAATAGTATTCCTTTTGATCTTGAAACACCATTTGTAACATCTGGAATTCGTCTTGGTTCACCTGCTGCGACAACACGTGGTTTTTCAGAAAATGAGTTTATTCAAATTGCTCATATGATTTCAGAGATTCTTGATGGTTTGGGGCAAGCAAAAAGTGATAAGGACAATAATGCTGTTGAAATGGTTGTTAGGAAAAAGGTGGAAGATATGACAAGTAAGTTTCCTCTTTACTCTTATCTTCGCACTTGTTAAAGGCGTGAAAAAAGATGCGCTGTCCTTACTGTCAATATGAGGATACACAGGTTAAGGATTCGCGTCCTTCAGAAGAAGGGACGGTCATTCGTCGTCGGCGTGTATGTTCCGTGTGCGGTGGCCGTTTTACGACTTTTGAACGTGTTCAGCTGCGTGAGCTTTTGGTTTCTAAAAAAAGTGGTCGATATGAGCCATTTGACCGTGATAAGTTAATGCGGTCAGTTGAGATAGCCGTGCGTAAACGCGATATTGATCCAGATTATATTGAACGCGTTATTTCTGGCATTGTACGTCAGCTTGAAAGTTTAGGAGAACCAGAAATTGCTTCGGAAAAAATTGGGCATCTTGTGATGAAAGCGTTGAAAAGCATTGATGATATTGCCTATATTCGTTTTGCTTCCGTCTATCGAGATTTTCGTAACGCAAGCGATTTTCACGATGTTATAGACGAGTTGTCAAAGGGTATAACGGATACAGAATCTTGTTTTGATGAATAAAAAAGCGCAAGATGAGCGGTTTATGGCTGCAGCTATCCGTTTGGCAGAGCGTCATGTCGGACTGACTGGTGAGAACCCTTCTGTTGGTACAATAATCGCACGGAACGATGAAAATATTGGGTATTCTATTGTTGGTTATGGTGTGACAGCCATCCAAGGCAGACCACATGCTGAGGTACAAGCTCTGCAAATGGCTGGTCCTTTGGCACGTGGTGCCACTGCTTATGTCACTTTAGAGCCTTGTTCCCATTATGGCCAAACTTCACCATGTGTAAATGTTCTCATCAAATCCGGTATTTCGCGGGTCGTTATTGCTCTTACCGATTTAGATAAAAGGGTTGATGGCCGTGGTGTTGCTCTTTTGCGCGCGGCTGGCATTGAGGTTGTTGAGGGGGTTTTGGCTAAAGAAGCCTTTGAAGCCTTGTGTGGCTATTGGTGTATAAAAAAGCAGCAACGCTGTTCAGTCACTTTAAAAATGGCAATTTCTGCTGATAATGGTGTGGGAAAAAAGGGGCAGGGTGGAATAAAAATTAGTGGAATGACTTCTCATATCCATACTCATATTCTCCGTGCTCAAAATAATGCTATTCTTGTTGGTATTGGTACTATATTAGCGGATGACCCACAATTAAATTGCCGTTTGCCAGGAATGGAAGTGCGATCTCCTATACGTATTATTTTGGATACAGATTTGTGCATTCCACTCAACGCAAAAGTTGTTCAAACAGCAAAAATAATTCCTACATGGGTTATTTGTGATGGGAACTTTTCAAAGAAAAGCAAAAAAATCGCACTGGAACAGTGTGGGGTATCTGTTTATTCAGTAGAAATGAATAATGGTAATATGTCGCCTCTTGCTATTTTACAGCTGCTTTATCAACGTGGAATCAATAGCATTTTACTTGAGGGAGGCGTAAAGACGGGAGAAAGTTTTTTAAGTGCTGGTTGTGTAGACCATTTGATATGTTTTTATGCACCCGTTATTTTAGGAGAGGATCGTATTGAAGCCCCTTATTTGGGGAATTATCTCTCGCAATTTCATGAGGTGGAAACAAGAATGTTTGGAAAAGACCGTTTTTATAAATGGAGGCGTAAGACATTATGTTCACAGGAATTGTAACAGATATCGGGTGTGTTGAAGATGTTCAATCTTTAAAGCAGGGAGTGCGGTTTAACATTTCCACACTTTATGATCTGGAAAGCTTAAAAATTGGTGCATCAATCGCCTGTTCAGGGATCTGTCTCACAATTGTTGAGCGAGGATCAAAACAGCAAACGAAAAGCAATTGGTTTTCTGTGGAGGCGTGGGAAGAAGCGTTGCGTTTGACTAATCTTGCACAATGGACAAAAGGAACATTTGTTAATTTAGAACGTTCATTGCGATTGGGTGATGAGATGGGCGGGCATTTGGTTTCTGGTCATATTGATGGTTTGGCTGAGATTATTGATCAAAAAAGCGAAGGTGATGCAATTCGTTTTTTCTACAAGTACCAAAGCGTTTCATGCCTTTTATTGCAAATAAAGGTTCTCTTGCACTTAATGGAACATCTTTGACGGTTAATTCTGTTGAAGGTCAAATTTTTGATGTTCTTATTATTCGCCATACACTTGAAGTGACGACTTGGGGACAGGCTAAAATTGGAGATTTGGTCAATTTAGAAATTGATCAACTTGCTCGTTATGCCGCAAAATTTTCTGGCTTTAGAATAACAGATCAATAAGCTAAAAGTCACCTATAGTTTTTTATTTTTATTCTATAATCTTGATTTTATTTATTTTTATGGAATTTCCATTATGACAATAGAGATACCTAAAAAGCTACATGTATTGATTGTTGAAGCACGTTTTTATGATGGGATTTCTGATGCGCTTCTTAAAGGTGCGGTGAATATTTTGCAAAAAGCCGAAGCGAGCTATGATATAGTAACAGTTCCAGGAGCATTAGAAATACCGGCTGCAATAGCTTTTGCCGAGAAAAATAGTGAGGTTTCTTATGATGGTTATATCGCACTTGGTTGTGTTATTCGGGGCGAAACCTACCATTTTGAAATTGTTGCTAATGATTCTTGTCGTGCATTAATGGATTTGACAGTCCATAAGCATTTAGCTATCGGGAATGGTATTTTGACCGTTGAAAATGAAAAGCAAGCATGGGTCCGTGCAAAACAGGATGAAAAAAATAAAGGTGGTTTTGCTGCTGAAGCTGCTTTATGTATGATCGCTCTAAAGAAGAGATTTGGAGAAATCATTCAATATGGTTGATGAAAAAGGCAAATATTCTCCTCGTTTAGCCAATAAACGTGGAGCAGCGAGACTCGCTGCAGTTCAAGCGCTTTATCAAATGGATATAGTTGGTTCTGGTGTCATGGAAACGGCAGCTGAATATGAGGCTTACCGTTTAGGAAAAAATATTGATGGAGATCAGTACCTTGATGCTGATGTTCAGTGGTTTTTAGCTATTATAACGGGTGTTGTAAAAGATCAGAAACAGCTTGATCCTCTGTTGCATCAACAGCTTTCTGCAGACTGGTCACTTTCCCGTCTTGATTCTATATTACGTGCAATTTTGCGTGCAGGTTTATGGGAGTTGATTAACCGTCAAGATGTACCTCTCGCTGTTGTGATGAGTGAATATGTTGATATAGCAAAGGCATTTTTTGAAGGCGATGAGCCGAAACTGGTCAATGCAGTTCTTGATAGTGTGGCGAAAAAAGTCCGCTTCTGAAAATAACGTTAAAATAGCAACTAATAATCTGGGTTAAGAAAAGCTGTACTATCAGGCCCTAATAGAAGCAGACCTGATATCATCACAATTCCATAAAGATTATCACAACTTAGTTATGGGTTGGTAAATGTGCAGGACCTTTAATGATCTGGATTAAGAAAGGCTGTTCTTTGGTTGCGGTTGGTGTTGTTTGCGCGATAAAATCGAAAACTTGACCATCTTGTAGTCCATAGTTAGCTATTTTAGTCACCTGATCATTTTTATTGAAGTAAATGGCTAAAACTTTACGATCAATAATTTTTGTTTTCATAAACTGCATCCCACGGTACCGGGTTTGTGAGATATAATAAAAGACCTCATTATCATATTTTGTTTTGAGAGAAGGGGTTCCTAAAGCTAAAATAACTTGCTCCTGACTTGCTCCAACAGAAATGGAATCAAGAGCATTTTTATCAAGAATATAACCTTCTTTATATATCTGGCTTGTTGAACCTGAGGAATCAATAAGACTACACCCAGCAATTGCTACCATGTTTGCTATTAACAGACCAATCAATAACTTACGTTTGATTGAAGCCACTCTGTGGGGCACTTGTAACAATGACATCTCCCTTTTATATTTAGATGTAAGTTTACACTTAGACGTATGACAAGAAGGCAACCTCAAGTTTTTTCTCATTTGAGCTTAATCTGCCATAGCTTACATTGAGTTTCCCTGTTATAAAACGGATTATGCCATACAGAATTTCTTTAGAAAAGAAAAAAATGAATGAAATGTACTTTGGTTAAATGAAAGCACAATATTTATATTCCTTTATATTCTGGAGTTGCCAATGAATGTTCGCAATATTTCTCAAATGACATTTGCTTTGGCTTATCCAATTTCAGTACGTTCTCTACCTGCTAAAGGTCTCACAGTTCATATCCGTGCAGATGAGCAAGAGTGTGCACATTTAGCTAAAAATCATGATTTAGTTGAAGTAAAATTATGTGAGGGAGAATTCTATATTTTACCTTGGAAGAAGCGTGGGGTACGTGTAAAAGGCTTATTGCAAGCGCGCATAGTACAATTATGCGTTGTCACGTTAGAGCCACTAGAAAATACGCTTCACGAAAATATTGAGATTGTTTTTGTTCCTGAAGATTCAAATTTGATCAAGCCAAAAATATCAGAGGATACAGGTGAATTGTTTTTAGATGCAGAGGGACTAGATACACCAGAAGTATTTCATGGTGATAAAATTGATGTTGGTGCAGTCATGGAAGAGTTTTTTGAGTTGTCCATTAATCATTATCCGCGCAAAAAGGGAACACACATGAGTGTGATTGAAAATTTAGATGAAGATGAGCAAAAATTATCGCCATTTTCTGTTTTGAAAAATTGGAAGTGATTGTAAAAACATAAAAAAAAATATCTATTGTATACTATTATAAAAACAGTATTTTTTGCGAAGCTATTTTGCCCAATATGCTTCGAAGGGTTTTAATAGCAAAAAATCGCAATACAAAAAATCGCAATATAAGTTTAAAAGCGTAGATGAAAAAATGTGGGTAGGCAGGCGTGATTAGAATTTCTATAGATGTCATGGGTGGTGATCATGGTCCAGAAGCCACTATTGCGGGAGCAGCAAGGGTAACAGAATATTTGCCAAATGTTTATTTTTTATTTTATGGTTTAGAGGAAGCTGTTAAGCCAGTTTTAAAAAAATACCCTTGTTTGGCTTCTATGTCGTGCTTCTGTCATACAGAAAGTTATACACGTATGGATGAAAAGCCAAGCCAAGCACTTCGCAATGGGCGAGGCAAATCATCGATGTGGCATGCAATTGAAGCGGTAAAAAATGGTCAAGCTGATGTTTGCATTTCCGCTGGTAATACTGGTGCACTCATGGCAATGTCTTATTTTTGTTTGAAAATGATGGCAGAAGCTGAACGTCCTGGAATCGCGGGTATTTGGCCAACACTTCGGAGTGAAAGTATTGTTTTAGACATTGGTGCAACGATTGGTGCATCTGCGAGCCAGTTGGTTGATTTTGCTGTTATGGGAGCGGGGATGTTTCGTGCTCTCTATCATACTGAAAAACCAAGTGTTGGGCTTTTGAATGTGGGTGTTGAAGAGGTTAAAGGTCTTCATGCAATCAAAAAAGCGGGAATGATATTGCGTGAAGTGCAATTAGAAGGGCTAGAGTATAAAGGATTTGTTGAAGGCAATGATATTGGAAAAGGAACAGTAGATGTTGTTGTCACGGAAGGATTTTCTGGTAATATTGCTTTAAAAACTGCAGAGGGTACTGCACGGCAGATAGGGGAAATCTTAAACAGCGCTATGCGCAGCTCTTTTTTTTCATCTCTTGGTTATTTTTTATCACGGGGTGCTTTTCGTACATTAAAGCATAAGATGGATCCCGATAGGGTGAATGGCGGAGTGCTTTTAGGTTTGAATGGTATTGTTATAAAAAGTCATGGGAGCGCTAATGCTGATGGTTTTGCTTCAGCTATTCGCATTGGTTATAAAATGGTTCATAATGGACTTTTGAAAAAAATAACTGCTGATTTGCGCCGCTTTCATGAGAACAAAAAAGCTCTTTTTGATAAAGAAGATGAAGCTACAGAGAATGAGAAGATTATATGACAAAAATTGCTAGCATAAATGAAAAATCTCAGGAAAAGGTTTGCGGCAAATGATTCGATCTGTTGTGTGTGGTATAGGAGGCGCTTTACCCAAGAAAAGTTTGTCTAATGATGAAATTGCAGAGTTTGTAGAAACATCAGATTCTTGGATTGTTCAGCGTACAGGAATACGTCAACGCTACATTGCCAATGAAAAGGAAACGACCGTTTCTTTAGCAGTAGAAGCTGCTCGGGCTGCACTTATAAATGCTGGTCTAACAATTAAAGATATCGATTGTATTATTTTGGCGACCTCAACGCCAAACCGTACTTTTCCTGCTTCTGCTGTCGAAATTCAACATGCTTTAGGAATGAGCCATGGATTTGCTTTTGATATTCAGGCTGTTTGCTCTGGTTTCATTTTTGCTTTAACAACAGGAGATGCTTATTTACGCTGTGGAGCAGCTAAAAGAATTTTGGTTATCGGATCTGACACATTTTCTCGAATTTTAGATTGGCAAGATCGTACGACATGTGTTTTGTTTGGTGATGGTGCGGGTGCAGCTGTTTTAGAAGCACAAGAAAGTGAAGGCAGTTTTGCTTTTGAGCGTGGCATATTATCTGCGAAATTGCGCTCTAATGGTGCATATAGGGATAAACTGTATGTTGATGGTGGTCCTTCAACAACGCAAACAACTGGTTATTTACGTATGGAAGGGCGAGAAGTTTTTAAATATGCGGTTGGCATGATAACCGATGTGGTTGATGAGTGTTTTACAGCTGTTGGTATAGATTCTTCACAATTAAATTGGTTTGTCCCTCATCAGGCCAATAAACGTATTATTGAAGCTTCAGCTAAAAAATTAGGAATTTCCATAGATAAAGTGGTCATTACCGTTGATCAACATGGTAACACGTCTGCAGCATCTGTCCCATTGGCTTTGGCAACGGCTATTGGTGATGGAAAAATTAAAAAAGGAGATCTTGTCATGTTAGAAGCTATGGGAGGAGGGTTTACATGGGGAGCAATTCTTATTCGCTGGTAGAAGATAGTCGCTTGACCATATTTGAATAAAACGTATAAATCATTTTGTAATTTTTAATATTTGAATAGGTGATTAAAATGACAAGTAAGACAGTAACGCGTGCAGATTTAGCCAGCGTAGTTTGTAGAAAAGTGGGCTTGTCACATACAGAATCAGCCGCTTTGGTTGAGTTGGTTTTGGATGAAATTTGCAATTCACTTGTAAGGGGTGAAGTCGTTAAATTATCTTCTTTTGCGACTTTTCAAGTTCGCAAAAAAAATGAACGTGTCGGACGTAATCCAAAAACCGGTGTCGAAGCGCCCATATTACCGCGACGTGTAGTGACATTTAAGGCGGCAAATGTGTTGAAACAAAGAATTCTAGATTCACATCGTGCAAGACAAAAAACAATACCCCATGAATAAACACTCTTACAATGTTTGGTATTTGTTTAAAAAATTGTATAAAATAGAATTGTCCATTCCGTTTTAAGAAAAGGGCTTTTTAGTTTAAATAGAGTCAAATGTGGTCCTATTTTTGACCAATATGATTGAAAAATTGAAACTGAATGAGTTGTTATAGAATCGTTTGTAGGGTTTGAGATAGGGTGTTGCAAAATGGATAAAAGCTCTGATGCTTTTCGCACAATTAGCGAGGTAGCCGAGTTATTAGAGCTTCCACAGCATGTCTTAAGATTCTGGGAAACACGTTTTAAGCAAATTAAGCCGATGAAGCGTGGTGGTGGAAGGCGCTATTATCGGCCGATTGATGTTGATTTGCTCAATGGTATTAAGCAGTTATTGTATGATCAGGGTTATACGATAAAAGGTGTGCAACGTCTTTTGAAAGAGAACGGTGTTGCTTTTGTTACAGCATTTGGTAATGGCGATCTCGATGCTATGAATGTTGTCATAGAGAAAAAACAGGGGGAAAAAACTTCTGAACTCGATAGCAGTAAGCCTAAAAAGTCTTCTTTTGGACTTTTGAGCTTTATGAGGAGTGAGGCGGAAGCATCTATCGGTTCTGTTAATATTTATAAAGATAAAACCGATAAAGCATTGTTGCAAGAAACACTGTTTGAGTTAATTGAATGTAAACGCGTACTTGACAGAGTACGGTAACGACATTTTTTTTATTTTTTAGAACATTTAAGCGTTTATGATACGACGCAAATCTGGTGGTGTTGCCTCATTCTTAAGTTGCTCAATGACTTCTTCTACAGACAAGGAGATTTGCTCTGTGCTCCCTAGACGGCGCATACTCACGCTGTTTGTTTCAGCTTCACGTTTACCACATACCAAAATTACAGGAATTTTTTGTAAAGAGTGCTCACGTATTTTATAGTTAATTTTTTCATTGCGAAGATCTGATGTTGTGGAAAGTCCAACAGTTTTAAGTTTTGCTGTTAATTTTTTTGCATATTCATTCGCTTCGGATGTAATTGTTGCTACAACAACTTGTTCAGGCGCAAGCCAAAGTGGCATATGTCCAGCAAAATTTTCAATTAATATACCAAGAAAACGCTCCATTGATCCAAAAATGGCCCGATGTATCATAACTGGCTGACGCTTTTCTGAATCTTTATCAATATAAAACGCATCAAAACGTTCAGGGAGGTTAAAATCTAGTTGTGTTGTCCCGCATTGCCATTCACGACCGATAGCATCCTTCAATGTATATTCGAATTTTGGTCCATAAAACGCACCTTCACCTGGAAGAATACTTGTTTTGACTTGTCCTGCAAATTTCGTCTCAATAGTTTTAAGAACAGATTGCATAATATTTTCTGCATGATCCCATAATGCGTCAGATCCCACACGCTTTTCCGGGCGTGTTGAAAGTTTAAGACTGATTTCTTTAAAACCAAAATCAGCATAAGTTGATAAGATCAGATCATTAATATTAAGGCATTCATCAGCCAATTGCTCATCGGTGCAAAAAATATGGGCATCGTCTTGTGTAAAGCACCGTACACGCATAAGACCATGGAGAGAGCCTGAAGGCTCATAACGATGAACAACACCAAACTCAGCGAGTCTCATCGGCAAATCGCGGTAAGATTTTAAACCATGTTTAAAAATTTGCACATGACCAGGGCAATTCATTGGTTTAAGAGCGTAAACGCTTTCATTATCCCAATGCTCAGCTGCGGGAAGTGCTTTGAACATATTCTCTTTATACCATCCCCAGTGGCCAGATATTTCCCAAAGTGATTTATCGAGAATTTGCGGTGCATTAACTTCTGCATATTGATGATCATCAAGACGTCTACGCATATAGTTGATCAGATTTTGGAACATTTTCCAGCCTTTTTTGTGCCAAAAAATCATGCCTGGTGCTTCTTCTTGAAAATGAAATAAGTCCATGTCTCGTCCCAAGCGGCGATGATCACGTTTTTCGGCTTCTTCTAGCATTTGTAGATAGGCTTTTAAGTCACTCTCGTTTGCAAATGCTGTGCCATAAATTCTGGTGAGCATTGGATTATTGGAATCACCACGCCAATAAGCGCCTGCAACTTTCATTAGTTTGAAAGCATTGCCAATTTGTCCAGTAGATTGCATATGTGGACCACGGCAAAGATCAAACCAATCACCTTGATAATAGACTTTCAAATCTTGATTATCGGGGATGCTATCGATAAGCTCAACCTTATAAAATTCACCTTTTTCAGAAAAAATTTCTCTAGCTTTTTTACGAGACCAAATCTCTTTTTTAAAAGGTTTATTACGTTGGATAATTTCACGCATTTTCTTTTCAATGATAGTAAGATCATCCAATGTGAAAGGTTTTTGACGTGCAAAATCATAATAAAAACCATTTTCAATAACAGGACCAATTGTCACTTGCGTTTCAGGAAAGAGCTCCTGTACTGCTTCGGCTAGGACATGTGCACAATCATGGCGTATGAGCTCAAGAGCACGTGGGTCTTCGCGAGTAATAATTTCTATTTGACCAGATTGTCCTAATGGATCGGATAAATCGCGGATGATTCCATTAAGGCTATAGGCGAGTGCTTTTTTCGCAAGTGATTTAGAAATAGATTCGGCCAATTCCAAACCAGTCATCTTGGAGTTGTAATCACGCTTTGAACCATCGGGGAAAGAAAGAGAAACAGAGCAAGACATAAAACACCCCTTTAATCCAATTCCGCTAACGATTGCGGATGGTTTAGTGACATAAGTAATTAAGGCAAACTAGGTTCATTTTTTAGCAATACGCATGAAAAAAGAAAAGAATTATTTATCGTGTTTGGTAGAAATTTTCCAGTAGCACCAAGGTTTGTAAAAACAGTAAGAATCTCCAAGAGAGGTGGGAACTGGATCAAATCCATGTGTTCCAAATGGACCACAACGGATGATACGAAAAAATCCCATCCACGCTCCAGCCCACAGTCCATGGCGTGCCATTGCCTCATAAGTATATTCTGAACAGGTCGGTAGGTGGCGACACTGATTTCCTATAAAACTGGAAAATGTTATTTGATAAAAACGTATGAATAAAAGACCAAATAGTCGTCCGGGAGTTTTTTTCCAAGGACCTGTATAATTGCGAGCCAGTTTCTTTTTTTTCTCAAGGCGTGGTTTAAACATTTATTTTTCTTCAATTTGTTGAATACAATCTATAACGGCATCAAAGATAAGCATTGTTGATGTGTGGCGCGTTTTATAGTCTTTAATGGGTTGTAAACAAGAAAACGCTTCAAATGGAGCAGGTGGAGGAGGTCCATCTTCTGTTAGCATATGATAAATAATTTTACGTAACATTTTAAGATTTTGTGTTGTCTGCCCAATGATATGATATGCTAAAAGTGAAGCAGCAGCTTGTCCTAACACACATGCACGCACTTCATGGGCAAAATCTGTAACGGTGTCATTTTCTACTTTTAGGTCTACAGTAATTGTTGAACCACAAAGATGTGAGCGTTTTTTTGATGTTGCGTCGGGATTATGAAGACGCCCGATTTTGCTGATATGGGCGGCATATTCAAGTATTTTATCACTATAGATATGATCAATCATGCGCTATTGCCTGAAATTTTGAGAGCCGTGATTGTTTAAACTTTTAATTCGGTTATATAGAGATTATACAGGATGAAATGGATATGGAGCAAACACTTTGTATATGCTAAACTTGGAGTTTTTAAATGCATAATGTTAAAGGAGATCCTAAAAGCCCATTTTTATCTGGGATGGGGAATCCTCGTTTTGAAGAAGTAGAAGAAGCGATTCGTACATTGCTGTTATGGATGGGAGAAGATCCAAATCGAGAAGGGCTTTTAGAAACTCCTGGGCGTGTAGCTAGAGCATATCGTGATCTTTTTACTGGTTATAGCGAATCGGTTGAAGAAATCTTGGGCACGGTTTTTGAAGAAGTTTCAGGATATAATGAAGCGGTCATTGTTAAAGATCTCCCTTTTTATTCACATTGCGAACATCATATGATTCCAATTGTTGGTAAAGCTCATATCGCTTATCTTCCTGGTACAAAGATTGTTGGTCTTTCAAAAATTGCACGGGTGGTAGATGTTTTTTCGCGCCGGTTACAGACACAAGAATCTCTGACAGCTCAAATAGCTAATGCTTTGGAAACACATCTAAAACCTCGCGGTGTTGCAGTGTTGATTGAAGCTGAACACATGTGCATGGCTATGAGAGGAGTACAAAAGCAAGGAGCTACAACGATCACGACAAGTTTTCATGGCTCTTATCAAAAGGATCAGGTTGCACAGGCTCATTTTATGATGATGGTTCGTAGATCCTCTTAAAATCTGTTGTTCTCATAATTGAGATCCGTTTATAACAAGTTTGGATAAAATAAATCATCAGAAAGTGAAAATAGGCTTGTACCTTTCTTTGTGATTTGTTAAAGCCAACGAAGTAGGTATTTTGGCTTCACCACGTGCGGTCGTGGCGGAATTGGTAGACGCGCAGCGTTGAGGTCGCTGTGGGGCAACCCGTGGAAGTTCGAGTCTTCTCGACCGCACCATTTTGTGTTCTCATCTGCTGGTACGTAAAGAGGAGAAAATTGTACGCATTAAAGAGGTTTTTTAGCGTATTATTTGTTACATTCCTAAGCAATGATTTCATTTCAATCTAGACTTGAAGTATTGATTCTTTATTAAGGGGGGAAGGGGTAGTATTGCAGTGAGAATTAAAGTATTTTTTAAATATTTAAAACTCTTTATTTGCGTTTCTTTGTTAACGGCATGTAGTACATCACGTGCTGTGCTTTGGCATGGGATCCATGCAACACCATCTATGATTGCCGTACAAAGGAAAGTTGAAAGTAGACCAATAGTTCCTAAAGCTATCGTTCCAGTATATGTTGCTACAAGTCGCATGATGCAAAACAACTATTCTCAGCCTTATGGGGCAGAACGATCAAATAAAGTACACTATAATCGCGTAGATATAGGAATTCCTCAACAACACGTAAAGGGTGTTGTCGAAACAAACGCGTATAAGCCCACTCATGATAAATATTTTGCGGCAGTAGCATTACAAAAATACGATACCAAGGAACAATTTAAGCAGCAATTAAATGCGGCTTTAGAGAAAAAACCAAGAGGGAAAAGGGAAATTTTCCTTTTCATTCATGGTTATAATAATAATTTTGCAGATGGCACATTTCGTACAGCTCAGTTTACGTACGATTATTCTTTAAATGTGGTTACTGTGCACTACTCTTGGCCCTCTGCCGGATCTGTTCCTCTTTATATTTATGATCGTGACAGTGCTAATTTCGCACGCGATGGATTGATAGAGCTCTTAACACTTATCAGCGAAACCAAAGCTGATCAGATTTCAGTTATTGCACATTCTATGGGCAATTTTGTCATCATGGAAGCATTTAGAACTCTAGCATTACAAGGGAAATATAAACCTATTCATCGTATTACAAGTTTTTTAATGGCTGCACCAGATATTGATATTGATGTGTTTGAGCGTCAACTCAATGATATTAAGAAATTACCTCGGCCAACGGCTATTTTGGTATCTCGTGCAGATAAAGCCCTCGCTGTTTCTGGACGTCTTACGGGTGGACATCATCGTGTGGGTGATGGTTCAGATATTGAAATGTTGCGTAAAAATGGAATAGCTGTTCTTGATTTTTCGAATGTTGATGGAGGAGCACACAATGTCTTTGCCTCTTCACCAACGTTGATGGCTCTTGCTCGAGAAGGATCTTTGGCTTCAACAATTATGCAGGGTACAGAACTATCGCCCAGCCAAGCTCTTCTTGCTGATAGTAGTAGTGTGTTAGAGAAAACCACACACCTTATCTTTTATACACCTTTACGTCTTTTATCCCCATTAGCTCGACGTTGACTGCAAAAAGAGTAGGGATCTCTTTTAAAATATAAATGAGTTGGAAACAATATTTTTTAGCACTTTCTTTAGAATGGCTTTGTAGAATCAAAAATGAATAGTGAGATGATGTAAAAAGCATTAATTAGGTGAGTTTATATGGTCGCACAAAAACACTATGCCAGCATGCCTAAATTAGTTGATTACTTATCTCGTTTTGCAGTTAATTTGTTAGATATTCATGCAATACTTTTGAAGGTGAGAGAAGGGACTATGGGGGGAAAACCAAATTTATTACATCAAATTGTTTCCACAAAAAAACAGCTGGATGAGATAAGTCATGCTCTTATTTTAGAATACCGCAAACGCCAAGAAAATGAGCGTTTTCTAAAACAAATTTTGCTATCAATTTCCGGTCAACTTTTCTCACTGAATAATGATTTTAAAGAAAATGGACGTCTTTTCTTTCAAGAAATTAGAATGCTTCAATCTCAGATTCAGTGTTTTTACGATGGGAGGGAAAGAGGGCATTTATTAAGTGAGCAAGAATCTTCTTATTCTCCATCAAAAATTGATGAAGTGATTAAACAGTTACAAAAAGCAAGAGAGAAGCTTATTATTGAAAGTCCACACCTCTTTGAAAAAGAATGTTAAAGCAAGAAACAAAAAATTTTCTGAAAAAAGCAAGTTGATAAAAATATTTTCCCCTTAATAGCAAATGTGCACTAGGATGGTGGTTATTTTTTAGTTTTTTTGATAATATCAGCTGATATAGAAGTTTGATTTGTTGAAGAATATCTGACAGTTTTAAAGGCGTGAAAAACAGTAGAATCGCAGCATTGATTTGTAAGATTGGCTCTCATAGTTACAGTTTCTGAAAAATTAAAAATGATGAGCAAGATACCTTATCGTAGTAAAAACTATGATTGCGACACATACATAGACAAAAATTATCACATCAATATAGCCTTGATACGAAAAGAAAAGTGCTGAGAGTTACCTTTAAAACTTTGTTTTCGATATTTATTTTTTCACTACTCTTTTTAATATCTTCTTCTATTATATCACTATATAACTCTCAAAGAGACAGAAGAGGTTTGTACAATTCCTGTCTTTATTGCGTGATGTTAATACCTCAAAATACTATCACAAAATCTTTGCCGTGGAAGGTATCTAAGATTCAACAACACATAATATTCAACAGATTTGCGTAGTTTAAATCATATGAATTTGGGTTTTTCACCGGTTTTAAAACCGTTCTTTTACAGTAAAGAAAGGTAAAAATGAATAACAATAACAAGTATAGGTCTAATGGTGCTAATGCATTAAAAGCTTAGCCAAAGAGATTATAAATTATGAAGAGTCAAAAGCGATTGATATTGAAGGCTTAATGGGAGAAGGTTCTGATAGTATCATTCAAGTTAAGAATGAACTTAAGAAAAAAGGCGAAGATTGTGTTACATTGAGCTTACATGCACAGATTATGGAGTGTGGTGTGAGTGAGGGAGAAACGCTTAAAGGAAATGAAGAAACGCTCTCCTTTACAATAAATTACATATCAACAAATTTAACCATGCTGTTGCAACGAAAAACAAAGGTATAATTGATCAAAAACGTGTTTTATTTAGTTTACTTAACGAAACCTATAAGCCATTGGTTTATTGATACTTTGATCGATTGAATTTAATATTTTTTCAGTTATGTAGATATAAATTATTCTATAATTCGATTTGATGATATGAATATCAATTTAATAAATTGCATTATAGGTTAGTAATACGCTACGCCATGATAGTTCTCTTGACCTGTATAATGGCGTTGTTTTATGTGAAGATACCATATCATATCTAGTTTAAAGCGACTGATTATACAGCTGTTAAAAATGTCTGTAGTATTACTTTTAAGCACACAAAGTGCGGATTGGTTTTGCAAAAACGTAGTGCGACGGCATACACTATAAAAGAACAGTATTTCGATTATGAGCGTACTTTTTGGGAGGCATTGCAAGGAGGTTGGATAAAGGCTGATGAACTCTTCGTACTTG
>NZ_HE997544.1:79504-101408 GCF_000312545.1 Bartonella senegalensis OS02
CTTTGTTTATCAAGTTGAGCAAGCACCTCATTTCGCCCCGTTTCGAAAAAGGGTTATTTTTAATAAACAAGCATAATCGGTTGTTTTAAAAGAAGTTCAAAGACTTGGATTTTTAACCAATCCTTATTGGGGAATGTTAGCACGACGAGTTTTTTGAGATTACAGCTTATGATGCAGCCCGAATTCGTAAAGCAATGGTGACCTAAAAGTAAATTATTTATCTTGTTTCCTGGGAATTTTTTTTGAGAAGCTTGAAGGCTTTTATTTGGTTAGAGTAAGAGTTTAAAATGATCAATTGGCTTCAGCTCACGTTTCGTAATGTTTTATAAAAATTCTCCAAAATTTGAGAGGGATGAGATTTTTGGTTCTTAACTAAAGAAAATGAAAGTAGCATATTTTATGTGTGTTAGAAACAAGCGTGGAGCATTTAAATAATCTAGATTTGGGGAATATGAGAAAGAAAGAACTCATATCTTTATTTATTGTATCTATAAGCTAGGGATTGCAACTGTGTTGAGAAAAAGATTGCAGGTTAGCAAACTTCGCGGTAGCAGTTTCTTTTTACAGCTGATTTGCAAGAGTAAAGAGTTTACATTTAAGAAATTTTTCTATCCTGAATATTTCTATTTTTAATCTGATAATTTGAAGATATAGCATATGTTAATCACTGCAGAATAAATAAACTGTGACAGTTTTTAAGCATCCTACTGTTATTATAGCTTAATGGTCACTTTGACATGACCCTTTGATGTACTTAAACATAAGTGATTTTTACAAAGGAGGACCTGAATGTTTAAATGGACATATAGCGAAGAAATTAATACACAAGCAAGTGCAGAGCAAATTTGGGCTCTGTGGGAAGATGTTCCGCATTGGCCTTTATGGGATCATGAACTTGAGTGGGTAGAACTTTTGGGACCTTTCAAAGCAGGAACTGTAGGACAAATGAAGCCTAAAAAAGGATCAAAAGTGACCTTTACACTTGATAAAGTGATAAAAAATGTTTGTTTTTCTGATTATGCTAAACTTCCTTTTACACGCATGATCTTTGATCATGAATATATTACTTCAACGGAGCCTGGCTCTCCAAACAACAAAATTCGTCATACGGTAACGATGTTTGGCTTACTGTCTCCCTTCTTTGGAAGGATGATTGGATCGAAAATTAAATTACACCTTCGCGATGCAATGCTTGCAATGAGTCGTCGCGCTCTTAGTGAGAAGAAAGCTACTCTGTAGCGATAAACATTTCACAAAGACAATGAATTTAAAAAAAATGTTTAGATTATTTTGTCATTGTAATGATTGAAGTGCTTGAAAATGTTTGGTTAAGGTCGGAAATTATTGCACGATCTTTTCTTAGTGTGAGAGTTATTTGATGGAATGGTAGAAGCGAATTGAAAAGGTTGAAGCTTAGGAAATTTACAACATGTTGCACCTTTTTAAAAAGCGGCTAAAAGGGAGCTGTTTAATTCATTGAAGGAAAAAATGCATGAATGGTGCATAATTTTTTATCGATGAGCATACAAGAGTTACATTTTTGTATAATTTTGCCAAGTTATTTATCAGTGGAAATGATTAATATTTAAAAGGAGCCATGATGACTGACAAGAACCAGATTGATAAAGCTGCTTCGTTGGTTGAGGAGGCAAAACGTTCTGGGGCAGATGCTGCTGATGCTGTTATTGTTCGCGCACATTCTACCAGTGTATCGGTTCGTTTTGGAAAAGTCGAATCGACAGAAGCTTCAGAGGGTGATAATTTTACGTTAAGGGTTTTTGTTGGTAAGAAAGTAGCAAGTGTTTCTGCTAATTTAGCAACTTCTCCGCAAAAATTAGCAGAACGTGCTGTTGCGATGGCTAAAGCTTCCCCGGACAGTCTATTTGAAGGTTTAGCAGATAAAGATTATTTGGCTACGCATCCTAAAGATCTTGACCTTTTTGATAATTTTCTTCCAAGCAGTCATTTTTTAACAGAAGATGCTTTGAAAATGGAAGCAGCAGCTCTTGATGTTAAAGGGGTAAGCAATTCTGGAGGAGCGGCGACAGCTTATGGCTGTAGCGGATTTGTTCTTGTAACCAGCGATGGTTTTTGTGGAACCTATCGCTCTAGTTATTTTTCACGTTCTTGCAGTGCACTTGCTGGGGAGGGGACGGCAATGGAGCGGGATTATGATTATACGACTGCCTTACATTTTTCTGATTTAGAAGCAGCAGAAACTGTAGGCAGAAATGCGGGATTAGGTGCAGTTCGACGTTTGGGAGCAGTTCGTGCTGTGACTGGGGGTGTTGATGTTATTTTTGACCCGCGTACGGCTCGTGGAATTGCTGGGCATATCGCGCACATGGTGAATGGAGCATCTGTGGCTCGTAAAACAAGTCTTTTACAAAATTTTTTGGGAAAAGCGGTGATGAAGCCTGATGTGAATGTGACAGATCAGCCTTTGCGGTTACGGGGAAATGCTTCACGTCCTTTCGATGGAGAAGGGGTAGAAGGGCAAACATTGCATATTATTGAAAATGGTGTCTTACAAAATTGGCTTCTTTCATCATCGTCAGCGCGTGAATTAGGTCTTAAAACCAATGGTCACGGTGTGCGTTCGGCATCGTCTGTTCAGCCTGCGAGTACCAATTTTGCTATTGAGCCGGGTTTAGTATCACCTCACGATATGATAAAAGCTTTGCAGAATGGCTTTTATGTGACAGAATTATTTGGGCATGGCGTTGATTTTGTTACTGGCCAGTATAGTCGCGGTGCTTCGGGTTTTTGGATTGAAAATGGTGAGATCGCTTATCCAGTGAGCGAAGTCACGTTAGGTTCTGATCTGCTCCATATGTTAGCACATTTAACACCTGCGAGCGATATTGATCGGCGTTATGGTACAGCTGCTCCGACATTATTAATTGAAGGGATGACACTTGCAGGAAAATAACACGCATCATTCTTCTGATCTAAATCTTTTACTTGATGTTTGTCGAGAAGCAGGGGATTTAGCGATGAAGTATTTTGGATGTCAATTGGATGTTTGGATTAAAGAGGGAAATTCACCGGTCAGTGAGGCAGATTTTGCAGTTGATCACTTTTTAAAAGAAAGGCTTCTTGTCGCACGTCCGAATTATGGATGGATTTCAGAAGAAACGAAAGATAATCGGAATCAACGGGTCTATGAGCGCTCTTTTGTGGTTGATCCTATTGATGGAACGCGTGGTTTTCTTTCTGGCAGTACCTATTGGTGTATTTCTATTGCCATTATTGAGAATGGACGTCCTATCATAGGTGTTGTACAGTGTCCGGCTCAAGGAAATGTTTATGCAGCTGTTAGGGGGAGAGGGGCGACATTAAATGGTATAAAGCTTCCTCTTTTGCCATCTCAGGCTAATGGGAAATATAAAGTTTCTCTTGATGAATCACTTGTTCAAAAATTATCGGATGATTTTTGTAATCAAGTTAATTTTTACCGTTACATTCCTTCTCTTGCTTATCGTATTGTGCTTGTCGCACAAGGTGAGATCGATATTGTGTTCGTTCGTCCGAATTGTCATGCATGGGATATTGCTGCTGCTGATCTTATTTTGCAAGAATGTGGGGGGTGTATTCTACCACTTGATGGCTCTTTTTTATTGTATGGGGTTAAACCTTATCAATATGGATTTTTAGTTGCTGGTAAAAATAATTGCTGTCAAAATATGATAGATATTGTTCGTCAAGTAAAGTTAGTTTAATCACATAAAAACGCGCTAAAATCTCTAGATAATATGGAGACATACATGATTGAAAACAATGAAAAAAAACAATATTTGCATCTTGTATTTGGTGGAGAATTAAAAAACCTAAAAAGTAATCAATTTAAGAATGTTGACGATCTAGATGTGGTGGGTATTTTCCCCGATTACCAATCAGCCCAAGAGGCATGGCAGGCGAAAGCACAAAGCAGTGTCGACAACGCATTACAACGTTATTACATTTTAGATTTGCATCGGCTTCTTGATCTAGAAAACGGTGATGCAGAATAAAGCTTGAATATTTAATCGTTATTGTTTTGACTGATATGTGGGCAGAAAGATTGAATTTTCTCCCTTTGGATTAGAATGAGTTGAGTAATTCAGAAAAACAAGCAGTATATTTTAAAGCCATTTTGACGAAAAAGCAGTATTCTCCGATGTAAATATGATTCGAAATGCGAGTTTTTATCTTTAGTATATTGGTTGTATCTGTGTTTTGTTTATGGGATCAATTTTTAGTTAAAAAGCTTAGATGATATTGCTAAGGCGCACAGTGCTGATTTCTAATCATCGATTTATTATCATTTTTTTTATGAATAGCACATCATGAGATCCTTTTTTTGTTTTCAAAATGAAGAGTTTGTTATTATATTTTCTCATTCTTTTGGTGCATAAATAAAGTGAGAGCTTAAAATTACGCTAGATTCGGATAGAATAAAATAAATCCTATCATGTTCATAAAAGGAAAGATAAGTGTTATTAAAACTTTAAATGTCCTTAAGTTTAGAAAAAGGCAGCTTTGATTATGGATATCTTACAGGAAAAAGCATATGAAATTGGAGAAGAGATTATTATATAGCCAACTTGTCTTTTTGCCCTATTATTCCAGTATATATCCTATTCTACAGAAAAAAATTGAACCAATATGCGAAAAAAACTACAGCTTTTCTTTGGATATTAAATTCTTTTCAAGGGGTAGAGTTTTTATTCTCCAAAATATAAATGGTGTTTTGTGAGTTAAAAAAATTGTAAGCAATGAACAGAGTTGATAAATTTTTTAACAAGAAAGCTTATAAAAATTCCAAAACGAACAAATGAGGTGATTTTAGATGTTAGAACTAAAGGCACACGCGGCTTTTTTCATCTATCGGATGATTGGCTTTTGCGTACGTCCTATAGTCCCTTTTTATTTGTTTGTTCGTACTATTCGTGGAAAAGAAGAGTGGCACCGCCAAAAAGAGCGTTTAGGTAAAAGCCATAAAACACGCCCTTCAAGCCCATTAATTTGGTTGCATGCAGCGAGTGTTGGAGAAACATTTGCTCTTTTTCCGCTTATTAATTATATTTTATCATTAAAAATTAATATATTAATGACAACAGGGACTGTAACATCCTCTGCCCTTGTAAAAAAGCATTTTGGGAAATGGGTAATTCATCAATATGCTCCGTTGGATTTAGATTTGGCAGTGCGTCGTTTTATCGATCATTGGAAGCCTGATTTAGCCTTAATTTGTGAATCGGAAATTTGGCCTGTTCGTATTAAAGAACTTGCCAAAAGGCGCATTCCGCAGATTTTGGTTAATGCGCGTATGTCTGAACGTTCTTTTAAAGCCTGGCAAAAACGACCTATTCTTGCTAGGCATATTTTTAAACATATTGACCTAGTTCTTGCTCAGAATAAAAGAGATGTTGCTTATTATCATGCACTTGGAGTAAAGTCTGTTGCCCTTTCTGGCAATCTTAAGGCTGATGTTTTTTGGGTGGAAGATCAAGCATTGCTTGCGCATTATCGTGATGCTATTGGCAATCGCCCAGTTTGGGCGGCGGTTTCAACCCATGAAGGAGAAGAAGAAATTGCTTTTGAGGTTCATAAGATTCTGAAAAATTATTTACCAGATTTATTGACAATCGTTGTTCCTCGTCATCCTGAGCGTTCAGAAGATCTTATGAAAAAATGTGGTCATAAGGGTTTGCATTTTATTCGTAGAAGCAGTTCTCTTGCTCCAGAGAGGGATACAGACGTTTTTTTAGGAGATACGATTGGGGAAATGGGGCTTTTCCTTCGTTTATCTAAAGTCTCTTTCCTTGGAAAGTCATTATGTGGAGAGGGTGGACACAATCCATTAGAGTTAGCTTTACTTGGTTCAGCTATTTTGACGGGGCCTCACGTTTCAAATTTTCAAGAGATGTTTGAAAAATTTTTTACGTGTGATGCAGCATATATGGTCCAAGATACAAGACAGCTTGCTATTCAGGTATATAGGCTTTTAACAAATGAAGCGTTGCGGCGCGAAATGGTTGAGAGAGCCTATGAAGTAGCAACAGGTATGGCGGGTGCCCTCGAACGCACATTAAAGGCTCTTGATCCGTTTTTGCAACCTCTTGTAATACAAACAGGTTTAAGTCAGTATCGGGATAGATATGCATCTTAGCGCGCCTCATTTTTGGTGGAAAAAGAACAGCTTTTTGCGTTTTTTATTTGCTCCAGTTTCTTGGGGTTATGCTTATTTCTCACGTCGCCGTATGGCAAGGCACTCCCCTGTTATTGATCTTCCTGTTTTGTGTATTGGCAATTTCACTTGTGGTGGTGCCGGAAAAACACCGGTTGTTATTGCTTTTGCAAAAGTGGCAAAAGAGCTTGGTTTCGTGCCTGGTATAGTTTCACGTGGTTATGGCGGAAGGGTTAAGGGGATACATCTTGTCAATGAGAAGCGTGACAATGCGCATGATGTGGGTGATGAAGCACTTTTACTTGCGCGGCATGCTTTTGTTGCTATAGCAGTTGACCGTTATGCGGCAGCAAAACGACTCAAAAAAGAAGGATGTAACCTTATTTTAATGGATGATGGCTTTCAAAGTCGTCGTCTTTATATGGATTATGCTTTGCTTGTCGTAGATGCAATGCGTGGTTTTGGTAATGGAGCTGTTTTTCCAGCAGGGCCTTTGCGTGTTCCCTTAAAAACACAGTTTTCTTTGATGGATAGTGTTTTATTGATTGGGCATTCAGAGGTGCGTGATCATATTGCTTCTCTCATCAATCGTACGGGGAAATCCTTGCATCATGCTCGCCTCAAATCATTAGCATCTGATAAGGTTGCAGGAAAATCATTTTTGGCATTTGCAGGAATTGGCAATCCAGATAAATTTTTTAAATCCATTAAAGAACTTTCTGGCCATGTTGTGCAAGCTTACGCTTATCCGGATCACTATTTTTTCACTGATACAGATTTAAAAAATCTTGTCCAAAAGGCTAAAATACACGATTTATGGCTAGCTACAACGGCTAAAGATTATATACGCATACAGAAAAATAGAATACAACAAGACTTAAAAAATCTTGTTGTACTTGATGTTACAGTTGATTTTTCTCAAAAAGATTTTTGCCGTATGCTGCTTCAAGAGGTCATGAACCGTTTTAAAGAACGCAGCTATTCCCTTTAATTTACATTTTTTGAAGCAAAGAGTTGAATTAAAAATTCTCAAGAGGTTATTTTTTCTGGGCTTTTAATAGTTGGTTGAGATACGGATTGCATTCAAGTTCGCGATAATAAGAAATTTCGCAACTCGCATATGCTTCTTGTCGGTGATGATTCCAGTATTTCAAGTCATCTATCGAGATTTTTTGTCCACTGACGGCACAAAGGGTGTAAGTTCCATATTCTATGATTTTATATCCATTATTGGAATAATGAATTTTTGCTTCGCGTTCACCACTAGAAAACATTCTTTATAATCCCTTCTTGTTTGTATGAGAGATAATCTGAGAAAAGTGTCATAAAATGCCTTATAAAGTCGAGAGTAAATTTAAAAAATATTTTTTTATAAAAACGGTGAGTGGCAATTTACTTTCTACCAAAAAGCCTCTCTATATCAGCCAATTTGAGTTCAATATAAGTAGGACGACCGTGATTACACGTACCTGTATTAGGTGTTGCCTCTATTTGTCGTAACAGTGCATTCATTTCTTCAGGATGTAAAAGACGCCCTGAGCGTATTGAGCCATGACAAGCCATAGTAGCAGCAACATAATCAAGCATTGCTTTTAAATTATCTGTCGTATCATATTCAGCAGCTTCATCGGCAAGATCCTTAATAAGTGCTTGTACGTTCATTTCTCCTAATAGAGAAGGGGTTTCGCGCACAACGATTGCACCAGGTCCAAATGCTTCTATCCCCAAGCCAAATTTCTGCAAAGCATCTTTGTGTGTGAGAAGGCATGCTGCATCTTCTTCAGAGAGTTCTACAATTTCGGGGATAAGCAATAATTGTGAAGGCAGTGGTTTAGAATAAAGGGCATTCTTGAGTGCTTCATAGACCAATCGTTCGTGAGCAGCATGCTGATCTACAATGATCAAGCTATCTTGAGTTTGAGCGATAATGTAGTTTTTATGGATTTGTGCTCTGGCAGCTCCTAATGGATACGAGAGTTCTTCTCTTTCAAATGGAGTGCTTGAAATGTAGGCATCACCGCTTGGTGTATCTAAGCCCTCCATAAGAGGAGGGGCATCTTCTTTAAGACCAACAGGGCTGATAATATCCAATGGTTTGTGCACCATTGATGCGGATGCAACATGATGAGGTTTTCCGCTATAAGAAGGAGGCTGATGAATATTTTTGAAATTTTTCAATGGTTGTTGTGTTTGAAATGCAGCTAACATTGCTTCAGAATGCGTCGAAGTAGAACGAACACCAGTTTGATGCAGTGCTTCACGAATTGCTCCAACAATTAAACCGCGAATGAATCCTGGATCACGGAAACGGACATCAGCTTTGGCAGGGTGGACATTAACATCTACATCAGCAGGAGGAAGATCAATAAAAAGAATCGATACAGGATAACGATCCCGCGTCATGACGTCAGCATAGGCTCCTCGGACAGCTCCAAAGAGAAATTTATCGCGCACTGGGCGTCCATTAACATAAGCAAATTGATGAAGGCTATTACTACGGTTGAAGGATGGCAAACAAGCAAATCCAGTCAAACGGACTGATTCACGTTCAGCATTCAGTACGATACTGTTGGGAGCAAATTCTTTACCCATAATTTGTGTAATACGTTGTAATTGTCCTTGAGTGTTATTTTCCGTAGCAGGAAGTTCGAGAGAAGTTCTGTCTGAGCCTGAAAGAGAAAAACGGATATGCGGAAATGCAATAGCAATTCGTTTAATCATATCGGTAATGGAATTCGTTTCAGCGCGATCAGTTTTCATAAATTTTAGCCGTGCTGGTGTGACAAAGAAGAGATCACGAACTTCAACGATTGTTCCAGGATTTGCGGCAGCCGGTTTGGGACCGACAATTTTTCCTGCTGTCACGATAATTTCGGCAGCATTCTCTGCATCTTGCGTTCGTGAGGTTAATTTAAGTTTAGCAACAGAACCAATAGAGGGTAAAGCCTCTCCTCTAAATCCTAGGAAGCAGATATTGTGTACATCATCGGTAATTTTTGAAGTACAATGGCGAGAAACAGCCAGAGTTAATTGATCTGCTGGAATACCACAACCATTATCACTGACCTTTATAAAATTTTTTCCACCGTTTGCTGTAACAATTTCAATGCGCGTCGCTCCAGCATCAATGGCATTTTCAACAAGTTCTTTGACAACATTTGCTGGCCGTTCAATAACTTCGCCGGCGGCAATTTGATTAATAATATTTTCGCTAAGATGGCGTATGATCATAATAAATCTAACAAGATTCCTAAGAATTCTATAGCAGTTCTGATGTATGATAGCATTATTTATGTAACATTCAAGAATGAGAGTGTAGGAAAGATATCATGTTCAAAATAACACTTAATTTACTTTCAAAGGGTTTTGTATCAAATACTGTTTCATTGTTTGTGGCATTCTAGCATTAACTATAGCAGCAAATGGATTGATAAAATGAGAAGCAAATAAATCCTTATCACCTTAAAACATCTTGCACTCATCAATCATATAGGACAAAAAAAGAAATGAAGTAAAAATGGAAGGCAAAACATATGACGCGTGTAAGCGGTATTTTGGCAGATAGTGATATACAAGCTTTGATTGATAATGACTTTCTTAAAGCTCGTTGGCCATTTGATACAACCCAAATACAACCTGCAAGTCTTGATCTTCGTTTAGGGGAAAAGGCCTATCGTATACGTGCTTCCTTTATGCCGGGGGCTGATGTAAAAGTTCTAGATAAACTCAGACGGTTAAAGTTGCACGAATTTGATTTGCGAGATGGAGCAGTTTTGGAAACAGGTTGTGTTTATATTGTTCCTCTTTTAGAAAGCTTAGCTTTACCAGACATTTTATCAGCAATCGCTAATCCTAAGAGTTCTACCGGACGATTAGATATTTTTACACGCGTGATCACCGATAATGCTCAGGAGTTCGATAAAATTTGTACAGGTTATCATGGTCCACTGTATCTTGAAATTAGTCCACGAACATTTCCCATTTTGGTGCGTACCGGTTCATGTTTATCTCAGCTTCGTTTTCGTAAGGGGCACAGTTATTTAAATGAAATTGAGCTGCATGCTTTGCATAGAGATGAGACGTTGATATCCGATAACCTGCCTAATATTCGTGCAGGAGGTATTGGGCTTTCTATTAATTTAAAAGGTGATGAAAATGGGCTTGTGGGCTATCGCGGTAAACGCCATACAAGTGTTATTGATATTGATAAACGTGCTGTTGCAAACATTCTAGATTTTTGGGAGCCTCTTTTTGATCGTGGTCAAAGGGAACTCATTCTTGATCCTGATGAGTTTTATATTTTAGTTTCACGAGAATCTGTCCATGTTCCTCCACTTTATGCAGCCGAAATGATCCCCTTTGATCCTTTAGTTGGTGAATTTAGGGTGCATTATGCAGGTTTTTTTGATCCAGGATTTGGGCATATGGAAGCGGGTGGAAAAGGAGCAAGGGCAGTTTTGGAAGTGCGTAGCCATGAGGTCCCATTTATCTTGGAGCATGGTCAAATTATTGGTCGTTTAGTGTATGAACAAATGCTCAATAGGCCCTCAGTACTGTATGGAGAGGATGATTCTGGATCACATTATCAAGCACAAGGATTAAAGTTATCCAAGCATTTTAAATAAATTTAAAAGCGCACTTTGATACAATATGTATGTTCAAAAAAGTATTTGCTAAAGGAAAATTTTTGTTTCTACAGAAATGATATTACAAATTGTTTTATTTTTCATACGGATAAGCAAAACAGAAATGGTACTGCTTACTCGTTTTTTTAATTTAAATGAAAATATCATATATTTTGTTTCCTATAAAGATGTTCTTAAAGGGAGGAAAAGGTAGGTTTTTCAATGAAAATGCAGTAAAGAACTTTCAATATAGTATTATACTAATTGTATTTTATTTTTTTTGCTTCAGATATCAGTTTGATAATTCTATATAATTTATGTTCTCTGTGTATAATAAATTTTATAGTATAATCAGGAAATCAAAAAATGCAATTTTTAGGGACTTATAGAGAAAAAACTAATGCCTGTGGCAAGTTGATTTTATATTCGATATAATATCAAAAAAAACAATAAAGTCAATAATTTGCATGAAATTATTTTATATGAATTCCCTTAAGAATTCATACTCTTATAGGTAATTCAAATGACCGTTTTTGATAAACAGTTGCCATGTATGAACAGAGCATAAAAAGCAAATCATGACGCAAATATTATAACGCATGTAAACATTCAAATGAAATGAAACTCAGCTATCATTCGTAAGAGTTCATAAATTTTATGATACGTTTTTATCATAGCACAAATCGCATTGTTTAAAACGCAATCGTTTAAAATGATCGATCACATAAATCGCATAGAGTTAAGATCACATCTTTTTTTGAAGATTGGATTGTTAATCGCATTATCAAACATAAGATTATGTTTCCAAAATTGAGAAGCGTAAAATTTAAAGATGTTATAGCAACATCAGATCATCCTATTAAATAAAGGAGTAATCATTTGAAACTTTCATAAGCTTATAAGTTTAGTTCATTAAAGGGGTAAAAAGCAATATCGCTTTTAAAGCGCTTACTAAAAAATTAGAAAACGATAGACAAGTATTTACAGACACTCTCATCACAACAGGTATGAAATTCACAACATTATACTTTATGAATGAGATAAAAATAGAAGATAGATTCCAAAAGCGTTATAATATCGAAACGCATGGGGATTTTTCTAAAGTTTTAGAAAAAGCGACAATGTTTAAAGAATGCTACATTCTAAAGATAATGCCTCCCAAATTGGGGTGATTAATTGTACCAACCCAATATGGACCAGCTCATTTGCAAAGAAATTACATTTGAGTGCAAAATGAAAAGACGCTTATGAGAGCTCCTCTAAATGAACGTTTAAACGTTTAGAGACATAATGAGATCTCTATAAAAACCCCGTTTGAAGCCTATATTATAATATTACACTTATTCTTTTATAAATATTTTTTGCTAAGAATGGATAAAGTCAAAACCAGGTAATAGGGAACTGTGTCTATTTTTGTTAAGAATGCTGTAATTTTTGCTATTCTTGATGACGGGGAGAATTTAAGTCAATATTGATCCTGTTATTTTAGTCTGAAGGCAGCAATGCAGACTTATTATTTAATAAGGAAATATGCTTTAAATTTCTTGCTGAAGCAGGAAATTATCAAAATAAGTCAGATTTTAGTTTTGATTGCAGTAGCAATATTGATCCTTTAGTAAATATATCAATGAATAGGATATTATCATAGATATATAAGCTCTTTTTTAGCTATAAATCTGCTTATTTTTCCAGTTTTTTTGCGATAAGTGCCTTTAAAATACGTTGAACTTCTTCTGCTTTCAGCCAAAACATAATATTAATATAGCAATACAAACCTAGTTTCGTAAGTTGCCAGGAGTCATTAATCTGCTACTATAAGATCATTCGATAAAAGAACATCTCCTTTAGTAAAAATACTGTTAGGTACAAAGTCCATTTTTATTAAGGATTTTCGCACTAAACCATGATAAGGTCGCCGTAGGATGATAGGCTTTATTTCGTCTAGAATTGGGGAGTGTTTCCTAATATTTGCCTAGCATTTTTTTCGTTAGTGATACTTGAATAGGAAAGGATATGAGGTTTCTCAAGCAGTGAGGATGTTCGTTTTAGAAACATTCAGTCTTTAAAAAACGTAAGAGGACTGCTTGCTATAAGGAGCTCTGCACTGAAGAGAATAATATCCAATAAAATTATCATGTTATTGCAAGAGCAGAGTAACAGAAAAGCTCAATTCTCAATATGAGAAGTTAAGATGAATTTTTTAGCAGAAGCTTTGCTTTTGCAAAGCAGGTTATTGTGCTTACGATTTCTTGTTTGTGGAGGGAGTAAAAAGAAGCACTCTTAATAGCAAATTGTGCGTTACTTGGAGATATGCGAGAGAATTACTTTCCAGTAAAAGAATGAAAACATCCCTCTTTGATAGATTTGAGCGTTTATGAATTGAAGGATTGTCGCATTTTGTATTTTTTTAGAAACTCTTGAAAGGATTTAAAAAATCCTATAGTATGATCGGTGCAAAGAAAAGCAAATGATAATTGAAAAAGGGAAATCTGCAGCTGTTTAGCTGTCTTGTCATATCTTTTTTGAGATTATTGTGTGGTTTATTCAGAGAGTTTTCTTCGTGTGTCTGTGTGATTTGCAGAACAGAACATGTGAGGAGAGTGGGGCTTTCTGGAGTGGTGCAAGCTGATCTTGTGTCATGCCAAATGTGTACAGAGGGCGTGGTCAAATGGCGTGCAGAGGCAGATGCATAAGAAACCAAAAGCTATGGAGGGTAAAATGCTGAAATCTTTAAAGAATCTCAATCTTTCTCTTTCTATGCAACACATTTTTGTTCAGCATAGGAGGCAACTTCTTAGATTGATAATTCATGATATCCGCTGCGTATTGGTTTGAGAATTTGTAGCGTTTTGTAAAATTGGTATCGCGCCAATGACGGTTTTTGGACGGTTTTGAATCAAATATGAAATAAGAAATATATTTCATATATTATAATAAATTGAAGAGATATCCGCTGTTAAGAACCGTTGTGCTGTTGTCGATACTAATATGCGCACAATGAACTCAATCAAGTATATCAAAGCATTAAAGCGAGTATATCAGCATTAAAGAAGGGCTGTTTAATCTTCCTCATTTGAGATAAAGACTGAACAATACTGTTGAAGGGGAAATAAAATGTCTGTCGTGCAATATGGTGATGATAGTTTTGCATCAAAAGCAAAAGTTTTTAATAACGATCTTATTGATCGTGATTGGGCAATGACAAAATTTGTCGCTGCCGTTAAAAGCTTGGCACAAGTCATCGATTATGAAAGCAACATGCTAGAGAGCAGCGGTGTTCCAGATTATGAAGAAATAAATTTATGTAAAACACGTGGCTTGAGTGATCTTAATAAATCTATGGGCGATATAAAACGCTACATGAATGAAGATATTGAAAATGAAGTCGAAAGCCTGTTATCAGATCTACAGGAAAAATTACGTCGTAATAGTGAATTGCTTCAAATCCATTTGGGTGCAGTGAATGATCTTTCGTATGCTATGCAAACAGCTGCTTGCACAAAGGAAATGGATGAAACTTGTGATCCAATTTTGCTCAGTGTTGGGCGTTCTAAGTGATTCATAACAGAGATTTAAATGTTTCATAAAAATAAATGCTGAGGATTGTGAATTTGTTTCACAGCCTTGGTATTTTGGGTCTCTGAGTGTTTTATCTCTTGAACGACAATTCGTGCATTTTATGATTTTGACATTGCAAAAAATCTGTTCCTTGAGAGAGTGTATGCTTACTGAGGACGGGATGGTTTTGTGAGTTCTGTTTGGGTTATGGGATTGCTCTTTTAGTTGATTGAAGGGAATTTTCCTTCGCACAAAAGCAATGGATGAAATCTGTGATCCAATTCTGCTTATTGAGCATTCTAAGTAATTCATAACAGAGATTGAAATGTTTTATTAAAAATAAATGCTGAGGATTGTGAATTTGTTTCACAGCCTTGGTATTTTTGGTCTCTGAGTGTTTTATCTCTTGAACGACAATTGGTGCATTTTATGATTTTGACATTGCAAAAAATCTGTTCCTTGAGAGAGTGTATGCTTACTGAGGACGGGATGGTTTTGTGAGTTCTGTTTGGGTTATGGGATTGCTCTTTTAGTTTATTAAAGGGAATTTCTCCTTGGAAAAAAGAGGAGGTTGCTTGAAAGAGAAAGAGGCTGCTGCTTTCTTTTCTAGGGGGGGAGATGGCTTCTTGTCTCATATGGGGTGCACGTGTTTTTATAGGATATTTTATACAAAATACTGTTTTTTATCGGTAATTTCGTTCGTATTTGTGCATGATAGAAAAAATTGATAAGCAAACGACAGGAAGCGTTCGCCGGTGTGTGGTATCATCCATGCTATGTCATTGGTGATGAATAATTCTCTCATCTTTAGAATTCTATTTAAGAGTTTTGACGATCTTTAGTGATCTTTTGAAAATATTTTTTCTCGTGATAAGATGTGTTTGAGATGATCCTACTGCAGAGGATTTGAGGAGCTCTTTATATTGTAAGATGCCCCCCTGCTTTCTTGACCACCCTTTAAGGTTTGCAAGTTATACTTGAGTGGGAAGGAATGTGAGGGAACTAAAACCAAGGTATTAGTTTAGAACAAGGTATTAGTTTAGAAGAAGCAGTCATGTAAGGAAAGCCTAACAGCTTATTATTTTCAATAAAGGGTTCTGCGCAAAAAGCAGTATCAAATAAGATGATCAGTGGATCAGTATAAAGAAGAGCAAGGTTATCATTTGATTCTCAATCTTGGCAATTAGAGTGAATTTTTCGGCAGAAGCTTTTGGGGCCGAGGAGATTATTGTTTTGATATCCTATCAGTAAAATCGCCTGTGTATAAATACAGTGATCATCGTTTTGGAGCGTTGCTAGAGGACAGGGTTTTTCCTAAGAAATCTCTGTCATGTCTCGTTCACAACACTGTCTTAGAAAATTGACAATTTTAGAAAGTTAGCAATAAATTCTTGCCAAAAATCTCATTTATTCCTCTCAAAATCATTGGTCGATATCTCTTCATGCATAAACTCTTCATTATAAAAAGAGGACAGCTTTGTTTTCTGGGGCGGTAGTTCTGTTTTTTTCAATGTTCGCAAATACATGTTTCTCTTTGAGAGGATTTGCCATAAAGATACAGCACTGTTTGAAAAACTGTAAAGTGATAAGTTCTACTTTGCTTTTTCCCTCCTATGCCTTAGAAAGAGTTTCTGTTGCTTTTTAGCCTATATTGGTTTTTCGGTTCTCTCATCGTGTAAATGAGAACGAAGATTATTGGGGCATATTTCACAATTCTAGTTGGTTGCATGGTTTTGTGATATGTGCTTCTTTAAAAGATCAATATATTGATTTATAATAATAATTTTTAATTATTACAACTGAAATAAAAGTCTCGAATATTGTAAAGTTCTCTCATCTCAAATCTGTTTTATGTTCAATCAATTAAAACCATCTCCGTGCATGTTACAAGCTTGGATTGGCGTGTGATAAAAAACTCTTTAAAAAGGGAGTAAAAATGTGCCTTATGAACCGTCTCAATGCAAGGGGGCAACGTTGTAAGGGGTGTTGTGTAACATTGGAGAGAGAGGAGATTCTTTTTGGTTGCTCGATTTTTTTAAAAATATGCGTCGGCTCTCATCTTTAAAAATACGTGTCGGTTTTTAAAGAGGGGTATTGATTATATTCCTCGCACTAGTGGGGTATTTTTTAGCGTTTTTGTATCAAAATTTTTGTTGAGAAAGAGAGATTAGATAAAGAAAAGGCAGCATACCCTGCTGCCTTTGAACAAAATTATATATTGGTTTTGTTTTAAAAATGATAGCGTACTCCGCCAGAAAAATTGGTTCCAGATACACCGGCTTTTTGGAGCTTATGACGGTAGCTAATATCACCATAGAGCACAATTTTTTGAGAGATGTTTGCATTAACACCTACCCCCCCTTCAATTGAGGATCCCGTAGGATCAAGGTGAAAGTTCTCACCAATTTTTATTGTTCCACCGTCTCCAAAAGCTTTAAGAACATTCAACTTTCCATAGAAGGAAACAGCATGATTATCATCCTCTTCAATGGTGGTGAGATTTTTTGTTAAACGCCCCCCAATTCGTACCAACCATTGATGCGGATTGCCCATATCAACTCTCAAACCATCAGCATCTGAGAGTACATCTAACATGAGATTTTGATAAATAAATTGTGCTTGTGGTTCAAACATGAGGCCTTGAAGAGCAGTTGTTAATTTATGACCAACAGTAGCAGAGAGAGTTAATGTTTTCGTGCCATCTAATTTTGCGGCATTGCCAATGAGAGCTGTGGTCACATTTCCTTTCAGCATTCCATAGGAAAGGAGCGCGTTTAGGTATAAACCCATGCTATGGTGGATGCTGCTATAAGCGGTGAGTGACCATTTATCAAGTTTTGTCTTTTCAGAATCTTGCATATCCTTTGGAGTAAAAGTAAGTTTTCCGTATGTTCCTAAAAGACCAAAATGCGTGCTGATATTTTTACCTTCCAGAGCATTTATAATTGCCCCTAGTTGTACGGCATCATAGTTTACATCAGCACCATAACCATAGTGCAGCGGATCACGATTAGAGGATAAGGTAACTTTTTCACTATAGTAGGATAAGAAGATGCCATTTTTTTTATGGTGTTCTGCTCCAAACATTGTTGTACGCATATTGTCTAACAGCATGTTTTGATTATTCACCTCAGAAAATCCAGCAGAAAATACTCCGTTGGGCAGAACCAAATAGTTTGCTACCTGAGGCAAAAGTGCTCTGACTTTCTTATCACTATCCACATAGGCATTCTGCAACCGAAAATCCCAGAAATTTTGATCATTATTACCAAAGAGATTCTGTCTTGCATCGGATGTACCAGGTGCATAGGCCGTGAGCACATATTTATAAGGTGCGCCTCCCATTGTGAGATAGCCTCTCGCTAGCTTGAAAGAATTCTCATCAGCTTTTCCAGAAACTTGAATGAGCGAAATTCCATGTGCTGCTGGAGGGAGAGAAGCCATTTGTTCTCGCCAAACAGCACTGCTGGTTATTTTGTTGCCACTTTCCAAGAGGTTGACATGAACAATTGTAGTGCCTGATATATCACCCTCAATTATAACTCTATCGCTTTTCTGTTTATAAATTGGAGAATTGTTGCTCCATTGAGAGTTTAAATAGATCTCAGCAGCACCTTTTGCTTCATAAACTGTCTGATTACCGGGAGCTTTCTCTGCTTCCTGCGACTGAGATCCGATAAACAAGGATTGATAATGTCCATTCGTTGGTTTGCCAAACACAACGCTACTATCCGTGAGGCTCAGCGTTGAAAGATTAGAGTGTAATGCTTCATCAATGTCATGAAAATAAGATGGATCATCACTGCTCTCTCTTTTTTTAGGAACTTTTAACAGCCATTGGGAGTTGTTTTCTAGAGAAAAGAGTGTTTTGTTATCTGCTAATGTTTTTACGCTGCCTTCTACAATAGAGTGATCCGCCTTTAATGTAAGGGTATGCGCTAGGTCTTGAGGATTTATATCATTTTTTACTAACATATCGGCTAGGATTTCTGAATTTTTAAGGATGACTTCACCGTCCGCGTTTGTTCCATAAACACCAATGCCAATACCGCTTGGAACGAGAACTTTTGTATTGGTGAGTATCACTTTATTGCGCCTGTCTTTTTCGTGGTGAACATTTCCTTCTGTTCCAGCATTTCGTGTCTGTCCATTGCCGGAGGGATTGTACATGCCTCGAAAAACGATACCATGTGTACCGTGATCACCCGTAACATTTACAGTCGAATCTTTAAGGGTGATTGTGCCGTTTGTGGATAGCAAACCAACAGATACCGCTGTTGTCGTGATATCGGTTACCTCAATAACTCCACCCCCTAGTGCACTCAGCCCAATAAAGTCTGAACTAATCGTTCCACCTATAATCTTTACTTGTGAATTTTCTTCTTGTGCATGTACGGCCACATAATCGTCGTGAATATTAACATTATGCTGTATCACAGTTTGATCCTCTCCCACCTCAATAGATTTTCCATCTTCAACTTTTACTGGTTTTTTAGGTTGTTGCGATTCTGCTGAACGAGAAGCAGATTCGCTGGTGGAGTTTGCAGGGGAGGGGTCCAAAATTGGACGTCTTCTCGATTTAGCGTTTTGACCATTAGACTCTGTATTCATCCGAGCAAGTTGAAGCTCAGGTTTAGAGTTGGAAGCTGTTTGATTTTTAGGTTTTTGAGGTGTATTGTTATTGGTGCTTTCCGATTTTGCAGGTTGTTCAGATATAGAGTGGGAAGTTTCAGGAGTAGCCTCTTCAACTCCAGAGCGTCTTCTCTTCTTAGGCACAGATGTTTGAGATGCAGATTGTCCAAGTGGAATGACTTGTGAATTATCACCCGTATTTTTTTCCTGTGAATGACTTACAGAATGAGACCCTGAATCAGTGCTTTCAAGAGCATAAGATAGACTGGAGTAGTGGAAAAAGAGAATTCCTGAAACGGTGTAGAGTAAGAAACTTTTTTTCATATGGATATATTCCTATACGCATTTCCCCTCTCATAAAGATAAAACTTTTTAATTCGTTTTGTTTTTTTATAAACAACAATACAAAACATATAGGGTGCTGCTTACATTTCAAGAGAGCAGATAAAGTATTTTTAAACGCGCTAACCTATTCCGCTGGTACAGTTCATTCTCGAGACAATAGTTTTTTAAGTTTATATTTTATAAGGCAAATAACCATGAAACAAAGTATTGTGCGATCAATATGCATGAAGCTAAGGTCATCTTTGACCAAAGATCCGTTGGATGAAATATCCGCTGTATCCAAGATCCTATAGAGACAAGTTAAAAAATCTCACCAATCTGTGTAGGGTTATGATTAAGTAGGGTTATGATTAAAGTTTTGATCATGTTCAATTTGGCATAAAGAATTCAATTTAGAATAAAAAGAAATGATATAGTTTTGTTTTGTGTTAAACGTTTGCTCATTTCTCACAGCCTTTGAAAAGGATAGTTTCTGTTGATTTGAAAACTATTGATATCTTTAAAACTAGTGATATTTGGGGGAATTTAAAATGTGAGGCACTGATGATATAAGTTGTCCTTAGGGTTTAAAGGTTTGCTTTTGCAACAGTGTGTATAAATTGCTAAGCAAAGGTTATTAAGATCGCTCATAATTTTGTGTTATTGATTTTTGAGGTGTGATTGGTAGAGGCTGTGGTGGTGTTTTGTTTGAAAATTTTCTAAGAGGCTGTTCTGTATTTACATACAGGTCATTCTCATGCTGGATGCTGCCAGATGTGCTGCATGACCATTCCGTGTGTTCTTTTTAGGTTTTTCTCTGTCTTTTGGAGTAAAAGTTCGTTTTTCATTTGTATCCAAAAGATCATACTCTCTTTGAGACTTTACTCTTTTTGTATTTTCCATCTCTTACTTACAATCGAATTGTGAATGTTGGGGGAATTGCGCATATTGGAAAGTTGCAAATATGAGTATCAGCGCCATCTTTTGGTGGATAAAGGTGCGAAGACAATATGATCCTCTTGTCGTAAGGAGAAAAGGAAGAAAACTTTCTCTTTATGATTTTTGGATTCAAAGATTGTTATTGCGCATCTTGTTTAACACTCTATTTTGAGTGTTAACATCAGCAAATCCAATGGTTAAATATCGCGTTTAGTATTACCAAGCAGTGCGCTATTTGTCGTGTAAGAGTTTGATTTTGTTGCAAGATCAAGAAAGGTCTATAATAGAATTTGGGTTTTATTATCATCTACAAGTTTAGTCGGTTTTTTGTATAGATAGCAGTTTGATCAGAAATATACTTTTTAAAGATAAATTGAGTGGAACTTATGGTGATGTGTTTAGAGCAGTTTTTGATGCTAAAGTCAGAGCCTAAGATCAAGGCATTGTGCGGTGGTGCATGCCTATAAATAAGAGGTTGCGAATTGCCCTCAACTTTATATTTTAGAAAATTGTATGGATTGTTGTCGGTGATGCATTTTCCTTATGTTATGGTATACTATAAGGTAAGTGGCTGTGCATCGACAGAATATTCTTCTTTATCCTTTGCATTATAAACAGTTGCTCGTTTTTTTTTGAGAGTGATGAGAGGAGGGGCATTGCTAAAGCTGGAAGGAAATTTCCTCGAGCTTTTCCTTCTCTTCCACTTGTATTATTCCATTGATGTCTCAACTATTTGGACGCTGTGTCTCGAGATTTAATTCTGCTTGTATAAGATTTTCGCAATATGCCCTTATTTTGTTTTGTAAGGCATTGCTTGCCATTTTCAACAGGTTCTGATTGTCTTGATCAAGGAGGGGCTTGTTATGGTCATATGTACTGGTATGTCGTAGGTATTGTCGCCATAACTCTACTCATTAACTCTGATATTCCTGTATCAAGCCCATTTTTTAACGCCTTTGCGTTCTATAACATCGACACCATTATCTGAGATGAAAACTATTCCACATGATTGAAGTTCTTTTGAAGTTTTTTACTGAAAGACGAATTTTCCTCTATTTTGTCACGAAACGCCATTGTTTCAAGGGTTTTTATTTTCGCTATTTTGATGCTCAATAAAATAGCAGGATAGTATTGATGCGCTCATATACATATTGGGGGTATGATGGGGGTATGATATTGAGGGAGAGGGCGTTTTATCCTGCAAGACTTTTTGATGTGTAGCAAAAACAGCAGCAGAAGTATTGTTAACACTCGTAGATATGCTTGAATCTTTCTTCACTTGCTTGCTTGAAATATGGTTTCTGTTCAAGCAGTGCAATAGAAACCTGTTGGCAAGTTTGTTTGCTTCTGCTGTGTAGCTGTTGGTAAAATTTACTTGTTTGAGGGGAATGCAAATCTGGGTGTTTGAGTATTGATATCAGAGTTTCTACTTGTATAAGTGAAAATAGAAACAAATAAAGTATAAGCAAAGACTCAGAATAATAAATTCTTCTTACTATATCGGGATATTTTTTAGCTATTTTTCTCATCTCTGATAAAAGTTTGCATTTATTGCATTCCGTTTTTTGTAATGCACAAAAATAAACAGCGCCATTTATATCTTAGCGCTGCTTAGATTTCAAAAAAAGCAATCAAAGATTTTTAAAAGTGGTAA
>NZ_HE997544.1:102486-104657 GCF_000312545.1 Bartonella senegalensis OS02
CTTCAGGAATTTGCTGCTGTGTTGTATTTGCAGGTGTTGTATTTGCATAAGTTGAACCGAAATGAGAAAAAATCAAAGTTCCAGCAATTGTACATAACAAAAAATTTTTCTTATAAATAGATTTCTTACACATAGATATGCCTTTGTATTGGTATGCCTTTGATGCTTACTTCATTCCCCTGATGGCGCAAGTACCGGGGGGGTTTTTATATCATTATGTTTTTCATGTAAAGAACAAAACGAAATATTACATGCCGCTCTCTCTGGTTTCAAAATCAGCGTCATAAAATCCTTCAAATGATTATGCAAAGCAGTGCATTTATCTCGATAGATTTTTCTCTTGGATTGCAGAAAAATCAGCTTATTAAGTCTCTGTTGCTTTAACGTTCTAGAGCAGGATCTTTTAAAAGATTATCTTTTGAGTAAAGCTTATTGCGATAGAAGTTCTACAGAGTTTTGTAAGAAGATATCTTATGCGTTTTTTAAAAGTATTCAGTTGCTTTTCTTATATAGAGAAGAATAATCATGCATTGCTGTTTTTTAAGTATAAAATAAAATATTTTATCTTGAGAAAAAAGAGCGGGCGATTGTACTAGGATAATTGGTTTTTTATAAACCAAAGAGACAGCTTTCTTGAGATTTTTGCCTTAATGGAATGATATTGCTCACGAGTAACAAAATGCTCATCTGTTGCACATTCTCACGCTTGTTTTACAGAGATCTCTGTGAATGCTTTTAAGCTACTTTGACGGTGTATTTTTATGACGGCGTTTAGGAAGGCTATAGCGAAAAAGCTCTCAGACAGTAACCACCTCTCTTTATATTGTAAATATTGTAAGGGGGTAAGAGGGCAGCATCATTTCTTTTCTTTTTTGCTCCTAAATGTTGCAAGAGCCTTTAGCATTTGAGATGATTCATAAAGGGCATTTTTACTTCTTTCTTGAAGAGTTTTCTATCCACACGTCAACCTCATTTATGAGAGATAAGCGAATAACTTTGCTTGATTGACTATAAGAGGGAATTGGCAATGAGACTCTCTTTAGGTATTAGGGACGCCCATTCAACATGCAAAGTATAAATTATCCTTATGGACCAAGATGTTTCCTTAATTTTGAGAGGAGGCACTTTATTCCATTTGGTTTGAGAGAGAAGACCTTTTTCAAATCCGTTTGTTTCAAGAAACAGTCCAGGGTAAATCAATAAATCTTTATAGATGATGTAGTATCATGCTTTCCTTTCATATTTTCAGCAGGAATTGTCCAGATATTCCATCAATTTGATCTTTACAAAGATAGCGTATAGGACGTCTACGAACCTCTGTAAGATTAGACACGGAGCCAGTTGTGTTAGGGTTGTTGTTTGGCAAAGTGTTTGATAAAAAGCTAGTATATCTTTCTACTCCATTGCTGGTCTGTTAGGAGTTTTATGGCGTTTTTTACCTAAGAGAGCTTGTGCTTTTGTTCTTGCTTGTTAATCAACATCCACTCCCAACGCTCCAGCATGTTTGAAACAGAGATTAAGACGCATGAGAGCTTTGTGAGCTGCTCAGCTTTTGTATGCCAGAGAGGGGCAAGGGTGTTGCGTATCTCTGTTTTTGTAATCTCTGAAACGGGGAGACAGTCTCATTGGGGGAGAATATAAAGGCATAAAGATAAAAACCAGTTTCCATTTTTACCGTCGCCTTTCCGTTCAGCGTTACGACTTTTAAAAGCATCTCAAGCGATATCTTTTTAAAAGATGGAGATTGCACATTGACTCACGCTTTTGTGTGTTGCGTGTCTTTAATGGGGGTAGGTCTTTCACGTAAAACAGAACCCTACCCAGTTGCAGGTTCACGGGCTTGTTTTCAAGAGACATCTCTCAAGGCACCCAAGCCCCTTTCGTGGCGACACCTGTGAAGGATATAACGGTAAATCTATTGAGCGCCGCCATCTTTACGCTTGTGAAGAAGCAAGCTGGCATCCTCATTCTCTTTGCTTCTCCTCACATGTTGCGGTAATCCTTGGCACGTGAGATGATTCATAAGAGGTATATTTAGTCCTTGTCTTTAACAGTTTTTAACCACACACTCCTCTCACCCTTGATGTGCAAACAAGTGATTTGATTGATGCAATATTAACGTTTTCGCGGCTCTCATTCAACATGCAAAGCAGTGAATTATCATTATAAAT
>NZ_HE997544.1:105100-110513 GCF_000312545.1 Bartonella senegalensis OS02
CAATATCTTGTTTATTTTATTCTGTGAAAGGTTTTCTTCATCTTCGTAAGTTTTTTGTGATGAATACTCAATAGGTTATTTATATGACTTTTATGAATTGGAATATGAGATATTTATAGAGCTTATATGAGGAGTGTTGCTTTAAAATTGGAAGAGATGGTTAAAAGAGTCTCTTTTAGAGAGTATTGATTATAAAAAGCCTATCACCTTAATCTTGGATATATCTTAATAAGTTTTGCGTTATAGGTTAGTGATGAAGGCTTCTTACTGTTAGATTCTTAATTTTAAAAAAAGCAATAAAGATATTGTTTTCATCAATGTGTTTTTTTAAATTTCAATCTTAGTTTCTTCCATCTACCGTATGGAGTTTTTGGCAGAACGTCTAAAAGGGTGGAGGAGTGCACTGGTTATTAATTCTTATTAATTTCCGTGTGTCTCATTTTTTATTTAAGAACAGTGGTATTATTTATGATTATTTCTTCAACATTTGATTACCGTAAAGCAGCTAAACGTCGACTTCCTCCCTTTCTTTTTCACTATATCGATGGTGGAGCTTATGCTGAGGAAACGATGCGACGCAATTGTACAGAGCTGCAAACACTTGCTCTACGTCAAAGGATTCTGAGAGAAGTTGGTGAAGTTGATCTTTCAACTAAGATTTTTGGTCAGACACTTGCTTTGCCTATTATACTTGCACCGGTTGGCTTAACGGGTATGTATGCGCGTCGTGGCGAAGTACAATCAGCGCGTGCAGCTGTTGCAAAAGGGATTCCCTTTACCCTCTCCTCTGTTTCAGTTTGCTCCATTGCAGAAGTACAGAAAGCAGTAGGAAGTGCATTTTGGTTTCAACTTTATGTTCTCAAAGATCGCGGTTTCATGCGTGATGTATTAGAGCGAGCATGGGCATCTGGTGTACGCACTTTGGTTTTTACAGTTGATATGCCGGTTCCTGGAGCACGTTATCGTGATGCACATTCTGGAATGTCTGGGCCTTATGCTGGGTTGCGTCGTCTTTTGCAGGCTTTTATCCATCCACATTGGGCTTGGAATGTTGGTATTATGGGGCGTCCACATGATCTTGGAAATGTTTCTACTTATTTGCAAAAGAAGATTGCATTGGACGATTATGTTGGTTGGCTTGGAGAAAATTTTGATCGATCAATTGGTTGGCATGATTTGCAGTGGATTCGAGACTTTTGGAAGGGAAAAATGATTCTGAAAGGTATTCTTGATCCAGAGGATGCACGAGAAGCGACACAATTTGGTGCTGATGGTATTGTTGTTTCTAATCATGGTGGCCGCCAACTTGATGGTGTCTTATCAACAGCACGAGCATTGCCAGCAATTGCAGAGGCTGTAAAGGGTGATTTGACTATTTTAGTAGATTCTGGTGTTCGTTCTGGACTTGATGTTGTACGTATGATAGCACAAGGTGCAGATGCTGTTATGATTGGTCGTGCTTTTGTTTATGCGCTTGCAGCAGCAGGTGAAAAAGGTGTTATGCATCTCCTTGATCTGTTTGCCAATGAAATGCGCGTGGCTATGACGTTAACTGGTGCACGCGCAATTAAAGAGGTGGCACGGGAAAGTTTAGCAAGTACACATACTTTTTGAATAAGGAAAGAAGTGTTCTATATTGTCCTTGAAAAGAGAAGCTTTTTTATAGAAAGGATATATTTTGTCTATTGCATAAACATCTTGGCAGTTGATGCCAAAGCAAAAATATCAAAAGTTTCTCCATAAAATGATAGAAAATATCTAATAACTATAATAATAGAGAAAGAAGGCCTAATAATAATGAAGGCAGAAAAACTATAAATAACACTGCGTGCATCCTTCTCTTCACTTTTTTGATAAAGCTTATTTTAAGGGTAAAAAGGAACAAGCGCTGCCATTAAAGGTACAACAACTGTTGATATAGAAAAAATAGCTATAAGTAATGCCGTAAACATTTTTTCCTCCTGTTTATAAATATCATTTAGGTTTATATTTAATGTATAATTAATTTTTTATTTAATATAATTCATTATTTTAAATATATCAATATGTATTATTTTATCGATTATTATAATAAAAAATGGATTATATTCTGTAGTTGCTATAATATTTATGTTAATTTTATAGAATAAAATCTTATAGGGAGATAATGCTGTCTTGATAAAATACGATTTTACCCAAGGTTTTCTCTTTATTGCGTAGAAGAAAATATGTGTTTTTTAGCAAAGGGTAAAAGCTTAAAGTATTTTAAAGAGTATCTTATTTCGGTGAATAGCCAAAATTTGATTAATTTATTTTAGACCTTACTCTAAAGTGATCAATTTATATAAATTTGTATGCATTGGGTAGGATAGAATATGGGTAGGATGAAATATCTCATGCAAAAATGAGATAAAAGTGTAAAATTCACACTTTGATTTGATGATACAGTAATGTGAGGTAGTGTTTGCATTATTGCTGAATGAAAAGGAAAATTTCTTCTGTCTTTAAATGATGTGCTAGAAATCTAAAAAAATTTAGTCAAGTGACTACACAAAGGTTGCCATATTTTATATATGCTGCTCCTCAATAATGTTATTTCTGCTAAGGAACTGATCATTACCAATTGCGACTTTTAGGAAAAAACAAAGAGATTCATGAAAGGGTCTTTAAATGATCTTTGAGAAACCCTTAAAAACTTTGAAAAAAAAATAAATTGGTGCAAAATTTAGTGTCAAAATATACAAAACCTGCTGGCAAGCTACAATCATATTATACATGTTTTGTGATAGAGCCTCATAGCTCGCATTAGACGCCCAAGCATCACGACTGGTTGAAATACCACAGGAATAAGTCTCAAATAGTTTTTTATCATATTCTTTTTTGTAACCTAAGGCTAAGAAGGCGTTAAAACTGTCATCGCGTTGATCAAGCCAATCACCATGTTTATCTGGTGTAATTATTTTCCAACCTTTTTTGCTCCGTGTAATGCCATCAATGCTTCCAAGAGATTCTATTATCGTAAGCTTCTCTTCTCTTTTAAGATAATCTCCAATATCACGGAAATATATCTTACCACGCTGTTCAGATTCTGGATTTTTAACAAGAATAGAGATAGCTATAGGGGCTCGAGAACCCTCACCAAAAATTCCACCACTTTCTTTTTTACGTTGTTCTCCAGAAGTCCGAGCATCCCCCCGCAAATGGAAAATATAAAGGCTGCTAAATTCCTCAACAAGGCATTTGCGTAAACCGGTCATAGAGTTTGCATCTACAAAACCCGCATTTGTCACAAAACCAATAACACCACGGTCTTTTATACGATCACTAGCCCAACGAATAGCACGAATATAACTATCGTAAAGTCTATTAACATTATTTGCTTTAGATTGAGCAGCATAAGTTTCACTGATACGTTTATCTAATATCGGATAAGGAGTATTCTTTGCATTGTCATTTTCACTTTTTTGTCCAAATGAATAAGGAGGATTGCCAAAGATAACTTTGATATTCAGATTTTTCTGATGTTCTAAATATTCACTGTTCGCTTTAAATAATTTTTGTAGCAGATTTTTCTCTTCAAGCATCCGAAACGTATCAGTTAAACCAATATGCTTAAAGGGAATATACTCGCCTTTCATAAGACTATGATAGGTCGATTCAATGTTAATGGCTGCTATGTAATAGGCTAAGAGAACAATCTCATTGGCATGGATATCATGACGGAATTTATATTCCATATCCTCTGGTTTTATGAGATTGGATTGTAAAAGTCGTGTGATAAAGGTACCAGTACCCGTAAAAGGGTCAAGAATAGAGACACCACGTGATCCTAGGCTCTTTCCAAACTCATTGCGTAACACTTCATCAACGGAATGAATGATAAAATCCACAACCCCAACGGGGGTATAAACAATGCCAAGCCTATCGGTGGTTTTCTTAAATGCTTTGGCAAAAAAATCTTCGTAAAGCTTAATAATAAGGTTTTGTCTTGCTTGGGGGGAGGTAATGCCAGAGGCACGGAATTTCACACTGTCATAAAACTCTTGTAACTCTTTTGATACCTCTTCAATATTGCTTTTATCTAATTCAGCTAAGATCTTTTCCATGGCTTGAGAAATGGCATTGTTTTGCACAAATTCATTGCCATCAAACAAAGCTTCAAACACGGGACGCGTGACAAGATGCTGTGCTAACATCTCAAGTGCTTCCTCTTGTTTGATTTCACTGTTTAAGTTGTTTTTGAGTTCTTTATAAAACCCATCAAAGGCAATGATAGGCTTCACTGGTTTCATCAGAAAGTATCTCTTTAAGACGATTGATATGGTTTTGTGCAATCTCAGCGACATTGCCAGCCCATATGCCCCAATAATCCGCAAGGGTAAATTTCTTAGCCAAAAGGGTTTTAAGGGCATTGGGAAACTCTTTATAAAAGGGTAATCTCATTTGCCCGTTATAACTATGACGGGATTCATAGGCTGCTTTTCCAATATCAAGCCCCGCGCTTTCTGGTCTCTCATAAACATGGATTTTATCTTCAACCGTCGTCATACTCTTTAAGGCTACAATCTCTAAAGTATGACTAACGTCTTGACCTAAAATCATCTGGTTAAGGGTTACTTCAAAGTTCTCATCATGGGAAAGCAAAGCATTGATCACTTGCCAGACAACACTGTATCTTTTGTTGTATTTTAAAGCCTCTTCAGCAGAAATCCCTGCTGGTACCCCAACGGGTAAAATGATATAGCCTCTCTTCTTACCCTTGGCACGGCGCATAATACGCCCCACCGCTTGTATCACATCCACTTGGCTTTTACGCGGGTGTAAAAACATAATGGCATCAAGAGCAGGGACATCAACACCTTCAGAAAGGCATCTTACATTGGTGAGCACACGGCAAGTATTTTCCCCCGCATCTTCCTTTAACCAATCAAGGGCTTCATTGCGCTTCTTGGCACTTTGTGTTCCATCAATATGGGCAAAGGTACACTGAAGAGGGTCGGTCTCTTTATAGAGCCTATGAATATCAGACAATTCTTTCTGTATTTCTTTAGAATTGAATGTATCACGGATACGTTCAGAGGTCTTAATATCTCTACAAAAAGCCAAAGCCCGCCGCATAGGGTTAGGGTCATCACTCAAATCAATCTTCAGATCTATTTTGCTAAGGGCTTGATAACAGCCTATGATCTTGGTTTTATCATCCAGAATAAGTTCATAATTCTCATCGGTCATCAGATGTTGAATGGATTCACTGACTTCCTCTTCATTAACACCTAAAACAATAATCTTATAAGGAACTAAGAGTTCATTCTTCACGGCTTTAGAGAATGTATAGGTATAAAGCTCTTTTCCATAAAGTGCTTCATCATCCATAGACGCAAGAATACCATTCATCTCATGGGCTTGCTTTTTGGCACTATCAGCAAAGATCTTT
>NZ_HE997545.1:0-17403 GCF_000312545.1 Bartonella senegalensis OS02
TTTTCAATCCATAAAGTTAAGCAATGTAAAAAGTTCATGAAAACCCTTTAAAATAATAGACATTAGAGGAATATTGTCTTTGATATTTTAATAACAATAGTTGCTGTTTTTATAAATAGGATGATCGTTAACTTGGTATTGTGCAAATGATAATGCCTCTGATGGGTGATATCGCAGGATAAGTTTAGCTAAAATTCATGATTTTAAGCTTAATGTTTTTCATAAAATTTGTTTTATAAGCTACTACCGCGCTTCAAGGGTACGTTACTTCATAAAACCATACATAATGGTTTGTCTTGATCAAAAAACTTACAAGAAAAAGCCAAAAGAGCAAACTGAATACACGAGCTGCCTGATCTTTGGCCTGTGATGTTGAAAAGAGGGGATACTGTTTATGAGGTTTATTTTCCTGACTTACAAGTAAGTTCTCTTTATTAGGTCTCTTACAAGTAATATTGCTAATCCTGTCTGGGAAGAATAGCCTATAAATATATACATGGGTTCATATACATGGGTTCAGGCTGTTTGAAAATAAAAAACAGGATTTTTTATTTCCCATTCTACTTTTTCCTACAGACAAAATATTCGCTAAAATCTTAGTTTTTATTGACTTTGCCTGTAGTGAATTCTCATGCACAGATTAGAATAAATATCAAATGCTCACCTCAAAAGCTATGAAAGGCAAGAGAGAATAAGGAGAGGATTCTGTGTGTTGATACTCTCCTTCTTACTTGTTCTATATTCAGAAATAACGCTTGAAAAAATTTTTAAATCCTTGAAGTAAAAACTCTAAAAACCAGGAGGGAAGGTTTAAAAATTTTAAAATAATATCTAAAAGTTTAAAAGTTTTTTCTAAAAATGTTTTTTTAGTTTCGTACTCGGGTTTTTGATTGGATGCTATAGGGGGCTGGTTCAATGGATTATTTTGTAGGAAGATATTGCAGCCTATAAGGGTGATCTCATTATTTATGCTGTAGGGATTATGAGCTGTGATCGGTTCATAGTTTCTATAGATCTCCGCTTTTTCATTGATGGTTGTCGTATGGTTTTTTTCAAATGTATCTGTATAAAATTTATTTTTATTCTCAGATGTATTGTGAATGAAAATACATGCAGCGCTTATCATTTTAAAGGACATGTTTATATTATTGATCTTGGTTGTGAGTTCTTTGAAATTTTCTAGAGATGGAATTTTTATAGAAAAGCTTTTTAGGATTGCCTTGATATTTTCTTGAAACTTTTTTATCATCTCAAGTGGTTTTGTTATTAAAGGTTCTAGAATTTCTTTTATGTTTAAAAAATCACAAGGACAAAGTTCATAGATGGCACGATAGGACCACCCTGAAAGAGAGGCAATCATTTCTGTTATTTGCTCGATGCCGTCCTTTCCCTCCATCGCTTTTAAGTCTTTAAGTTTCAGGTGACGTAAGTTGATTTCGGTCTGTATTTTCCCATCAATTTCAATAGGTATTAGTAATTGATAGTTGAAAAAGTCTGTTCTCTTCATGAATTCCCTTTATTTTTTTCTAAATGATATAAAAATAGCAGTTTAACTTCGATAGGTTGGCAATAAAATTTTACGATGATCATCGAGGCGAAATGTGTTTGAATGGTTAGGCAGTTTGCAGGGACACAATCTTCTTTATGCTGTGGCTAAGCTGGATCAGAATTTATGACTCAATGTCTTTGTGTTGATTAGGCTTTCATATGAGGAGCTCTCGTATTATATGTTGTTGTGTTGGTACTGTCATATTTGCGTTGATATTTTTAAAAGGGAAGTTTGCGGATACCGTTTTTTTGTTTTGAGTACTATAGACGCATTTTGAAGCTTTTATAAAAGATTGGTATTGTTATAAAATATAGGCAATCTAGTTTAGAAGCATCTTTTTTTGTGATATCGATAAAAAAACTTGATGAATTCTTATGATAATATATAACTACAACCGAATATGGCGTTTTCAGAGTGATCGATATTCTTCTGAGGGATTGGGGGAGTAGTACTTTTATTTCCTTTATTTAGTTTTGAAATTAGATTTTTTCAGCGCTTGCAAGTAATCCAGGGAGTATAGCGTAAAGCCCTAAAATGTTCATTCATTAATTATATATTATAAGTATAGATTATATATTATAATATATCAGATGAATTTTCTTAAAAATTAAAAGTAAAAAATTTTCTATTTATTTTATAAATAAAAATAAATTATATTATGAATAATAAAATAATTTATCCCAATAAAACATTCATTTTTTAAATATAAAGTGTAATTTTCTTCATGCAACATAAATATACATTACCCTTCATTATACTTATTGTGTGTTTATCGACAGGAGGGCTGATTTCTACAGACATTTTTCTGCCAGCACTTGGAGAGATGCGCCAATACTATCAAGTTACAGAATCTCAGATTCAGAATGCGGTGGCAATTTTTCTGTTTGCATTAGCACTTGGACAACTTATTTATGGACCACTGAGTGATAATTTTGGGCGTAAAAAAACATTGCTTTTTGGCTTGTTTTTGTGGTTGTTTACAACACTTGGTGTAATTTATACAGCTCATATTCAAGCTTTTCTTATGTTGCGTTTTTTACAAGGTCTTGGAGCTTGTGCAGGGATTGTTTTAAGTCGTGCTATTATCAATGATTTGTTAGATAAAAAAGCAGCAGGAAAGCTTTATTTGATTGTTTTTCCTTTTATTGGAATGTCACCGGCGCTTGCGCCTTTAGTGGGGGGAATGCTGTTACAAGCTTTTCATTGGCATGCTACTTTTATTTTTTTAAGTCTTTTTATATCTTTGACTATTTTACTCTGTTGTTTTTTCTTAAAAGAAACATTGCCTTTTCAAAAGCGTCAGAGTTTTTCTCCTGTGGGATTTATGAAGGGGTGTTTGGGAGTTCTCAGAAATCAACAATTTATTTTTTATGCTCTTATTCCCTGTTTTTCTTATGCAGCTTATTTTGCTTATATTGTCGAATCCCCTTTTTTACTTACAACCTTAGGTTTGCCAGCGATCTATATTGGCTATAGTTACATTGGTGTTTCATTACCCTATATTTTGGGAAACCTGATGGCACGATGGCTTTTTAAACGGGAGCCTATGGAAAAAACTGTCTGGCGCGGATATATTATTTTTGTGATAGGAGGGGGGCTCTTTGCTTTGCAAATGTATGTAAGTCCATGGCCACTTGTGACGAGTTTTATGGCTATCGCTGTTCTTACTTTTGGGAATGGTTTTTTATTGCCGTTAGGGACAGCCTTGGCTATTTCTTCACATCCGCAAGCTGCTGGAGCAGCCTCCGGTATGATGGGAGCTTTACAGTTAGGCAGTGCTGCGTTAAGTGCTGCGGTTATTGGAAAAATCTCTGGGCACAATCCACAGACTATGGCAGCTTTATTGGCTGGCTGCTGTTTGCTAGGATTTATAATTTATATTCGCAAAGCATATGATTTTATGCGTTTGGAAATGGATTGAGGAAGAAAATAGAAAGAGAGTATCATGCGTCAATGTTTTGGCGCTCTTTTGCATGAATGGGACGTGTCGGATAGATTGGAGTAAATTTTGAATTACATGATGTTTCATCAAGCATGCTTCAAGTTTATCATAGACTGGTGTAAATTTGATACAATCGGTTCTTCATAGGGTATTTATTTCAAGGAATTATTAGGGGGTGGGGAGTTTATGCATGATAAAGTTCCGATGTTTTTGCGTTTTAAGGATATCTTCTATAAGGATTTTTTTGCTATAATTGACATTTTCAAAAAAGGGGGCGGGGAATAGATAAATAAATGAGTCTTCATATTATTATTCTTTCTCCTGTGATGCCAATTTGGGATCGCGGTGCTTTTTGTTCTTCGTTTACAGAGCTCTGTTTGGCAAGAGGTTTCCAGATTACTCTCCTAGATACATTGTCTCTTTTTCCCAGTCATTCTGCTTTTTGTCATAACTCTACTGGGGAAATTTTGCCTTTTATTACAGAGAAACTTAAAAAGTCTTTTAAAGAACCCTCAGTGCTTGTGGGATTTTCTATGGCTGGAATGTTAGTGCAAATATTGGCGGCGCGACTTCCAAATGTTCGAGCCGTACTTGCTGTGAATGCACCAGGCTATCCAGATAAGCCTTTACAAAGACAAATTGGATATATTCTAACTTTTTTGAAAGAAGGTGATTTGTCAGGAGCTCTAGAAAGACTCAATAGTGTTATATGTTCTCGTGGAGGCAGGAAAAAAAGAGTTTTATGGCAGATCTCTGATGAGCAAAGAAGCATGGCAATTGAACGTATGATACGAGGATTTACACTCTTATTAGGGATGGATGCTCGAGGTGAGATTATCAAATATACTGGAAAGTTTTTAGCTTTAATCGGTGAAAGGTCACAACTTGCAACTATAGCTAATCAAACGAGAAGTCAATGTCTGAATCATGAATATAAGATCATCTCTGATGCAGGTACGCGTTTGTGGGATGAAAATCCTGCCATGACCAATGCAATCGTTAATCAATGGATTGATACATTATGAAAAAGAAAGTTCTTGTATTACCTGGCGATGGGGTAGGGTCAGAGCTCTGTGATGCGGCGTTGAGGATCTTAGAGCAATTCAAATTGCCGGTTGAATGCACTCATAGTGATATTGGTTGGGAATGTTGGAAGCAAGAAGCGAATTCTGTTCCTCAAGAAACGTGGTAAAAAATCACTGAGAGTGACGCTATTTTACTTGGCGCTGTAACTCGTCAAGAAAAAGAAGTTGCGTTAAAAGAACTTGCACCGCATTTAAGAGAAAAAGAACTTACCTATATTTCTCCTCTTATTCAGCTTCGCCAAAAGTTGGGTTTGTTTCTGAATATACGCCCTGTAAGATATATTTTTGGTCCGAGAAAGCCTTTTCATTTTTGTATTATTACAGAAAATAGTGAAGGTTTTTATGCTGGACTAGATTTTCGTGATGTATCTCTTGCAGTGGCGACATGCTTCAAACATCCTAATTTAGAAAAATATGACCTTGAAGAGGCAGTATGGACCGTGTGTTTACAGACGCGCTTTGGTTTAGAGCAGTTGTTTGAATATGCTTTTTCTTATGCGCATGCGCATAGTTTTAGGCGGATTATTTTTGCCGATAAGCCAAATACTATGCAAGAAAGTGGTCAATTTGCTCAAGAAATTTTTGAGATAGTTGCTCAAAATTATCCAGATGGATTGCAATGAAGCCAGAGCATTTTGGTGTGATTGTTGCTGAAAGCATGTTTGGTGATATTCTTTCTGAATTTGGTGCTGGAGTGATGGGGGGATTGGGTTTTGCACCTAGTGTGCATGTGGGGAGAAAAGTTGCCTGTTTTTCGCCTGTTCATGGAAGTTTATCGCACATTCTGGACAAAATAAAGCAAATCCTTCTGACATGCTTTATACTACGGCTTTACTGCTAGACCATTTAGGCTTTCAAGATGCAGCACGGCAACTGTCTGAGAGTGTTGATCAGGTTATTCGTGCTGGAAAAGCTGTTACTTATGATTTGGGAGGTTCAGCCTCTACACCCCAGATGACTGAAGCTGTTCTTAATTCTCTCGCAAATTCTGTTTCTGTTTGTCGAGCAGCGGTTGGTGATGAACTTCTTTCAGGGCAATATTTGAATACGAATTTGCAGGATTTGAGTCAAAGCTTGAACAAGAGAAATATTCAAGTCACACGCCATTTTGTTTACGCTGATCAATTACAGCAAATAAGTGAAACTGTGATTGCTTGTCTTGGACAAGAGGATCTCATCATTATCAGTGGAGGATTAGGGCCAACATCTGACGATAAAACGCGTGATGCGATTGCAAAAGCTGTACAGCAACCTTTGGTTCATCATGAAGATGTTTGGCAAACCATAAAAGGTCAATTGGGGCGGTTAGGGATCGCACTGGATAGTAATAACACCCGTCAAGCGTTATTTCCTGAAACAGCAAAAGTGCTTGATAATCCTACTGGTACAGCATCTGGCTTTTACCTCTCCTGTGATGGAAGCGCTCTTGTGGTTTTGCCTGGTCCCCCTACGCAAGCTCTTGCGCTTTTAGAAAACTATTTAGAACATGGTGAGAAGAAATATTCTTCTGTGTCGTGTGTTCGCTATGCGTGGACTTTGATTGGAATTGATGAAAGTACCATTGCGCATTCGGTGGATTGTCATTTGGAAATTGGGTGGATTGCCATCTTAAAAATGAGCCATTTGAACGGCATTTTTTATGGAAAAGCCCTTATGTTCTTGTACAACTGGTTGGGCCAGTCGGCAGCGCCTTTGGATCAGCATTTAATCGAAAAATTTGAAGATCATTTTCGTCCCTATTTAGTTGGTGCAGAAATTACCACTGCTCGTCAACGATTAGCAATGCATGCAGAAGTTCATTGGTTAGCCAGTGATCCGCTACTTTTGAAATATTTTCAGCCAACAGAGAAAAGTGTGAAAAATACTCCGCAGCTTGAGGTTGAGGTTAGTTTATCACCTTCTTTGGAGATATTAGAAAACCAGAAAGAAAGCCTTGGGCATGCTACAATGACTGTACGGATGAAAGGCTATGGTGATGATTGTGTTACTTTTCCCTATACACGACCGCTTTTAAGTGTCGTTTTACAGGAATATGCCGCTTGGTTGGTTTTCAAAAGATATGTAAAAATGAAGGAGGGGTAATGATCCTCTGTTGAGGCTTAAGCAATCTTTCTCAAACTATTATTTGTCATTAGATAGTGCTGTTGTGATGCTTTAGAGTATTGATGTGTCGATTTTATTGAATGTTACAAACTGCTCTTGTCTTGAGACACTTCATGAGAGGTGTTTTTTACTCTTTTCTAAAAAGAACTCTACATTTTTATCCCTCTTATGAGGTATAAACGAGTGTTTTTTCTGGTTAACTGTAAGAAAATCTTACTTTTAGGATCCTCATACAAGTTACAAAACTATGAATTGTTTTTATAAATCAATATGTTATCATAATGTAAGATAACAATGAAATGCTCTTAAAAATAGTTCAATCTGTATTGGTGTGTTTACTGAATTTATTGTGCTCACTGTTTCTCATGGTTCAAATTGTTTTTAGCAGATGATAAAATGTTTTCATTGAAATGATTTGACAAAAAATGCAAATAAACAAAGAAATTCGCTATTATCATTTCATAGTCCTTCAGAATATTCCTGAGGGTGTATGCTCATATTATCTCCTGTTTACAAAAATTTTGTACAATTTTAGTTAAAAAATATATTGCATATGCAAATTGAGAAAATGTTCGCATTATAGTGATGAAATCATAATAACCTAGGAAGGCTTGTTATTGAGAAAAAATTCTCAGTATGTTTTGATTTAAAAATGCAGGATATGCCTTTAACAGCTATGAGTGAGAAACGCTTTACAAAAGAATAAGTGAGTATCTTGCTTCTCTATTTTTTGTACAGAGAAAATTTTCAAATTTTGTTAAAAATACACCAATGAAGAATTTTATTGCAGATATGCATTGTTCATTGGCTTGTTAAGAAATCTCCATAAAATTTTCATAGAAAATCTCTTCGAGTATTTTTAGCTTTTGCAGGATGATGAGGTAATATGCTTTGTAGCCTCTGTGGTGTGCTCTTTCGATATATTTGATTCAGATTGAAAAGAGAAAGGCTGTTTTGCCTACAAGATATGAACAAATATTTGAGAAGCGGTTTTCCGCACATTTTATTTATTTTTTGATGGGTAATCTTTTTGGCATTTTTGGGAAAAATATCTTATGCGGTGCGGCTTAGGTGCTCAAGATTCAGGGCGTTGGCTGTATGAAGCATTTTGAGAAATGTATATTGATTATTGGTAAAAGTTTGATGTTTTATCAATCATATGACTTTCACCATAAAGTTGACAATTTTTGTCTGTGAGTTGTGTGGTGTATTGTAAAAATTTTTAAAAATTGTGCCAAGAGTGTCTTCCTACGTGGTCTGTTGTGATGTCAATGGTACCTGTAAATGAGACAGAAAGGAAGGTTTTTTATGTATCGGATTGATTACAACAGTTATCGTTCTGTAAAGAGCTTTAATCGTCGTGTTCGTTTTCTTGTGATGCATTATACGTCACTCGATTTCAAAGCATCACTCATAGCTCTTACAGGAGATAAGGTTAGTGCGCATTATCTTGTTCCTGATCCATCAGAACGGACCTATATTGAGGCAGGATTTAAGGATATGCGTATCTTTAATTTGGTTGATGAAAACGAGCGTGCGTGGCATGCGGGTATCAGTTCATGGGCTGGGCGTAGTAATTTAAATGATACATCTCTTGGAATTGAAATAGTCAATTTAGCAACGGGACATGCTGATTTTTCAGAAGAGAGCTATGCTGAAGCAGCTTTAAAGGAGGCGCGGGTTTTAAATCCACTTCACGAAGGTGGGAGTGTGTTGCAAGCTGATGTTGGTTCATTAGATGAGAACAGTAACGTGAGGGGGATCACTGTTCTACCTGAGGCAGTTAATTTGCTACCTTATAATAACGAGGAATTTACATTTCCTCCTTATAATCCAACGCAAATTGATGCAGTTAAAGAGCTTGCATTGAATATTCTTCAACGATATCCCGATATTACACCAACCGATGTTGTGGGGCACAGTGACATTGCCATTGGAAGAAAGAGTGATCCAGGTGCTGCTTTTCCGTGGAAAGAACTCTATGCAGCAGGCATAGGGGCTTGGTATGATGATGAAGTAAAGGCTCATTATCAGGAGCAGTTTTGTAAGAGTTTCCCGCCCAAAACAGATGTTTTGGCTAAATTGAAATGTTATGGTTATGATATCTCAGCTGCATGTAGCGAAATTGGGTATAAGAATTTAATTCGAGCATTTCAGCTTCATTTTCGTCAAGAAAATTATGATGGGATTTTAGACGTTGAAACAGCAGCTGTTCTCTATGCATTGGTAGATAAGTATTTCCCATCGAACACTTTCAATGTAACGTAATTTAAATATATATCATACAATATAAGCGTTGTCTTTTTTGAAGAATTTTCTTTTATCTCTTTTTGTGTGTGTTCTGTGTGAGAGAAAAGAGGATTGCTTATGCTATGAGAATAAAATTACAGACACCGGAGTAAGTGAGAAAAGAAGAAAATGAGATGGTTTTTAGAAGGAGATTTTAAAATCCCGTTTCTGTTCCTGTATATTGGCTTCCCTCATTAAAAAAATACCTAAAGTTGAAGGTCTTGTACATAAGACAAAAGAAAAGAATGCCTGAAGGTTGCATAGAAAAATCCCTCTCCATAATATTGGAGAGGAAAATTATCTGCTATCAGCGCTACACAAGCAGAATTCAATAATACTCTAGGCGTGGTTCTGGAAAAAGAAACATGTTATGAATGGTTTCATAGTTACGATATCTGGTATAAAAGTTGAGAGAAAGCCCAACGATGGTTGAAATAAAAAATAGGACACGAGGGACTCCTAAGAAACGGGGGATAAGGTTGAACTATATACATTCCTTCTGCGTTTGTTGAATATTTTTGATCAACGGAAGTTGCTTATGTTTGCAAAAAACTCCGTTATTTATTGAGCATCGTCATTTTTGTTGAAGATTATTTCTATGATTTATTCTCTTTCATTTTAGACGATATACCCAATTTGCTTCTAACGATTTTCGAAGATATTTGCGCAATTTTGAGAATAAATTATTTGATGATCAAAATCTTCATTTTTGAGATCATCTGTGTAAAGCTCATAAATATGCTTCTTAACACTCATTTGGTTCATTCCCTTGGAATATTTTTGTAAAGTAAGTCGCTTTTTTTTATCAGAGATAATTGTAGATAAAAGATCATTGAGACTTTTTAATATCCTATAGAGGTATTAAAAAAAACCGACAACATCAGTTGTCGGTTTTTATAAATCAAATCCAAAAAGATTAGAATGAACGTTGGAAACGAATCATACCTTGAAAAGCACTTTTTCCGTTGAGTGCATGGCTATAGGTTGTATCATTTGCATTCTTAAAAGTACGATCATCGTTCCAGGAAACGTAAGTAAGTTCAGGTGTAATGACAAAGCCTGGAACCAGCGTGTACGCAACATTTACAGAAGTTGCAAAGGTTTTTACAGCACTGTAAGAGACTTGAGCATTCAAATTTGCTTGTGGAGTAAGCTTGTAAGTTGCACCAGCCCATGCGGCCCATTTGCCACCCCAGTTTGCATAGATCGTTGAGCTTTGTCGTGATAAAGCATTATTTTCATCTTTTGTGTAATAATCAGTGTTGTTTTTATAACCACCCATGACCCATAGGTTTAGACGATCATTAACATTTAAATCTAAACGTACTTTACCAGCCCATTTTTTGTAGTACGCATCATATGCAGCAACTGTTGAAAAACCACCCCATTTTTGCATAAATTTTATACCAAAAACTAGATTTGGAGTGTAATTTTTTATTCTCTTACTTGGAAAGATTTCTTTAGGAACGACAGAAATTTTATCCTCTTTATCGAGGTAATAGTATGATTCATCCCTATCAAGAGTATGGACTGAAGCATTGCCTAATTCAGCACCAATAATAGCGGAGAATCCAGTATCGCCACTAAAGGTGTAAGAAATGAAATTGGTGCTTGTATTTCCTGCTGGTGCCACGCTATCGTCATTTATAACGTTGCCGTATCCGCCTGTCCAACTGTTGAAGATTGTATCGTCAAGACCTATACGAAAACCACCAAGTTCAATGTATGCAGCTGAAAGTTTTGCACCATCTTTGTTTTTACCATTGCTCCAGCTTGAGGAGATCCGTGCATAAGAGCGCAATGTTCCCAATTCTGTTTCAGAAGCAGCTTGAAAAACAAGGGTCAGCCTTGAAGATGCACTATAGGTTTTATTTTTAGTATTTAAATCGGCATTGGTATTTGCATCGATGTTATCACCACCTATAAAATCAGCACGCACATTTCCTGATACACGCATGCAGGTTTCTGTTCCAGGAATATAGAAATACCCTTTGCCATATGCATCGCAAACCCGAACAAATTCTACAGGCTCTGGTTCTGCAATAACTGTTGAAGCTGCTTGTGCCTCAGAAATTGCTACAAAAGCTACTGTAGAGCTCAAAAGGATGGACTTAACATTCATAATGGATCTCCAGTAAAGATAATTCAACCCCTTTTAGGGAATATTATTTGCTCAACTCATTAAATACAGAAAAGACATAGTAAAACATTTTGATAACTATGATTCTAGCTATACTGTTCTTTTTTCGATATACAAATATGAAATTATCTTTTTGCAGGGTATCCATACTACTATTCAAGCAAATGTGGTAAAAAAGTCACATGTGCATTTTTGATCTGATGCGATCAATAAAACAGAAAAAGCTTAGATATTTTTGAAAAAAATTGAAAATGTCTTGAACTTTGTGTTGATACCGTTTATGCACCTTCCTTGGAGAGGTGGCCGAGTGGTCGAAGGCGCTCCCCTGCTAAGGGAGTAGGGCTCAAAAGGCTCTCGAGAGTTCGAATCTCTTCCTCTCCGCCATTTACAATAAAACCAATAGGTTATGTAAAGATAAGGGAATTTTTATTCCTTGTATTTCTGCTTTCTTTTTTCTCTACTCCGTGCCCTGTTACAGCTTTTTAATTGCATTTTATTTTAGGTCTTTTCTAACTGTTGTTTTGAGTAATGCCCATATTATCTTCAGTCCAGACAAAAAACGTTTTTATTTATGAAATTATGGTTCTTGCATTAATAGGATGTGTTTTTGCTCATTTCTCAATTTATATGCTGAATATGTTGCTTTTTTCATTTTTTGGCAGAAAATGCTTTACAAAACAGATTGTCAAAATTTCTTTTGGTCATTTTAAAGCTGCTTTTAAGCACAGAGGAGCGTTTTTTTCCGATAGACAAGATTTTCAGTGTCTCGTTCAGGTAAAATGAAAAGGAAGATGTAAGTTTAGAATTTATTTTTTTCTATTTTTCAAAAAAGAATGTGATCTTTCACGTTTTTCTACTCGTCCAAATAATTTTGTTCCAACGAGGTCAAATAAAAACTAATAAAATCAAAAATTTATGTTGAATATAAGGGAATAAATGAATACTGATTCCATTATGTTTTTTTCCTATATCCCGAACTTTTTTGGAGCTTTTTTTATCGCTTCTAGTGCTAATCTTTTTATGATCTGCACTCTTTGTATCATTTTTTTGTGATGTTCTATCCCATTCTGTTCAAAAAGCTATACCAATGAGACCCTTTAATCAGTTTGTCTGGCTTAGATTTAAGAAATTTCTCTGTTTTGGAATGCAGAAAGCACGATGTTGTCGTCGTTAAACTCTTTTTTGTTCTATAATTTTTGTGCTTCTCTTCCTCAGATTCATCACTCATATGCATACAATGTTATTGTTCTGTCAGTGATTTGTTTTATGAGATGAGGCAGGGTGGTTAAGTGGCGTAATTTACATGGGGGAATCTAAAACATGGGGGGATCCAAAATCGTAATTGTCGTTGAATGAATGCACACTGTATTTAGATGTGTTTTTTTAGGCATTTCGATTCTCAGTTGAGGTGAGAGAGAGATTTTACCCTGGGCTTGATTATTATTCATTCATCATTTTACAATATCAATGAGAGCTCTGAATATCGTAAGATTTTCTCATTTCACATCAGCTTATATTAAATCAATCCAAATTATTCGTTTGCACGTCATAAGTGAGGGTAAGTGTGTGGATAAAAACACTTCAAGAGAGGGGTAAAAAATCTCTCTTATGAACCGTTTTACTGTGGGGAACAGCGCAACATTTTGAGCTGGCAAATAGAATGATGGTGTCAGCTTTCACCTTCATAAGTATAAAGAAGTTGGTGAACAACGGATTTTAGGTTATGCTGTTGTTCATGGACGATTTCGGGAAATGGGCTTAAGGGTCTTGAGAGATGTTTTTGTAAAACGTACGCGTATTCATACCACAATCACGTTCTGTTCTTTGTGAAGGGTGTGAGCCTATTAGAAACAACAAGTGTCTTATTTGTGTATTTAATCTATTTCTTCTTGTGGTGTATGAATCATATTTTGCAATGTTGCTGTGCTGATGGTTCAAAGAAGTTGTGGTCATATTTCAAGGAGCATCATTTGGGGTGGTTATTGTATAGTTTTTTGCTCGTAGGGCTCTGTGAGAGTGTTTCATCCATTTCATGATGATCAAACCACATATGAAAAAAGTGATGGTTGGTAATATCAGGTAATAAGACGGTGAAATTTTTGTAGGCAGAAAAGAGATGATGCTTAACACTGCAATTGAAAATATTCTTCCGCTGAAAGATACAGCGCCAATAATGCCCGAAATATGCCCAGTTTGTTTTTGGTTGAGCTCTGAAAAAAATAAACTTTTTGCACCGATGGGTACGGTGCAAATAAATCCATGGATTAACGAAAATGCGATAATTGCTACAGCTGTTTGATTGCCATGAACTAAAAAATAAAGCGCTATGCACATCAGGGTAGAGAAGAATGAAAAATATTTTACAGAATTCTTGTATTTGTTATCTAATACATGATATTGAGACATCAGTAAATTTGAAAAATATTGTGCGGAAAAAGCTCCTATATGGCAGCACATGAGTACGAACATCTGCGTACTGTTGAGATGATCAATTTTGCTACTTGAGAGTATTATAGGTTGCTAGAAATGATAGATAATCTGAATACCGGCATTAAAAAGGCACATGAGGAAAATAAACCATGCTCCTCCCACGGTGTTTTGAAAAATCCACAGCGTTTCTTTGGCATTTTGAAGAATCGTTGTTGTTTTGTTTTTTTCAATCGCTGGTTTTGTTTCTTCAGGAACAAGAAGAAAGATCAAAAAAATGATGCTCATCATCAGGCATGAGAGGATATATCCTGTAAAATATTGTCCAGAGTAGTATATTGTTCCAATTCCTATGATGCCGCTGAGAATACTCCCGAAAGAATTTACTTGGTGCGTAAGATGGGCGTAATGCGAAAATTGATCGTGTTTGTTGCCCAGTGAGTGATAAATCCATCCGTCAATAGCACTTGCAATGAGGCAAATTCCTGCGGCATAAAGGATTTGTGCAATGATAAGGATTATCATATTGGGGGCTTGAAGACAGAGAAGATAAAACACGCCCGTCATAAAGACTCCAGCTATAACGGAATATTTACGTCGATATCTGTCTGAGAGGACAGCGCAGGGAAAGTCAAGCAGTAGGATGGTTCCGGAAAAGACAACTTGAAGCACAGCTAATTGCGCCAGACTAACCCCCATAGACATTAAAAAAAATCGCGTGGTAGACACCGATCAGCATCCGTACTGCATTATAGGATTCATAGGTGAAAGCAAGGGTACGTGGTCTGTTCATTGTAGTGTTCCACAGATCTTACAGTGATGATTTTTCTTTAGAGAACATTCTTCTGTGAAAAGTTGGTTGCTCCATATCCTCATACACCGATCGGTAGAAAGCAGATTGCCATAACTACCTAAAAACTTGAGAGCATCATTGGCACACATGGTAGCTGAAAGGGCATTAACAGGATGAAATGTCGCGACTTTAGAGTTATTATTAATAGCAGTGCAGGATTCATGGATTAAAGGATCATTTTTTTTGGGGAGATTTCCTAGAGATGTGCTGCATGCATAGTGAGCAGTTTGTTCAGCTATGTAAATAAAAGGGGCTCAAAATAGCTCTATCATTGATGTAGCCGGAATTTATAGAAACTTATTGACTTTTTACACGCCATTCATTTATCCATGGCCCTAGCTTATCAGGTGAATCAGCAGAAATAATCCATAAATCTGCTTTAGGTAATTTGTTGATATCTTCTTTTTCAGTAATTAACATTTGTAATTCATGAACTTCACTTTGGCTGTTTCTCCGTATCAGCTCACGTTGAAGAACAGTTGTTTTCGGAAGCCCTATATCTTCTTCAGTAAAAAGAATTTGTCTGGTAAGGTTGGTCATCTTGATCATATCATTGTCAACAAGAATTAATTTTCCGACGCTGGAGGATGCTAGTATTGCTGATACATGATTACCAATCCCGCCACATCCTAAAATGACGACTACTTTTTGTGAAAGGGTATGCTGAACGGAGGCTGGATGCATGCCGTAACTTTGATAATGGAGATGACTTCTAGAATACCGATTATGGAAGATATTGTCTGATGTTTCATTCCAAACAAGAAAGTGGTTAGAAAAAAGCACGTCAAATGCAGGGTTAAAATTTTCTCTTAACATGATTGACAATAGCGAAGTGTAAGTTTTCTCTACTGTTTTTTCTTGATCCACTATGCTGCGAGAAGTACCAAATTTTCCCAGTACTTTTGATCATTGATAATAAACTGCTTTGAGACTGCACCAAAAATTGCATCCTTTTCATGGACAACAACACGTGTGTATTTTCCTAAAATATATTGCTGCTCCATTATTGCTCCCCTCATTTACTTATCAAACTAACTTTTCTCTGCAAGGTCATTCCAAGAAAAAGAATTTTTCTTATTATTAGTTAAATTTATTATTTAAATTTTGGATGATCCATGATTTCCTCCCCTTAATTTTTAGTTTATTCATCACTCATGTGATATAAAAAACTACATTAAAATGTAATTACTGTAAATGCACTTTATATGAAATAGGGTAAATATTTTTATGAGAATTAAATATTATTTTTTATCTAATAAAGCGTTATGATTTAATTTTTTTATAACAGTTCTTTAGTTTATTTTAATAAAAAATACATAATAAAAATATTCACGATATAAATTTGATATTTTTCTAAAATTAGAGATTTATTTGAATTTTATATTAAATAGTAATTTACTTTATTTAATTTATTCTTATTTTTCTATTTAATATAATTCTTTTTTGTAACAGAGCATAGATATATTTTGTTGCATTTAAAAAATAAGAAGTGAGTGCAAAAAAATTTTTGTTATGAAGTTTCAGTTCGCATAGTTGATGAATTTAGAGTGGTTCAGCGTAGCTTTTGCAAGGTAAAGTGACGATAGAAGTTCTTTTATTTCTTAAGATGCGAATCTATTAATTAACAGCAATTGATGGAAAGCTAAATTGTTTTTATAATGTTATTAAAATCGCATATATTTATAATCATATTCAAGAATTGCTTGTGTTAAACTTTAATGATTTTGCTGTGGTAAGAAGAGAGCTTCAAAGGTTTTGCTTTTTTGAAAGTGTAAATACTTTGGATGTTTAAAATAGCTAAAAAATATCTAGAAAAAAATTCGTGATTTAGAATAAATTATAGAAATAAGTTGGAAAATCTTATTCTCTTACGTTTCTTTACAAATCTCTCAGCTTTAAAAAATTTTATAAGATCAATAAGCTATTTTTGGCATAAAATCAAAAAATGGTGCCCAAAAGAGGCTAGCTAGGCTTTATCAACAAGATTCAAAGTATATAAATATGTGTAATAGCGTATTGATATGTATAGTTTTTTATGTTCCAATAAAAAAATTAAGAATTAAAGAAAAAATCTCAAATCAAAAATTTAAGGTGGTCTAAAAGGTGGACCAAAAAAGTTGGACGGGCAATGCGTGTAAAGGTGGACGAGAAGGTAAATTAAGTGAGGGCGATTCATAAGTTATCAGCAGCGTTCGTAAAGGCATCTCCTCAAGGGAAATATTGTGATGGGGCAGGGCTGTGGTTGAATGTTCGAAAAGACAATACACGCTCTTGGTTTTTTCGCTATACACACCACAATAAGCGCCGTGAAATGGGGCTTGGTCCTGTTGCAAGGCTTTCTTTAAAAGAAGCACGAGAACTTGTAAGATATTATAGTGATATTCTTAAAGAAGGCAATGATCCTATTGTCTTTCGAGAACAAACTGTCTTAAAACAGCAAAGCAATATGTTTAAAGAAATTGCGCAGGCAGCTTTTGAAAGTAAAAAAGCTGAGTTAAAAAATGAAGGTAAAAATGGACGTTGGTTTTCTCCACTGTAATTGCATGTTATCCCACACATAGGAAATTTGCCTATAGAACAATTAACAGCAAATATCATTCGCAATGTTCTCTCACCCCTTTGGCATGAAAAAGCAGATACGGCAAGAAAAGCACTTAATCGTATTAATATTTGCTTGAAATATGCTGCGGCTCTTGGTTTAGATGTTGATCTACAAGCCTGTATGAAAGCACGCGCCCTTTTAGGAAAGCCCCGTGCTACATCAACAAATATTCCTGCTATGCCATGGCAAGAAGTTCCAGCTTTTTATCAGAATTTAGATGATAAGATTCTTTCAAATTTAGCACTGAAGCTTCTGATTTTGACTGGAGTACGGTCACATCCATTGCGATATTTGCGTCTTGAACAAATAGATAAAAATATATGGACAATACCAAAAGAAAATATGAAAGGTATTGTAGGAAAAATTTCAGATTTTCGCGTGCCATTGAGTGATGAAGCTTTGAAAGTGATTGA
>NZ_HE997545.1:18805-44443 GCF_000312545.1 Bartonella senegalensis OS02
AAACCGCTTCGTGATGGTGTCTATGAACTGCGTATTAATATTGGTCCTGGTTACCGCGTTTATTATGCCCTGTCTGGCAAGACCGTATTGTTGCTATTATGCGGTGGTAGCAAAAAAACACAAGACACCGACATCACTTGTGCATGTGCTTGCTGGCGAGATTGGCAAAACCGTGAAGATTAAAGGAGAGCAAGAATGAAAGATCGTAACCATGATGATGCGATGGCAGAAATATTCCATGATGACCTTGAGTTAGCAGCAGCTACTCTTGATGCCATTTTAGCAGATGGTGACCAGGGGGAATTGCTTGTAACACTTCGTCAAATGGCAAAAGCTTATGGTGGTGTTCAAGCTGTCGCAGCAGCCAACTTAAATCCAACACAACTTTACCGGACACTTTCAGAAAAGGGTAATCCAGAGCTCCGTAGTTTAAATGTTTTGCTGCGTACTATGGGATTTCGCTTGGCTGTACAACTTCTTGAACGACCCGTTCCACACGTTTAATCTAAGTTCGTCCCCTCCCTACCTTAAAGATAGGGAAGGGGAATGTTTTCCTTATAAAAAAGCACATAAAGTGAGACTGAGTGACTTTTTAAAAATTGTGATGATTGCGTTTTATTAAAAATCTTGTTTCATGTAACTTTTTTCTGTATTATTCGTTACATGAAACAAAAGGAGATTTTGTCATGGGTACAATGCATGTTAATGAACGGGTTCAGAAACATCGTAATGCACAAAGAAAAGCAGGTCTGCGTTTAATGCAAATTTGGGTTCCAGATACACGCCAGCCGAGTTTTGCAGAAGAGTGTCGCCGTCAAACCCGCTTAGTGGCAAAAATGGATAAAGCCAATACATCTATACAGTCATTTATGGATCAATCTTTAATGGATATTGATGGATGGACAGAATAATGCGTGGTTCTCTGGTAACAATAGTTATACAAGGTGATTTTGGTAAACCAAGACCCGCATTGATCATTCAAGCTAATCAATTTAGTGAACATACAAGCGTGACGGTTTTACCAATTACAAGTACACTTGTCGATGCGCCATTACTCCGTATTACTGTCCAACCAGACAGCAAAAATGGTTTACAAAAGCCCTCGCAAATAATGATTGATAAGATTATGACGGTAAGATGTGAAAAAATTAGCCCAGCTTTTGGCTCCATTCATGCAGATAAAATGGTAGAAATTGAACGCTGTTTGGCTGTCTTTTTAGGAATAGTAAAATAAAATTTTTCCGTGGAATTGGAGAATTGAAAATACATCATGGTCTTGGTTATAGAATCTATTTTATAAAACAAGGTAAATAAATAATTTTATTATTAAATGCGGGTGATAAATCTACCCAACAAAGGGATATTGAAAAAGCTCTTCAATTGGTAAAGGAAATGAAACATGGAAATTACTAAATTTGATGTAAGTGAGTATTTTAATACACCTGAAGATTTTAAGATCTTACTAGAGGATGCTTTAGAAACTAAAGAGAGTGGTTATATTGCACATGTATTAAGGATCATTGCACGTAAACAAGGAATGACAGCTGTTTCTCAAGAGACAGGTTTAAATCGTGAATCTCTTTATCGTTCTTTAAGTGATAAAGGCGACCCACGGCTTTCTACTTTTCTCAGTGTTTTGAGTGCTTTAAATTTGCAGATTAGCTTAACACCTATCCCAAAAATTATAAGGAACAAACGGCTTTAGAAGAAGCATCTTGACCTTCTTCCCACCTTGAAAGATGGGGGAAGAGAGGTATTTAAGCAATCTTTTTAAAGGAGCTCTAAATCTGGTTTATAACCTCTCATGTGTTCTTCTCGTCCATATGGATGATGCCATCTCCTTCATCGCATGCATCGGGTGGGGCGTTTGGATCAAGGGTATCGTCTTTGTCTGGTTTTGTATTGGCTACGTTTTTTGCAGCATCTTCTTGCACTTTATCAAAAAGTTCGCAGTCTATTTTTGTTGTATAGCCACCCCTTTTTTGTCCGGCATATGCTTGCGCAGAACGCCTATTTAAGGTTGCCAAGGATTGTTGAAAGAGTTCAGCAAAATATCCCGAATTATCGGCTGCATTACCCCATAATTGAAGGGCTGTTACACTCATTCCTAAATGGCGTGAGGCATGGTAGAGACTATCGCCCATATGCATGGTTTTCATGGTAACGGCGGTCAAGCTTGCCTCAAGACCACCCCCAGCAAGCCCTAGAACACCGGTAAAGACCGAAGCACGACTTGCCGCGGTACCAAGAGCACTTTGAACGCCATGAAGGCTTTTTGTCATGTTTTTTACAACAGCAGAAAAGCGCGGAATACGCAATCTATGGGATAATGTTTTTGATAAATTGTCGAATTCCTTTTGCACACATTTTAAAGGCGCGGTGAGCTTGTCTTCAAGAGACAACTTTACCTTTGCATCGGCAACTTTTTTACTCATTTTGTTTTATACCTTTCTGCTGCTTGTTTGTGTCAAAAGAGCAACTCTCTTGGTTCCATTTCCATCATCTCTGAAAGAGACCAATGGAACACAATGGCAATATTGGCGATCAGTTTAGCGGCGGTTTCTCAGTCGAGGTTTCCCGCTGTTTGGTAAAAGACTCCAAAATTTTCCCAATGCTATTCAGATCAGCGCTATCAATTTTGCTAACAGCGTCATATGGCCATTCAGAAAGACGTGCAATCATAGCGATTGTTTGCTCGTTCTTGACTATATAACCAAATAGTTTGTCTTGTCCTTTTCACACGGCTTTAAAATCATGATTAAAAGGGAGAGCTTATAGGAGCACTATAAATCAAAAGAATATGAATAAAAAAATATAACATGAACTCATAGCAAATGGATGTATCTTATATTGTTTACGTTTTAAAGTTTGATAAATCATAATTTATTTACCATAGCCAGCAAAGTAAGTGTTGTACTTACACCAGCCATTTTAAGCTTCATAGCTAAGATTAGCACTAATCATGGATTTTCTATTTAAAACTCTAGACAATGCTATACAAAGCATAGCAAGTTGTTCAGCTATTTCATTAACAGACAAATTAAGTTCTTTTATTAGACCTTCATGCAATAATTCTATAGGGTGCGAAGGATTTTTCATCAATTTTTAGTACTCATTATTAATGATAATCCAGATAATCGACCATTTATATATTTATACCATCAAAGAGAACTATCACACGAAAATTTCCATTTACAGTAATTAACCAGCACTTTTGAGAGCGTTCTTTATAAGATGTAATCGAAAGAACGGAACATTTAAATCATTTGGTAATATAGCTACTTCAAAATTACTTAGTATATGATTTAATTTTTTATATATCAAAAATTATTATTATGATAATACTACGTGTAATATAAATATTTATTAGATTTTTATTTTTTTAATTAGTGTTATTAATTTTATTATTTTGGTTATTTTCTCTCCGAGAAGTAATAAGAGTACTAATAAGCTTTATGGAACAACGTATTTTGTGTCTTTCTATTATCTTTTAACTTTTATTCTTGTATTTTGGCTAAAAAGCTTTCGATGTTAGAGAGCAAAGATGTAAGAATTTTTTATTATTTCAAGTTCATTCTATTGTTCTATGAGGTAGAGTGTAGGTGTGACTTTTTCTGAATCTATAACTATCTAAATTAGAGTGCGTCTTTAAAAAGGAGAGTATACTTCAGAAAAGCGTCCGTGTTCAGAAAGAGCTAATCCTTGCGAATAAGGTATCCCCAACTTCATTAATTGATTAGATGTTTCTCGAGATAGCATCATTTTTTCAGCAATTTTATATGCATCTGGGATGAGCAATACTTCCATCGGGCGATATTTTTCTGCGGAGAATATTTTTTCGCGAGAGGCAACATCGGACCAATAGCTAAACATTTTTTTCCCCCCTATAATCCCTTTAGTACCAAGAGTAGAAATAAGTGCAATATTCGTTGCATTATCATATACTAAAGGGGCTACATCTAATTTTGCTGGTTTTAGTTTCCCATCGTTATCCAAAATTCGCCCACTACTCTGTTGTAATAATGATGATAATCTTAATTCAGCCGTTTTTGAAATAGCAGCTAAAAATTGATCCATTGTGATATACATAGTACGCTGAGCAATTGATAAACCAGCTGCTCGTTCTATACTTGCCATCATCGCTACGTAAGACCACGCTCGATTAGTACATTGAGTAGCCAATGAATAAGCTTCAAGGTGATAAATATCCATATCAGGTAGAAAAGCTTCTGGTAATGAGGGCTGGGATATGACAGTGACATGTTTATTTTTTTTATTTCTAGTAAAAAAACTCATTTTTTGAATTTTTTTATGGCTATCAAAATACCACCAAGCGTAAGGGCGCCAACCGAGATCGCTAAAATTTATATGACTCAAGACAATTCGCAAATGAAATATCTGTTTATTTATACATTGTAGGTGATGTGCATACCAACTTGCAAAAACACGGGGGAAAAAAACGTTGGGGTTAGCATGAGGCAATGTTACTATGAGATGTGCAGTATTAATAAATTCATTTACAGTAGGGGAATCCCAGCCAAATAACCCTTTTAAAGCTTTAGAGTTCATGCCAAGTTCGTGTATTTTGTGTATCACATCTTGGCGCACACTATAGATATGATTATTCATTTTTTCTACTACTTATTTACTATAAAGATTATTCTCGCCATGAAGTAATAAACATATACCACAATATAGTGAAGCCCAATGCAATTGCTGCTAATACAAACCAACAGGCTTGGATACCAATTGTTGTTGTGACAATGCCAGAAAGTAAAGAAAAACACGTTTTCGCGATAGACATTGAAGAGTTTCGTAATGCTGTGTATTGTGAAACATGCTTTTTGCAAGGTGTTTGATTGACTTTTACTTGCATGCATATAATATGTGCTGTGGTGCTGAATGCAAGCATAAATATGAGTATAGCTACAAAAGATGGGTTATTGGTTACTGCTAGTAATATAGCAATCACTGTGATTGACAGAAAACCATAATTAAGTACTACCGTGCTTTTTAATCGATGAGATGATAAAACAATCCCAGCAAAGAAACCTCCAATCATAGAAAGTATATCAAGTAAGGAAAAATAAACAGGTTCATTAGCTATGATGTGGTTAGCTAACGGTGCAAGAATTGAATTAATGTATTGCAGAGTACCACTACTGCAGATAGAAAAAAGAATCAAAGTTTGCAAATGGCGGTCTTTAAATAGCAAAATCTTGTCAACGGAATTTTCTTGAGAATTTTTGTCTACAGTAATGGTCTCATGTGATAATTTAGAGGTTTGTTTTTCAAGCTTCACGATTGCCATCCAAGCAAGGGCAAGAAGAATAACAGTGATACTAGGCCCAAGATAAACTAGGCCAATTGATAAAAATAATCGTGCTAATCCTGCCCCTATGGAGAGAGACACGAGTAGGTTAGATGAAGATATTTCTATAACTTGTTTGTCTTGTTTTTCTGAAAAAATTGATCTGATTAGGAGAGCTAAGTAGGATTGATTCGATAATTTAACGAGAGATAAAATAACTTGAATGAGAGCAATAACAACCAAACTTATAATCACGTTTTTTTTAACTAGTATTAAATTGATAACCAACAGTATCATTATGTTAATAAGAATAAGAGTGGCTGTTTGTATTTTTTTATATGGATTTCCACGACTATATTGTTCAGAGAAAATAAAGCCAGCAATTGCAGAGGGGAGATAGCCTGCAATTATAATTATGCTAACGATGAAAGGACTTTTCGTATACTCGTATGTTAACCAAATTGCCGTAACTGAATAAATACCGCAAGCGAGATAAAATGCCGAAATAAAATATTGATAAAATAATATATTATTATTTCTGTACCATATTTTTGGGTTCATAGATTTTCCTTTTATATATTAGCAATTTTAGAAAATTCAGACATTGCTTCATGTTCTGTCTTGCAAGAAAAAAAAAGTAATTCTTGATATGCTAAACATCCCGTTGCTTGAGAAGATGTACATGGATTTAGTCTCATTACGTGGCTAAACATTGGGTTACGAAGCAAGATATGTTGGTAATAACTGTCTGCTTCAGAAAGCCCAATGTAGCCACAAATAGATGTCATAATCTTCTGCCTAGGAAGCTTTGGAGTTATGCCCAAGGCTAACTTTAGATAGCAATCCCAAATATTGATATCAAAAAAATATTGTATGGAATAGGCTAGTCCTCCTCCACTAGGTCGGAGGGCTATTTCACCAAAATATAATTTTTCGTTGTAATCAAACAGCTCAATGTGAAACACACCATTTTGGATACCAAGCTCTCTCAATAATACCATAACAATACTTTTGGCTGTTTTGTATTGTGGGTCGTCGTTAGACAAATGAATACTAGCATTGGATTTTGTTTGTCCACTAAGCCATGGTCTGGCATATTGAGAAAAAAGGAAAAAATTTAAATGTCCATTAACTATTACGCCATCACAATGTAATTCCCTGTTTAGAGGAATGTAATCTTCAACAATAAATAAAGAAAATTGTTTTTCTAAATATTCAATAGCTTCATGTAAGGTAAAACATTGCACACCCTGGGTGCTTGAGCCATAGATGGGCTTAATGACAACTTTTTTTGGTAAATGAGAACTCATTGAATTATCATGAGCTATTTGTAAGAAGTCACCTGAATGCCAGAATTTAGGACTCAAAACATAATTTGAAAGACGTTGTCGCATAGATAATTTATTGCTAACATTAGCACTGATTAAAATGTCGAATCCATGTTTGAGGCCATATCTCATCCTTAACAGTCCTGCAAATTGGATCTGACTTTCTGAGCAAGATACTACAAACTCAAAAGGGGACACACACATCAGATGATCCAAATATGCCAGAGTTTTGGTATGGTATGTAAATCCTATGGGGCAGCCGTTATTGTCGATAACATCCGTACTCTTATGAAAAATAAAACTAAATTGCTTATATTCTTCGCTCTGAATTAGCTGGTTAACATGGACTTTATTGCGGTCGAGTAATAAAACTCGAATGGTCATACTTTGCTCCTTTCTCATTGTGCAAGGTGATTGCTTTCACAGTTGATGTTAGTTCTGAAGAAGAAGCACCAGCGACAATAATATATCCTGAGTTTCCATAACTTCCTGAAGATTGTCCATATTTTGATGGTTCGAAGCGTAGCTCTACGGGGTAGAATATTCGTCTATATTCTTCTTCAGTTTGATGGCATTCAGCATGAGAGCGCAAGTATACAAACGCGTGACATTGTAATGGAGTCATTGGAAGGTAGTGTTCGTTCAGCATTCCCATTCCTTGTTCAAAATGAATATTAAACCAATCAATACCATAAGAATATTCAATAATTTCAGGAATCAACCCTCCTCCTAGCCGTGCACTACACTCACTGAAAATAAGAGCTTGCTCCGTATCAAAAAATTCTAGATGAAATACGGTCGTTTTGCTACCCAGTCTCTGCATCACCTTAGTGATAAGTTCCGATGCTCGTTTGTACAAAGACTGGTGTTCTATATTTGATAAAATCTGAACCGCCAAAGATTTACCGTGATGAAAATCAATCACATTGATATTATACAGACCGATGCTAAACCAAGTTAAATTGCCATTTTCCCATAAACCATCAACACAATATTCTCTTCCTTGAATAGATGATTCTGCTACAAAAGCTATATCAGAGTTATCTGCTACCTCATTCATAAATTTCTCAAACATTTGTTTGTCACGAATTAGCTGTGTTCTTTTGCTACCAGTACCATTAGAAGGCTTAATTACGAATGGGATATCTAACAATGAAACAATATCCGCGTATAGAGTCCGACGAGATACATATATCGATTGCGCACAAGGCACATAACCCCTGAGCAACGATTTTTGAAAATGTTTATCTCGAAAACGAAGTAATAAGTTGTAAGATTGAGGGCCAGGAAGTTGCAAACAGTTTCGGATAATAGCTGCTGTAAATACTCCTTCTTCATGACCAGTAATTACACCGACGATTGTTGATGGGAGTATTTTTGAGTTGACGACCCTTAATACTTCTTGAGCATCTTCTAAATTATCAACAAAACAATATTGAAAATTGTTAAGACTATGTTTAAATTTTGTAGTAATGATAAACGGTTTGTCCTCTTTCTGTTACTTTTTTAACAAGTGATGCGCGGTAACCCAAACATATAACATATCTATCATTCATTTAGTTAACTCCAACTCATATATATAATGAATATTCGATTTAAACGGTAGTGTTCGGATAAACCCCTGATTAGTAAAAAACTGAACGTTTTCAGTCAACGCTTCACGTAAAACAATTTTAATACATCCAAGTTGATGTTTGCGAGCTTCGTTCACCATAGCTTTAACGAACTCTTTTCCTAATCCAATTTGTCGATAATCATAATCGATTGTCATATAGCAAAAGGTAAAGAAGCCCTCTTCCTCATATGCCATAGTACAGCCAACAATCTCTCTGTTAAGTATACATACTCGCCAGGTGGACAGTGAAGATTGAATGTATTGAGGTGTTAGTTTGAGTGCTGAAGGAGAAAAATTGCTCAAATGTCTTTCAAATCCCCGCCTTAATAATGTGTAAATTTTCTGCATATCATTTGCTTTGGCGCACCGAAAAGTAGTGGGGGTAATCATAGATGTAAGATTATTTTGTATATATGTAGAGTTCACTTCGATACAAAAGCTCCAAACTTTTCTGCATTTCATATTGTTTTATCAATGCAATCAATTCCTGCCAATATTCTTCTCCGTGTTTAGCAATGGCGCGTTGCGCTTGCGTTGAAGAGCGGCTCATGCCCATAAAAGCTTCGGATGGGATTGTCATCGTCCAATTGTGTGTATGTAAAGCAATCTTTTCTGAATTGACTCCAAGACCATCACGCATTTCTTGTAAAAAATCAAAATTACGATAATAACGGGAATAGTGAGGGCTCATCTCCTCTAACAATGCCTCATAAGCGGCTAGAAATTGATTATTTTGAAAATCGCGATTGTTTTGAATGACTGCCATGACGCCTCCAGCGCGAAGTTGACTTGAGACAGTGCTAAGCAGCAGAGGGCGATCCATCCACTGAAACGCTTGTGCTGCAACAACAAGATCAACCTTACCGATCTGGGGCAAGAGACTTTCGGCTTTCTCGTGATACCACTGCACAAAAGGAAATTTTCTTTGCCCCTGCTTAATCATATCTGCTGAGATATCGATCGCATAATATTGGTGTTCATTTCCTAGAAGCTTGACAATTCCCTCTAATGCAATGCCCGTTCCAGCTCCCACATCCACGATGGACAAATGCTTTTTGTCCTTAAAAGGAAGCAGCATGGTTTTAAACAAAGGGAGAGGGTAGCGTGGGCGATAGCGGTCATAATCATCGGCCAATCCATCAAACTTTTCACTTTGTGGTTGAATGGTTTGTATCATGGGGCTTTACCCTCTTTACAATTGCTGACATACATAATTGAGAAGTCCTCCTTCAGCTAGTATGCTAAGCATAAATTCTGAAGGAGGATTGAATAAGAACTCCCCTTTAGCACTCTCTATCCTTCCTTCTTTAATATTGATGTTTATATTCTCCCCTTCTTCAAATAATGCGTTTTTTAGCTCAATCGCAATTAGACCGAGGTTCCACGCATTTCGATAAAAAATTCGTCCAAATTCTGGGGCGATTATAGCTTCAATACCTTGAGACAACATTGAACTTACAGCTTGTTCACGGGAACTGCCGATCCCAAAAACTCCATCACAAAAGATAACATCACCCATTTGTATAGTATTAGCAAATCCAGGTCGAAAATTTTCGAAAATATGAGGCGCTAAATATGCTGAGTTAGTGTACATATGTTTATATTTAGCGGGGATTATATCATCTGTAGAGACATCTCCAGTAATATAGCGGACTCTGAGATTTTGTAAAGCCATTAAGGTAGCTCCATTAAAGTTGGAATTCTCCCTAGTAATGCCGTTTTTGCAGCAATGACAGGTGAAGATAAGTATATTGCAGCATCAGGATTTCCCATACGTCCTTTAAAATTGCGATTCATCGTACTTAGGACTTTTGTTCCTCGTGCGGGAATAGTTCCTTGAGTTCCTACGCATGCTCCACATCCAGGTGGTGAGATAATAGCTCCAGATTCTACGAGAGATTGAATATAACCTTTCTTAAGCGCCTTTAAATAGACTCCTTGTGATCCTGGTGTTATGACACAATGGACATTTTTGTGAACCTTATTCCCGTGTAATATTTGTGCTGCATCAGCTAAGTCTTCTAATCTACTATTCGTGCAACTACCAATAAACACGTAGTCAATTTTAATTCCAGAGGCTTGTTTTAAGGACACTGCATTTTTAGGATTGTGGGGTAGTACAACCATTGGCTCAATGTCTTGCATATGAATTACTATTTCCTGTTCTGGATAAAGAACTTCAATATTGCTCATCAGAGAATTATGGGTTTGGTTTGGCGGTAAAAACATACATTTAGCTCCAAGTTCGACACCTAAACTTGATAAACTACATGCTGAATCTAAGGAGAGATTTTCTATCCACTCTCCGGACCACTCTATCGATTTGTATAAGAAAGGGCTTTGCCCATATTTTGCAAGAATATGAAAAATCAAATCTCGAGCTCGAACGTGGCAATGAGGAGTTCCTTGCACTGTTATCCATAATGTTTCTGGAACTTTAAGCCAAGTTTTTCCAGTAACCATAGCTGCAGCTATATCTGATGCCCCCATTCCCAAAGCTAATGATTGTATTGCTCCTCCAATACAAGTATGCGAATCAGCACCAAGAACAATATTATTAGGTTGAAACCAACCATGTTCAATGGCAAGTACATGACTGATTCCTTGACCTTGCTCAAAGACCTGTATATTTAGTTTAGCAGCAAAGTTACGACCCTCAATTAATCTATCAGCCATAGTAATGTTAGGAACCAATACAGAATGATCAAAGAAAAATCCAATATCTTTGGATGAAAAAACCTGATTCAGATTGTGTTTTTCATATAGTCTAGCAATAGTAGGCGAATTTCCATCTTGAACATACACTTTATCGACTGAGACAGTAACAAGCTCTCCGACGGAAACTCGATCGAATCCAGCATGCTTCGCTATGATTTTGTTGACAAGAGGTACTTGTTTAGACATTAATAGTTTCTTGTTGTAATGAGTGGTAAATATTGATCAGCTCTTCTGGCGTTACTTCTCCGCGCTTTTCTATTGCAAAATCTCGAACATGAGCTAAGCATTCCTCAAGTGGGGCTGCTTCCTCTACAATGATGCCATTTTTTTCAAGCACATACCGAATAACTGCCCGTCCTGAATGTTTCCCAATACAGAGCCTACGTTTATTACCCACCAAATCGGGAGAGAATGGCTCAAAAGTCTTACTGTTGCTTAAGACACCTTTCGTATGGATACCGGACTCATGGGCAAAAACATTAGATCCTACAACTGGTTGCCAAGGCAGAATAGGTTGATTACACGCTTCTGCAACCAATTGTGATAGACAGACAAGTTGTGTCGTATCTACTCCAGTATCAACGTTATGAAAATACAATAACGCCATCACCATTTGCGTCATATCCGGCATACCAGCACGCTCTCCAATACCGTTTATACAGCTGTGAAAGTACGTTGCTCCTGCTTCCAAACCGGCTAAAGTATTTGACACTGCGAGTCCAAAATCATTGTGGCAATGACATTGAGTTTTTATAGAACAAGCGTCAGCAACTGTCTTTACACGTTTGGCGTAAGAAGTACTATCAAGAATTCCGATGGTATCTGACAACCTTAAACGATCTGCTCCTGCATCATGGACAGAGGCTGCATACTTTTGAAGAAAATGTAAATCGGTTCGGCCCACATCTTCAGCGCTGATTGATACGAAACAATCTTTATCTTTAGCATATTTCACCAAATGAGTAGCTGTCTTTAGCAACCAGTCTTTATTCTTTCGGATACTATGATTTAGGTGGATGTCTGATGTTGGAAGACCGATGTGTAACGCTTTAAACCCCATAGAGATTGTAAATTTGATATCATCTAACACGCCACGATTCCAACCGATAAGATTGACCTCTTTCCTGCGTTCTAACATTTCTTGGAGGGCTTTTACTTCTTTGCCTTTCATAGCAGGGATTCCTGCTTCAATCCATTGGACACCGGCATTCGTTAACGCATGGAAAATCATGACTTTAGTTTCAGGAGAAAATGCAATTCCTGGCGCTTGTTCACCGTCACGTAGTGTCGTATCTTCAAGAATAATTTGCCGATTTTTCATTTATATTTCTTTCTTGTTGTTGATATCGATTGATAGGGCGCTCGAGACCTAACTTTTCTCTTAGTGTGCCGGGTATATAGTGTGTTTTAAACACTCCCATTTTTTGTAATTCAGGAATTACGCCGGTTACAAATTCTATAAAACAACCTGGCATACTCGGAGGCATGATGTTGAAACCATCGCATGCCTGTAAGTGAAACCATTCCGCCATGCATTCTGCAACTTGTTTGTAAGAGCCTACGAGATGGAAGTGACCGCGAGAAACGATGATTTTTTTGTATAATTGTTCTAGAGTTAGTTGTTCATCTAGGCTTAATTTTTCAATTAAAGCACGCCGACTGGTATTGCCGTTAGAGGGAGGGGAGGCAGAGGTTTATCAAGGGGGATTCCCTTAAGATCTATACCACCTAACAAGTCAGATAGCATAGCTAGTCCAAAATTTGGGTGTATAAGATCTTGAAATTCTTCAAACTTCTCTTTTGCTTCTGTTTCTGTTGCAGCAACAAAAGCACAAATTCCTGGCATGATAAGAATGTCTTTATTGAGCCGCTTAATAGTAGAAAGTTGATTTTTTAGTTGTTTATAAAAGGATCTAGCCAAAGATAAATTAGATTGAGCAGTAAATACGATCTCTGATGTTTTGGCTGCAAGCTCTATGCCAGCTAGTGATGAACCTGCTTGGACAATTACTGGGTATCCCTGAGGAGGGCGCGACACATTTAAAGGACCACGTACAGAGAAAAACTCTCCTTTATGATTCAATTCATGCATGGCGTTTTTATTAAAAAAGAGACCACTTTCCTTGTCTCGTAAAAATGCATCATCATTCCAGCTGTCCCACAGTCCGGTAACGACATCAAACGCTTCGGCAGCTTTTTGGTAGCGAACTGCATGTTCGGGGTGTTTACTGAAACCGTAATTATAGGCTACATCCGATTTGGAAGATGTCACCAAATTCCATGCTGCACGACCTTTGCTGATGAGGTCTAAAGAAGCAAATTCTCTTGCGATGTCAAAAGGGGCTTTATAAGTCGTAGATGCCGTAGCCACTAGACCGATCTCTTTGGTCATCATTGCCAAAGCAGACAGCAATGTGAGAGGTTCAAAAACCACAATGCGGCTACCATAACCTTCCAAGTCGTCGCGAAAAACGGATAGGGTATCAGAAAGGAATAAAAAGTCAAATAATCCTCTTTCCGCTTCTTGAGCCATCTTGACATAATGATCAATATTTTGGGCACCATCGGCTAAAGCGTATTTGCTTCTCCAAGCAGCGGGGTGATGTCCTGTTCCATAAGAGATATAAGCTCCTAAAATCATATGTTGGCGTATATTCATAGCAAAATTCTTATTAATAGTTATTTGGGGGGGAAACAGTAAAAAAGTGTCGTGGTTAACCAAATGCGCGTAAGATACGATTAATTTCAACGCATTGATCTTCAACTGCTTGAGCATGACCGGAGGCTAGTAGCTTTATAGCTGTATCTTCCATTGCCTTATAAGAAGATCGAATCATGTGATTAGCGTATATGACAATATTAAACCAGCTTCAAACAACAATGATGAATGGACATGAGCATAAGTTGTTGGTATGCAAATTAAGGGAATATTAGGGAAAAGAATTCGGAAATGGTATGCAAATTCAATAATTTCGTCTGCATCAGTTTGACAGCTATGAATCATTATTCCATCGGCACCTGCGTGAACGTATTTTTTAGCTCTCAATAGCGCATGTTCTATCGTCATACCGACAATTAGGCTTTCTATGCGGGCAAAAATCATCAGTTTATTGTGAACTAGTGCCTTTTTTCCTTCAGCTACCTTTTTTGCAAATACATCACAATCTTCTAATGTTTGTTTGACTTTATTACCAAATAAGGAATTTTTCTTTAGTCCGCTTTTGTCTTCAATAATTACAGCTTCAATTCCTATGTGTTCCATCATTCGGATGTTTTTCTTAAAGTGCTCAATATTGCCGCCCGTATCAGCATCGAATATAATTGGTTTTAAGGTAAATTCCATCATTTCATGCACATTTTTGATTCGATACCGTATGTCGAGGTATTCGATATCTGGCAGCCCCCTCAATACAGCATCAGAAAGCGAGCTTGACCAAATTCCATCAAAAAAAGGGTTTGTCCATGCTCATTAGTATAACTGATAGATTCAATAATATACGCACATAAAGGGCTATGTGCCTCAATAAAAATAAGTTTCTGCTTATTTTGTAGCAAACTTCTAAGTATTTTCCCCCCACATAGGTAAATAATAAACACTATAGTAATATTTACTATTCTACAGCGGTGTGTAGTATTTTCACATTTGTGTCAATGATCTTAGTCATATTAAATATAAGAAACACAATTTTTTGTGATTTATGGACGCTTTAAAAAACTAAGCCAAAAATTGAGATAAGCATTTCCACTAATGTTTTATGTGATAATAAAATAGTAATTTTTTAAGTGTAGCATATTTACAATATGTAACAATTTATAAAGTAAGCTAGATTGGTTAACTTTAGAATTTGAGTTAGACATAAATAGTATCATAGGTTGATCGCAAAAAAATACACGAATATTTAGCAAAAAATTAGGGAGCTAAAAAATAAAAAGCAATTTTGTGATTGATTTCTGAATAAAATGAGAACTTTTTAAATTGTATATGGTGTTCATTTTCTGTTCATAAGTGACGTGCACAAGGATTGTGTCATTGGTCATGGTGACATTTTTATCGTGAAGTGCTTGTGAGATTTTGTCTAGCAAGTCTTGGCTTGCTGTTTCTTCTTCATTGTTGCCAAAAAGAGCAACGTGAATGGTTGGATTTTTGCCTTTCCGATAAATGATTGCATCTTTTGCGCGGCTATCTGCGGATAAAGCAATAAATTTGTAATAAGGTTCTGTTCCACTACCTTTGCCACTACGGGTATGAAGTCTTATGCGTTCACGGTATCTCTCATCACTCTCAGCGTCCATGCGTTGAACACCGTGCCAATCGCCCAAAGCATCAAGAGCCTCATCTTTTGCAAAATCAAGAATATTATTACGTGCGGCTTCGTTAATGCGTTGTCTTAAAAGCAGTTCTCGATAACTAAAAGCCTCAATGATTTTTAAAGCAGGATCACTTTCTAAAAAGATAGTGCGAGGCAAAAGTTCTTTTAAATATTCAATATTTGCAGCGCGGATTTCTTCAAAGGAAAGTTCTGGGATGATTTCGGGATTGGTAAGGGCTTGGGTCATTGTATTAGCACTCCTTCCATGGTAATGGGCTTGCCTGATGGCAAATAAATACCTTCAAAGGACAAGGATATTTTTCCATCCTCACTCCTTTTAAAATCGATTTTTTTCAGTTTAAAACGGGGTTCCCACTTGTCTAAAGCTTCAGCAACGGCGGCATAAAGGGCAATGGTAAGCGCATTATTAGCCGGTGCATCAATCAGTTCTGCAACACGTGAACCATAATCACGCCGCATCACCCGCGTGCCAATCCGTGTTGTTAAAATATCAAGAATTAATTGGCGCAAATGATCAATACCGGATAAAGGTTTCCCTGTCATACGGTCCATGCCACTATTCATTTTGGACCTCCTGTCATGGCGCCACCAGGAGAAACACCCCCATGAACATGGGTTGCTCCTACATTGGTGCCATTATGCTTTAAGTCACTAGAATGAAGAGCAATGCCGCCATCACAATGGAGTGAAATTCCCCTGCCTGCTTTTAGGGCAATGGCTTTTTCTGCGTTTAAATTCAGATCACCTTGTGCGGTAATTTTGATGCCTTCTGGTGCTTGCAGTTCTAATTTCTTGCCATCGCCTTTTATCGACACGCCCTCAGAAATCGTGAGATTAAACTTTCCTCTTGATGTGAGATTAAGGGTATAACTATTTTGTTCATCATCATATTCAATAGTGGTGCCATCTGGATAAAGTGTCTTATGGATATTGCCTTTATCGGCGACTTGGTTTGCATCCGTGTGAAGTGAGCCAACAATTATCCCTTGTGATAAATCACCAGAGGAAGAGACAACAATGACTTGCTCTCCAACATCACGTCCCTCATAAGAACGGGTTTTTCCAGCACGGGCTTGTGTATCTGGAATCCAATCACTGATCAGATGACCACTCTTTACCCGATAGCGTGCATTTTTATGGTCGACATGGCTAATTTTTCCAACCATCACCATATTGGCCATGCGTCTTTTTAAATCGGTGATCTCTTTATCGCGCCGCTCTAACATGGGGTTCCTCAATTTTTGCGTATTTGTCTTCATTTCCCACACCGGTTTCGGGTTTAAAACCGACAAGAGGTTCAACAATTCCTGTGGTTGCATTTCCTTCATGAAGGGAGGGGATATTAGTCACATAAGTGACTTCAAAGGTTAAAATGGCACCATGGAGTGCTAGCGCCCCGTTATCGCCAAAGGCAAAAGCAATATTTTGCAGGCGGCATGTCTCAACGGTGTTGTTAAGATTGGGATTGGCATGGAAAATCTTCTCAACTTGCCAAGCTAATTGATCAACGAAGCCAACTCCGTTTTCTTGTGTGCTATAACATTCAACATCCACTGTTAAGACGCGCCGCCTTAAGCCAAAATCATGCCCATCTTCGATTGTTTCGTTTTGCGTTGAGATATTAATGGCCGGCATTGCTTCAATAAATAAATTGAAGTCACGCATGTTGAAAACATTATCACCAGCTGTTGTTTGGGCTGCTTTGATCAACCCAACAAATGTTTCTCTTATCGTTTCGCATGGATACATAAAGCCTCCTGTGGAGTAGGCATATAAATGATTGACTAGTATTAATAATAATACTATTATTTGTTATGAGTAATAAAGTTGAAAAAATAATCGGCTTGATGAAAACATCACCAAAAAACATCAAGTTCTCAGATTTGTTGGCTGTGTGTATCTATTTCTTTGGAGAACCAAGGAACAATAGTTCAAGTCATTTTGTTTTTAAAACCCCTTGGTTAGGGGATCCTCGTGTCAATATTCAGAAAGGTTCTGGAAATAAGGCAAAAGTCTATCAAGTTAAGCAGGTTTTACAAGCAATAGAAAGGATAAAACATGAACAATAATCATTATACCTATCGTGTTTTTTGGTCACCAGAAGATGAGGAATATGTTGGTTTGTGTGCAGAATTTCCCTCCCTTTCATGGTTAGATGCTCAAGCAGAGAAAGCTTTAAAAGGTATTATGGACCTCGTTTCAGAAGTTGTTGAGGATATGCAACATAATGGAGAACAAGTCCCGATACCTTTGTCATATGGCAAATATAGCGGTAAGTTTCAATTAAGAATACCACCAGAACTCCATAGACAACTTGCAATTCAAGCAGCTGAAAATGGTGTAAGCTTAAACAGATACATTTCTTCTAAACTTTGAAGCTTTTAAAGATCAAAACACACCAAAAGAAGATTAATTTTTATGAAAACCTCTCAATTAAAACAGATACCTCTTTTTAAAACGGATAAGGAAGCAGAGAACTTTGTTGATACTGCCGATCTTACAGATTATGACTTAACGGGTTTTAAGCCTGTTCACTTCGAATTCTTACCTAAAAAAGCTTCTTAATCACCTCCCCATTTTGAGAACGAGGAGGGGGGATATTTTTCTTAAGCAACCTTTTTAATGGGGTTCTCAAAATTGGGTTCGTAAGATTTTAACAAAGACTCTATAATCGGAGGTGGTCTTAAAGTTCCAAAATTTGTAATCATTGCCAAAATTTTCAGTGCATTTGGGGTTTCATCTTGAAGCTTTAATATTAAAGCTTTTTCTATCGCATCCATAGTCTCAATAAGAGTATTAAAAGCCTTGTCTTCAATATCATCACGATCAGAAAACTGATACAATGCCATCCACAAATCGCATAAAAAGTCTATACTGGTATTCATTGTACACCTCCATAGATTTGTTCTCTCAAACATGCCAATCCTCTAGAGGTGATTTTCGTGGAAGGGAGAACCTTTTCTGTCCCATCTGGTCTTTGAATGGTAATCGCAGGGCAATCCATAAAACCTTTCTTGATTTTATCTTGATAGGGCAACAGAGGTGCCCCTGGAGCACGTCGATAGACCCAATCATGTTTTCGCAAATAATCGCTTAAATCTTTTGGTCGTACCTCTAACATCTTTGCTGCTTCAATAAGACCGAACAGCCCATCAGAGCGCTTTAAGCCTTCCAAAGCCTCTGCTTTTGGAGTTAATTCAGCAATCACATGATCTTTCTGCTCTATTTGACTTTGTAAGTGATTCAAAACACCAAGTAATACTTGAGGAGTTGAGTAATCGATTTGTGGAACAGCGACTTGTTTTTCCAATTCTTGCCAACGGTCAATTATTTTTGCACGTAAAGCAGTGCTATAACCGGATACAAGAATTAAACATTCACGTTTTGGAAGGTTGTAACAAGGGCGTGTTTCTCCTTTGCTATCAAGATAATAATCGCTAAAATCAACCACCCCAAATTTGGGGGCGTTAAGTTCTTCAAGCATTTTCTTGATATCACGCATAACATGATCATGCCGTTTATCACATAGTTCAGCAATTTCACTACTGGACATAGTCTGAACGGTTGCTTCACTAAAAGTGCTTTCTTTAGTTTCTATGAGAGTGTTCATAATGAACTCCTTACTACTTAGACGTTTCTTAATGACACTCTAAAAGAGCGCCGGGTGCTAAGAAACACGGTAGTAAGTCCGTCGTTATGTTTTCCCCGTGAGGGTATTTTATGACATAACTACACCCGACAAAATCTTTATATGCTACATACATATAATGAGTCAAAGTCTTTAAATTTGCTGAAGATTAGTTATTTCGGCAACCAATCCGCTTACTATCAAGGTGTTTCTTAGGCACCTAGCTCAACGATAGACACATTGTTGCCATATTGTCAAGAGGTGACTTCACATTTTTAAAACTTAATAACCGTGCCTTTACTTTATTGATCGACTCACTTTAGATAAAATTTCTTGTTTTTTATTTATAGCGGAGGGGAAATAATGCTTGACGCACTTAATATAATTGCGGCGATTGTGTGTTTGCTATCATTTCCTGTAATGATTGTCGGAATCGTTTTAGTGTGTATAAAAAAATGGCGGAAAAGCGGATTAAAAACTCTTGGTATTGGAGTTTTATTGTTTCTTGGCTCTGCAATAGTAGGTATTTCTATTCATAAAGAAAAACCAGATCAGGTTGTACACAATAATGAAGTTGTTACCTCCTCTTCAACTCCGTCAATAGATGTTGCTACTCAAGATGAAAGCATAATTCAGGCACCAGCTGAGAATGCCGATAAGACAAACATTTCCATTCAAGACAAAAAGTCAGATGAAAATGATGGACTGGGCTTTTGGGGATGGTTTTGGTTAATCGTCTTGGCATTTATTGCATTTTCCATTTTTGCTTACTGGCAAGATAAACGTAAAAAACTTTCTGAAGAGAAAGTTTCAGAACAGGTTTCAGTGTTGTCCTCTCACGCGCATTCTTCTTCTAATTCCTCAGTGGCTAATACAACATCTTCAGCACTCAAAAACGAACGGTTGGAAAAGGGGATCAAGATTTTTCTCCTTTGTGCTCTATTGATTGGAGGCATTGTAGTAGTAATAAGTATTTCACCATGGTTATTAGTGGGCGTTATTATTGTTTTACTTTGGGGGATCGCTGTCCATTTTGAAAATAAAAGAGTAAAGCTTTTTGAACAACAAGTTGCGATGTTACAACCGGATATCCCTCCCTTTGATTTTTCCGAAGCATGTGAAATGTTTCAAGAACTTGATGCAAGTGAATATGGTTATCGTTTAGCACGCAATGAAAAGCTGTTGGGAGTTCAAGAAAATACCACATTTATTGATGGTAGAAAAAATAAGTGGGATGGACGTCTTTTGGTAACGAATCAGGCTATAGCGTTTGAAAGCTCTGTAAAGAATGAAAGGACTACTTGGACACGTATTGCATCAGTAGATATCACATATGAGGGATGCCAAATTAGTCGCCGTACCGGAGTACCATGGAATTACCAATTTAGCGCCTTTTCAAGTCCAAGGTTTACGGCAGTAATCCGAACTCTTGGACAAGCTTATTGATTTTAAAGGTATACCATAAAACCTCCCTTACTTTAACTCCCGCAGAATAAGCTTGTACATACCGGATTCAGAGGCTTGTACCTCTGTGACCACAAAGTGCTCTTGAGAAGTATCTTCAGGAGAAATAACCACAACACTATCTTGAGGCTTTGGGGGTAAGCCGCCGATATCATGAATGCAAACATCAAGTTCTTTTCGAGGTACTGTTGTAGGAATTCTCCCACCAGCGTCCGATTCTGAATGTTTAATGCCGTAAATTGCTGTAATCGGAAACGATTGTTGATTGTCCTTTCGCGTGTAGATGACGGGCTGCCCAAAGGTGTTACGTACATCTTGAATCATTTTATGAAGCAACCCGTACCATTGCATGTTATTTTCCTCCACTAACCGCTTTAAACAGCATTTCAGGGCGTGTACAAATGTAAAGTGGATAGCTATAGACCTCCGGTTTTACCCATGCATTACGGTCGTTATCGACAATCAACATGGTGTAGAGAGGTCTTCCAACGGTGTTGGCAAAATCCAAGCTTTCTCCCGGTGCAAAGATTTTTTGGAAAACCCCAGGCGCATTAGCAGGAAAGAATTGGCATTCATCGGGCTTAATCCCTATGGCGCGTTTTGTTCCAGCTTTCGCACTCACATTATAGTTATGAATACTGCGGTAATTAATGAAAGTAACACCTGCAAAATCAAAACTCCCAAAGCTCCCCGAACCAATGGCACTTGGTGTTGCAACACCTCCAGCACTATTGAGTGTCTGTGCAAGCGCTGTGTTGAGATAGGTTTCACGAATTGTTTTATGGTTTTTCAACTTGGAAAAGAATTCATTTCCACAAAGCCCAATAATCCGTGAACGATCAGAAAATGCTCCCTTTGAAGCTTCAATCATTCTCATGATGACTTGATCAACATGGTCAGCAACATTTGTTGTCTCAACATTGAGTTTAAAATCAATTGGCTTTGGGGGTGTAATTTCCCATTCCTTGTACCAATCAACAATAACAGAGCCATCGGCATCAAGCACAACACCTTGAACAGCGCCAAGCTGCATGTTTTCCCATGTCAATTCGATTTCAGAAATCAGCTTCTTTTGTTTTCTGGCAATATATTTCATTGCTGTCTCTAACTGATCTTCTGTCCCAAATTCACGCCGGTTCTGGATTTCCTCCGATTTCACCGTATCACTTTTGGCAATCCGTGTTGTTTTGAAAAACCTTAAGTTACGACCCTCTCTGTCTCCTTCAATCAAGGGAGCACCCCGTTCACTGGTCTGAATCAAGGACAATGTATTGTCACGTCTTTCAATGCCAACCACTGTGGTGCTTGTTTCCACTTCTTCAAAGAGATTAAGAGAGCTAATCAGACCAGGTTGAAACTCATAGTTTTCAATCGCTTTCATCATGGTAGTGGCGGAGAAAGCGTCGTGTTTAAAAAAGTTCATATCCATGTGCGCATTCTCCTATCGCAACAGTATTTTGTTATTGTCTTCTAAAGACTGAATGGCAGCACTTTTTTGTTCATCGGTGATGGCATCTGGCCATAGGAGTTCAGAAGCCTTTACGGTACTCAAGCGCGCTGTAATCACTGCGCGTTGCTCTGCCTCTGTTGCATCAACCGTGGCGTAAGAAATCCCCGCCGGTATTTTACTGCCATCAGAAGCTGCTAGATTCAGGGGAACATATTTTCCCGTTGCTGTTACTTTTCCCATAACAGTGCCGGCTTCAACAAATGCCCCTGATGCAAAAACCACTTCTTCATTGGACATATCCGTGTCATAGCGTCCAAGATAAGCGCCATTGCGAACATCTTCATAAAAAATTTGATTATTCATTTTATTGCCCTCCAAGCTGCTTCCCATTTTGTATGAATTTTTGCCTTGCTCGTCCCATCACTATGGGGCGCTGTGGTCGAGAGTTTTAAAGAGGAACTTTTCGAGACAGCAGCAGATAAGACAACATTTTTAGCCTTCTCAACATTCATGCCGCTTTTAATTGCTTTGGCTGCATCAAAAGAAACACCCAAACGCTTTGCTTGCTTTTCAAGGTTTGTCAGTGCCTGTGCGCGTCTTCTTTCCTTTTCAAGAGCCGCTTTTATGGTTTCTTGCTTATCTTCGTTGTCTTCCTCTTCTTCTTCATCATCATCGTCGAAGTCTTCGGCATCTTCGTCAATGTCGAGTGTGTCTTCTTCGTCTTCATGGATGACGTCGACAATCTTTTCATCATCGTCTTCTTTGGCGCGATAGTGTGTGCGTGCCATGGGTTTTGTCCTTCTTTTGTTGCTGTTGGGGGTGAGTTTATGGAATCCGTTAAGGCTTCCAAAGCTTGCGCAAGGGTCCCTTGCGCATCTGCTAATCCAAGCGTGATGGCTTGGGTGCCTATAAAAGTTTCTGCTTTGGTGTCGCGGATTGCATCCGCATTCAGAGGTCTGTTTTGCGCAACCAAATCGACAAACATTTCGTAGAGCAGGGCGCAATCTGCTTGTATTTTTATCTGTGCTGTATCGCTCAAAGGTTCGTGAGAATTGCCATGAACTTTGTGATCCCCTTCAAAAACAAAGGTCCATTTAAGCCCATGTTTTTCATCTGCACGGGACTGGTCAAGATGGGCACAAACAACCCCAATCGAGCCCACAATCCCTGTACGGGCAATCCAGATTTGAGAAGCGGAACAAGCAATGGCATAAGCTGCCGAACAAGCAATCTCATTGGCATGTGCCCAAATGGGCTTGTTATATTTTTGTGAGAGTGCTTGAAACTCTTCCACAAGATCAAACACGCCGCCGGCTTCTCCACCGCTACTATCAATATCAAGCAATATCGCGTGAACATCAGGTTGCCTAATCGCTTCACGAAAAGAAGCGCCCAAACCTTCATAAGAGGTTAGCCCCGATAAAGCCCCAAGCCATGCACCACGGCGTACAAGTGTGCCGTGAACCGGTATGATAGCAACATTGTTTTGCACGACGTAAGTTTCTGGTGGTCTTAAAGGAGCCCCATCTTTTTCTAACAATGCTCTCACGGCAAACTTTTCTCCTGCAAAAAGCCGTGGGGCAAGAGCATTGAGAATAATATCAAGCTTTGTGGAGGCAAGCATGAGGGGAACGCCAAAAAGCCGGGATGCCAAAAACGGCATATCAAGATTATTCGCCATTTGCATGCGCCTTACTGTCTTGGTTGCTTTCATAAGTCTCAGAAGTCTCTGAATCTTCCGTATCAATCAGTTGATCACCACCAGAGGGCGCTAGCGCATAATCGGTATCAAAGGATAAACCCCGTTTGCGTGCATCTGTGTGCTCTTCTTCGAGTTCGGCATGAATGCTGTCGATATCAAAGCCGCGCTCGGCAAGTGCCATGCGTCGTGTTTTCAAGCCAGCACGAATTTCTTCTTTTTCCGCCGAGATATCCTTGTTTGGATCAATCATTTCAAGGGGTGGGGCAAAGCTTTCACATTGCAGCCATGGCAAGGGATTTTCTTCCCATCCTGGTAAATTCACGCCTCCAGCAAGCACGGCCATTTCAACAAAGCGTTCCCAAACAATGCGATTAAACTGAAAGGCAATGATATGTTCTCGCCATTGTTTAACATGGCGCCTAAATTGAATAATGGAGGTTCGTACATTGGAAAAATTCCCCCGTGTAACATCTCCTGTCACAACGGCATAAGGCATGTTGAGTGCAGAACAAATTTTTAAAATATTGCGAAATTGAAAAGCTTCATAAGAGCCACCAACCTCAACAGGATTTGAGAATGTAACCTCTTTATTCTCTCCTAAATAAAGAGATGCACCGGGCGCGATAACAGGTGCTTTGTATTCTTCTTCAACGTTTTTTTTATCACGATTATCGGATAATTTTTCGACGTTTGGGGAATTGTCCTTGACAAACGCCGCGAAAAGAGCCGCCGTCCTTTTTCTATCGAGTTCTGCGTCGTCATAGGATTCGAGTTGAAAAATCTTTGTCATACAGCGCGTTATTTTAGGAGAACCGCGCAATTGTCCGGCAATACGGCGCTCTTTGATATGAAGGACCATTTCAGCAGGCACACGTATGCGTTCTTGACTCTCAAAGACTGTGCTTGCAGAACAATCATCATAGGGGTGATGTTTCCAAAAATGATAAGCAACGCGCTTACCACTGGCATTAAATTCAATCCCCATACGAATGTAATTGCCTTCAAGCTCAGCCGGTCCATTATAGGCAAGGTCCAACATTTCGGTAGGATAAACTTGTAATTGAAGGGGCACACCAGAGCGTCCATAAAGGTCAACATAATGCAGTCTTACAAAGCATTCTCCGGTTAAAAAGACCTCTCGTGCAATGGTTGCTTGCAGACCATAAAAGCTGGCATCTTCATCATAATCGGCTTCATCAACCCATTGCCACCATAAGTCTAAAAGCTTTTTCTTTTCTTCTTGAAAGCCTTCAATACGAGGATAAGGTTTAATCCCATCACTTACCGCCGCAGAGACCCATTCCTCCGTTGCAGAACCATAAAGAGATTCATTGTCATAAAGCCACCTTGAACGGGCAACAATGGTATCACCGCATTCCTCAATGGCTTTATTGATATGTTTTTGGGCAGGGTCAAAACCACCCATGCGGCGGCTTTTGCTTGCCGCTTCAAAATGGGGATTATGTTGACGAGAAATTGTAAAAAAGCCCGTAATTTTATTGAACAAACCAGCCATTAATAGCCTCGTGATATGTTAAAATAGAACACGCGTGAACCTTTACGCCCTTCAAGGTCTGCTATTTGTGTGTTCAGCATCTCAAGGGCTCTGCGCAGTTCCTCAACAGAGCGATTGCTGACTTGTTTATCGCCGTGACGCACTGATTGTGCTCCCGAATAAAGAGCCTCTTCAATTTGCTCACGCCGCCTTTTTAAACTTTCAAGTCTCGAAAATTTGCTGTTCATTGGTTCTAAAGTTTCACTCACAAATTACCTCCAATCCCCTTGCATATAAGGATTCATCACCGTTCTGGATTGTTTCCTTTGAGGTTGTGCTATCTGAGATCTTCTTGGAGAAGTGAATGAAGGAATCCCAGCTGTTGGCTGCTCTACAGAGCCTTCAACTTTAAGCTTTTCCAAACGTTCTTCTAAGATATCGACTTCTCGATTAAGGTTTATTCCCGCCGAAATCAGACCTTGTAAAGCCGCATAAGCATAGACCCTACAGTCCAAGGCTTCGTTTCTTGCCTTTTCACTTTTTTGCCATTCAATACGCTTGAAGCCTTTAAAAAATTTGATCACTTTTCTTTCAGC
>NZ_HE997545.1:45269-48653 GCF_000312545.1 Bartonella senegalensis OS02
GTGCTAAGGTATCTATTTTTATCCGCCCATTGAGAAACCGTGTAGGGTGGGTCCGGTTGTCTTGCATCATTGGCATGGGAGAAAAATTCTTTAACAGCATTCTCATCCATTATTCATTCTTTGCTTGCCCCAAAAACGCTCTCATTCTGGAGGTTGAGGATCATGATAAGGAACTGGAATATGAACAGCTTCAAGCAAAGCCTTTCGTATGTAATAATCAATGGCACCTATCAGGCTTGCAGCATCACATCCAACCTGTGCAGCAATGCTTGCTCCAAAACGGTGCGGGAAATTCAACATGGCATCACGGTGTGCTCTTCCAAACTCGCGGGCTGCTCTCTTTACTTCTTCACGGTCAACGGTTGTTTCGCGTAAGCGTTCAAGGGCAATCTTTTCGCTTTCAAGGGCAACTTGCATTCGCTCCAGTTTAATTTTGTATTCATTTGCTGCATCTGATGAGACTTGTTTTATCTTAGTTCGTGGTTGACCATCCGGTGCTAAAAATGGAGCAGGGCGCTTTGTTGGATTCTCATTCCAGATAGCTGTTGCAAGCGCTTCATTAACAGAACCATCTTCAAAAAGAGCCTTATCAAATTTTCCAGTTTTAAAACGAGAAACCACCGCATTAGGAGAAACACGCATCTTTCTTGCAAAGGCACGAAGCGATAAACCTTTTCGAGATTTCTTAGTCATTTCCGCTCCTGTTTTTTATATTTTTCAACATTCATTCTTTTTTTTAAACTGGTATCATGTTATGATACATAAAAGAACGAATGAAGGTGACTTGGTGATTGAATCTTTTGCGGATAAGCGGTGTAAAGATCTTTTAGAAGGTAATCTACCTAAAGGTTTTCCTACAACTCTAGTACGTATAGCCCAAAGGAAATTGTTTATGTTGGATAAAGCAATTGATCTTAAAGATTTGCGTAGTCCTCCAGGAAATCGTTTAGAAGCATTGAAAGGAGAGCGTAAAGGTCAATATTCTATTCGTATTAATGACCAGTTTCGTATTTGTTTTGAATGGCGTTTTAATGGTGCTTATGAAGTCGAAATTGTAGATTATCATTGATTTGTAGGAGGTCGAGATGAAAAATTATATAGCTATTCATCCCGGAGAAATTTTACGAGAGGAATATTTAAAAGAATATGCTCTCTCTGCTTATGCCCTTGCCAAAGCATTAAATGTTCCACGCACGAGGATAGAGCGTATTGTTGCGGAAAATAGTCCAATAACTCCTGATACAGCACTAAGATTAGCCTATTTTTTTGATACGACAGCTGAGTTCTGGCTTAATATGCAAGCAGCTTATGATGTTCATATTTTGCAAGCAGAAAAAGCAGACGAATTTGCCAAAATTAATAAATTCTCCCAAATCAATAAATTTGAATGTACGGTTTAACCACCTCCCCACTCTAAAAAGTACTTTACAGTTGAAATCAAACTCCAATTGTATTACATTGAAATACAATTGAGAGAGGAGAAATCATTATGGCTACCAGTCGCATGGTTCAAGCGCGCGTACCGGAAGAGATTCAAAATGTTGCTAGTCAAGTTATTCAAGCTTCTGGTTTGTCAGTAAGTGATGTTGTAAGGGTTTTGATGACACGTATTGCACAAGATAAAGCTATTCCTTCTTTCTTATTTCAACCCAATGCAGAAACCATAGCCGCTTTTGCCGAATTTGATGAAGGCAATTTAAAAAAGTTTCATTCCGTAGACGAATTATTTGATGATCTCTATGCGGACGATTGAACGTACCACCATTTTCAAACGTGATTTCAAGCGCGAAATGAAAGGACGACATCGGCATCTTTTAGAGACTGATTTACGCAAAGTAATTGCAGCATTAGCAAATGACCAACCTTTAGAGTTTCGGTACCGTGATCATGCACTGACTGGAAATTGGAGTAATTATCGAGATTGTCATATTCGACCTGATCTCGTGTTAATTTATCGCTTGGTTGATCAAGACCGATTGGTTTTGGTGCGTCTTGGTTCTCATTCACAACTTGATCTTTAGCCACCTCCCCACCTTAAAGATGGGGAAGGGGAATATTTTACTTTAAGCAACTTTTTTAATGGGGTTGTCTAAATCTGGTTCGTAAGCGCGCAACAAAGAATCCATGCGATGTGGTAGTTCTGCAGAACCAAAATCTGTGAGAATTGCCAAAATTTTTGTAATATTAGGCACGTCATTTTGAAGTTTTAAAATGAGAACCTTTTCTATTGCATTCATAGTTTGAACCAAAGCACTACAGTCTTTGTCGCTCACATTTTTATCATTAGAAAATTGAGACAATGCTATCCATAAATCGCATAAGAAGTTAGTATCTATCTTCATTGTACACCCCCAAAGATTTGTTCTCTTAAACATGCCAAACCTCTAGAGGTGATTTTTGTTGAAGGGAGTATTTTTTCTGTACCATCTGGTCTTTGAATGGTAATCGCAGGACAATCCATAAAACCTTTCTTGATTTTATCCTGATAGGGTAACAACGGCGCCCCTGGAGCACGTCGATACACCCAATCATGTTTTCGCAAATAATCGCTTAAATCCTTTGGTCGCACCTCGAGCATCTTTGCTGCTTCAATAAGACCGAACAGCCCATCAGAACGCTTTAAGCCTTCTAAAGCCTCTGCTTTTGGAACTAATTCTGCAATCACATGATCTTTCTGCTCGATTTGGCTTTGTAGGTGATTCAAGACACCAAGTAAGGCTTCGGGTTTGGAATAGTCAACTTGTGGAACAGCGACTTGCTTTTCCAATTCTTGCCAACGGTCAATGATTTTCGCTCGTAAGGCGGTACTGTAACCAGAGACAAGAATTAAACATTCACGCTTGGGGAGGTTGTAACAAGGGAGGGTGCGACCTGTTGAATCTTTATAGACCCCTGCAAAATCACTGGGCTCAAATTTGAGCTCAGTGAATATTTGTTTAATATCGCGCATAACGTTTTTATGCTGCTTACCACACACTTCCGCAATTTCAATGCTAGACATAGTTTGTACAGCAGCGTCGTTAGCAACATTTGCCGTAATTTTTGTAAGATTGTTCATATGAACTCCTATTGGTTAGATGTTTCTTAATGACACTCTAAAAAGAGTGCCGGGTGCTAAGAAACACGGCCAATAGTCCGTCGTTATGCTTTCCCCGTAAAGGGTATTGTATAGCGTAACTACACCCGACAATGTCATTTATATGCCACGAGCATATAATGAGTCAAAGCCTTTAATGTGCGGAGAAAAGATTGTATCGGCAATCTATCCGCTATTGGTTTAAGGTGTTTCTTAGGCACCTAGCTCAACGATAGACACATTGTTGCCATATTGTCAAGAGGTGACTTCACATTTTTTAAAATAATTATAGATTGTATAGTGTGTAT
>NZ_HE997545.1:48981-52308 GCF_000312545.1 Bartonella senegalensis OS02
ATTAAATTCGTTATTTATCAATGGCTTATGTGTACAATGTCCAGTCTATTTAAAAATTCTGTCGCTAGCGATAGTTCGCGCTCGCCTGCCCCGCAACGAAGCCAACCCGCTGGAAAGTACCTTTTACATTGATTTTATTGGTTTTTTTATGGAAAAAAACAAAGCATAAGTGATGATCTGTTTTTTAAATTGTCATAAGAATATGTTATGTAATGTATGAACCAATAAGGATATGTAATATGTAGATAAAGTTTGAGAACATGATCTAGGCTCTTTTATTGGCAGCATATTCTTGACGAGCAAGTTGTCTCTGTATGTTTTTGGTTAATCTTTCACTGGCATATTGTGCGATAGCATTTGCAATTTCTGGCTTGGACATAACTTTAGCAATTGATGGTCCTTCTTGTTTTGCAATGGGGAATTGGTCTCCGTCGGCTCTTTGAAACACATTCCCCCCATTTTTAAATCAACCCGCTTAGGAAAACTTCCTCCCTTAATAAAACCATGGGGCAAGATTTGTTTTTTCCCAAACATTGTGTAAGTCACACCGCGTTTTGTCTCTTTTGCTTTAAAAAATTTAAGAGGCAAGGGTGTTCCAGAACCAATAATATCTGTTTCGAGAAACTTAGCTGTAGCCTTTCCTTTAATATAAACGCCTTTTTTAACGCGCTTTGATTGGGCTGATGAGATGTCAGCAACTTGCTTCTCAGTAAAGCGCTCGACTTGCTTTGCTGCGGTGTTGACAGCATTACGCAAAGCCCAATTAAGGCGTGGTGCTTGAAGATTGGTAAAGGTATCTTTTACCTGTTGAAGATACCACTTTTGATGGATGATTAATTTCAATTTTTAAGCTTTTTAGCAGGAGGTGTTGATGGCTTGGAAACTTTAGGTGTTTCGGTCTGTTGAAGTGAAGTTTTTTCTGCTCCTAGTTTAGAAGATGTTTGTACTACTTCTTTTTCGATTGGCTTAGTCTGTTCAATTACCTTTTCAGATTTTATTGTGGTTTTACTTTCCACAAAAGGTTTTGCAGCATTGGCGCGTTTGAGGCGTGCGTAGACTTGATTGGAAACCTCCACAAATGGATTACTTGGAGTTGAGGTTTCAAGACGAATAGTGCTTTTATTATCGCCAAGAACACACATTGGCTTAGTGATGATTGCTTTCATCTTCGCTCCTTTTGAGGGAATTAATTAATGACATCATTGGTCAATAAATGTCATTTAATGGCTTTTGATGTGTGCAAAATAGATAAGCCAATTTTATCAATAAAAACAGTATGTTAAACCATTTTTAGAGTTTAATACTTTATCAAATTTTAGGGAATATTTTTGAATTTTAGATACAATACGACTAGTGCCGTACTGCCATTAAATAAAATTTTTCACGTATTGTCAATAGAAAAAATCACGATATTGTGTATTTTTTTCATTTTTTACCTAAATCTGGTGCTCAGAGAAATAAAATGACGCAAAATTTCTCTATTCAAATGAATCTTTTACATGACTTTTCTTCCTTTTCAATGAACAGTGTTTTACGGTACAACAAGATAAAGATTTGAACCAACTATGTAAGAAATGTTAATAGCTTAGCAAGGACTTCGTTCATAATCATGGGAGGGACTGTTTCCATTTTTTTCCCCAGGCGCGCTCCAATATCAAGAGCACGTGGCTGGTCACAACGTATCACACCTGTTGTATGCAATCCTGTTCCTACCAATGAGACAGCAAAACCTGCGGTTCGAGAAAAATTTCCTCCGCTTGTAATGGGCAAGACAATGGGTGTTTTCGTGACACGATTAAACGCCTCCGGTGACACAATCAGTACAGGACGCGTTCCTTTTTGCTCATAGCCTGAAGTTGGATCAAGAGACACAAGCCAAATTTCGCCCCGCTTTATCATAGGAGCTCTCTACCAACAGGTTTAGCATCAAACCATTCCCTATCCTCATCTACGAAATCATCTGAAGGATTACATTGAGCTAACAATTCATCAAGAGTGTAACTTGGAAATGTCTGTGGCTTCACAATCAATTGTCCATTATCAACAGCCAAACCAACTTGCGTGTTTTCAGTAAGATGGAGAATATCAAGCAAGGCGGGTGGTATAGAAAGCATCACTGACCCTCCAACTTTACGTAATTTTGTTGTATGCATAAAACATCCTCTCTAAAATATTATATAAAAATATAACATTTTATAAGCTATTTCAAGAGTTTCTGATGCTTTTATAAAAATACTCGTAAAACCTTACCATTTATTTTTGGGGTCAAAATATTTATGGAGCGCATTAAGGACGATATACAGCGAACCGACAAGATGTGATAGGGACTGATCTTCTATAATAAGATATTGCAATGCAGCATAAAAATTGTGCTGTCTGTAAAGGTGTTGTGTTTCTTTTATTACCTCTTGCATATTAAAAAATTGTTTTGTTGCAAATTCGACCCATTACTCTCTTGCTGCTTCATCAGAAGATGAGGGCATTTTATCATAAATTGCATTAGGCAAACCTTTTGCACAGAGATAATTGTTTCTTACTTCAAGATATTTTTGTGCAGCATCGTATTGATCTTGATTGAGATTTCCTTGTAAGAAAAGCTGTCCGATATAAGTACCGGAAAGCGGATTTTTAGCTTCTTCTATGGTCAAACAGAAGCGTTTGGCACGCATTTCTATTGCCAATTTATCGATAGGATCACGAGGCATTTTTGTCCGTGAGATACGCCCATTGGGTTCTCTGATACATCCTTCAATGCGTGGACGACCACGTTTTGCTCGTTTTTTTCTTTTTGTCATATTTTTCAATCAGAATGGCATGCTGTCATTAAGAGATATGCTATAATCCGAGGCACCGGAGGCGATAGCATAATTTTGAGCAGTAATGGGAGAGGGAGGGGTGTATTGATCTTTCTTTGCATCAAGCAACTGCAATTCACCTTTATATTGTGATAAGACAATTTCTGTTGTGAAGCGGTCAATACCGTTTTTATCTTGCCATTTACGGGTTTGTAATTTGCCTTCTACGTAAACTTTTGAGCCTTTGTGTAAATATTGAAGAGCGATTTTTGCCAAATGTGGATTGAAAACCACCACGGAATGCCATTCAGTTTTCTCTACTTTTTGGTGTGTGTTTTTATCCGTATAGCTCTCAGAAGTTGCCAACCGAAAATTGACCACTTCGGCACCAGAATTCATAGTTTTACTTTCGGGATTAGCCCCTAAATAACCAATTAAAGTCACTTTATTCAACATGTTTGTAAGTTCCATTTGATTTGCATTTTATATACGTAAAATCCTATCGTAATTTGTTTATTTTTTCAATTATTTC
>NZ_HE997546.1:7500-10102 GCF_000312545.1 Bartonella senegalensis OS02
GAGATGAGGGCGACGCTGAGAGAAACAATGATCAACATTTGCCAAGAAGATAAGCCAAAAAGAGCCTTGTTGTATAACAGAGTACTGACGTAACTGCCTGCTATTCCTCCAAAACCACTCGATAAGCTCATGATCCCAAGCGCACTAGCAATCAAGCGGTCATCTATGTTGGTTGCATCATAATCGAAGCGTATTCGTATCATGATTTCGGCAAAGGTAAAAAGGATGATTGCTAAAAAGAGAACAGTGTAAGAATGTTTCATAAAGTGGAGAAGAAAAAATGAAAGCCCAAATAAAATAAAGGATAATGTAATTGGAATTTGAGATTTTTCTTTACATGCCCATCTTGAGGCAGGTATTTGGAAAAAGATGACAATCAGGGCATTGAGGAGAAAAATATATGAAGGAGTGCTGCTCCCAAACGTTTGTTCAACAAATAGAGGGATCGTGACTTCCAATTGTATATAAAAAAAGGCAAATAAAAACATAAAAAACGCAATGCAAAGCATGGATTTATTGGTAAGCAGTTGTCTAAAATTAGAAAAGTTTATTTTATTGCGTGTGTTGCTAGAAGAATGTTCCTTTAATGTACAGTTAAGAAGGAATAACAAACAAAAGAGAAAGCCAACAAGACTAAACAATAAAGGAGGATGAACTTTAAAAACAAGATGATTGTTGTTTTGAGGAATTTTTTAGAATATTCTTGAAGGAGGGTATGCACTTTTGTCTTAAACACACAGAGAGGTAAGTGATTTTTCTGTTGTTTTCTTTCGGCAATACACGGTTTTCATGAAGAGTTCTCTGCGTGCTCACTTAAAAGAAAGAGGCTGGATGATGCATAATGGAGAGACAAAAACGTCGGATTTTCTATTCTTTATGGTGCAATGTTTTTATCATTATCGATTGTTCTCTGCGGGGATTTCTGATTTTCAAGGGTGGTAGAGTGTGCGGTATGCTTTTATCTTGCCTTGTATTTTGCTTTTAAAGTTTGAATTGTAAGAGGCTTTTTGCTCTTGCAGGGTAGTCTGTCGATTGTCCTTTTAGACAAAAGAGTTTTCAAGAAGCTTTGTAAAAAAAGCTGTACAGAGGAAGTGTACAGCTTTTTATGTCTTTTATTTTTATAAGGCAAAGCTTTTAGAGCATAAAAGAATCCTTTCGGCTTTTATAGCCATAATAGCCAAAAACACTGGAAATGATGGCGCCAATCAGGTTGCCTAAAAAGCCCCACCAGCCGATGTGGGAGGCTTTTGTGATAGCTTTATCGGCAGTATGGCGTGCATCTTTTATGGAAGCATCAAGCTTTTGAGAGAGGGTTTCTGTTTGTTCTTCAAGAGCTTTTATCGCTTTTTCAACTTTTTCTTCTGCGCTTTGGTACACATGCAGGGCATTGTTAGCTGCTGTTTGTGCATCAGCACGTGTCATGCCATTGTTCATAAGGCTTTTGATAATGTTGCTTTTATCAATCTTTGCGGTAATGGATTCTACCCGATCCGAAAGGCGCTCAGAGAGATCTTTGAGAGTGGTGCGATAGTGAGAGGGGTCCTTTTTAAAAGCCGTGATCGCGTTCCCAATATCTTTTAAGGTGCCCTGATAGGATGTTTTTAAGCGTTCAGGATTGAGGGCAGGAATATCGCTTTTGTTGAGAAATGTGCGTAATTCATTGCCGAGTTTATCAAAATCAACGCCCTTGTCTTTTATTTCATGCACAAACTTTTCAAAGCTCTCGCCATCGAATTTTGAAAGAAGCGAGGAAAGATTTGTTTTGAAACTGTCTATGGTTTGTCCGATTGCTGAGGTGTTTTCGAGAGCAGCTTTAGCCCCTATTTTTGCTGTACTTGAAACCACGTAGATGGCTTGGATGGTCATGAGGAGGGTTAAGAGAGCCCAAGTGAGAAAGCCATGCAGGGTGCCTGAGGATTCTGCAAAACGCCCTGCAACAAAACCTCCCAAAGCAAGGCTGAGCAATGTCACAATGAGAGACCCTATGCCAAAAGACAAAAAAGAACCTTCAAAAGGGGTTGAAGAGGTGAAATCCATTTGGCTTAAGCCTAAGGCTGCCACCAGAAAAGACAGGCAGATCGAGGTGGCTAGAGCTGTCACAACTCCGGCAAAAATGGCTGACCATGAAATGGGCGTATGAAAGAGGGGATATTGTTCTTCTAGGGATGTTTCCTCTAGAAAATGGGTATCGAAGGGGGGGGCTTTGGGAATGCGGGTTTCCATGTTTTTATCTCCTTGAATGATGCTGGAGATACAATGCCTTTTGACCCACAATGTTCCAGAAGGGAGCAGTTTGCAGTAAAAGTGGATGAAAAATACCCAAAACCAATAGGGATTATTATAGTGGAAGGATCGTGCTGTAATGGCGAGGGTGAGAAGTTTTTTGTTGAATGTTCAGTCTGGAAAAACTTTATCAAATTAGATGAGAAAAATACTCTATGGGAAAAACAAAAACACCGGGGAAAGAAACAAACAGGAGGGGAAAAATAAACAAATAGAAGGGATGTTTTGCGCCATGAGGCTATTTTGTAAGATATGAGATGCGTGTTTTGTTCACATCCGGTTATGAAATGTGAAAATATTTTCTTTTTCTTGAAAACCA
>NZ_HE997547.1 GCF_000312545.1 Bartonella senegalensis OS02
GCACCACTCACCTCTCTCGCATTCTCACCAACCGCTACTCCATTTTGTATAAGAGAAAAGATAGCCGTTGTAACGGCACATACACATGCATGATTTCTAAACACTTTAATCATAGTTCCCTCGAAACTTCCATTCCCCTCTCATTGAAAATAAAAGCATTCGCAAAAACATCCCACTCACCGCCTCAGCACTCTCAAATAGGCTAAAGCCAAAAGACGCATCTCCTTACTGCTCATTTGATTGGCGCAATACGTTATTCAAATACATTCCGCACACGATCTCATTGCAACATAAAAACTACCCATAAGAGAATAATTAATATGTGCAATCTATAGGTGTATAATACATTCCGTATTTCGTGTAAAGCAAAAATAAAATCATTAAGTGTAATTAGTTGCACAAACAATCTATCGTTGTGCAATAAAAAGACTGAACAAAAATATGAAATAAAAAAGTCAGTAAAAATAAACTCTCAAAAACCTAGTTCTTGTCACTAGAGAGCAGAGACATCAAATCCCCCTCAAGCAGGATAGGATAACCCTAAAGAGTAGGATTCATACAATCGCTTGGAAAATAAAATCGAGCCCTTATCTTATCAGGAGAAGCAAAGAGTTTAAGAAAATTCACTCATTGCATTGCAGCATAAAAGAAAAATGAGACCGATCCATTAGCTGCTTTCACCTGCAAAACAACAAATATTATGATTTCTTGGTCAATCTCAAAAGCATCTAAAGCAATATTTTTTAAATAATGAAGATTACAAATTGCCTCACGTTTTTGTTTGTCATGTTCTTAATGGGGGCACGTCCCTCAACGCAAAACAGAACGCCATTGGGTTGCTAACTCACGGGCTTATTTTTTTTAAAGAAACATCTCTGAGTGTCCAAAAGCCCATTTCGCAGCGGCACCCGTGAACAGTATAACGTTAAATCCATTGAGCACGACCATCTTTACGCTTATAAAAGAGCAAGCCGGCACCATTATTATATTTGCCAGCTCCCAACGTGCGACAGCCTTTACATTGAGACGGTTCATAAGAAGCATTTTTACTCTTTTTCTGTACAATTTTTATCCACACACTAATAATAATTCCGCTTGTAACGTGCAAGCGAATGATTTTGAGTGATTCAACATAAACAGATTTGGAATGAGAGAATCTTACGATATTCAAGTCTCTCATTCAACATGCAAAACTGTAAACTATCACTATAAATCAATGTGTTATTCAAAACAACAACATACGTTTTATCAATAAAAAAGGCAGCACACTGTGCTGCCTTCTTGAAAGGACAAATTGTCTCGTATCTTAAAACTGATAACGCAGACCGCCTGAAAAACTCGCTCCGGAAAAACCTGCCTTACCAAGCTTATTCTGATAAGAAACATCACCATGAAGCACAAAGTTTGAAGATAAACGCGCATTAAAGCCTAATCCAGCTTCTAGTGAAGAACCAAAAGCACCTAACTGGAAAGCATCTTTAAAATGCACAGACTGTTTTTCTCCAAAGCCATGGACAAGATAAAGCTTTCCATAGAAAGAGGTAGCGCTTATTCCTTCAGATCCGCTCGCAGCCTTGCTCAAACGCCCACCAACACGTGCAACCCACTGATCAAGTTTTCCCATTTCAATATCGAAGTTATCAATATCACGAGCTTTATCAAACTGGAGATTTTGATAAACAACCTGAATTTGCGGATCAACAACAAAACCCTCATATCCGGTTGCAAAGGACTGACCACCTGTCAAGGAAACACTCAAAGGTTTGCTCTTTAATGTTGCTGTCTTACCACGTGCAAGAGTAACAACATCCCCTTTCAACAGACCATAGGATAAAAGACCATCGACATAAAAACCTGTATCATGCTGCAAAGTGCCGTATGCCGTGACAGACCATTTATCAAAGGCACTCTCTTCACTGTATTCAACATCTTGAGGTTGCACAGAAAGCTTGCCATAAGAGCCCATCAGCCCAAAAGACATCACAATATCTGCACTCTCAAGTGTTTTCAGCAAAATGCCAGCCTTAGCAGCGTTATAATGAAGATTGCCACCATAGCCATATTCAAGTGCAGACAGATCTGAGGCATAACGGTAATGACCACCATAGCCTTGCAAGAACAATGCTGGGTTTTCACGAACTTCTAACATCCCACCAGCAGTCATCCGCAGTGTTTCCAACTGCTTATTTTGATTGCTGATATCCATCAAACCTGCATGGAACACGCTATTAGGCAACAGCAGATAAGTGGGCACTTGTGGAACAACAGACCGAACAGGACGTTCAGGAACAACAGGTTTATCCGTAGAAACAGGAGCATGAACATACTGATTTTCTAAGCGGAAATTCCAAAACTCTCCATCATCCTTCATAAATTTCTGATCAACATGGTCCCCTGTCGAAGTGGATTTTGGACTGTAAGAACGAAGAGTGTATTTGTAAGGGGAGTTTGCTAATGCAACATAATCACCATCCAGTTGGAAAGAATCTTTCTCTGCCTGTCCATAAACCTGAATAACTGAAACGCTGTGCGCAACCCGGTTGTTATTTTGACCTGCTCCTACATCACCCGAAACAGCTCGTACATGTATTCTCGTTTTTCCCTCAACATCACCATGAATAACAAGCCTATCAGTTACCTGCTGATCTCTCTGATCATTAGGATTTAGACGTGCATTGAGGTGAATTGAAGCATCACCATGCACTGCATAGACGGTCCCTTCCCCTTTTCCAATATGAAGGGTTTGATAA
>NZ_HE997548.1 GCF_000312545.1 Bartonella senegalensis OS02
GAAATCGCCAAAGTTTCCTTGCTCTAAACGATTAAGACGGCGAATAATTGCAGTTTTAGCTTGCACATCACGCAGCTTTCGCAGCCAATCAGTTATCAAGTCTTTGCCATCAGAGGTAAGGTAGTGACGTATTTCAAACATAATTTATATTCGTTTATAAACGAACATTTGTCAAGATAGAAAGAAATTTATTTTTAGATTTTCACGCAGCCTCACCTTGTGTGGGGCTTTTTTTATGGAGAACTTTATGCGGAAAATATCACAAGCAGGTCTTGCTCTCATCAAACAATGGGAAGGCTTGCGCTTAAACGCTTATAAAGACGCCATCGGTGTGTGGACTATTGGTTATGGACATACCAGCGCCGCAGGAAAACCTTTTGTTCACAAGGGCATGACACTCACTGAAAAACAAGCCGAAGAACTTCTTTGTAAAGACTTAAGACAATTTGAAAACACTGTTGCAAAAGCCGTTACAGTCTCTTTAAACTCTTGGCAATTCGCAGCATTGATATCCTTTTGTTATAATGTAGGAACAACAGCTTTTTGCAACTCGACCCTGTTAAGAAAACTCAATAACGGTGAATATGAAGCAGTGCCGGCCGAATTACAAAAATGGACCAAAGCGGGTGGTAAGCGCTTGCAAGGTCTTGTCCACCGACGTGCAGCAGAAGCGGGGTTGTGGGCAAAAGGCGCTTATGTTTCCTCCAACTATCAAACCGTAGAAACAAAGGATTCAACAGCTCTCTTTAAAGCAGAAGCATTGGCCCCCATTATTGGTTCTTTTTCTGGACTTGGCGGCTTACTAGCAGGCAATGGTCCAGTGCAATGGGCTCTTGCTACCATCATGGTTTTAGCAGCTGCTGCTGGTATTTTTCTTGTTGCCAAACGCTTTCAGGAGCACCGACTATGATCTTATGGATAAAAAAGAATTTGCTTCTAACAGGTGCGGCTTTTGCCGCTTTTTTTATGGCTTTAGCTAAAGCTTTTACCCTTGGCAAAAAAGCAGAACAGCAAAAGCAAACAGAAAAAACTTTAAAGGCAGCAACAACGCGGCTTGAGGTGGAAAATGAAGTTAATCAAAAAAGTGATGCTGATGTGCGTAGTGAGCTCTCTCGTTGGTTGCGGAACAAATAAGTATGTCTCTTGTGTTGGTTGGTTACCCATTTATTTAAATAAAAGAGATGTTAACGTCATCAGTTCAAGCTTAGCAAGGGATATCTTAAAACATAACACTCTAGATAAACGTTTGTGTGGATGGAAACATGGCTAAAAGAAAAACAAGAGACGATATAGAGCTTACAGAAGCGGAAAAAGAAATCCTTCAAGAAATTATCATGACCTATAAAAGCGTGAAAGTAATGTCTCGTTATACGAAATGGATTGTACTGATTATACTCTTATTAGCGCTTGATTTTTCACGGATCCTAGATGGCATAGAGAGTATTTTTACACAAAAAACAAATATCCGATTCTAAATACGCTCTGAGACGTGCTAAATTTTTTAGCCAATAGATTTTCTATTTTGCACGTCTCATGGAGGCGATTAATAATGTTTTTACACATTTTACAGTGTTTTTTTTAAATTTTGCACATCATATTTCCCCTCAAAATAGCTAAAAAATACGCAAAAAGATTTGTTAAAACTTTAGATTATTTTTCACAACAGAACTTAGTAACATTCAAAAAATATTAGATAAAGTTAGTGAAAAAAAAGAGGCGCTCTGTAGAGGCAATTGTAAAAAAATCTATTCTGTTATAAATGCAGCCCACCGTTCCAAGAGAGCATGTCGCTGTTCTAAAAAATCTGTCCGCATATAAGCTTTTGTCACTGAACTCCCAACGGAATGCGCAAGAACAGTTTCGGCAATCTCAAACGGTGTTGATGTTGTTTCTGCTATCCAATCCCGTAAGCTTGAACGAAAACCATGGGGTCTATAATCAAAACCTTTGTCTTTCATAAATTTAGAAAGTGTTACATCAGATATAGGCTTTCCAGAAATCCCAGCAAATAAAAAACCATTCTTTTCAAAAGGGAGGGATTT
>NZ_HE997549.1 GCF_000312545.1 Bartonella senegalensis OS02
GTAGCAAGTGCTGAACCTGGATTGTGGAGAACAAAACGCACCCCCTATTTGCGCGAAATTATGGATAATCTTTCCTCTTACGTGCCGATTGAAACAACCATTGTCATGAAAGGGGCGCAAGTTGGCATGTCAGAGGCAGGACTGAACTTTTGTGGTTATGCTATTCATTATAGTCCAGGACCAGCCCTTTATGTCATGCCTACCGTTGAGACAGCTAAGAAGCTTTCAAAGACGCGGCTTGATCCTATGATTATGGCAAGTCCCGTTTTAAGTGAACGCATAGCCCCTGCCCGTGCACGTGACAGCGGCAATACCATGTTTTCTAAGGAGTTTGATGGGGGAGCATTGATGCTTACAGGAGCCAACAGTGCTGCTGGTTTGCGCTCTATGCCTATTCGTTATCTGATTTTAGATGAGGTTGATGGTTATCCTCTCAGTGTCGATAACGAAGGGGACCCAGTGATGATTGCGGAAAAGCGTACCTCGACCTTTATTCAACGAAAGATCTTTAAATTGTCCACGCCCACACACCGTGACACAAGCCGTATTGCCAAGGATTTTGTGCTAGGAGACCAGCGATATTACAATGTCCCTTGTGATGCATGCGGTGTACTCCAACCTATTGTTTGGTCGCAGATTAAATGGCCAAAAGGTGCCCCTGAAAAAGCTGTTTTTGTTTGTGCCCATTGTGAACATGAACATGCCGAACACCGAAAAACGGATTTGATGTGTGAAGAAAGAGGCGCGTGTTGGGTTCCAACCAGCGAATCCAGCAGACCCAATTTGCGCTCTTATCATATTTCTGCACTCTATTCCCCTTGGCTAACGTGGGGGGAATGTGCACGCGAATTTTTAAATGCTAAGGATGATCCAGCCCTTCTGCAACCTTTTGTGAATACCGTTCTTGGAGAACCATGGGAGGATAGAACCGGTGAAGTTGTTGATCCAGACAGCCTCTATGCAAAGCGCGAAGACTATCCTTTAGCACCAGAACAAGCTGTCGTGTTGACAGCAGGAATTGACGTACAAAACGACCGTTTAGAACTTGAAGTGGTGGGATGGGGACGCAGCGAAGAAAGTTGGCATATTGATTATCAAGTCCTCCTTGGTGATCCCTCTTCTTTTGAAGTGTGGGACCAACTGGATGAATATCTTGCAAAACGTTGGCCACATCCAGGCTATAAAGAGGGTATCAGAATAACGGCGGCTTGTATTGATACCGGTGGTGGACACACACAGGCTGTTTATAATTATGTACGCCCCCGTGAAGGACGGCGCATTTGGGGCATTAAGGGGCAGGCGGGATGGCGTGCGGTATGGCCACGCCGCCCAAGCAAAAACAATAAAGGACAGATTAATCTTTATATTGTTGGGGTTGATGCGGCGAAAGATATCATTACAGCGCGCTTTAAAAAGTCTGGTCCTGAAGCAACAGGGGCTGGTGCAACACATTTTCACAAAAGCCTTGATCGAGAATATTTTGACCAGCTGACC
>NZ_HE997550.1 GCF_000312545.1 Bartonella senegalensis OS02
AAAATCCTGAAATTGCTGGGGTTCATGCAACGGATGGAGAAGAAAAAAGCCTTAACAATGTTTTTATCCGCGCTGGGTTTTCTGGAGTGCGCGCGACTAAAAAAGCAACCGCTACAATTACAAAATCAACAATACACGCAAATTCGTTTGCACTTGCTGTATCAGAAGGTGGGTGCGTTAATGCTAAGGAAATTGAGGCAAATTCCCTACAGGGTGCTCTATCGATTACAAATGGCATCATTAATGTTCAAGATTCAATCCTAGAAGCTAAAAAAGAATCTGGTATTATTTTTCACACAATTCTAGACTTTTTTGTAAAAGAGGGTGATGAAGTTGTAAATAAAGCAATTCTTAATAATACAAAACTTTTTGTGAGAAATGGTAGCGCTATTGTAGGACCATTGTCTTCAAAGTCTGTTGCTGAGGTTCAACTTAGAAATTCAGAAATTCGTTCTGATGTATTATTGAAAAACCATGTAAAAAAGGCAACAGACTCAGATCCTCATCCTGTCACTTTCATATTAACCGCCGATAATTCGGTTATGGAAGGAAGAGCAAGGACCTTAAAAGAAAATACGACAGTTTTTAATTTGAGCAATAAGAGCAAATGGTATTTAAATGTCAGTCGATACGACATAGATCGTGATGCGAGTGTATTTAGTTATAAGCTTCATGACATTAAGCAACGCGCACTTTCTACCGTTTCCGTACTGAACCTTAGTAATAGCTCTATCGTGTTTAATAAGCCCCATGAATTGGCAAAAGACCAATATCAAATCTTGAGTGTAGGAAAGGTACAGACAACTGAGGGTTCTAGATCAGAAGGAAATAGGAATTCTGCTACGAAAGCTGTTTACAATGCAACAGGCGATGCAAATATTTATTTCAATATCGAATGGAATAATGGTCTACCAAAAGAACAGCAAAAAGCTGATCGCCTTCTTGTCCATGGTGATGTATCAGGCACCACAACAGTTCATATCAGTAATGTTTTGAAAAGCGAAAAAGCAAAAGAAGGCAGCGCTGTTCCCTTGAATGCGCGTGGTGTCTCGCTCATTCAGGTTTCTGGAAAAGCAGAGGAAAATTCCTTCAAACTAGCAAATGGCTACACCACAATGGGTGGTTTACCCTATAAATATACACTCAATGCCTATGGACCAAAATCAAGTCGTGGCAAGGCAGATAGCACTCAAAGCTATTTGGGAGAGATATCTCAAGAACCAAAAGAAAGCGCTCCAACAACCAATACGAGCCATCTTGTATTAGGGGGCATTGTTGTAGAAATTGAAAAAGATGTGAAAGGAACAGCGACATCCAGCAGTAGAGAAGCAAATGTTGCACAAAGCCACGTAAGAGGAAATGAGAATTTTTGGGATTTCCGTTTACAGAATGCCACTCTTGATAAAGAAGCAAAAATCAAAGCCCTTGTTCCACAAGTAGCAAGTTATTTGGTTATGCCTAATA
>NZ_HE997551.1 GCF_000312545.1 Bartonella senegalensis OS02
AAATCCCTACAGTTCGTACAACTGAGGGAGAAGAAAAAAACCTTAATAATGTTTTTGTGCGCGGTGAATATGATGCAGTAATCGCGAACAAAGCTCGTTTGACTATTACAAACTCAATACTGCACACAGGCATCACTTTGCTTGCTGCAACAGGGGGTGGAAATCTTAATGCAAAAGGGATTGTAGGAGAGGCAAAAGAGCGTGGTTTATCACTTACAAGCGGTACAATCCGTGTTGAAGATTCAGTCATAAATGTTACAGAACATGGTAGAGCTTATGGTATTATTTTTGACTACATTCTAAGCTCCAGACTAAAAGAGGGTGAAGAAGTTATAAATAAGGCAATTCTTAACAACACAAAACTTTTTGTGAGAGATGGTGTTGGTATTGTGGGACCGTATCATTCAAAAGCTGTTAGTAATGAGGTGCATCTTAAAAACTCAGAAATTCGTTCTGATATGTTATTAAAAAATAAAACCGTGCCAGGTAATACTGAGCCTGCTACTTTTACATTGAACGCTGATAATTCAATTATGGAAGGAAGAGCAAAAACATTCCCTCAAAATACAACAGTTTTTAATCTGAGTAATAACAGCAAATGGTACCTGAAGATTAGTTTATTTGAAATAGCAGATGAGTTTAGCCTATTTGATTACACGCTGCTTGATATTAAGCAACGCGCACAATCTGTTGTGTCATTACTAAACCTTAATAATAGTTCTATTGTGTTCAATACGCCCCATAAATTGGTAAATGACCATTATCAAACCTTGCATGTAGGAAAGGCACAAACAGCTGAAAATTCTAAACTACAGGAAAATACAGCTTCTAATCTAGCAACCGTCTATAATGCGAAGGGTGATGCAAAGATTTATTTCAATACCGAATGGAGTAACGGTCTACCAAAAGAACAACAAAAAACTGATCGTCTTCTTGTTCATGGCAATGTATCAGGTATCACAACACTGCATTTCAAAAGTCTTTCAAAGGATAAAAGATCAAAAGAAGGCAGTGCTATTTCTTTAAATACCCGTGGTGTTTCACTCGTTCAAGTCTCTGGAAAAGCAGAGGAAAATTCCTTCAAACTAGCAAATGGCTACACCACAATGGGTGGTTTACCCTATAAATATATACTCAATGCCTATGGACCAAAATCTAGCCATGGCAAAGCGAATGTTTCTCAAAGTCTCGTGGGAGAAAATGAAAGTTTTTGGGATTTCCGTTTACAGAATGCCACTCTTGATAAAGAAGCAAAAATCAAAGCCCTTGTTCCACAAGTAGCAAGTTATTTGGTTATGCCTAATG
>NZ_HE997552.1 GCF_000312545.1 Bartonella senegalensis OS02
TAATTTATTATTTTTCAACTTGAATGAGTGTGACAAGCATCTTAAGATTTTCTCATTTCAAATCACTTCTATAGTGAATCAAGCAAAACCAAATCCTTGCATCTCACAAACAGAGTTGGCATATAAGTGAAAACTCCTTAAGAAAGTGGTAAAAATGCTTTTTATGAACCATCTCAAGTGTCAAAGGTTGTCGCAAAATTTTGAGCTCGTAAAGAGCAATGATGTTAACAACTTGCTACCCTCATAAGCATAAAACTTGCGCTTTCATTAAGTGTAAATTGCGGTATCACGCTTTTCTTTCATACCTTCAGCAGAAATTGTCCAGATATTCCCATCAACCTGATTGTCACGAATATGACGCAAGGGATTAGTACGAACCCCTGTAAGGATAAGCAAACGCAAAGCCAATTATGTTATGGTTGTTATTTGGCAAAGTGTTTTGTAAAAAGCTTGTATATCTCTCCACTCCATTGCTGGAAAATTTATGACTTTATGGCTTTGTTTACCAAAAGAGCTTTTGCTTTTTTGTTGCTTGTCAATCAACATCTACGCCCAACACCGCAGCATGTTTGAAACAGAGATCAAGACGCATGAGAGCTTTACCAGCTATCTTGGCTTTTACATGCTAGAGAAGGGCAAGGATATTGAGTATCTCTCGTTTGGGTAATCTCTGAAACGGGTAGACAGCCTAATTTGGGGAGAATATGAAGTTTTAAAGATAAAAACCAGTTCCCATCTTTACCATCATCTTTTGGTTCAGCTTTCCGACTTTCAAAAGCATCCAAAGCGATATCTTTTAAATAATAAATTACGCATTGCCTCAAACTTTTGTTTGTTGCGTATCTTTAATGGATCACAACCCTCACGTAAAACAGAACGCCATTGCATTGCTAATTCACGGGCTTGTTTTCAAGAGACATCTCTCAACGCTCCCAAGCCCCTTTCGCAGCACCGCCCGTGAAAGGTACAAAGATAAAGCCATTGAACGCTGCCATCTTTACGCTTGTGAAGGAGCACATGGCACACCATCATTCTCTTTGCCAGCTCCCAATGTTGTTACAATCCTTGGCGCTTGAGACGATTCATAAGAGGTATTTTAATCCTTTTTTTACAATTTTACTCACACACCAGCCCCGCTTGTTCTGTACAAACAAGTGGTTTTGATTGATGCAATATCAACAGGATTGAAATGAGAGAATCTTAACAGTCTTCGCGGCTCTCATACAATATGCAAAACAATAAATTATCATTATAA
>NZ_HE997553.1 GCF_000312545.1 Bartonella senegalensis OS02
CCTATCTTCATCATGCTCCTCAGCCCATTCCGAATAAGTCTGAACCTTTTCGTATTCCTGCTTTTGTAAGGGGTCTTCAGAGAAATAATCCTTCACAAGGTTTTCAAACAGCGTTCCCAATTCACGGGGTGATTTTGCTTGATCACGATAAGATTGTAAGAGAGAGCGTAGCGTGACTTGTTTGTTATCAGACTTAACAGATTGAAGCATATTATAACAGAGCTCCATTTTGGTATGAGAGGGTTAATTCTCTTCAAAAGAATCCAAATGAAGCTTATTAAATCCATTTTGGATGAATTGAGAAAAAAATGCAGAAAAATGGACAAAAACGGATAAATTTTTTCAAAAGGGATTTTAAAAGGCTATGTATCCACAGCCTATGATGCAAGTCAGATCAGCACAGTAGTGAAATTTGCTATTTATTTGATGCGTTAATCAAGATAAATGCACTACGTGTTTAAAAACATCAGAATGATCATTTTGATAGGTTTTATGAATCATTGAAATGATCACTTTTGTCAGTTCAATTTACAGACACAAACTGACAAATATATATTTACAGTTGTATTTATTTGTTATGTCTGTTTTAATAAGTTGTATCTTGAAAATTGAAAAATAATGTTTTTATTTTTTACCATTTGAAAAAAATGCTATAGGGTCTAGAGTGAACTGACAAGACTGACAAAACTCTTTATTACAAAGTTACTCAGATCATTTGCTTTTGGAGAAAAGTTCCTTGATGAGAAGGCCATAAAAAGAGTTTTGCGTGGTTGTCTTAAGACTTCAAAAGAGATTTCTTTATTGTTTGCTATGATAACTTTTGACTAAGGGATGCAAATGAAGAGCATGATCTGTAGTTTATTTATGCGCGTTATCGAGTGCAGGATAGGGGTGAGCAGAGAATTTATTCTCTCTTATTGATGGATGTATTAAGGCATTAACTGGGAATATTGTTGCCATAAACATTGACTTACTAAACAGTTTTGGTTACATGGTTAACAATATATGTATGGGGGAGGGGGCTTCACACAATTTAAATCAAGCAGGGTTTTGGTGCAATTTGTTTTGAGTTGCAGAGATATGCACGCTTATTAAAAGCATAACAGAACATGGTCATAACCGTTTGAGTGATAGAAACTCATAAGGCGTTTTTAAACTAACGCTTCTTAGTTAATAAATGACAAAATGC
>NZ_HE997554.1 GCF_000312545.1 Bartonella senegalensis OS02
TTATCTTTAATTATACATTGAAACTCTATTGTTCGAAGAACCTGACCAAAACACATTGCACATCGAAGACAATAAATAAAAACTTCATCTTCCTCAGAAGTTTTTTGAAGCGGCTCTCTCTTGCCATGACAAACTTAAAGAAAGCTAAATTTTACTGCAAGGTGTGCATGAGAAAGAGAAATTACAGCTATTCAATGCTTCATTTATATCAACTCTTTTATAAAAATAAGAAACATTTCTTATACTAAACGAGATGTTTTCCAGTTATTGCATAACGAAAGTGATCTTTCCATATCCTTGAAGATAAAGAAGCAAACTGAATGAATTGAATCTGTACATTACTGATCAGCCGTTGATGACAATATATGTCTTAAGAAAACTCAACCCAAAGAAGCCATAGCTGTTGTTGTAAAATATATCCTAAATTATATCTCTCCATCCTTAAACTGATAAAGGGAAACGCCAACATCCTCATTCTATTTACCAACTCAAAATGGTGAAACTTCTCTGGCATTGAAACAGTTCATGAAAGATACTTACTCTTTTCTTGCTTTTATCTACACAGCAATCCTGCTTGTGATATGCAAGCAAACAGCTTTTATCGATTTATCATGAACCGATTTGAAATGAAAAATTTCTACTTTATTAGATGCTCGAATACAACAGGAAAGAGATAAGTTATGAATCAATATTTTATTATGAAGACTCTACACAAATAGTTACCGAATGAGAAACGAAATTTGGGATTGCTAAAAATCTTTCTTAAAAAAATAAGCTATTCTCCCATGCATCGATTTAAAAAGAGACATTGCATGGTTAATAACCATCTCATTCATGCTATATTTGCCATATCTTTGAAAGGAAGTTTGTTATGAAAATCAAAAATATATAAAGAAAGCATTTTATTTGGCACATTCGTAAAGCTCTTGATGAAAAAATTAAATTTTATAATCTTTGTCTGTCACTTACCTTTCAAAGCAACACGTCTAACAAGGAGAGCCCATGAAAAAAGCTGTACAGAATATTTCTTTACCTTATCGAGTCAAAATGAGAAATTCCTTAAACTTGAAGCATTGATTGCAGTTTATAAAAATGTATTGCTGTCTCACCATAAAAACGCTCATCATCTTTATAAAATATCTCAGGTAAATCAATAATCGCGTCTTTCTTTTCTT
>NZ_HE997555.1 GCF_000312545.1 Bartonella senegalensis OS02
CCGCATGTTAATATTGGTACGATTGGTCACGTTGACCATGGGAAGACCTCATTAACGGCAGCGATTACCAAGTATTTTGGTGAATTTAAAGCCTATGACCAAATTGATGCGGCCCCTGAGGAGCGTGCACGTGGAATTACCATTTCTACGGCGCATGTTGAATATGAAACAGAGAAGCGCCACTATGCACATGTTGATTGTCCAGGTCATGCGGATTATGTGAAAAACATGATTACGGGAGCGGCGCAGATGGATGGCGCAATTTTGGTTGTTTCTGCTGCCGATGGTCCGATGCCTCAGACACGTGAGCATATTCTTCTTGCCCGTCAGGTTGGTGTTCCAGCGATTGTTGTTTTTCTCAATAAGGTTGATCAGGTTGATGATGCTGAGCTTTTGGAGCTTGTTGAGCTTGAAGTTCGGGAGCTGTTATCCAAATATGACTTCCCAGGAGATGATATTCCGATTGTTAAAGGTTCTGCTTTGGCAGCGCTTGAAGATAAAGATAAAAGCATTGGTGAAGATGCAGTTCGTCTTTTGATGAGTGAAGTTGATAATTATATACCGACGCCTGAGCGTCCTGTTGATCAGCCCTTTTTGATGCCGATTGAAGATGTTTTCTCGATTTCAGGTCGTGGAACTGTTGTGACGGGTCGTGTTGAGCGTGGTGTGATTAAAGTTGGTGAGGAAGTTGAGATTATCGGCATTCGTCCAACATCTAAGACGACAGTTACAGGTGTTGAGATGTTCCGTAAGCTTTTGGATCAAGGGCAAGCCGGTGATAATATTGGAGCGCTGCTTCGTGGGATTGATCGTGAAGGGATTGAGCGTGGACAAGTTTTGGCGAAGCCTGCGTCGGTTACACCTCATACGAGATTTAAAGCAGAAGCTTACATTTTGACGAAGGATGAAGGTGGTCGTCATACGCCGTTTTTCACGAATTATCGTCCACAGTTTTACTTCCGTACCACGGATGTGACGGGAATTGTTACGTTGCCAGAAGGTACAGAGATGGTTATGCCTGGTGATAATGTAGCTATGGATGTGTCTCTGATTGTTCCGATTGCCATGGAAGAGAAGCTTCGTTTTGCTATCCGTGAAGGTGGTCGTACTGTTGGTGCAGGTATCGTTTCTAAAATCATTGAGTAAATAAGAGTTATTG
>NZ_HE997556.1 GCF_000312545.1 Bartonella senegalensis OS02
CCGCAAGTTCCGACGTATCTGCTTTTGCCTAATGCTTTGTTTCAGAGCGGTTTAATGCATGTTAGCAATCAAGCTAAGCGGTTAGAAGCTCTACGCATTGTTTCTGGTGGAGCTTTGCAAAGTGAGGAAAACCCTGCTCTTTTTGTGCGTGGTTATGGCGGTCAATACAATTATGTGTCTGATCTTTCTGTGTTGGAATATGGTTATGGAGGGGAGCTTGGCTATAATGCAGTCGAAGCCGGTGTTTTGCTAAAAACGGTCGAGGGTGACTATAGTAAAACCTCTTTTGGGATTATAGGCACTTATGAGAGACTCTCTTTGCAACCTTTAGAGGTTGAACAAAGCCAAAAAAGTGCCTTTGATAAATGGTCTGTTACAGCCTATGGTGGTTTGCGGTGTGATACGGATTTTTATGTGGATGGTCTTTTATCCTATGGTTTGTTTAAGGGAGATGTTCACACTGTTGCACGCGGTAAGACGGCCACATTAAAGGGAAAACCTTTCAGTGCTTCAGTAATTGCTGGTAAAGCGTTTATGGTAGGAGAAGAGGGATTTGTTTTTGCTCCGCAAGTCCAGGCTATTTATCAACATATCCAGTTTGATAAGGCGCGTGATATTGATGATTTTGAGATTGAACTGGGGAAATTGGATCAATGGACGATGCGCGTTGGTGGACGTTTAACCAAGACCCTTGCTGCAAGCGACGAAGCGCGTGGTGTTTCTCTCTATGGTAAGTTGCATGTTGCGCATAATTTTGGGAACAAACAATTTGTCCATTTTAAAGACGCGTTCCAGTTGGGTGCTTTTGGTTCTTCTGTAGAAACTGGATTGGGCTTTCATGCACGGTTGTCTTCAAACTTTACGCTTCACGGTGATTTGAGTTATCAGCAGAAGCTGACAAAGGCTGGTTTTTCTGGAACCAGTTTTTCTGGTGGA
>NZ_HE997557.1 GCF_000312545.1 Bartonella senegalensis OS02
GGGGTTGCTGTCATGTAGAGGCGTTTTTTTCCTCGAATAATGCTGTTGTCATGAACTTTGATAAACTCAGATTCATGCTTGTCTGTTCCTAAAACAATCCCAGTTGTTCTATGGGCTTCATCACAAATGATTAGATCAAATTCGGGTAAATCATATTCCTTTTGCGCATCGGAAATCACTTGAATAGAATGATAGGTCGAAAAGACTACGGTCATCACATCAAGAGAGGTCTTATTGGCTTTACGGGCAAGTTCTTTTGCATCCGTTGTTGCCGGTAAGACGAGATCAGAAGCATCAAGACCAGCTTCATCATCATTTTTACTTTTACGACGCTTGCCCACTTGTGTATCCGAACACACGGCAAAGGAACGCAAGGGGATTTCTGTATCAATGGTCCATTCACGGATTGTTTGTGACATCAAAGCAAGGGAGGGTACCAGAAACAACACACGCTTGCCTTTTCCTGCAATGGTTTCTGCTATCTTAAGGCTTGTGAAAGTCTTACCCGTCCCACATGCCATAATAAGCTTGCCACGGTCTGCTTCTTGCAAACTTTCACAAACTCTTTCAAGCGCTTCTTTTTGATGATCTAAAAGCTTTTTTTCGGTTGCTCTTTAAGGACGGCTTGTCCTCTTTCTTTATAAGCCCCCCAATCGATTTGACTGTTTTCTAAATCAAACAGATTAATCTGTTGAATACGAACCTCTTGACCATCACACGTATTGTTCGCATTATCACTCCAATTGCTTTCGGTACTATCAACTAGAATACGACGCGTGAATATTTTCTTCCCAGAGGCAGCGATAAAGCTATTAATATCTTCTTTTTTAATGATGTGAGCAGCATCATAGCATTTACATTGAATAGCCGCATAACCTCCTTGATCACGGATTGTAGCGACCAGATCAATACCGATATCACG
>NZ_HE997558.1 GCF_000312545.1 Bartonella senegalensis OS02
CTCTATTCTCAGCTGGAATTGCTGATATCAATAGTCAGAACACCCTGTTAGATAATATACGTGCAGCACTCTTTGAAGCAAAGGATCATAAAAAAATTAATAAAAGGGGTGCGATCTTCTTATCTTCCTATGGCAACAAAATCACATTATCCTCTAACCGCAGTCCATTACACTATGGCTATGGAGCTGATATTCAATATACTGCCGTGCAAGCAGGTGCTGCATTAGCCGCAATAGAAAATCAAAACATCACCGCAAATTTTGGTCTTTTAGGAATATACGGAAAGCTAGCTTTCACCCCAAAAGGAATGGCAGGTGCTGATAAGAGTACACTCGACAAATGGTCACTGGCTGCATATGGGAATGTTCAACATAACAGTGGCGTGTATGCCAATGCACTGTTCTCTTACGGAACTCTGAAGGGAAATATCACCAACGCTCTCATTGGGAACACTGCAGAATTGGATGGCTCGAGTACACTAAGTGCCTCCGCTACCATTGGACATAAACTAACAACCGATACAAAAGGATTGCTGTTTGAGCCACAAGCGCAACTTGTTTATCAGCACCTTACATTTAGCACCCTCTCAGATGTTGATGGCTTTAACGTAGATATGGGCAATCCTCATCAATGGCTGCTCCGTGTTGGGGGGCGTTTGACACAAACGATATCTTCTGTTGAAAAAGGTTCTACCACGTCTTTCTACGGTAAAGTGAATCTGATGAAAGCTTTTGGTGACAACAGCACAATACAGATTGGGGATGCTTTCCATCTCGATTCTATGGGAGCTTCCGTTGAAGGTGGTTTTGGTGTTAATGCCCAACTCTCTCATAATTTTGCCCTTCATGCGGATGTCACTTACCAACACAAGCTGCAAAAGGCTGGTATATCTGGACTTAATTTCTCTGGTGGAATACG
>NZ_HE997559.1 GCF_000312545.1 Bartonella senegalensis OS02
ATTGTCGTATGTTATGCATTTCATTTGCATTTATGATTTTATCGCAAGCATTTTCATCAAAAGTGTTTCGAAATACATTCAAACTTTTGTTCGTCCTACAGAATTGTGGGAACAAAACAGGATATTACGTTTCAAGTTACTGTTTTATATTCATAGGGAAACGGGTACTTAGATGAAATTATTGTAAAAAATTCTATTGCACTTGTGCGAATAGTTGGCATTTTTGTATTGCTTTTCTGAAGAATTTGCACATTGCGCTTACGTTTTAGCCGATCAATAAGTGCTTGTTCGGTGTTGCGTAAATGCGTGACCATTTGCAGTTTGGTTGCTTCATTTTGGATCACGGCTAGCATCCCCTTCATGCGCAATTGCAATTCGGAAACGCCTTTTAAATCGTCCATATCCTTTATTTCGAGCAAGATGCCTGCAATTTGTTCAAAACGTTTTTCTGTTTCCTTAAAAGCCTGCAAAGCCACGACTTTATCTATGACTGCTGCATATTGACTGCGATAATCAATAGCGTCGCGCGCGTCATTTACGGGAGTGCTGCGAAGATAACTTTCGTTTTTCATAGTTTCTTTAAATAAGTTAGGGGTCTCTTTACTAATATCATCTTGTTTCTTTTGATCGTAGATATGTTGTGGATTTGGAAATAACAAAGTACCATCATCTTCTTTTTTCTCTGGGACTTTTTTTGATCGAGTTTCTCCTGTTATAGATTTATGTATCTTATTTGCCAGAACAGAAATATCTCTTTCTTCGGTATCCTGGCTTCTTGCTAAGTTTAGTGTTGCAAAAACAAAACTCACTGTCGCTATAATAACTAACTTTC
>NZ_HE997560.1 GCF_000312545.1 Bartonella senegalensis OS02
GTGTGAAGTATTTTCTTATCATATTGAAGCTTCAGTTGGTACCATAAATCTCTCTTTATCCTGATACGCCGTAATTCCTTACTTCTTAGGGGACAGAAGAAAGCAAGGAGCAAAAATGACTAAGAAATCTCGAAAAGGTTTATCGCTTCGTGCCTTTGCAAAAAAGATGCGTGTTTCGCCCAATGCGGTGGTTTCGCGTTTTAAAACAGGTAAATTTGACACAGCTCTTTTTGAAGATGGTTCTGTTAATGAAGCGCTTGCAACAGCCATATGGAATGAGAATCCAACAAAGCGCCCTACCCCATTTTTAGCACCAGATGGTCAACCGCGGACAAAGATCAAACAAATCTCATCAGAGGGTGCCAACGAATACAAAATTAAACTGGAGCGAATGCAAGTTGCCCTTGAAAGCGAAAAGATTGCCCTTGAACGTTTGCGCGAAACAACCGTTGACCGTGAAGAAGTAAAGAGAGCCGCCCGTGAGTTTGGAAGAGCACACCGTGATGCCATGTTGAATTTCCCGCACCGTTTTGGAGCAGCATTGCTGCACAGGTTGGGTGTGATGCTGCAAGCCTGATAGGTGCCATTGATTATTACATACGAAAGGCTTTGCTTGAAGCTGTTCATATTCCAGTTCCTTATCATGATCCTCAACCTCCAGAATGAGAGCGTTTTTGGGGCAAGCAAAGAATGAATAATGGATGAGAATGCTGTTAAAGAATTTTTCGCCAATGCCAATGATGCAAGACAACCGGACCCACCGTATACGGTTTCTCAATGGGCGGATAAGAATAGATACCTTAGCACC
>NZ_HE997561.1 GCF_000312545.1 Bartonella senegalensis OS02
TACGTACGTACGTACGTACGTACGTACGTACGTACGTACGTACGTACGTACGTACGTACGTACGTACGNNNNGTACGTACGTACGTACGTACGTACGTACGTACGTACGTACGTACGTACGTACGTACGTACGTACGTACGTACGTACGTACGTACGTACGTACGTACGTACGTACGTACGTACGTACGTACGTACGTACGTACGTACGTACGTACGTACGTACGTACGTACGTACGTACGTACGTACGTACGTACGTACGTACGTACGTACGTACGTACGTACGTACGTACGTACGTACGTACGTACGTACGTACGTACGTACGTACGTACGTACGTACGTACGTACGTACGTACGTACGTACGTACGTACGTACGTACGTACGTACGTACGTACGTACGTACGTACGTACGTACGTACGTACGTACGTACGTACGTACGTACGTACGTACGTACGTACGTACGTACGTACGTACGTACGTACGTACGTACGTACGTACGTACGTACGTACGTACGTACGTACGTACGTACGTACGTACGTACGTACGTACGTACGTACGTACGTACGTACGTACGTACGTACGTACGTACGTACGTACGTACGTACGTACGTACGTACGTACGTACGTACGTACGTACGTACGTACGTACGTACGTACGTACGTACGTACGTACGTACGTACGTACGTACGTACGTACGTACGTACGTACGTACGTACGTACGTACGTACGTACGTACGTACGTACGTACGTACGTACGTACGTAC
>NZ_HE997562.1 GCF_000312545.1 Bartonella senegalensis OS02
AAAAACGATCAGAAAATGAAGTCAAGCCACATCCTTAAAAACTATAGCGTACCCCTAAAATACCTTGGAATGACTGCTTCATCTTCTCTCCTTTAACATACTGCATTTCCCCATAAAGTTTGAGTTTCTCACTCACTAAACTGCTCAAACCAACCCCTAATTTACCAAAGTTTCCAGATAAGTCTGTGACAAATTTATGCAGCTTATTAATCGTCGTGTGATTGCCATCTTTATTCTCACGTACCCAAGCAGCCGTAATATAAGCCATAGAAGTAACATCTCTACCTGAGCAAAATTCATATCCCGCAGATAAACCAACCTCACTACGTAAGGACGTAAAGGGATTCATATCACCCGTCATCTCGTTCGAGAGCTTGATCTCTTTCCCTTCAACATGCAACCAGCTGAATTGTGCATAAGGTTGCATCCAACTGCTAATCGTCGCCTTATAACGATAACCCCCTTCAAATAACGTACCAAATCCCCACTGATTATAATTTCCTTCAATGGCTAGACCATTCGTTGAAACAGCCTTGAGAGTATTCTGATATTGATTGTATTTTAAAACACCATCTAGATACCAGCCACTCTGATCAAAATAAGTTGCATAAGCTCCAATGCTATAAGTATTTATGCCGCTTACACCACCTCGTGCATGGGCAACACGTGCTTGATCATAACTGCCAAAACCACCGATATAAATATCTCCATCCATTAATTCACTTACAGCACTGATCCCTAGAGCTACACCCGTCTGATCAAGCTTAAAA
>NZ_HE997563.1 GCF_000312545.1 Bartonella senegalensis OS02
GAATTTTTTTGCCAACGAATTTGTCAATGAAAATGTCATTATGAAGATTTTTGGTTTGCATTTTCCCCCACCGGTTGCGAGCGCCCTCGCATTGGTATTCCGGGAGCTTGAAAGTACTGAACTCAAATCAGCTTTTTTTGCTTTTAGTGCTTAAAGCACCTGGACATAGCAAAATCTCCCGGAATCCCGGGATACCCGCAGAGCGGGCTCATTCTTATGTTTGAGTTTTCGGGCTTTCAAGACCCTCTTGGTCGTTGCGTATACGACCAAAACATCCCTTAATTCATAAAGTAATTTCAGGGGATTTACAATAAAAATTAAAACAGTTTTGCCTTTATGAGAGGCAGTGTGTTTTTCATTCAATCAAAAAGAATGAGAAAAGCAGAGCCTGTAGAATTTAAAGGATAGCCTCACTCTTTCACGCATTAACTCTTGTTTGCTAAAGCAAATAAAAGCATTTTAGCTTGCTAAGTAACAGCAGGGATTAATCGCATTTATCTTTATAACTTTTATACTTAAATAGAAATTCTGAGTATCAGAATATGTTTCCACCAAAGCTTTCTCTTTAAGCAGCTATGTTACAGGAGAGATTGTGATGGCAGGAACTTTTATCCTTTAAGGGAGAGGAAGTTAAAAACGGGAATAGCAGCCTCGTGCGTGCTTTTAAAAACTTTCATTTTGATCAGAGAGCAATTGTAAAATGGCTCTTTGTTTTACTAAAGTGAGAACCCTAAAGCTTTTTAAAAGCAGGTATTCCT
>NZ_HE997564.1 GCF_000312545.1 Bartonella senegalensis OS02
CAGCAAAAAGACAGAACAGCACCCAAAATGGCAAAAACCACGAACTCTGGGGCATCAAGCCCCCCACAGCAGTAAAATCAAAGAGAATAGCCGTCATGCAGCAAAACGCCTATCCTTTCAAGAAGAAAGTCCCCGCGCTCTCAACGCACGCCGTCCCCTCGAAAGCCAAAGCGCTCTCCATAATCACAGCCAAAGGACAACACTCCCAATGCACCAAAACACCGCCTATCGCAAGAATATCTCCCCCACCACAAGAACACACCTTTCTCCCTCATAAAGAAAAAGGCAGAGAAATGCACTGATGCCGAGCGCCTACTTCTCATTCAAGAATCAAACAAAGCCAACTCAAACCAAGATGCCCCGCTCCCAAAGAAACAAACAAAAGGATAAGTCCCCAAATGCAGGAAAAAGCCACTACCTTCAAAAACACCCCCCAGGGGGCAGGCAGACTCTTTACGTCCAGATGCAACGAACCAAGGATAGCAGCAAAAATGCAGGAAAACACCGCCCCCTTCAATAACCACTCCAAGCGAACAGCTCCACTCGCCACACCGGCAGAAACAAACCAGAAGTAGGTGGCAAGAATGCCATACGATACGACCCACCTCCAAAACATCCACCCTGTCACTAGGTGGCGCTTGGCAGCTCTATAAAGAAAAATCAAAGTAA
>NZ_HE997565.1 GCF_000312545.1 Bartonella senegalensis OS02
TTTCTTCTAGGCTTTGAATGTTTTTTGCACTTGACCGATCAATATGACACTAAGAACCGCGATAAGAAGCATCAATAAAAAACATGTCAAAATAAAAACATAGACCGATAGAAAGCTCGTCAACAGGAATGGCATAGCCATAACACCAGTTTTCCACTCTCACAGCCTCCACTCTCACCAGCATTGTTATAAAGGTTATAAAGAGAGCGTTTCAGAAAGCTACGATGCGCATAAAGATGCAGAGCGAAAAAAGAGAGAGGATATTCTTTTATCATTTTTTGCTCACAAAACCTTTTTCTAACAAAGCCATAGCTTCTTCTTTAAAAGAAAGAAGGAGAGTGATGTTTTGTCAAATCCTATTTTCTTCTTATTGATCGTGTTCTTTTTTCTCTGCACTCTGCCACATCACTGCATCACGCTCAGCAATCACTTTTTTCAGTTCTCGCCTCACTCTGCAGTATAGCTTCACTCGCATGATAAAAAAGTAATAAAGTGCAAACATCGGAATAATGGATAAAAG
>NZ_HE997566.1 GCF_000312545.1 Bartonella senegalensis OS02
ATTCATATTTTGCATTATCAGTTTGAGGTTCCGCGGCGGCGTATTGTCGCTATACAAGAACGGCAACGGACTTCTATTTCTCTGTCACTTCAAGTGATTAATCGACGATTAATGGAACCAGTCTTTGCTAGAGCCTATCGAAGATGGGTGGGGCGTGCGATGGATTTGTTTTTACGAGAAATGGACAAGGCGGTTGGATAATGGCACGGTTTCAAGAGATTGCGTTAGATTTGATTGTTGTACCGGAGCGTATACGCCCTGTTGATGATGAGCATGCCAAGGCGCTTGCCCAATCGATGGCACGAGAAGGGTTGATGAACCCTATTACCGTGCGCCATACACCCAATGCGAAAGAGGGGCATTATACGTTGATTGCGGGGGCGCATCGGTTACGGGCGGCGGAGCTTTTGGGTTATAGCGCCATTGATGCGGTTGTGGTGCAGGCAGATAAAGAAAATGCTGCGCTTTTAGAGGTTGC
>NZ_HE997567.1 GCF_000312545.1 Bartonella senegalensis OS02
AATAGCAATAAGCTTTTCCATTACGGACCTCATATTGATGGAATTGATGGATTAAAGGGGGCGCTTTTTCAAACGCCCTTCAGAGTTTTAAAGCACATCACAAGGACGCAAACGGTGCTGTTGTTCATAGGTACCGTAGACCTCATCATTATATTTTTCTCTTGCTAAATCATCTAAAAAACTATTGTAGGCATCACTTTCGCGTACAAAGTCATGAACCTCACTCTCTTCATAGAGACTGTCGATATTTTCTTCTACATATGCGTCTGCAATTTCTTCAGAAATGTCTTCACAACTCTTTTCAGAAGGATTTATACGAAAGATTTGGATAACATCATCTACCCCATTAACAATGCTTAGAATTT
>NZ_HE997568.1 GCF_000312545.1 Bartonella senegalensis OS02
TCGTCAGTTTAAGCGCTATTTTTTCCGCTCTTATCTCCTTTTCAGATCAACTTAAGTCTTCTTTTTAAAGGTAAGCAATTGATCAAGCGGTGATAATGGCTGTACTGCTGCCAAAATAGCTTTTGCCTTTTTTGCATCATCATGCATTTGGGCAATTAAAGGCACCAGTCCATCAAATTTTTCTTGTCCTCGTAAAAACTGTAAAAAAAGAGACGGTAAGCGCACGATTCCATAAACTTATGAAAACACAAAAGAGAGACAATGCTGAAATCAGATCTCCAAACATTTGTCTCCCCTCTAAACAACGAAAACCTCTTATATTCCACGATGTTCTCTA
>NZ_HE997569.1 GCF_000312545.1 Bartonella senegalensis OS02
ACTGTGATTGGATGTCGGTGTGGTAAAGAGAGAGTATATTGGGTGATGCGTGAAGAGGAGGGGTGAAGAAGTACGCTGAAGGGCGGGAATGCCGTTTTTGCTTGGAGTTTTGTAGATTGGGTATTGGTGAGGTGGTTTTGGGGGGGAGGCTGGTGGGAGGAGTCGATTACAAGATGGGGTGGAAAGTATGGTGAAGAAATGCGTTCAAGAATGAGGGTGTATCTGGTGCGTGGTGATTTGTGGGTTGCTTGCTTGTGAAGTGGTTTTGGCTGTGGAAGGGGTTGGTGAGTAAAAGAGGGTGCTGGAGGAGG
>NZ_HE997570.1 GCF_000312545.1 Bartonella senegalensis OS02
ATCGGATTTTTTTCAAAGGGTCTTCAAAGGCGGTTTTCTGGGCTTTCACAGACTTTTTAAAAATCTTCAAAGGATTTTCAAAGACCTTTCAAAGCCTTTTCTCATTTTTACGCTCAAATTCCGATTTTCGCTCTTTTTTACCATTTTTTGCAATTTTAGGTGTCAAAATTCATTTTGACAAAACACGCATTTAATGCTAAATTTTATACATAAAAACAATAAATTATCACGTATTCCTATCTAATCCCACCTCTTCCCACTTAGTACAAAACCTAGTGTCAAACTAC
>NZ_HE997571.1 GCF_000312545.1 Bartonella senegalensis OS02
ATTGACAACAATGACATCCGCTTTGTTGATTTACGCTTTACCGATCCACGAGGAAAGTTGCATCACGTTACCATGGATATTGCAGAAATCAGTGAAGATACATTTAGCGATGGCGTTATGTTTGACGGTTCTTCAATTTCTGGATGGAAAACAATCAATGAATCCGACATGGTTTTGATGCCAGATCCAGAAACAGCCCACATTGATCCTTTTTTTGTCCCAATCAACTTTGGTCATATTTTGTGATGTGCTCGATCCTGTTTC
>NZ_HE997572.1 GCF_000312545.1 Bartonella senegalensis OS02
CTATCAGTTTTAATGTACAATCGCGAAGGGTGATATAAAGTTATAAAACAAACCTTGTTTTATTCCATTTACTTTCACAAAAAGGCGGCACATTGTGCTGCCTTTTAGCTTTTGATACTCTTTTCCTGCATCATCGAAGTGTCAGTGATGATGAGCGGGAATGTAAGCGGAACACACTTAACTCTTCCCATCCGTTCTGTTCATAGAAAGAGTAGTCGAAGAACTGTTTTTATTGATACTCTTACCACAGGCAAAACATT
>NZ_HE997573.1 GCF_000312545.1 Bartonella senegalensis OS02
AAAACACATCAATCGCTTATAGAGAGAGAAAAATTTAAGAAGCAAAGAGAGGAATATTGGGCTAAACGTGGTAATGAGTATGGAGAACAAAAAACAGTCATTTAGGAGGAATAATTGATATGAGATGGGGTATCATAGGTCTAGATTTTAACAGATGGGGACAGGAGCATCAGCAGTAGTGCTCTACGGTTAATGAAAAGAGAAAAAACAGAGACTTATAAAATAATTGATTGGAGAATAA
>NZ_HE997574.1 GCF_000312545.1 Bartonella senegalensis OS02
AGCGGTGTGAAATGCAACAACGAACAGCAGAGTGGTTTCAAGCCCGTTTAGGTAAAGTCACCGCTTCAAACGTTTATAACGTACTCAGTAAAACAGCCAAGGGAACGCCTACAAGTAAATATGAGGATTACAAATTAAAACTTATGACAGAGCGCTTAACAGAGGAAATAAGCCAATCTTATATAACGCCCGCTATGCAATGGGGCATTGACCATGAAGAGGACGCTCTAAAA
>NZ_HE997575.1 GCF_000312545.1 Bartonella senegalensis OS02
AGTGCGCCTGTATGAGCCGTTATTCTCTGTCGAGAATCCTGATGCGGAAGAGGCAGATTATCGCGACCTCATCAACCCGAATTCTTTAACCGTGATTTCCAATGCCGTTGTGGAGCCTTGGCTTACCGAAGAGCATCCGGACGACACGCGTTATCAATTCATGCGCAAAGGCTATTTCTGTGAGGATCGTCACTATTCTACCCCTGAGAAACGCATTTTCAATCGTATCGT
>NZ_HE997576.1 GCF_000312545.1 Bartonella senegalensis OS02
CTCTGCTTGATGCGATTTCATCATGCTGGTATGCGGGGTAGGGTTTTGTTACAAGATCAGCATAAAAAAAGGCAATAGGAACATTCAAGAGATCAGCAATTTCCTTTAAACGCCCTGCGCTCACACGGTTTAATCCTATTTCATATTTTTGAATTTGTTGAGAGCTTACACCTAAAGCATGCCCTAATTGTTTTTGAGACATTTTCAGCATTTTTCGCTGAAAGC
>NZ_HE997577.1 GCF_000312545.1 Bartonella senegalensis OS02
ATTGATTGGGGAGGACGGTTTAGTTGAAGTCAAATGCCCACACTCCACCAACCATCTACGCTTTTATATGGATGGCACTATCAAACCTGAATATAGTGCACAAATGCAATTCCAAATGGCATGTACAGGACGTCAATGGTGTGATTTTATCAGTTATGATCCGCATTTTGTAGGCAGATCCCTTCGTTTGCGTATGAAAGTTAAACGTATCCACCGTGATGA
>NZ_HE997578.1 GCF_000312545.1 Bartonella senegalensis OS02
TTTTTCATTTTAAATGATGTTTTAGATGGAATTTTATGGTGCTTTTAAGTGTGCTTTTCATTTTCAATTTGGCGTTTTAGATGAATCCTAAGAAGAGGGAAACTTGCCTCGACTTCTTCTGTGTCGTTGATGTTTTGAACCAACTCTTGCAGTTTTTTATAAAGTTCCGCCGCGAGTTCCGCTATATCTTCAGGGGGGAGTTTTATATTTTCATC
>NZ_HE997579.1 GCF_000312545.1 Bartonella senegalensis OS02
AAAAAGCTGTGAACCGATAACGGCTTCATTTGACTCCGCTGAGAGTGCGGCATCCTTTATCCCCGTAAGAGTACGCTTTTCTTTATTTTTGTTAGCAATATCGATTTTATCACCGTCTATATCCTTACCAATGGTGATGTGTTGCGTTTCTTTATCTTGCTGCACAAGGCTTTCATCTTCCACTTTTTGGATCACATTATTAACTTGTTC
>NZ_HE997580.1 GCF_000312545.1 Bartonella senegalensis OS02
CAAACAAGCACAATGCACATCACCCCCCTCTTCCACACACCACGTGCCTACCCCTACAGACCACCCCTCTCTTCCATGAACCGCTCCCCCGACACGAACAGCAACACCCAAAACCGTCTTGCCACACCAACAAACGAGGAAATCTCTAACCATGCACAGGCAAACACCAAGAACCCCACAAGCTTGCAAACAAAAACAAAAAAT